>URWA01000004.1 GCA_900551445.1 uncultured Bacteroides sp. | reverse complement strand
TGGAAGCCGTATTTGGAAACCTCAAGAACAACAAGCACTTCAAGAGGTTCCATCTCCGTGGACTGAAGAAGGTGGAAATTGAATTTGGCCTGCTGGCCATAGCGCATAATCTTGCAAAAGTAGCCTCTTAAGAGGCTTCTTACCACCCTCAAAAACGGTTTGAAACCATGAAATCTGTAGAAAGAAACTTGTAAATTCCTTTTTTTGAGAAAAATCCAAACGACTTCAGTCTGATATGAAACGACAGAGGCCATCTCAATTCATTTTGAGACAGCCTCGTTTTTTTATGCAGTGCAAGAACCGGCACCGGGGGTCAGGCCATTGTCCCGCCCACGATATCCAGCAGCTCATTCGTGATGGCCTGCTGACGGCTCTTGTTGTAAATCAAGGTCAGTTCCTGTATCAAGTCATTTGCATTATCCGTGGCAATCTGCATGGCCATCGTACGGGCAGCATGTTCCGAAGCCGTAGAGTCGAGCAGTACGGTGTAAATCTTCAGGCGGAGCACCTTCGGCAGGAGTTCCTGCATCACCTGTTCCGGCGAAGGTTCGATGATGTAGTCGGCCTGCATTTCGTCGGCAGCCTCTTCCGTGTCGTCCGTCTTCGCCGCATTGAGTTCCAGCGGGAGATACGTCTCGCGGGTCAGCACCTGCGAAGAAGTCGACTTGAAGTGGTTGTACAGCAGTTCCACCTGCTGGAATTCACCGGCAGCAAACCTCTGCATCAGGTCGGCAGCCAGGTCGGCAGCCTCCTTGTAGTTCGGTTTCCCGCTCATGTGCTGGTAATCGCCGGCCGAAACCACGCCATCCATCTTCTTCACCGCGTCGGCCACCTTCCGGCCCACCGGGTAAATCACGATGTTCTCGCGGCCCACCTTTCCGGCATACTCTTCCACCACCTCGTGCAAGTGACGGATCACGTTCACGTTGAATCCGCCGCACAAGCTGCTGTTGGATGCAAATACGACAACGGCCACTTTCTTCACTTCACGCTTCACTGCAAAAGGCGACTCCACGGTCAGCCCCGCACCCAGGAAATGGTCGAGCATGCGGTGCAGCCGGCGCTCGTAAGGAAGCATGTTTTCAATGGCCTCCTGCGCCTTGTGCAGTTTCGACGAGGCCACCATCTTCATCGCCGAAGTAATCTTCAGCGTGCCGTTGATTGAGTTGATTCTTCCTTTAACTTCTTTCAGTGATGCCATGAGGATTATGCTTTAAATTGTCTGGCAGTTTCTGCCGCTACTTTTTCGATAATGGCTGTGACGTCGTCGTTGATCTTTCCGGCTGCCAGCACGTCGAGCACGTCGGCCTGATGGTTCGCACGCAGCGTGGTGAGGAAAGCATCCTGGAACGCACGTACCTTGGCGATAGGAATGTCGCGCATCAAGCTGTGCGTACCACAGTACAGGATAGCCACCTGCTCGCCCACCGGCATCGGTGAGTACTGCGGCTGAATCAGCAGCTGGTTGTTCTTACGTCCGCGGTCGATGGCCATGGCCGTTACCGGGTCCATGTCGCTGCTGAACTTGGAGAAGGCTTCCAGTTCACGATACTGAGCCTGGTCGATTTTCAGCGTACCGGCCACTTTCTTCATACTCTTGATCTGTGCGCTACCACCCACACGCGAAACGGAGATACCCACGTTGATGGCCGGACGGAAACCCTGGTTGAACAAGTCGGTTTCCAGGAAGATCTGACCGTCGGTAATGGAGATCACGTTGGTCGGGATGTAGGCAGACACGTCGCCGGCCTGCGTCTCGATAATCGGGAGGGCAGTCAGTGAACCGCCGGCCTTTACCTTGCCCTTCAGGCTGGCAGGCAGGTCGTTCATCTGCTCGGCCACTTCCTGCTGGCTGATGATCTTCGCCGCACGTTCCAACAGACGAGAGTGCAGGTAGAAGATATCACCCGGATAAGCCTCACGTCCGGACGGACGACGCAGAATCAAAGACACCTCACGGTAAGCCACGGCCTGTTTTGACAAGTCATCGTAGACCACGAGGGCATGACGGCCGGTATCACGGAAATACTCACCGATGGCAGCACCCGCAAACGGAGCGAAATACTGCATGGCAGCCGGGTCGGAAGCCGTGGCAGCCACCACGATGGTATAGTCCATGGCACCCTTTTCACGCAGGGCGTTCACGATGCTGGCCACGGTAGAACCTTTCTGACCGATGGCCACATAGATACAGTACACCGGATTTCCGGCTTCAAAGTTCGCACGTTGGTTGATGATGGTATCGATGGCGATGGCGGTCTTACCCGTCTGACGGTCGCCGATGATCAGCTCACGCTGTCCGCGGCCGATAGGAATCATCGCGTCGATGGCCTTCAGACCCGTCTGCAACGGTTCAGTTACCGGCTGACGGAAGATCACACCCGGCGCCTTGCGCTCCAGCGGCATTTCGCAGAGCTCGCCGCCAATCTCACCGCGTCCGTCCAAAGGCACGCCCAGAGGGTCGATGACACGTCCCAGCATGGATTCGCCCACGTTGATGGAAGCGATATGCTTGGTACGCTTTACAATCATCCCCTCCTTGATCTGGTCGGTCGGACCCAGGAGCACGGCTCCCACGTTGTCCTCCTCCAGATTCATCACCGTTCCCATGATACCGTTTTCAAACTGCAGCAACTCGTTGGCTTCCGCATTACGCAGACCGTAAATACGTGCCACACCATCGCTCACCTGAAGTACGGTACCTACTTCGTCGAATTTCAGCGAGTTGTCAATCCCCTTCAACTGTTGGAGCAACACCTCTGAAACTTCGCTGGGTTTTATTGTATTTTCTGGCATAGTTCTTTTTAATTAATAATTAATAATGAACAATTAAAAATGAATAGCGAACAATTGAAAACGTTTTTCATTATTCATTTTTCATTATTCATTGTTTACACTATTCTTCTGTTCTTCGCGATAAACTGCTGTTTCACGCGCTTCAGCTGATTGGCCACACTAGCATCCAGCCGGTACCCCGCCAGTTCGATGATGTACCCTCCGATCAGGTTCTTGTCCACCTTTTCTTCGAGCACCACCTTTCCCTGCGTACGTGCCGCAGCCAGTTTCTGCAAGTGTTCCACCAGTTTGGGCGAGCTTGCAGCGGTCGTCAGCTTACCGATGAGAATGTTTTTGTCCTCCTGATAAAGGTCGATGTACGACCACGTCATGAACTGCAAGAACTTTTCCCGTCTCTCCTCCAGCACCAGATTGAAGAAGCGTGTGAGCACCTTGCTCACCGTCTTTCCACCCGACGCCTCACAGAGCAGCTCCACTTTCTTGCTTTTCTCCAGCACAGGATTCTCAATGGCGCGGCGCAGGCCGGGCACCTCCACAAAGTGTGCGGCCAGTGTTCTCACCTCCTCATACACCTTGTCTTCCTGTCCCTCATCCTTCGCATACGCCAGCAGCGCCTTCGCGAAACGCCTCGAAACGACTCCTGTATTCATAACTCATTTATTTTTTAGAAGATTCAATCATTTCATCCAGCAGACGGTCAATCAGCGCGGACTGTTCCTTCTCGTCGGCCAGTTTGCTGCGCATGATTTTTTCCGCAATGCCCACCGACAGCACAGCTACCTGACGGCGGATGTCACGGATGGCACTTTCCTTTTCCGTTTCAATCTGCTTCTTCATCTCCTCCATCAGGCGGTTGCCTTCGGCGAAGGCCTTGTCCTGAGCGTCCTTGATGATACGGTCGCGTGTAGCCGCAGCCTCACTCAATATACGGCTCTGTTCCTCGTGAGCCTGTGTCAGGATTTTCTCTCCTTCCACCTTCACGTTCGCCAGCTGTTCGTTGGCCTCGCGAGCTGCCTTGAGCGAGTTGTCAATGTATGCTTTCCGGTCCTCCACCGTCTTGATGATTACCGGGAAGCCGTATTTCGCCAAAATGAAGAACACGACTCCGAAGGTGATAATCATCCAGAACAGCAGCCCCGGATCCGGAGTTAATAATCCCATAACTTACTGTTTTATTTATTACAAGAACAATGTCAACAAACAAACCACGATGGCAATCAGAGCCACACCTTCTACCAGGGCGGCAGCGATGATCATGTTCATACGCAAGTCGCCTGAAGCTTCCGGCTGACGGGCCATTGCCTCCATTGCCGAGCCACCAATCTTACCGATACCGATACCGGCACCCAAAACTGCAATACCTGCACCGATAGCGGCGCCCAATTTACTAATACCTACACCTGCAGCTACCTGCAATAAAACTGACAATAACATAATTTTCTTGTTTTAAAAGGTTATACTTTAATTTTCTTTAATCTATTATTTCTTGGCATGCTCCTTCACCTGCGACAAGCCGATAAACACGGCCGACAGCATCGTGAACACGTATGCCTGGATGAATGCCACCAGAAGTTCCAGCGCATCCATGAAAATGCCGAATGCCACAGCCACCACCGTCATCGAACCGTTGATTACCGGTCCCGATTTCACCGTGATGAAGATAATGGCAATCAGACTCAGCACTGCCGCATGTCCTGCCATGATGTTGGCAAACAAACGGATCATCAGTGCAAACGGCTTGGTAAAGATACCGAAGAATTCAATCAACGGCATCATAGGCACCGGCGCCTTCAGCCAGGTAGGCACATCAGGCCAGAAGATTTCCTTCCAGTAAGCCTTCGTACCGTACACGTTGGTCAGCACGAACGTACACAGGGCCAGCACCATCGTAATGGCGATGTTACCCGTCACGTTGGCTCCCCCGGGGAAAATCGGAATCAGCCCCATCAGGTTGTTGGCCAGCACGAAGAAGAAAGCAGTGAGCAGATAAGGTGCGTAGCGGCGGTAGTTCTCGCCCACACAGCCCTTTATCACGTCGTTGTAAATCGACATCACCGTAGCCTCTATCATGCCGACACCCCCTTTGGGCGCCCCGTCTTCCAGCGGATGTTTCTTGTACCAGCGCACGCAGCTCAGCATAATCACCAGCAGCACCGCACTGTTGATAAACAAGCCCAGCACATTCTTCGTAATGGAGATGTCCAGCGGACGCACCTCCTCGCCGGCCGCGTTCCGTTCCACGATTTTGCCGTCGTAGCTGCCGCCCTTGGCCACGTAGAGACCCTCGTAAGGACCTTCCTCCAGCCGGGCAGACGAGAACACGTGCCAGCCTGTACTGCTTTTCACGATGACGGGCAGCGGGATGCGCACCTCCGTGTTGCCGAAGGTCGCGATGTGCCACTCATACGCGTCGCCGATGTGTCCGAACACCAGTTCATTCACGTCCACGTCGCCCTCAGCGGCCTGTGCCTTCACCGTGGCGGCCGGAACCACCATCAGCAGTAGCAGCGTAATCACTATGTACCGTATTTTTTTCATCATTTGTTTTTTGTCTTAATTTGAGTTTCGCTTCAAAAAGAAGGAAAAAACGGGTTTCGAATATCAGAAACGCAAAGTAAAAGAAGATGAAGGTCACCATGAAGGCCACTACTTCATGCTCAATCACAAATCCGTAGAATATCAGCACCAGTGCGCTCAGGATGAATTTCAACGCCTTGCACACCAGATAGGTCATTGCAATCTTCTGGATACCCAAACGGTAATTGAACGCGAACATTTCTATGTAAAAAAGACCGAAAAGATAAAAGAATATCGGGATGGCAGGAAACCACAGGAAATACCTGTCGGGGATGAACAAGTGATACACCACGGCGACAAGCGCTGTCAGTACGATTCCTATCACGGTCAATTCTTTCACAAATTTTTTCTTCACGGTCAACAAAAACATAGTATCGTGCGGTTTTTCATTCGGAAAGCCGCCAAAAACATATTCGGTTCAACGTCCGCCCCACTCTTCTCAGAGTTCGGCACAGACTGAAATCTGATTGTTTTTGACTTCCACGAACCCGCCTTTGATTTGCAGCGAGTGCGTTTCCTTTCCGGCCACGTATTTCACTTCCCCTGCCGCGAGCGTGGAAATCAGCGGGGCATGGTCGGCCATGACCTGGAATTTTCCAGCACCTCCCGGAAAGGTCACCAGGCTCACTTTTCCTTCGTAAACCAGGCGTTCGGGTGAAACGATAACCAGATGAAGTTCTTTCATATTAAGCTATCAGCTTTTAACTTTTAACTTTTAATTATTAACTCTTTGCAGCTTCCAGCAACTTCTTACCCTTCTCGATGGCATCCTCAATGGTACCCACGTTCAGGAAGGCCTGTTCAGGCAGATAGTCCACCTCGCCGTCCAGAATCATCTTGAAGCCCTTGATGGTGTCTTCGATGGAAACCATCACACCCGGCACACCGGTGAACTGTTCAGCCACGGCAAACGGCTGCGACAGGAATCGCTGTACACGGCGGGCACGGTTCACTGTCAGACGGTCTTCGTCCGAAAGTTCATCCATACCCAGGATGGAGATAATATCCTGAAGTTCCTTGTTACGCTGCAGAATCTGTTTCACGCGCTGAGCAGTCTCGTAGTGTTCCTTTCCCACAATCAGCGGGTCGAGGATACGCGACGTAGAGTCCAGCGGATCCACAGCCGGATAGATACCCAGCTCAGTAATCTTACGGCTCAACACCGTAGTGGCGTCAAGGTGCGTAAAGGTTGTAGCCGGAGCAGGGTCGGTCAAGTCGTCGGCAGGCACATACACCGCCTGAACAGAAGTGATAGACCCGTTCTTCGTAGAAGTGATTCGTTCCTGCATCTGACCCATTTCCGTAGCCAGTGTCGGCTGGTAACCTACTGCAGACGGCATACGTCCCAGCAAGGCGGAAACCTCGGAACCTGCCTGCGTGAAACGGAAGATGTTGTCGATAAAGAACAGGATATCGCGCGGACCGTTCTCGCCTGTCTGACGGTCACGGAAAGACTCTGCCAGAGTCAGACCGGAAAGCGCCACAGACTGACGGGCACCGGGAGGTTCGTTCATCTGACCGAACACCATGGCCACCTGCGATTTTTCCACTTCGTTGTAATCCACCTTCGAGAGGTCCCAGTTGCCTTCTTCCATACTCTTAAGGAAGTCGTCACCGTAGCGGATTACGCCAGATTCAATCATTTCTCTCAGCAAGTCATTACCTTCACGGGTACGCTCACCCACACCTGCAAACACGGAGAAACCATTGTGTTTCTTGGCAATGTTGTTGATTAACTCTTTGATGAGCACGGTTTTTCCGACGCCCGCCCCACCAAACAGACCGATTTTACCACCTTTCAGATAAGGTTCCAGCAAATCAATCACCTTGATACCGGTAAACAATACTTCCTGGGTGGTAGCCAGGTCTTCGAATTTCGGAGGTTCACGGTGAATGGGGAATCCGTCTTTCTTGTCCAGACTCTTCATTCCGTCAATGGTGTCACCTACCACGTTCATCACACGGCCCTTGATCTGGTTACCGATAGGCATCGTGATCGGATGACCGGTAGGAACGACTTCCAGTCCGCGCTTCAATCCGTCCGTGCTGTCCATGGCCACGCAACGTACCGTGTCTTCACCGATGTGTTGCTGTACTTCAATCACCAGCGTACGACCGTCGCTACGGGCGATCGTCATGGCATCGTGGATTTTCGGCAAGGCGTGTTCCACGTCTTGTCCTTCTTCGAACTTGAAGTACACATCGACCACCGGACCGATTACCTGCGAAATGTGTCCAACGATTTTTGACATAAGCTATTATTTTAATTAAAAATGAATCTTCTTGGTCTCTCTTCTTCCAAACGTCCCGGGTGTTTGTCAAAAGTTTGACCATTTATGTAACGCAAATTTACAGAATAAACTCACATAGGTGTAACTCCATGTAACATATTTTATACTGATTCCCCCAATAATAGACATAAATCAAGGGATATCGGACAGAGCGTTTTACACTCGTTCACACAGCCGTTTTTTATTAAACAATTATTTACATAAATTTCAGGTGTGTGCGGTCACATGGAGTGGGGGTTGGACAGAAGAACAAAAGAACACAAGGACATAAAACAAACACCTCTGCCCTTATGTCCTTGTGTTCTTCTGTCTAAAAATTTCAAGAAAAATCACATCCGCTGGAAGGTATAGTTTCCATCCACCTCGTATGCTTCCGAAGAGGAACTGAAGGAATACGTAGCCTGCAGCACCCCGTCGTCCAGCGAAAGAATCGTCACCCGCACGTTCAGGTTGCCCGCCCCCGAAATGGTCAGCACCCCTTGCTTGCCCAACGTCCATTGGTAGTGATACCCCTGGAAAGACGTCGTGCCGTCACTGTTCAGGGTCAGCGTCATTTCCACGTGGTCATTCCGTCCGGAATCTCCCTCCGAATCCGACCAGTCATTCGCCGTCACCTTCCACGTGCCGATGATATCCTCACGCGATACCTCCACACCCGTAGGGTCTTCGGAACTACAACTTGCCATGCCGGCCACAAACAACAGAAAGCTTAGATAAAGCCATACATTCTTCAGTTTTTTCATGTGTCGATTATACTTAATTTATAAATGCCTACATATGAATCCTACATACAATATTTCGTCACCCTTCCGAGGAGCATTAAAATAAATACGACCTTGCTGATTTGCATTTCCAAAATTATCAGTATACATTTTAAGATGGGGCTCACAATACATTTCTATGTGCTCATTATTTTTATCTTTAAAAGTACACTTGAATTTTTCTTCTTTTTTGCCCTCAAAAGAAGCACCATCAATCTTATATTTTTTTGAGAACATAGGAAGATACTGAATTAAATCACCTTTAAATTCCTTATAATCAGAAATAAAAAAATCATTTAATACACTCAAATAGGCTACGATACGCTGACTATGTGTTGATAAGATTTCTTTTAAGTATTTATCTTTATTATGCTCATGAATACAAAGTCTTGTAAAATATTTTTTAGCTTCTTCCAAAAAATATACTGTATCTCCCGGATATTTACCTAAATAATATCGACGGAATTGGAGCCACCCTCCTACCGTAGAAATAACTTGATGATTTTTAGGCAAATCATCTTGCGTATTTAGAACCAATATTCCATTACATTGAGTTTCATCCTCTAATTCCAGATATTCTACCAATTCATTTTTAGACAAAGTACATTTCTTACATATTTTAAAAAGGGACAAAAACAAATTCATACTATCCCTCCCTAATCGCCTTTCTCCAGTATTTAATACATCTGCAATCGTTACCTTATTCGAAAGTATAACAGTATTGGTAAATTGATTATTGTTTAAATAAAACTCATTGTCTCTATACTCTTTAGCTTTATTCACCATCAATTTAAACTCTAACAATTTTCGTTCTACTTCACGATCGGAATCTTGACCGTTATACACAAACGACTGATCGCATATATAAAGATGAGCAATCATTTAAACAAACCAAGTTTAAGAATATTACTTAAATCAATCTCCTGTTGATCAAAAAAACCACTTGGCCATTCAGATATTTGACCTTGTTCATCCATTACTAATGGCAAAACAGTATAATCTTTATCAAAAAAATAAAGACTCACATCTTTATGAGTTATAGGGGAATCTTTCTTTAAGGAACACAATCGTACACTATTTATAATATGCTCACTGTGCGTTTCAATAAAGATTTGTACATGTTTATTTTTTGTCATTTGACAAATTAATTCCATTAAACGCGACTGTGCCCTAGGATGTAAATGAGCCTCAGGATTCTCGATAAACAGACAACCCCGGTCAATAGTCAATGCCATAATTACAATAGGCAAAATATAACTGTATCCAAAGCCGCAATTTATTGATTTAAGGCCTTTATCTTTTCCAATCTGAAATAACAAATTCAATACAGCACTTTGCTTATTTTCTCCTCCTGTTATTTCTAAGGTTCCTCCATCCATTATATAACTAACCCATCGGCTCACCTCATCCAGCAAATTACTTTCTTTAATCAACATATTCAGCCGATGTTCACCATTACATCCAACTGGGTTAGAAGCATTTATTTCTTCTTTTTCTTCATAACGAGTCGGGCCCAATCGATCGGCAGAAATATAATTGTAATCCATAAATAGACTTTGGAAATCTTTTGGATAAATATATAAATGATTTTCCTGTTTTACATTCGTATTATCTGAAAGGGATGTGGCTTGCTGAAAATAATTCTGACCGTTTATTTTTAGTTCTACAATCTTGCCAACTCGATCTGACATCTCTTTGTATCCTAATTCCACTAAAGAATATTCAGTTTCTGTTGTCTTTAATTTAAAATAAATATTATCACCTAAACGGTTCCTATTTACCAAATCTTCAAACAAATCAAGTCGTACAAAATCACCATTAACTTCCAGTTTTTCTATATTTCCATTCTTTTGAAGACTTTGTGACAACAATAAAAGCACCTGAAAAACAGAAGATTTTCCTCTTCCATTATACCCAGTAAATAGATTCAAAGCACTTAAATCGAAATCTGTAGAAGAAGAAAAACATTTGAAATTGTCAATTGTTAACGAAGAAATCATAATCAATCTTATTTAGGATGCGATTTTAACCACTCAACAGAAGTGTTAGGAAGCCATCCTGCCATATGAGAAAGACGAGTTCTAGAAATAAATAATAAATCAGGCGCATCTAGTTTCGCCTTCAACAATTCATATATTTCATCTTTGTCCTTATCACAATAAAGGAACCAACAATTCGAAATAAACTGGTTCGTTTCTCCTAGTTCTTTCAACTGTTTCAATAAGGCTTCCTCTTTAGCAAGTTCCTTTATATCATATGTAATACAATACAGCATAAACTAATTTTGGGTACAAATATACTTATTCTTTTTAAAGTTTGAAAATTCTATTAAGCATTCTTCAGCACTCAAACCAGTAATATCATCACTTCTTCAACCGGATGGAATCCACCTTCTGCCGCACAGCCAGCACGTTCAGCACCGACACCACCAGGAACAGCACGCCCGCCGTCAGCAAGGCCGGCCACAGGCTGCCCTCTTCCATGTCGGGTACCAACCGGCCCAGCATGTCCAGATACCCGCCGCGGACCGCACACACTATCAGCACGCCGATTACCGCCACCGCCGCGTTCAGTGCCACCGTGAGCACCTGATACGGACGCGCCACCGCCGCCGGACTGAATCCGATGAGCAGCAGGTTCTCCAGCTTCTTCGTGTTCTTCTGCAACAGCAGGTAGATGCTCAGCATCAGCAGGTAGAACGACAGCACACTGATAATCAGGCCCACCGTCAGCACGATGCCCGTCACCATCTTCAGGAACCACGTAGTCTTGCCCGCATCCAGCTTGTCACCTTCCGTGTCATACCCCCGGTCCTTGAAATACTTCGCGATACGGTCGTCCGCCGGGTTGTCCACCTCCACAATCAGCCGCGAAGGCGCGTTGTCCCGTCCGTCACCGAAAGCCCCGTTGGCCCAGTCCATGAACGCCTGCGGCACCAGAATCGTGTTCAGCCGGTTCGAGAAGCCCACGATGCGTCCCTTCATGCGTTCCGTGCGCCCCTGCCCGCTGATACGGACATCGAGCGTCATCATGCCCATCACCCCCTCCGACAGCTGCGGCAGGTTACGGCTCTGCGCGAAACCGAAGTTGTACAGGTTCAGGTAGTTGCGCGGGATGATAATCGGAATCTCGTCCTGCCCCACGCGATACGTCCAGCCCTCCAGCCGCACGTCCACAAACTCATCGGGCACCGACTCGAAAAACATGGCCGTGGAGAGCTGCATGCCCGCCATGCCCATGCCCGCCGACACCTCAAACTGCGCCGGAGTGAAAGCCCCCGTACGCTTGGCAAACGGCTGTGCTTCCATGTCGGCGATGTCCCCTTTCGAGAACGTGCCGCCCTTGCTCACCAGGCTGCCCAGCGTGCTCACCTTCTTGCTCACAATCACATAGTCCTTCTTCATGAAACTGTCGCCCTGCGTGAACACCGGCAACACGTCCTTGTAAAACTGTATGCTCAGCAGCACGATGACCATGCCACACAGGTTGGCCAGGAAGAACCCTGCCAGCTGCGCCACACTGATGTGCTGTCTCAATAATTTCCAGATCATCTCTTTATACGTTTAAAAACCTTACAAACTCAACACCCTGTCATACTCCAGCGGCAGGTGCTTGCCGATGGACGTCACAATCACGCCGGCCCCCTGGCGCGCCGCCTCTTCCTTCAGGATACGGGCCATGATCTGCCCGTTGCCGTCGTCCAGATGGCTCACCGGCTCGTCGAGGAAGAAAAAGTCGGCCGGCTGGCACAGCCCCCTCACGAAAGCCACGCGCTGCTGCTGCCCGTACGACATCTTGCCCACCTTCACATCCCATTTGTCGGCGATGCCCAGCTGTTCGAACCAATCCTTCACCTGCTGTTTGCGGCAAAAGCCCGTCAGCCCGTTCTTGAGCTGCACGTTCTCCCACGCCGTCAGCTCCGGGAACAGCCGCAACTCCTGAAACAACATGCTCAGCGAGCGCTTGCGGATATCCGTCCACTGCTTCACCGTGAGCTTCCGCACGTTCACCCCATCAAAAGTGATAATCCCCTGATAGTCCGTGCGATACCCATAAATAAAACTGCAAAGCGACGACTTGCCTGTGCCCGACGCCGCTTCAATCAAGTACATCTTTCCTTTCTGGAAAACCACCTGCCGGTGCCACACGTCCGACACAATTCCGTCGCGTCCGGCAAATACTTCCGGCAGGGTTTGCTGTAATTCTATAGAGTCCATTTTATTCAATGAAAAATGAATAATGAAAAATGAAAAACGAGGTCAATGATCAATGAATAATTAATAATGAATAATGAAAAAATCCACACTTCCTATTAATCACTCGCTATCCGCTATTCATTATTAATTATTCATTATTAATTCTTCAACATCTCTCCCAGCTGCTTCAGCACATTGTCTTTTTTGTTCTTCATCTGCAGCACCATGCGGGCCTTGGTTGTTCCTTCCGACTCGATGGTCAGGTAGTCCAGCATGCCCACGTAGGGAAGCTGCGGCAGAGCGGCCGACAATGCCTGGAAGTTCACGTTCAGGTAGAACAGCTTGCCTTTCACGTCCTTGGCCCAGCTGCAATCTTCCAGCGTCAGGCCCTTCACCTCGCTGCCGATCAGGCTCTCACGGTTTGTCAGGTAGAAACGCTTGTCCTTCACGCCCAGCCAGAGAGACACCGGTCCGCGGCCCACGCCCATCATCGAGCCGTCCACGGCCACAAACTGATACGCATCCTTGCCCCCCCGGTCCAGCAAACGCATCTGCCCGTTGGTCATCGCCAGCAGCGGCTTCAGGTCCTCAAACGTGCGCATGAACTCACTGTTCGTCACATCCGCATAGAAGATAAAGCCCGGGGTGAACGACATCTCCGGCATGGCCAGCGCCACATCCCCCTTCACCGCCTTGAAAATCGCCTCAAAGTCGAGCGGCATCATCGAGTTGTCCAGCTCCTGACGCACCGTCGGGTTCTCGCGCAGCAAGTCGTACGCCTTACCGCCGTCTACGTGCGCACTCATCCAGCCCACCGTATTCGCCGGGAACATCTTCAGGTACGAACCCTTCAGCGGGCCCGACACCTCCGCCTGCTTCTTCAGCAAGTCCTTGTACACCTTGTTGTCGGTCAGCGTCTCCACCTCCAGCACCGCCTTGCCGTCCTGGAAATCCAGTGTGGAAAACGACTTCAGGTCCTTCAGCTTCAAATCCGCCGGCAGTCCCATGGTCGCCATGGTCAGATACTGTTTCGGCATCAGGTTCAGCGAAGCCATCACCGCGATGTCCTCGTCGGCTCCCTCCAGCCGCTTGAAGTCCGGTGTGCCCGAATAGCCCTCCCCGTCCTTCTGACGGAGCCACATCGAAGCCTGGTGCTGCAAGTCCCGCGGGTTCCCGTTGGCCGCCAGCAGCAGGAACGCATCGTCCGTCCAGGCCATCAGCCCGCCGCCAGCCACCGTCCAGCGGCAACCGTCGCCGTCGGCCGGCGCCTCACACTGTCCCTGCCGTTGAAGCACCTCCAGCAAATCCTCCAGCTTGTCCTTGTCGGCCATGCGCACCAGCACACCGCCCATCTCCATCTGCGGCATCACAAAAAAATACACCCGGTCGGTCAGCCGCAGTCCGCTTTCCTCCGGGTCGTCCATTATCTTGTCCACCAAGCCATCGGCAGTCCCTTTGAGCGACGACTTCATCATCGTGCCCATCGTCTGCCGCGCCTGCTTGTCGAGCGCACACTTCTTCGCCATCTCCATCACGTCCAGCGAAACCACCGTCGCCGCATCCTTCGGCAACACATTCGTGTACGGATTCTTCTCACCGCAGGAAGCCAGCAGGAACGCCATGCCCAAAGCCAGGCCCCCCATCCATTTCCACGTCTTTTTCATACTCATTTATTTTAAAGTTACACAATCAAGGTCACTCGCTGTGCGCCAGGTTCATCAGGTGTACCGCCACCAGTGCCGCCGTTTCCGTGCGCAGGCGCGACTTGCCCAGGCTCACCGCCTGAAAGCCTTTTTCCGCCGCCAGTGCCACCTCCTCCGGACTGAAGTCCCCTTCCGGTCCGATCAGCACCACGGCATCCTCGTCGGGGCGCAGCACGTCGCGCAGCAGCGGCTTCTCCCCCTCATAGCAATGGGCGATGAACTTCTGCCCCGGAAAGTCCCGCTCCATGAACTTGCGGAAATCCGTCATCTCGTTCACCACCGGCTTGCGGGCCTTGAGCGACTGTTTCACCGCCGACACCACGATTTTCTCCACCCGGTCGGTCTTGATGACCTTCCGTTCCGAGAAGCGGCAGTTCAGGAACGTCAGTTCGTCGAACCCGATTTCCGTAGCCTTCTCCGCCAGCCATTCCATGCGGTCCATGTTCTTCGTGGGCGCCAGTGCCAGGTGCAGATGCCCCTTCCAGAAAGGCTCCTGCGCCGTCTTCTCCAGCACCTTCACCACACAACGCTTCTGGGTGGCCGCCGCAATCACCGCCCGGTAGAAGAACCCCTTCCCGTCGGTCAGCGTCACCTCGTCGCCCACTCCCAGGCGCAACACCCGCAGGCAGTGGCCGGCTTCCTCTTCCGGCAACTCCTGCGTCTGTTCAATATCCGGTGTATAAAATACGTGCATACTCCTTATTCTTTGTTTTCACCGTTTTCTGCCGCCTTCTTCCGGGCTTCCATCTCCCGTTTCACCATCTCGGCATACTCATAGTTCTCATTCCGGATGGCCTTTTCCATCTCCCTTTCGAGCAAGCGGTCGGTCATCATGTGCAGCAGCACCACTTCCGCGTTCGATACCACCTCCTTCACAAAGTCCGGACGATCCTGTTCCTTCAGGAAATTCGCGTTCACGTAAAACGGAATCTTCGCCAGGATTGACACGCACAGTGCGTCCACCAGACGCAGCTTTACCTCCATCGGAGTGCCGTCCGCCTTACGCATGTGCAGCATACACTGCGGAATGAAGAGCACCTTGTCACGAGCCACCACACTTTCCAGCGTCACGCCCAACTCGCGCAACATCTGGATGGTCTGATACGCCAGCGAAGTCTTGGCCAGCTCGTCACCGGCCAACGACACCTCCAGCAATCCCGCTTCGTCGGGAGTCACCACGGTCATGATTTCCCGTGTACCACCCTTCTCCACCAGCATCAGGCGTCGGTTATCCATCGCGACAAACACCTGCTCTATTTTTTCCCGGTTCGTCAGGAACTCATCGAAATCCTCGTCTTCCACTATCTTATCGAGATCGATTGCCTCGGCAATCTCCTTAATCACCATTTCTATTAAACCCGTTTCTTGTTCCATAATCTTCTGTCATTAAAGTTTATATTTAGTTTGATACATGTTTATATTTGAAAATCAGCGCGAAAGCCACAGCCACCACCAGCGCGTAGGCCGCAAACACGAACCACGCACAGCTCCAGCCTTCCACCTGCGGCGCCGTAGAGTTGAAGTCCACGAAACGGTTCACCACCGCCTGTGCGCTCAGCGTGCCCACCGTCGCCCCGATACCGTTGGTCATCAGGATGAACAGCCCCTGCGCGCTCGAACGGATGGAAAGATCCGTCTCCTTGTCCACATACAGCGAACCCGACACATTGAAAAAGTCGAACGCCACGCCATACACCAGCATGGACAGCACGAACATCCATACCCCGCTGCCCGGGTCGCCCAGGCCGAACAGTCCGAAACGGAGCACCCACGCCACCATGGCAATGAGCATCACCCGCTTGATGCCGAACCGTCCCAGGAAGAACGGGATGAGCAGGATACAACACGTCTCACTGATTTGCGAGAGCGAGATCAGCAGGTTGGCATGCTGCACGCCGAACGTGTCGGCATATTCCGGAATAGCACTGAAACTCGTGATGAACGGATTGGCAAACCCGTTGGTAATCTGCAGCGACACCCCCAGCAGCATCGAGAAGATGAAGAACGTGGCCATCTTGCGGTCCTTGAACAGCAGGAACGCCTTCAGTCCCAGCGCCTCCACCAGCGACTTCTTCTCCCCCTGTCCGCGGCTCACCGGACACTCCGGCAGCGTGTGCGCATAAACCGCCAGCACCACGCCCCACGCCGCACACGTGAAGAACTGCATGTAGTTCGACTGGAAGCCCAGCAGGTCGACCAGCCACATCGAGCAGATAAAGCCGATGGTGCCGAACGTACGGATAGGCGGAAACGCCTTGATGGTGTCCAGTCCCGCCTTGTCGAGGGCCGTGTACGCCACCGAGTTCGACAGGGCCAGCGTCGGCATGTAGAAGGCCACACTCATGGAATAAAAGGCGAACAGCGCCGGAAACTCCACCTGCGAGCCCGTGGTCATGGCATAATAGCCGGCACCCGCCATAAACAGCGCCGCCAGCAGATGGCTCAGCCCCAGCAGGCGCTGCGCCGGAATCCAGCGGTCGGCAATGATACCCATCACCGCCGGCATGAACAGCGACACAATGCCCTGCATCGCATAAAAAATGCCGATATGTCCTCCCAGTCCTACCCCCGCGAGGTACGTTCCCATCGAGGTGAGATACGCTCCCCACACGGCAAACTGCAGGAAGTTCATGACAATCAGTCTCAGTTTCATATTCATATACTCATCGATTAAAGGTTATTTCAACATCGTAGCCAATGACGCCAGCATCGTTGCCAGTGAGGCAAACGAAGTCGCGTTCGAAACCACAGTGGCGAAGTTGAACTTCTTCGTCTTGTTCGGCACCACGATTTCACATCCCGGCTCTATCTGTTTCCTGCCGCTGCCTTTCACCTCCGCCACCTGTCCGTTCATGTAAATGATGAACTTCTGGTTCTTCTTGGCGTTGGCCGAATAGCCCCCGGCCTGGCTCAGGTAATACTTCACGCTCTTGCCCTGTGCATACGACACCGTGTTGGGCATCATCACCGCTCCGTTCACCTTCACCGTATTGTTGTATTCCGGCACCATCAGCACGTCGCCCTCGCGCAGCACCACGTCGGCGTCACCCCCCGGATGAGCCAGTGCCTCCTCCAGGTCGATGCCCACCGTGAACGTGCTGTCCACCTTCAGGCCCAGTGCGTTGGCCAGGTTCTCACCGATTTCCCGGCGCACCATCCGCACCACGTCCTCCATGCGTCGCAGCTCCTCCTCGTTGGCCACCCGGCGCAACTTCGCCCCGCGCACATACGCATGGCGTGTCACCCCTCCGGCCCGCTGCACCAGACTGCTCAGGCGTTCACTCTTCGTGTTCAGCGCATAGTCGCCGCCGTAGAGCACCTCGCCCTCCACCGTCACGTTCAGCTGCTCCGCATAACTCGGGCTGCGGCGCACGTACACCTGGTCGTAAGGCTGCAGCTCGAAGCCCGCCTGCCCGTCCACCACGAAACCGTCCTTCAGGCCGAACGAGAAATTCTGGCCGATCATCTCCGGTTCCGCCGTGCTCTTCGGGTCACGGATACGGCGTGCCACATCCACCCGCACCAGCGAAGCCGACTCCTTCAGTCCCCCCGCCGTAATCACCAGGTCCTCCAGACTCATGTGGTCCGCATACGGGTAACTGCCCGGCTGGTTCACCTCGCCGCTGATGCTCACCCGTCCCAGATCCTGCAAGTCGTGGATGCTCGGAATATACAAAATGTCATTTTTCTGCAAGGCAATGTCGGGCGACGTCCCCTTCAGGATGCCCTCGATGTCCACCGGCAGCACCTCCCGCGTCAGGTTCTCCCGCTCGCGATACAGCACCGCGCGCCCCGTGAAAGCCTCACCCAGCAGTCCGTCGGCCTTCTCCACCAGCTGGCGCACCGTGTTGAGCGACCCGCTCAGCTCGTACACCCCCGGGTGGAACACCGCCCCCTTCACTTCCAGACGGTTGTCGAAGCGGTTCAGGATGGAATCCACCGTCACCACGTCGCCGTCTATTAATTTAAACGTCGGAAGGTCCGTATCGTTTACCGTTTTCACCGAAAAATTTTTTCCATTTTTTCGTAACACGCTGATACTCTTCCGATAAGCATCCGAAGAAAATCCTCCGGCATATTTCAATAAAGTGGCCGCCGACTCACCGTGCTTCATTTCATACCACATCGGCCGCTTCACCTTACCCTTTATTTTCACCAGTTCGTCGTAGGTCGGCACAATCACCACATCCCCGTCGTGCAGGCGGATGTCGTCGTGAATCTGCCCCTTCAATATATAGTCGTACACGTCGAGCCGCGCCACCGTCCGTCCGCCACGGGCCACCTGCACATTGCGCAGGCTACCGATGTCGCTCACCCCTCCGGCCACGTACAAGGCATAAAACACCGTGGAGAGCGACGACAGCGCATACGTACCCGGCGCCACCACCTCGCCCATCACGTTCACCTGGATGGTACGGATGTGGCCCAGCGTCACCTGGATCTGGTTGGCCGCGTCCGCGTAAATCTTGCCCAGCTCCTGCTTCAGCACCCGCCGCGCCTCCTGAATGGTCATCCCGCTCAGGTACACCGGTCCCACGTTGGCGATGTTCACGTAACCGTCGGGCGAGATTTCCAGCCGCATCGTGTTCTGGCTGGCCCCCCACACGTCCACAATCACCTCGTCGCCCGGTCCCAGCGAATAATTCTCCGGCGTGGCCATGCTCAGGTTCGGCTGGAAAGTCAGCTTCTCCTGGTTGAAGATGTTCCGTCCGAACACCTCGTCCTCGCCCGTGGGAGCCGCCTTCAACGCCTTCCGCCGCTCCATGCTCTGCTTCATGCCGTCGGTACTCGCATCCGCCTCCCCGGTCCTGCCCGAAGCAGCCACCGTCTTCCGTGTGCGGCTGCCCATATCCGTCACCGAGGCCATCCCGTCCGTGGCATCCGAAGTCCCCGCCGTCCCCGCATACTGCGATTTCAACCGCAGCAGCTGGTCTTGCGTAGCCCCTTTCGCCAACAGTTCCATGGCAATGGTCTGCTGGTCCTTTCCCGCCTGAAGCGCCTGTTGTACATATTCCATCACTTGGCTGTCCGTCATTCCGCTCTGGGCATACGCATGAGCCGTCCCCAGCAGAAAGAAGCACAGCGCCAGTCTAGCGAAGTGTTTCCTCATTCTGTCTACTTTTTAGTTTTATCGACAAAGATACAGTTTTCCCCCTAACCACCAAACCCCAGCCCCACCCTAATTTGCAAAAAACAATGTGTAGAAAGCCTAAAATCGCCCATCGCGCGCGTAAAAGTATAAATAGTGTTAAAGCAATGCAGATTTCTGCAAGTTTTATATGTTACACAACATAAAAGCTCTATCTTTGCACTGTGTTTTTCATGGTATTAGATTTAAGGTTAATGAAGATTGGGAGTCTGGGAAGATTCCCTTTTTTTATGTCTACACTTTAAAAGACAGAAGAACAAAAGAACAAAAGATTAAAAGAACAACGAGGGCGCACAAAAAAACTTATGTTCTTTTGTCCTTATGTCTACATTTTAAAAGACAGAAGAACAGAAGAACAAAAGATTAAAGGACAACGAGGGCGCACAAAAAAACTTATGTTCTTATGTTCTTATGTCAAAAAAGAAAACACACACAAAAACTTATGTTCTTTTGTTCTTATGTCCAAAAGAAAGAATCACCCTATTGAACCATACATTCAGCAACGTCCAGAGCGCGATATCCAATAGCAGCACCAGCGTGTTGTCCAGGTAGCGGATGCCCACCATCGTCAACACGAAGAAACATGCCGACATCAGCTGGATGGTCACCATCGCCCCGCGGGGAGAGAAACCCATCGCCAGAAACTTATGATGGATGTGCGTCTTGTCCGGCAAGAACAGCGGCCGACGGTTCCGCGCACGCCGCAGCACCACCCGCACCACGTCCAGACACGGCACCAGCAACACACTGAACGACACCAGCAGCGGGTTGTCCTTCAATGCCGGCAACATCACCGGGTCGTACATGCAATACCGCACCACGAAGAAACTCAGGATAAAGCCCAGCGTCAGGCTCCCCGTGTCGCCCATGAAAATCTTGCGTCCCATCTCCGCCCGTCCGAACACGTTGTACGAGAAGAAAGGAATGATCACCCCCACCGTCACGAAAGCCAGCATGGCATAAATCCACTGGTTCAGCTCCACGAAGAGCACCCCGAACACCAGCAGCGCCACCATGCTCAGCCCCGACGCCAGTCCGTCGATGCCGTCAATCAGGTTCACCGCGTTCGTGATGAACACCGTGAGCAACATCGTCAGCGGGATACCCACCGCCGCCGGAATCATGCCGATACCGAAAAGTCCGTAGAAGTCATTGATATACATCCCCGACAGCGGAATCATCGCCGCCGACAGGATCTGAATCACAAATTTCCGCCGGTAGCGCACCCCCACCAGGTCGTCGCCGATGCCCACGATATACAGCAGCGTGAGGCCCCCCACCAGAAACATGAACTCGCAGGCCACCCGCTCCACGTGTACCTCGTCCGGGCCGTTGCCCGTCACCACCCGCAGCGCCGTGAACACACACATCGCAAACAGGATGACCGGGAAGAACGTCACGCCCCCCAGCCGCGGCACCGGCCGCTTGTGTACCTTGCGCGCGTCGGGCACGTCGAACAGCCGCTTGCGCATTGAAATAATCAAGATATTCGGGATAATCATCCGTCCCATGGCCACCGCCGAAACAAATGCAAGAAGTACAATATACAGATTCTCCATAAAGAATTTGAAAAGTGAATATTTTGCAAAGATACACCATAAATTTGAATTTGCAACAAAAAAACGGGAGCCTTACAGCTCCCGTTCCACATCAAAGCAAGGACAAGCCTTGGTCCATTCCTCCGGTTCCACCACCCCGTCGCCGTTCAGGTCCGGGCTCAGGTCGCGGTGCCCCACCACCTGCGTGATGGTCGGGAAGTCCTCCTTCAGCACCCTCACCAGCACCCGCAGCGAGCGCTTCTGCAACTCCGTCCGCGTGTCCGCCGGCCAGCCCTTCTCGTCCAGCCCCCCTTCGTAGGCGATGCCGATGCTCCTCGCGTTATACCCCCTGGCGTGCGCCCCCTCGCGCTCCACCGGACGCATCGTGCAGATTTCGCCGTCCCTGCGCACATAATAATGATACCCACAACACTTGAACCCTCTCTTCCGGTGCATCCTCGTCAGCTCGGCAGGCGAGAGCGGAGAATCCGCCCTCGTAGCCGTGCAGTGGATGACAATCATGTCAACTTTTCTCATCACAATCCAGTTTTTTACCAATCAGGATACAGAGCAGACACTTCAGCACCCTGACCACAATCCATTTGACTTTCGTTATTCTCATCGTTTCCTCCTTGCTTTAAGCCCCCAGGCCGCCGTCTTCCTCATCCTTCTTGGTGTACTTCACCGGCACCTTCTCGAACGCCAGGTTGTTGATGGCCTCCTGCATCACCGTGCCCGGACGGAACAACACACGCACCTTGTCAATCAGCGAGTCGGTGTACGTATCCTCCGTATCCGACCCTTCGCCGCTCAGACTCAGCTGCAGCGAGCCCAGTTCGCCCAGACGCACGATTTCACCGCCCTGCAAGCCTTCCGACACAATCTCCTCCAGCGCCGTCAGCACCGCCATCACGTCGGCACGGGTCACGGTACACATCTGGTGGATACGCTCCGAAATCTCGCGGATGCCCATCTCGCCGCGGGCCTGCGACTGTGCATAATACTTCATTTCGCCGCTGTCGCGGTCTGCCGGGTTCACACGTCCTACTACTGAATAAGTCACTGTCTTTTTCATAATCCAAACAATTAAGAGTTAAAAATTAAACGTTAAAAGTTAAAAGCGAAGAGTGACAAGTCCAGAAAAAATAAAGAATGAAAAATCAATAAAACCAGGAAACGCGCGCCCATTCCTCATTATTGCCTATCCATTACTCATTTTTCATTGTCCACTGTTCATCTTTCATTGCTGAGACAAAGATACGACCTACGTTTCCCGGCCTGTAGGAATACGACGACATACGAAGAAATTCGAAGAGAAAAAAACGAAAAAAATCAGAACAACTCTACCTCCACGCTCGAATTCGGCTGACTCACCTCCCCGTGACGGTTTTTCGCCACAATCAGTCCGCAACGCTTCCGGTCACCCCCACGCTCGCTGCGGTGCAGCATGATCACCAGGTCGGCATCCTGCTCGATGGCCCCACTCTCACGCAGATGCTTCAGCTCCGGCCGATGGTCGAACGTCTGCTCCACCTGCCTGTTCAGCTGGCACGCCACGATGACCGGGCACTCCAGCGTACGCGCCAGCGCCTTCAGCCGCCGCGAACACTCCGCCACCTCCTGCTCGCGGGTACGTCCCGACCGGGGCGTGCTCCCCACCAGCTGCAAGTAATCCACCACCAGCAAATCCAGTCCCCAGCGCGACTTCACCGTCTTGGCCCCCGCGCACAGCCGGTCGATGCCCACATACGGCGTGTCGTCCACCATCATCCGGTACTCCGCCACCTCGTCACCCGTGTGACACAGGTCGTCCACCTCACTCTCCGAGACATGTCCGCCCTTCACCTTGTTATAGAGGTCCGGCGCCCGCATCAGCAGCACCCGTTCGCCCACCTCCTCGCTCATCATCTCCAGCGTGTAGAAAAGCACCTTGTAGCCCCTCTCCGCCGCATGCAGTGCGAACTTCAGTCCCAGCTGCGTCTTGCCCATCCCCGGCCTTCCCGCCGAGAAGATCAGGTTGCCCGGCTGCCATCCGCCCGTCATCCGGTCCAGCTCCGGAATCCCCGTAGGGATGCCCGTCACCCCGTTCACGCTCCGGCCCACCCGGTCGCGGATATGGTCGCACGTCCGCTTCATCACCTCCTTCATGTCCTGCAAGTGCTCCTCCATCGGCGAGCCGTCCTTCAGCTTCTCCAGGTCGGATGCCAGGTTCGTCAGCACATCAAACACATCCTGCATCAGGTCGGCCGCCTCGCCCAGCCTCCGCAGCAGACATTCCGAGATGGAACGCCGCAAGTAGTACTCATACAACACCCGCACATGCTCCCACAGATGCGCCGAGCTGGCCAGGTTCGCCGTCTTGCGGGCCACCTCATAAGCCCCGCCCGACTCTTCCAGCTTGCCCATCGCCGCCAGTTCCTGCGCCACCATGATAATGTCGGGCTCCAGCCCCTTGGCCACCAGCGACTCGATGGCCCTCCACATATTCTGGTGTTTGCGCTGATAGAACATCTCCGCGCGCACAAATCCCAACACTTCCTGGAGCGAGTTCGTTTCCAGCATCACTGCGCCCAACACGGCACTTTCCACATCCTCTGCATGCAGCAGGTTCATTTCCAGACCCGTTACCTCTCGTTTCTGTTTAGTTTCCATTACCCCCATCATTCTTCAGTTTTTAAATAGTCGTCAATATTTTCCGGCATCAGAAATGCCTTGTACTTCAAATAACTCGGTGCCGATTTCACGAACTGTATATTGTTCAGCGAGCGGAAATACACCAACATGTTCTCCATGGCCAGCCTCCGTTCATCCTGCGTCAGCCGTTCCCATTCCAGTGTGGTGGCATAATAATCCGTTGCCTCCCGGTCGAGCAGGCCGTAATACTTTCTCCAGAACGAATAGCATTCCTTCCGTTCGTTCGTGCTGAGCTGCTTGCCCTTTCCCCCCGTCAGTGCCTCATAGAAACACATCGTGAGCTTCGACCTCAGGCCCGGCACCACCTCCAGTTCGACCACCCCCATCTCGCGCAACACATAGAGGAATCTCCGCACCGACCGCGGCGTCCAGTGGAAGATTTCCGCCAGTTCGGCCGCCGTGAACGTCAGCTGCCCCCTTTTCAGTCCGCCCTTCACAGGCTTGTCACAGAACGCCGCATGCACGAACAGATACAGGTACGCCTGCGCCAGTGTAAAAGGTTGTTCCACTCTGAGGACCTCGTTCAGCAGCGCCCGCGGCACCACCAGATAACCCTCCGTTCCGATTCTCGTAAACTTCAGATGCAAATGTTTTTCAATTTTCATAACTTTTAGTTATTTTTAGGTGTGAAAAATCCCTACCCTCGAAATGTGCTGTGTTTTTCTTTTTCTTAGATATAGCCACAAAACGGCACTTCGAAAAAGAGAATCAGTTCTATTCCGAAACTATAAAAGTGTTTTTACGAACACTTTCACACAAACCGGAAATCGGTTGATTCCCGTTTGCGCTTGCAAAGATTGACAAACTTTTTCTAATACGAAAATATTTTCGGACTTTTTTTCAAGAAAATTTTTACTCAAGGACAAGGGTTCCCGGCTGCGGACGACGGCCCGTTTTCCCCGCCGAAAAAACTGGTCAGGGTTCGTGTCAGGGTCTTCCGGAGGCAATTTGCTAATCTACAAAGCGTTATCTTACGCATTAACAAATTTTATGTCAGGGTTCCGTCACAGGCCCCCGCGCCCACCCTTAATATAATAATTAATTACTCCCTTTAAAAAGCCCGAGATTTTTTGAAAAAAGGCCTTGAAGGCCCTCCGGGAAAAAATTTACGGCTCCCCTAGAAATTTCACGATGAGCTCCACCTCCGGCTTGAGGTAAAACTTGCGGTTCTTGTCGTACCCCGACGCTTCGAGCGCCTTTTCCAGTTCCGCACAATGTTTGATCCAGCGCGTCAGTCCCTGTAAAGCCCCCTTTTTGTCCGCCTTCGGAAAATAGAGCCGCGCCAGCTCGTTTTTGCGGTACACCCGGAGGCAGAAACCCGTTTCCTCGTCGGTTCCGTCCCCCTTGTTCAAATTCTGCTGCATGTCCTTCATGTCTTTATTCCGGTTTTTGATTATGGTATAAATTTACTCATTTTTGCCCGAATAGACAAACTTTTCGCCTACTTTTTTGTCTAATCCTCCCACTTTTTTTCCCGGAATTTCCACCCCCGGAAAACGCAAGTGCGTTTCATTCCAAACGCAAGTACGTTTTGGTCAAAACGCAAAGGCGTTTCAGGTAAAACGCAAGTACGTTTCAGGGCAAACGCAAAGGCGCTTTCCTTCAAACACAAAGGCGTTTATTTTTCAGCTCTTTTACTTTTTTGTTAATCCTATCACAAAAAAGTTTCATCCCTTTGATAAATCGAAAATTACCCTTAACTTCGCGCCGATTTACGAGCCGTCTTACCAATCCCCCACAAGCGGCTGGGACTGGTAACGGCGAAGCGCACCCTAAAAGGCCGTAAATCAATCATTCATAACCGAATAGAAACCATAAGAATATCAAGATGAAACTATCCAAAGTAGTCTGCATGCTGGCGTTGACCACCCTGCTGGGGAGCGGGTGTACGTCGTACCAGAAATCTCTTTACCTCCAGAACGAACAAGTACTGAATGAATCCCTCGAAGGGCAGCTGTATGATTTCCGCATCATGCCTAAGGATGAGCTGACCATTACGGTGAGCACTACGGATCCGGAAGCTTCGGCACCGTTCTATCGGAAAATCGGACAGAGCAAGGAAGGTGGAAATAACACTACCGGCATGCAAAATGCTGACCTACTAACCTATTTGGTAGACAACAACGGTTGCATCGATTTCCCCGTGCTCGGCATGATCAAGGTGATGGGCCTCACCAACCGCGAATGTGAAGCCCTGCTCCGCCAGAAGCTGCAACCCTACCTCAAGGAAGTGCCCAATGTCACGGTGCGCACCTCCAACTACAAGTTCAGTGTGTTGGGCGAAGTCAATGCTCCTGGCACCTATACCACCGATGCCGAAAAAGTGACCATCTTCGAAGCCTTGGCACAAGCCGGCGACATGACCCTCTTCTCCATCCGCGACGACGTACAACTGCTCCGCGAAGATTCCTTGGGCGTACGCCGGGTCTATCACCTCGACCTTACGCAAGCTGACGTGGCCCAGTCGCCCTACTTCTATTTGCAGCAGAACGACGTGGTCTATGTCAAGCCCACCCGCGCCAAAGTGCGCAGCAACACTTTCAACAGTAATTCTTCTATGTGGATTACCTTATTAAGCATTGTCACCTCCATTACCTCTCTGGTACTGGCTATTTCCAAATAATAAACCTACAAATATTACTATGGCAGAAGAAACCAAGAACTACCTGCTGGAAGAAGACGAAAACACTTCCGGCTTCGACTATAAGACCTTTCTGGTCAAACTCCTGATGTACTGGCCCTGGATTGTGGGCAGCGTAGCCATCTTCCTGATTGGGGCCTTTTTCTACTTAAAGACTCTGACCCCGCTCTACACCGTCAGTTCTTCCGTGTTGATTAAGAACGACAATGGCAAGGCGACCGGCGAAGGAGCCAATTTGTCCGATTTAGGCTTTGTGAGCAGTTCCACCCAGAATTTTGACAACGAGCTGGAGATTCTGCGTTCGCGCACTCTTATCAAGAAAGTAGTCACCGCCCTCGACCTCTACATAGATTACAGCGTTCCCGCTCGCTTTCGCGACACCGAACTCTACAAACAGTCGCCCGTCAAAGTGTGGGTTACTCCCGAAGAAGCTGAACAGATGGGATACGCAAAGGTAGAGATGAATTTCCAGGACGGTAAACTCCACACCGCTACCATATTCCATCAAGGAGAGAAATGGGAAAAGGAAATCAATAACCTGCCGGCTGTATTTTCCACCCCGGTAGGTGTATTTACTTTCTCCGCAGCCGATTCTACCTGGAAAAGTGCCACTCCAGTTCCCGAGCTGATTGAAGCTACCGTGCTTTCTCCCAATGCTGCTGCAGGTTCATTTCGTGGCCGGTTAGCGGTACTTGCTGGTGGCAAGTCTACTACCATTGCCCAACTGACCATGACCGACAGTCAAATCGCCCGTGCCACTGATTTTTTAAACAAACTGGTTTCTGTTTATAATGAAGAAGGCAACAACGACAAGAACGAAGTGGCTGCCAAGACTGCCGAGTTTATCAACGAACGTATCCACCTGATTAACGAAGAATTAGGTACCACCGAAAGCCAGCTGGCCAGCTTCAAGCAACGGGCGGGTGTGGTCGATATTACTGCCGATGCCACCCAGGCTGCCACTGAACAGTCGAGCTACGAACACGCCTACGCTGAAAACGAAGTGCAAATCAGCCTGGTGGAACACCTCAAGAACCACATTCTCAACGAAGCTAACCAATATGAAGTGATTCCCGCCAACATTGGGCTGAACAACAGCGACTTGAATTCCGTAGTGCAGAACTACAACGAGATGCTGATTGAGCGCAAGCGCCTGCTGCGCACCTCGCACGAAGACAACCCTGCCGTGCAGAGCCTGAACGCCAGCATCGAGGTGATGCGCAAAAGCGTAATGGGTGCCATCCAGACTGCCGAGAAAGGATTGCTCATCAACCGCCAGGCTCTGGAAGCGCAGACCCGCAAGTATGCCGGCAAGGTAAGCGATGCCCCTGTACAGGAAAAAGAATACCTCAGCATGTCGCGCCAGCAGGAAATTCAGGCCAACCTTTACCTGATGCTGCTCCAGAAACGCGAGGAAAACAACATCACCTTGGCCTCTACTGCCAACAATGCCCGCGTCATCGATGAGCCGTTGGCGGGCGGACAGATATTCCCTACTCCTTCGCAAACCTACACCATGGCATTGGGGATTGGACTGATTTTACCTATTGGAATCATTTTCCTTATCGGTTTACTTCAATTCAAAATACAAACCCGTGAAGATGTGGAGCGTCTCACAAATCTCCCCATTGTAGGAGATATTCCCTTGACGGAAGAAGCCGCCAAAAACGCCATCGTGATTCATGAAAACCGCAACGACCTGATGGAAGAAGTGTTCCGTGCCGTGCGTACAAATGTTCAGTATATGCTGAACGAAGGCCAGAAAGTGATTCTCTTCACCTCCACCACTTCCGGTGAAGGAAAGAGTTTCAATGCCGGTAACTTGGCGTGCAGCTTTGCCTTTATGGGCAAGAAAGTGGTGATTGTCGGTCTGGACATCCGTAAACCCGGACTGAACAAAGTGTTCCATATTTCCCATCGGGAAGCCGGTATTTCCCAATACCTGGCCGACCCCGAACACACTGATTTGCGCAGTCTCTGCCAGGTGTCTACTATCTCAGAAAATCTCTACATTCTGCCGGGTGGTACCATTCCTCCCAATCCCACCGAGTTGGTAGCCCGCCAGTCATTGGATATGGCCATTGACATTCTGAAACAACATTTTGACTATATCATCCTTGATACCGCCCCCATCGGTATGGTGACTGATACCCAGCTGGTAGCTCGTGTGGCTGATTTGAGCGTCTATGTGTGCCGCTCCAATTATACAGCCAAGAGTGAATTCAAGCTCATTAATGAGTTGAAACAGGATGACAAGCTTCCCCATCCTTGCATTCTGCTCAACGGCATTGACATGAGCAAACGTACCACGGGTTCTTATTACGGCTATGGTAAGTATGGCAAGTATGGCCGCTATGGGTATGGAAAGAAATACGGCTATGGCTACGGCTATGGATATGGAAAAGAGAAAAAATAATGCATACAGAATTAAGAATACAATATAGTGACTTTCGTTCACAAATCATGACCATAGAGGAATTATTCTCTCACCTCTCATGCCCAGTAAATATTCATATTTTTTCTAAATATAGCCGCACATCGAGAGCACAACAGTCACGGATAATAGAAGCCATTCTGTTGAACATACCACAGATGCCTTTCTTTATTTGATACTCAGCAAAGCTGGACCGTAATAGAAGGCATTGAGCGTATGGAGGCCATTTATGCATTTATCAGCAATAAACTTTCCCTTACATCCACCTATTTCCGGACAGGAGTTTATGAGGGGAAAACATTTAGTTCTCTTTCATTGTTCGAGAGAAATATAATATTAAATACCAAAGTAGACGTTTATGCAATAAATCCTGGCCTGTCAGGTCTAGAACGCTTCGGCATCTATATGTGTTTCAAATCCAGAAATGATTCTGCGGCTATCATATCAGCATAGATATGGAAGGGCCTGATTTAGCTTTCGAAGTATGTGACAAAAGAGGCCACCACAAGGGAGAATGCAGTTGGGATAGTAAAATGAAAGAACCGAAGGAAAATCATGATATAAAGGTAAAAAAGTGAAATTATATTGCGTGCAGTAAACATTATCAAAAAGACGTTTGAAATACAACAGGTCCAAAACTAACAACTTTAACTAAAATGACTACACAATCAGAAAATAATAAACGATTAATAAAAAACACACTTTTACTCTATGGGCGAATGCTCTTTACAGTAGGTATAAGTTTCTATTCTACCCGACTTATACTTGCAAATTTAGGAGTAGACAACTATGGCATATATAATGTCATCGGAGGATTTGTCGCCATGTTCTACATGATAACAAATACTATGACCCAAGCCATTGGACGCTTTCTTACATTTGATTTGGGAACAGGTAATGATAAACAACTCCAACAAACATTTTCTACATCAGTAAATCTTTTGCTTATCTTTTCACTTTTCATTTTAATTATTGCAGAAACGTTAGGGTTATGGTTTGTCAATTTCAAATTAAACATAGCCCCTGAACGAATGATTGCCGCTAATTGGATTTACCAATTCTCTGTGCTCACATTTATAATAGAAATGATAAGTGTACCTTACTCAGCATCTGTTATATCACATGAGAAAATGGGAGCATTTGCAATAGTAACCATTATAAAGGTATTACTGACATTGGGAATAGCCTTCTTATTATCCGTTAGTCCAATAGATAAACTTATTTTTTACGGAATATTGGTATTTATAGTTTCTATATTTATACAAATATCTTATTGGATCTACTGCCACAAAAATTTCTCAGAGTGTAAATATTCAATCTATATAGATAAAAAAATACTTAATAACATGTTTGGATATGCTGGATGGCAATTTTTTACATCCTGCGCCTCTTTATTAAGCAGCCAAGGTATTAATATTATTATGAATATTTATCTAGGCACAGCAATAAATGCAGCTAAAGGAGTTGCTTCACAAATATATGGTTCTATCAGTTCCTTTTCAAGGAATTTCACCACTGCTTTAAATCCACAAATCACCAAATCTTATGCTGCAAATGAATTAAACCATACTAAAGAACTAGTGTGTAATGGGTCTAAATATTCTTTCTTATTACTTTTTCTACCATCATTACCTTGTGCGATTGAAATTGACTTTATTTTATCTATCTGGCTAGAAACAGTACCTCAGTATACTAATTATTTTGTCATCATATCACTTTTTAACTCTTTAGTAGAGGTATTACTTGGTCCATTTAACACACTAAACAACGCGACAGGTAAGATACGCAACTATCAAATTCTTATAAGTATTACTCAAATTATAATGATGTTAATATCTTATATTGTACTACGAATAACACTAAATCCAATCTTAACAATGTTAATGTCCAGTGTATTATATATTATTATATTCATACCTAGAATACTTCTAAATAAATCTTTTGTGAATATCTCTATAAAGTATTACTCAACCAATGTTCTTAAAGGTATAGCCCTTGTAAGTGTCATTTCACTTTTTCTAGCTGCTCTTCCACACTATTTTTTAGAAAGAGGCTGGTTACGATTAATAATAGTTGGTGTTACATCAATATTAGCAGTCATAATAACAACATATATTTTTGCCCTCACAAAAACAGAGAGAGTAAAAGTGGAGAGTCTTATAAAAACAAAAATCACATTTATTCGAGGACTTTTTTGAATCTAATAGCTTATTCCATTTATATATGTTTTCTATAATAATCCCATTATACAATAAAGAGAAGGTCATACTTTCTACCATAAACTCTGTTCTTAATCAGACCTATCATGATTTTGAACTCATCATTGTAGATGATGGCTCTACCGACAAAAGTTCAGAAAAGATAAAATCTCTAAAAGATCCAAGAATAAAATATTACCACAAAGAAAATGGAGGCGTATCATCTGCCCGAAATTATGGCATTGAAAAAGCTCAATATGATTGGATATTCTTCCTGGATGCTGATGATTATGTAATAGAAAACGCATTAGAGCATTTTACAAATTACATCAAACAATATCCTGATTATAAATTATATATTGGAGATTGCGCGGGTCAGCAAAATGTTTTTTCAAATAGGGTCTTCATATACACCAATGCCATAAAAGCTTATAATCAAAGAAAATTTATTATTCGTACCGGAAATACGGTATTTCATAAAGATGTATTCCACACCCAAAAGTTTAACGAACAATACAGCATATATGAAGACCTTGAATTATTTCTGCTCCTTTTAACAGAATACAGTGTGGTAAAAATACCCCACAAGGTTTTTGTATACGAAACTGATTTCTGTTTTTTAAGTAGGAAAAGAGACCTAAAGAAAGACTTTATAAGCTATGCTAGATGCAATACTAAAAACAAATATTACAATCAAGCAATAGAATCATTCATTGGAATGAGACTATATAGTGCTATAATAACAAAAGATCAATTTCTAATAGACTTCATAGAAAATAAATTTCCTGATTATGAGAAATGCATCAAGGAATTCAAACGACAAAATCTTTTTTCAAAATTTAAGCATATCACTTTTAAGGCATATTGTTTGTATTCTATTCTAGCAAATATCATAAAAGGAAATATTTCTCCTGAATCCAATAGAAAAGCTATACTTTCAAGCATCAAATTTAGATATGCATATTTTGATAAGTCTTCAACAATAGGAAGAAATTGTATCATTGAGAACTGCAACAAAACATTTATCTATGAAAATGTAAGGGTCAATCAAGGTCTTAAAGTATACGGAACAGGAAGATTTATTATAAGAAATAATTCTACAATTGGCAGAAATCTGACTGTATATACTAGTGGCAATAACAATAATCGCGATGTGATTATAGGAAGAAACGTGACAATAGGAAATAATGTAACTTTATATCCAGGTATCAATATAAAAGATAATACAACCATCAATGATAACACTATATTAAAATGAAAGTCCTTTCAAAGTATTGTAAATACATAGTAAATACATTTAGATGTAAATTGTCAAAGTCTTTTGATATTAAAGATTCCACCATTAAATACATCCTTTATAATATAAACGGACTACACAATATTATAAATGTATATAATTCAAAGGTTACCAAATCTTCATTCTCTATAAACGGAGATAGTAACAGCATTAATTTCAAAAACTCAGCCAACATGTATTATACCAATATTAACATAGTAGGTAAAAATAACCAAGTCTACTTAAATGGTTGTGCTGGGATATTAAGTCTAACACTCCGTGGAAATCATTGTAAAGTGATAATAGGGAAAGGCTCTACAATGGAAGATTGCTACATGGTATGTATGGGACAAGAAAATTCCATAACAATTGGTAATGACTGCATGTTCAGTGGAAAGGTTGAGATTTGGAATTCTGATACACATCTTATCACTGATATGGAAGGAAATAACATCAATCCATCTAAACCGATTAGCATAGGAAATCACGTTTGGTTAGGGAAAGGAGTTAAAATTCTGAAAGGAGTTAACATCGGGCATAATTCTGTAATAGGAATGGGAAGCATCGTTACAAAACATATTATGGATAACTCTATAGCTGCAGGAAATCCTGCTAGAATAATTAAGAATAATATTAAATGGGAAAAAGGATATTTATCTAACAAATAATAAAATGATAGGATATGAAGAATGCATTAATGATAGTAAGTCCCAATAAATATAATGTATTAAATATTGGTGATTATATCCAAGCTTTAGCAGCTCAACAATATTTAGGACATATAGATGTTTATATCGACAGAGATTACGAACTATCTACCTACAATGGAGACCCAGTCAATATGATAATGAATGGCTGGTATATGGACCATCCAGAAAATTTTCCACCATCAGATAAAATTAATCCATTTTATATTGCTGTACACATAAATAAGTTAGCATTACCTGAAATTTTAAGAGATGAATGCATCAAACACTTAAAAAAATATCAACCTATAGGATGTAGAGATTATAATACGGTCCAATTGCTACAGGCTAAAGGAGTAGATGCTTATTTTTCTGGTTGCTTAACATTAACCTTAGGAAAAACCTATAAGTGGAATGGAGAAAGAAAAGGTATTTATATGGTAGATCCATATTTTTCCACATATAACTTTTCAAAACGGCCCTCAATGATACTAAAAGCACTCTATACATTACTTACTAACTATTTTAAAATTAGGATTATATCTAAAAAGAAGAAAGACACATCACTTAGAGCTCTCTTACATAATTCCATTTTCTTTAGAGAATATAGGAAATGCTTTGAAGAAAATATTTTATTAGAAGCTGAATATATAAGCCAATCTAATTCAGAAATTGCACAATTATCTATAAAGGAAAGATTTGATTATGCAAAAGAACTTATTCAAAAATATTCTAAAGCCCAATTAGTTATAACATCCAAAATACATTGTGGATTACCATGCCTTGGATTGGAAACCCCTGTAATTTATACTCTTAATAAGCAAGCAGACTCTATTTCTACTGATAGATTTGGGGGACTTATAGATTTATTTAATGTCATTGAATGGAATAAAGATAGTTTAACCTCCTCAAGAAAGATAAATATTAATAACATTCCACAAAATAAGGATAGCTGGGAAATAATAGCGGAAAAATTATACCATACAGTAAAAGAACACTTTAAATAAATGTTATACGTAGTAAATTTTGCAGATGAAAAATATAGAGATAAACAAATACTAAACACTAAATCAGCTTATGAAAAAGGAAAAGCAGATAAAGTATTTGAATATTCTCCAAAGGATTTAACAGAGCTGAAATTAAAATTCCCAACTCATTTTAATGTAAAAAGAGGATATGGATTATGGTTCTGGAAACCCTATGTCATTCTAAAAGCACTGGAAAGAATAACAGAAGGAGATTATCTTTTCTATTGCGATTCTGGCTCAATCTTTATCGATGATATCCATAAATTGATACCAGATATGCAAAAAAGTGGAGAGGATATTATGGTATATGAATTACCTCTACTAAACAAATGCTTTACAAAAGAGGAAACATTTCAATTACTAAATTGTAATGACCATTCAGGGAATCAAATACTGGGTACTTTTATCTTATTAAGGAAAAGCAATAAAAGTATATCCTATATGAAAGAATGGTTTAATGCAATGACTGATATAAGAGTGTTAGATCCTAAAATCTATATATCAGAAATTAAGAATCCTAAATATTTTATAGCTCATCGAGAAGATCAAAGTATACTAACTCTATTATGTAAAAAGTGGAAATTAAAAGCACATAGAGACCCTTCTGATTTAGGAACTTTTCCATGGGGATATTTACGTGCTGGTGGATACCATCGCAAAAAATATCCTAACTCCCACTATCCTACTATCTTATTATGTGTAAGAAAAAATAATCCTACTGAATATGAAAAACTTTTTCATAAAGCATTAAAGAAATATAAGATAGGCTTAAATAATGAACTTATAGCTCGCATAATACTCTTACCAATGTATATGAGACATTGGGGAAGATTAGTATGCAATAAAATAGGATTAGGAAAAGCCTTAGATAAAATGATTGGAAAATCATAAAGTATTAAATAAGTAATCACGCTCGTATAATAAGACCATCAAAAAACTATTATATGATACCTAAAATAATTCACTATTGTTGGTTTGGAAAAGGTGAAAAGCCAAAACAAGTCATTAAATATATCACACTGTGGAAACAAAAAAATCCTGATTACGACATTAAAGAATGGAATGAAAGCAATTTTGACTATCAACAGTGGAAATTCTGTAGAGAAGCATATCAAGTGAAGAAGTTTGCATTTGTTTCTGATGTTTGTCGATTATATGCTCTGTTAACTGAAGGAGGAATCTATTTAGATACAGATATTGAAATGATAAAAAACTTTGACCCTTTTTTATCAGATAAATCATTTGTTGGAGAAGAACGGAATCATACAATAGGTTCTGGTTGTATAGGAGCCGAAAAAAGAACTTCATGGGTAAAAGATTTTCTTGAAACTTACAACACAAGAGAATTTATTAATTATAAAGGTCGATTATTAGACTATCCTAACACTATGTATTTAACTGATTTCATAAAAAAATATCAGCAGAAACCTAAAATATATCCTATCGATTTCTTTTGTGCTAAAGACTATGAAACAAAAGAAGTATTTATAACTGAAAATACAGTATGTATTCACCAATATGCAGCTTCATGGTTTGAAAAATTAACTCTCAAAAAAAGAATTACCAATTTAATTGCAAAATATAAAGCCAATAATTAAATGACAAAATCTATTAAAAGTATCTTGCACCAATTAAAGATGCAATGGTATGAATTGCAAATTAAGGCATTAGGAGCATGGAATTTCTTCCTAAAGCAACAAAAATCTCTTGAGAAATCTTTACTAAAAAAATACTATAACAAAGAAGCAAAACAAAAAGTATCCTCGGATATTATTTTTACTTGCAATGGATATTTATGGGCAGGAGGTTTAGCTGATAGACTCCGTGCAATTATTGCCATTTACAGCTGGTGTAAAAAAAATTGTAAACAATTTAAATTAAATTTCTGTGATCCATTCATCTTACAAGATTATCTAATACCAAATAAATATAATTGGATACCTAATACGATTTCTTATAATTCTGCACAAAGTGTACCTAAAGTTTGTTTATTTGAACCAAGAACTTGCAATAGGCCTGAAATCTTTCCCAATTTATCAGAGTTGGCACAAGAATGGTGTAACAACAATTTAAACATAAAAGATAAGCAAATACATATTTACTCAAATCTCTATAATTGGAATGAGAACTTTAGCCAATTATTTAATGAACTATTTAAACCATGTGAACGGATAGAAAAAGAAATTAACTATCATTTATCTCAAATAAATGGTCAATACATTTCGATTTCATTTAGATTTACAACCTTATTGGGGGACTTCAAGGATTGCACGGGTAAGCCATTATGTGATAACGAAAAGGAAAACTTGATTAAACAAAGTTTATTAGCAATACAAAAAATATCAGAACAAGCTCCTGCTCATACCAAAATCCTCGTTACAGCAGATAGCATCACTTTTCTCAACAGACTAACAGGCCTCCCTAACATATATGTCATTCCAGGAAAAATTGGTCATATTGACTATGAAAGTGGAGATGATGTAAATATGAAAACATTTCTTGATTTCTTCATGATAAGCAAAGCTGAAGCCGTATATTTGGCAAAAGGTCCCGGTATGTACAAAAGTGCCTTCGCTAAAACTGCAAGTCTAGTAAATAATAAACCTTTCAAAATCTATGAATATTAAGATTTCAATACTTGTCCCAGTATACAAGGTAGAAGCCTATCTTCCTCGCTGCATTGAATCGGTATTATCTCAAGATTTTACGAATTATGAACTCATACTTGTGGATGATGGCAGCCCTGATAAAAGTGGAAAAATTTGCGAAGAATATGCTTCTAGATATCCCCAAATTATTAAGGTTATCCATAAAAAGAATGGAGGCCTACCATCAGCTAGATTGGCAGGTTTCCAACAAGCTTCAGGAAAATATATCATGTTTCTTGATTCGGATGACTATCTTCTCCCTAATGCATTAACTGTACTATATAATAAAATAGAAGAAGGATATGACATCGTGAAAGGAACTAACAGACGAGTATATGCTGATGGTAGCTACACAACAGAAAGACACAGAATATTTAATGAGGAAGTCATAGGAAATGAAAATTATCTTTCTAAAGTAATTAATGCCGATATAGCTCCTTATTTGTGGGGAGGTTTATATCGTAGAGATTTAATTCAGGAAGACGATTTCAAACAAATTCTCAGTTTTACTGTAGGAGAAGATTGGCTACTTAATATAGCGATTGCAAGAAGAGTAAATAAAATAATCTGCATAGATAAAGAAGTTTATTGTTATTTCATCAATAATAATTCTATCATGCAATCTAAGGTTTGCTCTTATGAATATGGCGAAAGAATGAGAACGGTAGTTGATAGTCTTACCTATGATTATGGAAAGGATATAAAATTTTGGGTTAATCTTAATCAGGTTAAAGGAATGATTTCTAATTTTTTTATACCAGAGCTTAAACCTAATAGCAAAAACTATTCGAAACTTATTTCATATTTAAAAGATAAAAAAATAAATTCATATATTAGGAAATATATAGATAAAAAATTTATTTTCTGCATACAGTATAAATATCTATTTTTTCTATATACTTTCACATATAGACTTTTATTCAAAGCCTTAAAATTATCTTTCAAGAAACGTGAATTAATATCTTAAATCAATTAAGTATACCACTAACTATTGAATTACCATGAATTTCTTTAACATTGCATGTATAACTGATGATAATTATGCACAACATGCAGGCGTAATGTTATATTCTTTACTATCACATTCTTCATGCCCATGTAGAATTTTTTTACTGACCAACTCCTTAAACAATGAAAATAAAAATAAACTAGAAAAAACTGTAATGCATTTTTCTAATAGTTTTATTCAGTTTATAGTCATAACAAATGAAGACTTAAATTTTTCAGAATATTCAATAGGGAATCAAAGTAGACAATGGGTATCTATTATGTATATGAAACTTTTCATACACAATCTTCTCCCTCAAGAAATAAAGAAAATACTTTTTCTAGATGTAGATATAATTGTAAATGATGACATTAAAAAATTATATACAACAAACATAGATAAATGTATCATTGCTGCTGCGGAAGATTGGAAATATAGTTACTTTGCTAAAGAACGATTAGGGCTTGCTTATGACGACATATATATAAATTCAGGGGTTATGTTGATTAATCTTAGCAGATGGAGAGAAAAAGAAGCACATAACCCAATCCAACAGTTTATGATAAATAATAAAAAGTTATTTATTAACGATCAAGACGTTATTGCACTTTATTTTAAAGATGAAATTCAATATATACCTCAAGAATGGAATGTAACAACTTTTTATTTTGAAAGGGTACCAAGAATACCCGATAAGTACATTCCTCTACGACAAGAGATTTGCACAAATCCACGAATTATTCATTTTTGTGCCCCAATCAAGCCTTGGTTTAAAGAATGTAGGCATCCATATAGAAAATTATATAAGAATATTCTAGAAAAAACGCCATGGCATAATTATCAATATCCTAGCTGTAAAACATACCTCGGTATACCAGCTTGGCAATATATGATTAAATACTGGCTCAATAAATTGCACATTAGAAATGATGACTGGTATTTACTTCCAATAAAAAATAATCTCCATAGTTAAATACATACGATGAATTCAAATCTAGTTTCAATCATTATTCCTGTATATAATAGCGAAGAATTCATTGCTAAATGCATTGACAGTATTTTAGCACAAAGCTATAATAATTGGGAACTTCTATTAATCAATGATGGAAGTACTGATAATTCTGATATTATCTGCCAGGAATATTCAAATAAAGACAAAAGGATTAGATATTTCGAGAAAGAGAATAAAGGGGTCAGTAACACAAGAAATCTCGGTATAAAGGAAGCTAAAGGTAAATGGATTATTTTTGCTGATTCTGATGATTTAGTTTCTTCCAACTACATCAGTCATCTAATCAAGGCAAGTGATGGAGACCCATATACTCACGTAATACAGGGATTTAAATGCATCGATGAAAATGACAAGTTCAGAAAGTGGATGGATATTGACTATAATGATGAAAAGTGTGACATTGATAAAATAGAACCATTCTTGAAGAAATATAACTTAATAAATAGAGTCCAAATTTGGGGAAAACTATTTTCTACTGACATAATCAGAACAAACAACCTCTATTTTAATGAAAAAATCAGTTTAGGAGAGGATTCCATATTTTCACATCAATATCTTTTATTGTCAAAGCGAGTTATATTATCAAAAGACTCTGATTACTATTATAGGAACCCTTATTTATTGAACAGAGATAATCTTACCAGAAAGTCCCAAAGCCTAGAGGAACTTTATAATTTAACTCTCAATTACAAAATCTTAAGTATTCAACTTATAGATAAATTAAAAATTCAAGATCAAATACAAAGAAATAAAGTGATGAGTTTTTACATTACCCCTCTAAGACTCTTGTTAAGAGAGAAAAAACTTTTCACGACCTACTCTACAGATTGTATAAACCAAATTCTAGATGACCTGTCTCTATATAAACCCACAAACATTAAAGATAAAATCTTTAAGTGCCTTTGTAAATCACAAAAAATAAAATTAATGAACTTCTTATATAACATTTAAGTGTATGAACAAAAATATTTTTATTTCTACTATAAAAAATATAATATTAGATACAATTCGAAAAATAGATAAATGGCAATATTTTTTAATTGAATGTAGACATGGTGAGAAAGAATTAAGAAAAAAATATTATAATAATGAGAAACCTTTTAAAACAGGGAAAGAGCCAGTTTATATATTTATGGTCAACGGGTATTCCTGGCACGGTGGGTTGAGTGATAGATTAAAAGGTGCTATTACAGTATACAACTGGTGTAAGAATAACCAAAAACAATTTAAAATAAATTGGACTTCTCCTTTTGAATTGAATCGATACATAGTTCCTAATCAATATAACTGGCTTATAAAAAAAGAAGATGTAGTTTATAGTCCAAACACTACAATAGCTTATGTCATGTATAACAAAAACATTGATAGACTCATACAGAACGGTAAAGCTTTTAAACTTACCAATCACTATTTTGATAAGAAGATAGCCTCCAATAGAAATCAAGCACACATATACACAAATGCAGGCCCGAATGATAACATATTATTTGGACGATTATTTAATGAATTATTTAAGCCAAGCGAACTAATCGAAAAAGAGTTAAACAAGCATTGGGCTGTAATAAAAAAGAGAGATTATATATCTGTATCATTTCGATTTGTTCAATTACTTGGTGATTTCAAAGATTCATCAGGAATAATTCTAGAAAGTTCAGAGAGAATAAAATTAATAAACAAATCACTTAATGTATTAGATAAACTTTACAACAAAAATAATTGTCACATTTTAGTTACAGCTGATAGTAGTACATTTTTAAATGAAGCAAAGAAACGAAAATACGTATATGTAGCAGAAGGCCGTGTAGGACACATTGATTTTGAAAGTTCAGATGAAGTAAATATCAAAACATTTGTAGATTTTTATTTAATCGCAAATGCCAAAAAGGTTTATTTAGCGAAATCTAATTTAATGTACAACAGCGACTTCGCAAGAAGAGCCTCTATGCTAAATAACTTAGAATTTAAGCTAGTAGAATATTAAGCTCATAAAAAAGAATGAACTTACTTTTTATTACAACATATTATCCAGAGCCCCAAATAGGAGGTATAGAAAGAGTCACCTATTTACTCTCAAAATACCTATCCCAACATAGATTTAGTATTTTCAATCTTAGATTCAATAATTCTGAGTACGATGATACATTTCCGTTTATAAATTCCAGTCAGTTGAAGAATCTGCATGATAGTGATTCATTAAGACAATATCTAATAAACAACCGAATCAACGTAATCATTAATCAGAGTCATTTCTTTTATACTCCCATTATTGAAGCAGCCAGAAAAAATTTAGATGTAAAGTTATATACTGTATTTCACAACAGACCCATGTTTGAAGCGTTGAAGCTAAATGAAGCCATTAAATACAGCAGCTCTAAGTTGAAATACATTATTCCTTTTATTTATCCTATCTACAAACTATATAGTGTAAGAAAATTAAAAAAAGAGCACAAATTAAGTTATCTTTTATCCGATAAAACGATACTACTCTCTTCTAGATTTATTGATATATACAAGAAAGATTTAAATATAGATGGGGAAAAACTTACTTACATAAATAATCCTATCTCATTCGACAATGTGGCAATAGACTACACAAAAAAAGAAAAGATTGTTCTGATTGTCGCTAGATTATATGAAGCACAAAAAAAAATCTCTATAGCTTTGGATATATGGAAAGAAATTGAATCTCAAAATTCTGACTGGAAACTAATAATAGTTGGAGATGGTGAAGATAGAAAATATTATGAAGAGTATTGCAGGAAAAACAACATACAGAATGTGAAATTTACGGGTCGTACCAATCCTCTCCCCTATTACATGAAAGCATCCATATTTATGATGACATCTAAAAATGAGGGATGGGGATTAACACTTGTAGAAAGTTTGCAAACTGGTGTTGTTCCAATTGTCATGGACTCTTTTGCAGCCTTGCATGACATTATTCAGGATGGAAGCAATGGATATATAGTAAAATATAATGATAAAAAAGAATTCGGTAATAGACTAATTTCTCTAATTAACAATAAGGACCTTCGCCTAAAAATGGCCCAAGAAGGATTACATAGTTGTACCCAATATTCCATTGACAATATTGGGAAAGAATGGATTAATTTATTAAACGGACATAATGAATAATTTATTATCTATATTATATAAAAACTTCAAAACAGCTCTTACCCACTACAAAATTATTGTAATTCTTTTTTTTGTATGGCTGTATAGAGTTGACTTTATTCCTGCAGATGGCGGAGGGCTTGCCAAAGCACTACAAGTGGTATGTATCTTTGGATTATTACTTATCATCTATAGAAAAAATCATAATATTATAAGGAATACCTATTTAAAAACGAACAGTTCTGTAAAATCTCTTCTAATTCTTTATATCTATGCCTTAATCAGCACCTTATGGGCATTTATTCCGACATTTGCCTTCTTCTTATCATTCCAAATGATAGTATTATGCCTACTATTGTCATGGATCTTCTCACAAATTCATGACTTTAAAACAATGGAAAAGGTGTTCATTACAATATGTTACAGCATCATACTTTTTGAAGCAATTCTTCATCGTGCACTATTCATACCAAGCTTATTTATTCATGAACTGGCCAGTGCTTCTTCTGCGGCCATGTTATTTTCCTACTGCATCGCAGAATACCTAAATATGAAAAAACATGATTCCGAAAGAAGTACTTATTTAAAATATACAATGCTATTTGCCATCTGCATTTTAATCACTTCCACAAGTAGTGGTGCTAATGCCTCAGCCATCTTTGGAATGATTATAGCCTTATTTTTCTCCGGACAGATTATTTATGCATTGGGAATCATCCTTGTTGCTTTAATCCTATATTTTAACCAAGGACTCATTATTAAACTATTGTTTTTTATTATGCCAGGCAAAGATATGGCAGGAATTGAAAGTGCTACAGGAAGAGCAGAATTATGGGACACAATGATGAAACTAGCAGCTCAAAAGCCCCTATTTGGATGGGGATTTGCCTGCATAGAGCGTGCGGCTACCGCGTTTGGAGGTAAAGCGTCCCCGGATGCCCATAATAATTACTTAGGTATATACGGTAGCCTAGGATATGTAGGAATCATATTATTAATATATCATTATTGTAGTAATATTATCTTTTTATTAAAAAAAAGGAAGAGAATAGGATATCTAGGACTTCTATCCGCAGCATCCTGTTCGATGTTAAACGGCTATTCATACGGATTCCTTTCAGGAAAAGCTTGTTCTATTACCGTAATCTATTTCATGATAGTTGTATTAAGTTTTTATTATACACGAGTAAAGCTTTATGATAAATAAAGAACTAAGCGACAAGATAAAAGTAACTAGTTTTATCGCAACCCTATTAGTATTATATAGACATTCATTAAATTATCTTGCATTTTTTGGAACATGGACTGGTTTTGGAATAAATAAAGTGGTACAAAATTCTGCAATGGTTTTTACAGAGATGGCAGTTCCATACTTCTTTATAATATCTGGATATTTCTTTTGCAAAAAACAATACAATTCTTACCTCACGTATAAAACATTAGTACTTAATAAGACAAAAACACTATTAATCCCATTTATTCTTTGGAACTTGTTTTGTTTGGCAATTTTATTTGTAACAAACACTCAAGTATTCAATCATATATCTATACAATCTTTTATACAAGATTTGGTATTAAGTAAATGGGATGGTCCTCTATGGTACGTCAGAGATTTATTTGCCTTAATGTTACTTATACCTCTCTACCAATGGATTGTCCATTCTAGATACGTATTTGTACGAATATGTCCTTTATTTATAATATTCTTTTTCTGGATTCCAGTAGATTCTTCATTCATCTCTACGGAGGCAATATTTTTTTTCTATATGGGATGCTTAATTTCTTCTAAAGATGAATTATTACAATACAGAATCAACAAATATTGGCTTATAATACCTTTCTTATTTTGGATATCTTATTCCACAGGAATCTTCCCATACCGAAATATTATCATTCACAGATTGAATACTCTCATAGGTTTAATAATAGTTTGGCAAGCAATTAATGCGCTACCTCAATCTATCTTCAGGTATATAATGAAATATTCTTCTTATGCTTTTGTCATATATGCATCTCACTGCTATTTAGTAAAGATTTTGAAGAATGGAATTGCCTTCTTCTTTAAGAACAGTGAATTAGTAGCTTTACTTACCTACCTCTTACTACCCTTTATGACTGCTATAGTCATCATCAGTATAGCCAAACGATGGAAAAGATATTTTCCCACATCCTACCATATATTCACAGGCAACAGATAAAAATAAAAATCCAATATGAAAGTATTATACGCAAATCCCATTTTTTTGGATTACAGATTACCCTTCTATGAGGAAATGAATAAGCTATTTGAAGGTAACTTCTATATCATGTTTTCTGAAAACAGATATATTGGCCGTTATGATTCCCTTCTAAAAAGAATAAAAGATGAGATGAAAGAGAATGCAATTCCCTTTAAAGGGGAACATCTTTTTGATACAGCCACTATGTCTTTTAAGAGAGTTGAAATAGAATATGGCCAAAAAATTCCGTTTCTCCACGGTTTTTTGAGAACTATCAAAAAATATAAGCCAGATGTTCTTATTACTGAAGGATTCTTCCAATGGACCCCAATGGTTATACTGTACTCATTGCTCTATAAAACCCCTGTATTCATGGGATATGAAAGAACAATGCATACAGAAAGGAACTGTAATCTTCTCAAAAAAATTCATAGAAAACTTACCGACAAATTCATTACTGGCTATTTAGTAAATGGAATAGAAACAGAAAAATATCTATTATCATTAGGCGTTAAACCAAACAAGATCAAAATTGGAGGCATGAGCGCTGATGGTGCAAACCTATCAAAAGATGTAACTCTATTAAGAAAGAATAAAATAGATTCATATCATACTGACCTGAAAGGAATAAATTTTCTTTTTGTAGGGCAAGTTGTAAAAAGAAAAGGAATAAAAGAGCTTCTGTCTGTTTGGGAAAATCATATTGCAGAATATCCAGAAGACACTTTAACTATAGTTGGAGCAGGTGATTTATATGAACCTCTCAAAAACAAATATTCTCATCTGAATTCCGTGAGAATGACAGGACGAATAGAATATAAAAATGTAGTTAAGTATTATGCACAAGCAGATGTTTTTATTTTACCAACTTTAGAAGATAACTGGAGTTTAGTAATACCAGAAGCTATGGCTTGTGGCTTACCTGTAAGTACAACCATTTACAATGGATGTCATCAGGAGCTCATCAAAGAAGGTATTAACGGATTTGTTTTTGATTCTTTAAACAAAGAAAGTATCTTAAACGTTCTAAAAAAGTTTCATTCATGCGATTTAAAAGCAATGGGAGAGCACTCAATAGAAATTGAAAAGAGCTATAATACTGAGAATTGTGCCCTCAGGGAATATAATGGTATCATATCAATATTAAAGAATAAAGGTTTATGAAAACAGTAGTTTTTCAAATTATCACCCATCTGGAAATGGGAGGTGCTGAAAGAATTGCCTTTAACATAGCAAAATCAAAAAGTAAGGAGTTCGAATACCATATAGTGGAAGTAGCACGAGGCAATTCTGCATATACAAAAGAAATGATTAAAGAGCTGGAATCTTGTAATATCCAATATCACAGATCCAATATTAGCAGCAATAAAAAAGCCATCATACTTTTTCCTTTCAGGCTAAAAAAATTATATGATAAATATCAACCGACTGTCATACATACCCATACAGAAATTCCAGATTTATCGGTATTCATTTTCTCAAAAATCTTCCCTCAGGCAAAATTTAAATTAGTAAGGACACTTCATAATACTGTGTTATGGCAAGATTGGAATAAAATTGGCTCCATGGTTGAAAAATGGATAATAAAAAATCAAGCAAATGTGAGCAATAGCATATCTGTTACAGAAGCCTATAAAAAGAATTTCGGTCCTTCATTAAATATACCTCTTATTTATAATGGTTTCAAGCAATCATCGCAATCGCAATATGAAGGGCTTAATAACAACAAGATTCATATTTTATTTGCTGGAAGATTTGTTCCACAAAAAGGAATTGAATCTCTGATACAAATTGTAGAAACTGTTAATGAAGATACTTTTGATTTTACCATAGCTGGAACAGGACCTTTATCAGAACTATTACATACTAAATTAGGAAATAAGAGCAATGTAAAAATTGTTCCCCCCATTTCAAATCTTTCTTCCTACATTGGTAGTTTTGATTATGTCCTCATCACCTCCATACATGAAGGGCTTAATTCTCTATCTATAGAAGCATCTTACAATGGCACACCAGTTATTGTAAATGATATTGCTGGACTTAATGAAACAATACCATCAGACTGGCCATTAAAAGTTCAGAATAATAACATTGAATCTTATAAAGCGATATTTGAAAAACTTCCCAATATCAACCGAGAACAACTGAAAAATATGGCATTCAATTTTGTTGATAAGAATTTTTCCATTTCAAAAATGCAACAAGAATACGAAAAATTTTATCTAAAGAAATAAATCCAATCCAATGAAAGAATATGATTATCTGATAGTAGGTTCAGGACTCTTTGGAGCTACTTTCGCATACAGAGCTAAACAGGCAGGCAAAAAATGTCTGGTAATCGACAAACGTAATCACAAAGGTGGAAATGTGTATTGCGAAAACATTGAAGGTATAAACGTACATAAGTATGGCGCACATATTTTTCATACCTCCAATAAAAAAGTCTGGAATTTTGTAAATTCAATTGTTGAGTTCAACAGGTATACCAACTCCCCGGTGGCAAATTATAAGGGAAAGCTCTATAACCTGCCCTTCAATATGAATACTTTCTACCAAATGTGGGGAGTTGTCACTCCACAACAGGCTAAAGAAAAAATAGAAGAACAAAAAGCCGCAGCAGTTGAATCCATGCAACAAGCCGGAATTACGGAGCCACGCAATTTGGAGGAGCAGGCCATATCACTGATAGGCACAGACATTTATAAAACGCTCATCAAAGGATATACAGAAAAACAATGGGGAAGGAAATGCACTGAACTTCCAGCTTTCATCATCAAGCGTTTGCCGGTCAGATTTGTATATGACAATAATTATTTCAATGACAAATATCAAGGAATACCTATTGGAGGATATAACAAGCTGATAGAAGGTCTGTTAGATGGAACAGAAGTGAAAACCGAAGTGGATTTTTTTGACAACAGAACCTATTGGGAAAACATAGCGAAAAAAATTGTGTTCACCGGCAAGATTGATGAATTTTATGATTATAGATTCGGTAAACTAGAATATAGAACTGTGAGATTCGAAGAAGAAATCCATGATTGCTGTAACTATCAGGGAAATGCGGTGGTTAATTACACTGATAAAGAGGTTCCCTATACCAGAATCATAGAACATAAGCATTTTGAGATGTTCGGGAGTGAAATAGACAATTGTCCAAGGACTGTAATCTCAAAAGAATATTCCACAGAATGGAAAGACGGGATGGAACCGTATTATCCTGTGAACGACAAGAAAAACAGTAATCTTTATGCCCTCTACAAAGAATTGGCTGATAACACAGGAAATGTGATATTCGGCGGTCGACTGGCAGAGTACAAGTATTATGACATGGCACCAATTATCGAAAAGGTATTGCAATATGAAAACTTATAACAATATTCTTTTCATAGTCCCTCTCCCGCCCCCTGTACATGGTTCATCTATGATGAGCATGTATATAAAAAACAGTAAATTAATCAATGACAATGCAAGATGTGATTATGTAAATTTATCCACATCAAGGAGTATGGATGAAATACAGAAATTTTCTATAAAAAAAATATTTAGATTCCTCTACTCCTATCTAAAGACTTTTATCTACCTCGTAACTCGGAGATATGATACTTGTTATTTAGCGACTTCATGCTTCGGTATACCATTTCTAAAGGATGCTCCTTTCGTGTTAATGTGTAAACTCTTTTGCAATAATGTGATTATACATTTCCATAATAAAGGAATGAAAGAGTACTCGTCCAAACCATTTTATAAATGGATATATCACTTAGTATACAAGCATACAACCGTTATACTTTTATCTGAGTTACTATATGACGATGTAAAAGGAATTATCAAAAAAGAACAAGTAAGAATATGCCCCAATGGCATTCCTGAACTCATAAATTCCCCAAAGACAGAATCCAAAAAGAATAATCCCATTCCTACAATTCTATTTTTATCGAATCTAATAGAAAGCAAAGGAGTAATTTGTTTACTTGATGCATGCAAAATCTTAAGAGACCAAGGATGTGAATTTATATGTAATCTTGTGGGAGGAGAAACTGAAGAAATAAACATCGAAAGAATCAATAAGGAAATTAATAACCGAGGATTAGGCTCCTACGTATTTTATAAGGGGCGAGCATACGGATTAGAGAAAGAAAAATATTACGACACCGCAGATATTTTTGTCTTCCCTACATACTATGCGCAAGAGTGTTTTCCTGTTGTATTATTAGAAGCAATGCAGCACAGATTACCGTGCGTCTCTTCATACGAGGGTGCCATACCAGAAATCATAGAGGACGGATATAATGGCCTTTTATGTAATCCCCATGATATAGATTCTTTGGCTCACTGCTTGAAAAGTCTAATCAACAACAAAGAAGACCGAGAAAGAATGGGAGTAAACGGCCTCTCTCTTTATGAAACAAAATATAAACTAACTAATTTTGAGAACACTCTGAACTCAATATTAAAGAGTTAATAAAATGGACTTATCAATTATCATTCCAGTATACAATGCAGCACCACTACTTAACAGGTGCCTTGATTCAATATTCAATCAAACTACCCAATATACCTACGAAGTGATATTGGTAGATGATGGCAGTACAGATAATTCGATTGATATCATAAAAGCTAGAAAAGAAAAAAATATCTCTTTGCACCAACAAAGAAACTCAGGGCCCTCTGTAGCTAGAAATAAAGGAATCGAATTGGCAAAAGGAGAATTTCTAACTTTTCTTGATGCAGATGACTACTGGAATGATGGCTACATAGAACAGACAGTTTCATTCCTATTGAATCACCAAGAATGTATAGCTGTTACAGTTGGACAAAAACACATAGCTATAGGTAAACAACCTTTATATTGTCCAGTTCTACCCAATCAAATACCGTTTGTCATTAATGATTTTTATTCATTTTGGGCTTTATATCAGCATGTGGGGACTTGCAGCACTACAATGCGCAAAGATACAGTACAAAAGACCAATGGTCAAAGGACAGACCTCAGAGTGACTGAGGACTGGGAGTTTTGGTTTTATTTAGCATCTTTTGGTAAATGGGGAATGATTCCCGAGATATTATATGTCAGTGATGGTGGGGACGTTACCCGCAAAGAAGGATGGTTAAAAAAGATGCAAATCCGATGGAATAATGCTCCATCAGTGGAAGAATGGCAAAAGAGGTTAATTGGAAGGGTTGACCTTAATTCCGAAAGTTACAAAAAAGCTATAGGAATTATTGCTCGCAATCTTTGTTACTGCCAACTATTATCAGGCAGAGTCAAATTAAGCAGAAATGAAGCGTTGAAATATGGTAATTATTTTACTAAGGATCCTATAGGAAAGCTTATGAATATAGCCAAACATACTTCTTTTACATGGAATCTATTAGTGAAATTCTTACAATATCGAGAATATAATAGAAAATAATTTATGCTTTTTAATAGTTTCTCATTTTTATTATTTTTCCCTGTAGCTACGCTACTCTACTACCTTATTCCCCATAAATTACGATGGGAGTATTTACTGTTAGTAAGTTATGGATTTTATATGAACTGGAATCCGAGTTATGCTTTATTGTTGTTATTTGTAACCATAGTTTCCTATATTATAAGCATATCCATTAATAGGTCACAGGCAAGGAAGAAAAAAAGAATACTGACAATAGGAATTATATTTAGTATTCTACCCTTAGTAATATTTAAATACTTAAACTTTATCAATGATTCTGTATTTACAATACTTAATGACATAGGAGTTAGAATAGAAATCCCCAAATTCAACCTATTATTACCAGTGGGTATATCCTTTTTTACATTCAAAGCTATATCATATATGGTAGATGTATATAAAGGAAAAACCATGGTGGAAAAGAATCCAGGCATATATGCTCTATATATAGCATTCTTTGTCGATTTAGCTGCAGGCCCTATAGACAGAGCAGAAAAACTTATACCGCAACTAAAAGCAAAACATAGTTTTGTTCCTGAAAATGTGGTAAAAGGATTAAGAATGATGTTATGGGGATATTTCATGAAAGTGATGATTGCAGACAGAATCACATTATATGTAGATCCCATATTTAACAATCTAAACAATCACTCAGGATTGTCGGTACTAGTAGCAGCCATACTATTCTCCATTCAAATCTATTGCGACTTTGGCGGATATTCGTTTATTGCAATAGGCTGTGGAAAAGTAATGGGATTTGACCTCATGATGAACTTCGAAAGACCATACATGGCTACATGTGTAACTGATTTTTGGAGAAGATGGCATATATCACTTTCCACATGGTTCAGAGATTATGTATATATACCATTAGGAGGAAATAGGTGTAGCAAAGGCAGACACATATTTAACTTACTGGTCACATTCACAGTATCAGGCTTATGGCATGGAGCCAACTGGACTTTTGTAATATGGGGCTTTTTAAATGGGTTATTTCAGGTAATTGGCAAAGAAATGAAAAATCTTAAGACCAATACAAGAAGGTTCTTCAAGCTAAGCGAAAATAGCCAAATTGCTTATTGGTGGAATATTACTGTTACCTTTGTACTAATGACAGTAGCTTGGACTTTCTTTAAAGCAAATAGTGTGGAAGATGCTTTTAAAGCTGTTTCTATGATGTTCAAACCTATAGGTCATCTATATTTACCTCAGATATCCTTACTTATATATATAATAATTGGATGTACGATTCTATTCTTTTGTGACATCATACAAGAAAAAAAAGGTAAACATCCAATGCTCGAAAACAAATATATAGGAATCCGATTCCTATCATATATTTTTCTAACAATTATGATACTGGCTGTTGGAGTTTTCGATGGAGGACAGTTTATTTATTTCCAATTTTAAGAGTTTGGATTATGACAATGAGAAGTTTCATTATAAAAGGAGTAATACTGGCTATACTATTGATTGGAGCGGACAGATTAATTGGATATGGGCTTAAATGGATGTACGACAATCAAAAAGATGAAGAATACTTCTATGCCAGTGAAGCTATGGAAAGGCAACAATGCGATATAGTGATTCTCGGATCATCAAGAGCAAGGAATCACTATAATCCGGAAATTCTAAGTGATTCATTGGGCCTGAGCTGTTTTAATGCAGGAAGATCTGGATATTTTTTGATGTATCAAAGTGCACAGTTACAAGTAATGTTAAGTCGGTATACCCCCAAATGGGTTATCCTTGATATAGTACCATACGATTTTACAGGTGGCAATAACTACGACAGACTCTCAGCTCTTTTGCCCTATAAAAACCACAAAGAAACACACAGATTCCTAAAAATGCGTTCTAGATTCGAGATGTGGAAATGTCTGTCAGAGATTTATCCTTATAATTCAATGTTCCTAAAACTAATCCCAAATCTTAAAGATAGAGGAACATTCCATAAAAATGGATTCCAGCCTTTGTCTGGATTTTATAAGGGTGAAAAAGGAATATATGATAATGATAGTATCAAAACAGACACAGATAAAGTTGAAGAGTTTACAAGAATCATAAAGTTATGCAAAGATAAAGGCATAAAGCTTACTATTGTAACCTCACCATTTTATGCTGACTACAAGAAACAAACAAGCACTACCCTACTTGTAAAACAAATTTGCAATGAAGAAGGCATAAGATATTTCAATTTTCTTAATGATAAGGATTTTGATGATATTAATCTTTATCATTCAGTAGACCATCTTAATGCGAATGGATCCGATAAGTTTACAAGAAAACTAGCTAAACAACTGAAAAAAGAAACGACATGCTTAGTTTATCAAAACAAGACTCAGCTTCGATAAAGGGATTTCTCACAATCCTAATAGTTATTGGTCATAATCACATAGTGGCTCCCCAAAACAGTCCTTTGATGTCCTATTTATATACATTCCATGTGGTGTGTTTCTTCATCTTACCATGGCTGTATAATAATAAGAAAGAGTTAACCCCCACCAATATAAGCAATATTATATCCAGAAACTGGATTCCTTATATATTATTCTTTATATTTTCTTTTGTAGTTTTTACCCTCTTGGAAGGTAAACATCCAGAAGTTTTGAATATATTATCTGCATTTATAATCGGCAGCCAAAAACTTCTAAAAGAAAATGTAGGTGTCCTATTTCTATGGTTCCTCCCCACATTCTGTACTTTCAGTCTCCTAAAAATAATAAGTGACAACAAAAAATGGGTAAGAATTTCTTTAATAGTCTTATCGCTAATCACTTTTTGCTTTTCTTGGATACAAGCAGAATGGATGAGAAATCACCTACCATTCGGAGCTTTCACAGCCGTGCAATACTTTGTTTATGGGATTTTAGTGAAAGGACTAATTCATTGGAAGGAATGGACTAAATACATCGGAGCTGTAATCTTTATTATTCTATCATGGTTATACTGGAATAAGCATATAGGATATGGAATTATGTTTATGCCTATAACTGGATTTATGCTAATTCTTACTGTTCTACCAATCTTAAAGATGAAATGGCTTAGGGCAATTGGCAAATACTCTTTACCTATCTATCTTACCCATGTATACATTTACAATGCCCTGGAATTAATAATACCTACGACAGTGATATGGGGATTACTTGCCTTAATACTTACAATAACCATAGCTTACTTTCTATCAATCGCTATATACAAAATTGAGTTCATAAGGAAACTAATATTTCCAAGAACGTTCAATGAATGGAAAGGTATATTTCTAGTTTTACTCTTCTTTTTACCTGGATGCAGCCATAATGATTCAGAAAAAGTAATTTTCATCGGTGATTCTTTAGTAAGGAACTGGGATACGGAAAGATACATACCTTTTATTGACTCCGAAAATCTAGGTGTAGATGGATACAAAATAGCAGATTGTAGTAGCATCATAATAAATGACAAGGAAGCCACTGTGGTATTATTGGTGGGAACAAACGATTTGACCATATCTAACAAGACAGAATTTGCAGAAGAATTTGCAAATCAATATATGAATTTGATGAAAAATTTTACCTGTAAACGTATTGTATGTATTTCTATTCTACCTAAGGACGGATTTAAATATGAAATTATCAGTAATATTAACAAATGCATAGAAAATAAATTGAAGGAGCAAAAGAATAGTATCTTTTTAAACGTTGCAGAAGATTTTCTTTATAATGGAGGCATCAATCCAGAATATACGGTAGATGGTCTTCATCTAAATTCAAAAGGTTATGCCCTGCTTTCTTCAGAATTGAGTAAGATATTATGAATATAAAGTTTTTTCTTATAAGCATATTTCTCATTACTACTTGTAGCATACAAGCATTTGGACAGAGGGCTATACTACTCGGAGTAAGAGATAATGAGTATGCTAGAATCGGATATAAAGATAAAAAGAACTGGTATATACTGGCAGAACACAGTGTATTCGTAACGAAACTAAAGAATCAAGTAATAAACGGTTATGCAGGATATAAAGGAGCATTAAAGGAACTTCAATACAATGGCTGCGTATATGGCGGAGTACATTACCGTAGACTATATAAAATGATGGGAGGCATGATTGAGGTGCAATACCCTATACTTTCATGGTGTAATATATTTGGCGGTGTACGCCCTCATTATGACTCATCGTATGGATATGATACGGCTTTCAAAGCAGGGCTTTCGTTTGTACTCCATAAAGCCATCTCATTAAGAAGTGAATTTACAAGCTATCCTGAATACAGATTATGTGAGAAACGTATCAAAGTAGGACTTGATTTTAAAGTAATGAATTTAAATGTGAGTCCAGAAGTTTCTATTCCCGTAGAAAGTAACATGGAAACAACTAGACTACTTATGAGTTTTAAATATGAACTAAATCTATAGGAATCATTTAAATAAAGTATCTTATAGGAATTTCCAACAAGGAAACGAGTAAGTACGCTATATAAAAAAGACAGATTCAATTAAAAGGAAAAAAGTAATAGCTAACAGATACAAAATAAAGTTTTAATCAGAATGGAAAGAAAAACAGCACTTATCACAGGTATTACAGGACAGGACGGTTCGTTCCTGGCCGAATTCTTATTGGAAAAAGGTTATGACGTACACGGCACCATCCGCCGTTCGTCTGTGGATTACCGCGAACGCATCGCGCACCTGGAAGGAAAACCGAACTTCCACCTGCACTATGCGGACTTGACGGACTCCATGAGTATGTTGCAGGTAGTGAGCAAGGTGCAGCCTACCGAGATTTATAACCTGGCGGCACAGAGCCACGTGCAGGTGAGCTTCGACTCGCCGGAATTTACGGCCAACGTGGATGCCACGGGGGTGCTCCGTGTGCTGGAGGCCGTGCGTCTGTGCGGACTGACGGAGACTTGCCGCATCTATCAGGCTTCTACTTCGGAACTTTACGGTAAGGTGGAGGAAGTGCCGCAGAACGAGAACACGCCGTTCCACCCCTACAGCCCGTATGCGGTGGCCAAGCTCTACGGTTACTGGATTGTGAAGGAATACCGCGAGGCGTACCACATGTTCTGCTGCTCGGGTATCCTGTTCAACCATGAATCGGAACGCCGTGGGGAGACTTTCGTGACGCGTAAGATTACGCTGGCGGCTGCGCGTATCGCACAGGGCAAGCAGGACAAGCTGTATCTGGGTAACCTGGATTCACTGCGCGACTGGGGGTATGCGAAGGACTACGTGGAATGTATGTGGCTGATCCTGCAGCACAAGAAGCCGGAGGATTTCGTCATCGCCACGGGGGTACAGCACTCGGTACGGGAATTCTGCTACCTGGCGTTCAAGCATGCGGGCATCGAACTGGAATTCAAGGGTGAAGGGATCAACGAGAAGGGATACGACAAGGCTACCGGCCGCTGTCTGGTGGAAGTGAGCGAGGATTTCTACCGCCCGACGGATGTGGTGAACCTTTGGGGTGACCCGACGAAGGCGAAAGCGGAACTGGGATGGGACCCGAACAAGACGACTTTCGAGGAACTGGTGAAAATCATGGTGGATGCGGACATGGCGAAGGTGGCCGTGGAAAAGGCGGGCGAGAAAATCCGCACGAACCTGGCAGAATACCTGGAGAAAGGAATCGTGAAATAGTTAAAAGTTAATAGTTAAAAGGTAAAAGTTAAACGTAAAAACGGGATTTTTCTACTAAGAAACGGAGGTTTTATTATGTTGGACAAATCAGCAAAGATATATGTAGCGGGACACCACGGACTGGTGGGTTCCGCTATCTGGAACAACCTCAAGCAGAGGGGGTATAACAATCTGGTGGGACGTTCGCACAAGGAGCTGGACTTGCTGGATCCGGTGGCGGTAAGGGCGTTTTTCGATGAGGAGAAGCCGGATGCGGTGATTCTGGCGGCGGCGCATGTGGGGGGCATCATGGCCAACCTGCACTACCGGGCGGACTTTATCTACCAGAACTTGCAGATTCAGCAGAACGTAATCGGCGAGAGTTTCCGTCACGGGGTGTGGAAGCTGCTGTTCCTGGGCAGTACGTGTATCTACCCGCGCGAGGCGCCGCAGCCGATGAAGGAGGAGGTGCTCCTCACCTCTCCGCTGGAATATACGAATGAACCGTATGCCATCGCGAAGATTGCGGGACTGAAGATGTGTGAGAGCTTCAACTTGCAGTATGGCACGAACTACATCGCGGTGATGCCGACGAACCTCTATGGGCCGAACGACAATTTCCACCTGGAGAACAGCCACGTGCTGCCGGCCATGATCCGCAAGATTCACCTGGCCAAATGCCTGAACGAGGGCGACTGGGCTGCGGTGCGCAAGGACATCGACCTGCGTCCGGTGGAGGGCGTGAACGGAAGCAACTCGGAAGCGGAGATTCTGGAGAAGCTGGCGAAGTTCGGCATCACGCCGGAAGCGGTGACGCTCTGGGGTACGGGAAAGCCGTTGCGTGAGTTCCTGTGGAGCGAGGAAATGGCGGACGCGAGTGTGCATGTGTTGTTGAACGTGGACTTCAAGCAGACGTATGACGACTCGGTGAAGAACGCCGACGGCATCACGGAAATCCGCAACTGCCACATCAACGTGGGCACGGGCAAGGAGTTGTCTATCCGCGAGGTGGCCGAGAAAATCATGAAGGAAATCGGCTTCAAGGGTGAGCTGCGCTGGGATGCGTCGAAACCGGACGGCACGCTGCGCAAGCTGACGGACGTGAGCAAGCTGCACAGCCTGGGATGGCACCACAAGGTGGAAATCGACGAGGGTATCCACCGCTTGTATGAATGGTACCTGAAAGGGATATGCATCAACCATCAGACGGCGTAAGTGAATAGTTAAAAATTAAAAGTTAAAAAGTAAAAGTGAGGGGGCGGATGCGGTGCGTATCGGAAGACGAGGAGATGTGGGAATCTTTTTGCTTTTCTGCGGAAAATTCGCTTTCTTTGTAAAAAGAACAACTGTAAATGCATTGCCCTATGGAGAATTATATTCGTTTTGACTGGGCCATGAAGCGTCTGTTGCGCAACAAGGCCAACTATGCGGTGCTGGAAGGACTGCTCACCACACTGCTGGAAGAGAAGGTAACCATCCACAAGCTGCTGGAGAGTGAAAGCAACCAAGAGGATGAGTTTGACAAGTACAACCGGGTGGACATGCTGGCGGAGAACTCGAAGGGTGAACTGGTGCTCATCGAGGTGCAGAACAACAATGAGTATGCGTATTTCCAACGGATGCTGTTCGGGGCTTCCAAGCTGGTGACGGAATACATCAACCGGGGCGAAGGCTACGAGAAGGTGCGGAAGGTGTACAGCGTAAACATCGTGTATTTCTCGCTGGGGCATGGAAAGGATTTTGTGTATCACGGGAAGACGGAGTTCGTGGGCATCCATGAGGGGGACATCTTGGAGCTGAGTCCCTTCCAGAAGCAGACGTTCAAGGTGGACAAGGTGAGCCAACTTTATCCGGAGTATTACATCCTGAAGGTGAACGATTTCAACCGGGTGGCAAAGACGCCGCTGGAAGAATGGATTTATTACCTGAACACGGGTAATGTGCCGGAAAATGCCACAGCACCGGGACTGGAGACGGTGAAGGAGCAACTGAAACTGGACCGCATGAGCCGGGAGGAGCTGAATGCATACTACAAGCACTTGGACAACATCGTGATTCTACGGGACAATATCATGACGGAACGCGCGGAAGGTCGCGCGGAAGGTCGCGCGGAAGGTCGTGCGGAAGGTCGTGCGGAAGAAAAAGCTGCGATTGCACGCAACCTGAAATCGCTGGGACTGACTACGACACAGATTGCACAGGCTACTGGCCTGACAGAAGAGGAGGTCCGGAAAATAGAGAAATAAGATGACAGACATGAAGCATATACATATCGCAGTGGCGGGAACGGGCTATGTGGGCTTGTCCATCGCTACATTGCTGTCACAGCATCACCACGTGACGGCTGTGGACGTGATTCCGGAGAAAGTGGAGAAAATCAACCGGCGCATCAGCCCCATTCAGGACGAGTACATCGAGAAGTATCTGGCGGAAAAGGAGCTGGACCTGACGGCGACGCTGGACGGGGCTTCGGCTTATAAAAATGCGGACTTCGTGGTCATCGCGGCGCCGACGAACTACGACCCGGTGAAGAATTATTTCGACACTTCGCACGTGGAGGAGGTCATCGACCTGGTGCTGGAGGTGAACCCGGATGCGGTGATGGTGATCAAGAGTACCATCCCGGTGGGGTATTGCCGGAGTCTGTACGTGAAGTATGCGGAGAAGTTCCGCTCCACTCCTGCCCTTGCGGGAAAGAAATTCAACCTGCTGTTCTCGCCGGAGTTCCTGCGCGAGAGCAAGGCGTTGTACGACAACCTCTACCCCAGCCGTATCATCGTGGGCTATCCGAAACTGATTGAGGGACTGGACGAGGAAAACGAGGCCATCCAGGCCATCGCGGGCGAGAAACTGGAGGAGAAGGCGCACGAGTTTGCGGCACTCTTGCAGGAAGGGGCCATCAAGGAACACATCGACACGCTGTTCATGGGCATGAAGGAGGCGGAGGCGGTGAAGCTGTTCGCCAACACGTATCTGGCGCTGCGGGTGTCGTACTTCAACGAGCTGGACACGTATGCGGAGGTGAAGGGGCTGGACACGCAGGCCATCATTCAGGGTATCTGTCTGGACCCGCGCATCGGCACGCACTACAACAACCCGTCGTTCGGCTACGGGGGCTACTGTCTGCCGAAGGACACGAAGCAGCTGTTGGCCAATTATCAGGATGTGCCGGAGAACCTGATTCAGGCGATTGTGGAGAGTAACCGCACGCGCAAGGATTTCATTGCGGACCAGGTGCTGAAGAAGGCGGGCTACTACGACTATTTCAACAACGGGGACTTCAACCCGGCGGAGGAAAAGCAGTGTGTCATCGGGGTGTACCGCCTGACGATGAAGTCGAACAGTGACAATTTCCGGCAGAGCAGCATCCAGGGGGTGATGAAGCGTATCAAGGCGAAAGGGGCCACGGTAATCATCTACGAACCGACACTGGAGGATGGAAGTACGTTCTTCGGCTCGAAGGTGGTGAACAACCTGGAGGCATTCAAGCGGCAGAGCCAGGCCATCCTTGCCAACCGCTACGACCTGTGTCTGGACGACGTGAAGGAAAAGGTCTATACACGAGATATTTTCAGAAGGGACTGATATATAGTTAAAAGTTAAAAAGTAAAAAGTAAAAGTGAATATACAACCATAAACGAATATTTTCACTAAGGATTGACAGTACCCTAAAAAAAATATCAAATTTAGATTGACAGCAAATTCATTCTTAATATATTTGTAGCAGATATCATTACTCTAAATCGCCAAAATATGGAATTAAAAATAAAAAATTTTGGACCTATAAAAGAGGCTAACATTGATTTTGGTAATTTGACTTTTTTAATCGGGCCACAAGCCAGTGGCAAAAGTTTGTCATTGGAATTACTAAAGCTTATCATCGACAAACAACACATAATCTCCACTCTCCGGAACTATAATTATATATTAAGTAAAACAGATGCCAAAAATATTTTGGAATGGTATTTTGGAGAGGGGCTATCTGGACTTTTCAAGGATAATACAGAAATATCCTGGATAGGTAATCAATTCTCTCCTCAAGACTTATTAAAAACAATCTCTAAGCAGAAAGCTTCTGAAGTCCAAAAGGAATCAGTATTTTACGTGCCTGCTCAAAGAATCTTAAGTATTGCGGACGGACGTCCTAAAAACTTTATGGAGTATGATATTTCTAATCCATATGTATTACGACGCTTCAGCGAAACTTTAAGAGTATTTATGCAAGGGGGATTAGGTAACCCCGATACCATTTTCCCTATGAGAAACAGGCTAAAAGGTTCTGTTAGGAAATCCATTAAAGATACTATCTTTCACAATGGAAGAGTAGTAATTGATAAAACTGGTGAACAAAGAAAAATGAAACTAGAAATAGACGACATGAGAATTCCATTTATGGCTTGGAGTGCTGGGCAAAGGGAATTTATGCCTCTACTACTTGCAATCTATTGCCTGTCAGGACCTCCAACCCAGGTAATCGACAAAAGCGATTATCAATGGGTAATTATCGAAGAACCTGAAATGGGATTGCATCCCCGCGCTATACAATCAGTTTTATTGGAGATTATTGAGTTAGTACAAAGTGGATACAAAGTCGTTGTATCTACTCATTCTGCTACATTTTTAGAGTTTGTATGGGCATTTAGAAATCTACAATCACTCCACGATGATACATTCAAAACTGCAATGTGTGAAATATTTGATATACGAACAAATACAACTGCAGCTAACTTGTTTGACAATCTAAAAGAGAAAACAATTAAAATCTTTTATTCGGCCAAACAATACTCTGAGAATGGAGTGACTTTCTCAGATATATCATCACTAGATGCCTTTAGCGAAGACAACGATATAGCAGAATGGGGAGGATTATCTAGTTTTGCAGGAAAATCATCTGATATTGTGAGTCATTATGGGATATAAAAAAACAACATTAACTTTTAGACAAGCTGTAGAAAATACCCCAGAGATTAAAAATGGATTTCACAACGGATTACAAGCTTTGGGAGCAAATGCAAAACAAGTATCAGCTACGGATACAAAAAAACTGGAAGGAAGTGTAGATATTGATGAATGTACCAAAGCATTATACCCCAATGATGCACGTTGGGATTACGCCATAGGTTATGAAGGAAAAGTTTATTTCCTTGAAATTCATCCTGCCAGTACAAGTAATGTGAAAGATATGATTAAAAAAGCTGAATGGCTGACTAATTGGCTAATGAAGAAAGCACCGTCATTAAAATCACTGACAGCAAACAATACTTTTTATTGGAAAGCATCAGGGAGACAAGATATTCTACCGAGATCTCCACAATATCGCAAGTTAATACAAAGTAGAATCCAATTAGTCAGCAACTTCAGACTTCCTATAACCTAAAAACAATAGTATTTATATCCAATTATGAAAAGATATTGCCAGACACTGGAGCTCTACAACGACAAGGAGCTGATTGAGGCCTACGTGGCAGAACATGCGCACGTGTGGGACGAAGTGAAAGCGGGTATCCGCGAAGTGGGAATCACCGACATGCAGATTTATATCGACGGGAACCGCCTGTTCATGATCATGGATACCACCGACGACTTTGACATGGAACGGGACTATGCCCGGCTGGCTACCCTGCCCCGTCAGGCGGAATGGGAAGCGCACATGGCGAAGTACCAGAAAGCAGCACCAGGTGCCACCTCACAGGAGAAATGGAAACTGATGGAACGGATATTTAAGCTGTAATCAATTAAAAATTAAAAATTAAAAGTTAAAAACGAGGAATTATAATGCTTGGCTATCTAACAATCAAAAACTTTGGCCCAATCAAAGATGCGACCATTGAACTGAAAACTTGGCTGATATTGATAGGCGGACAAGGGACAGGGAAAAGTACCATTGCTAAAGTGTTGACTATCTGTCAGGAATTGTTCTTTTATATTCAAATACTGGAGAAAGGAAAGAATGTGATGCAACCATTTCATCTTTTTGGAATAGCAGACTATTTCCAAGAAAACAGTTACATTGAATATAAAAAAGGAGATGTAAGCATTCTCTATAAGAATGGGGAATTTACATTGACCCATGACCAATATTCCAATAAGGATGAATTATTGGGTTTTTACAAAGAAGTAATTTTCAGTGAGGTAAAACGTACCGCTGCAAGCATGGGAATTTCCGCAGAAGAATCACTGGAAGACTTCATCAAGAAAAACAGTCTGTTTATGACTGGAAACAGAGGCACCTCATTCTATATCCCTGCAGAAAGAAATCTGGCTGGAGCATTTTCAAATGCACTGGCCAGCATACTGATGAACAAGATTCCTCTACCTGTCACTTTCTTGAATTATCTCAGTTATTTTGAAAAAGCCAGAAATGAATTTCCGGTCTACAATCTTCCATTCTTACATCTTACCTATAAATATGCAAACGGGAAAGAAGGCATTGTGGTGCCGAAAGACGGAAAAGATGAATTATTGTCTTTAAACAAATGCTCATCGGGAATACAGTCTTTATTGCCGATGTTGATGATTCTGGATTTCTGTATCAACAAGAACTTTTTCGATTCGTATGTAATTGAGGAACCGGAACAGAACTTATTCCCAGAGAATCAACTTGCCATACTACGTTATCTGATAGAAAAGACTAAACTGATAGATTATCAAAGTTGTCACATCATTACTACACATAGCCCGTATCTGTTGTCAGGCATCAATATATCCTTGCTGGCAGGACTCATATCAGAAAAGTATGCAAAAGAGGCAAATGATATTCTTCCTGAAAAGTTCCAATTAAAACCTGGTTCGGTAGCAGCTTATTCACTGGGAGACGAGGAAATATATTGCAAAAATATCATCAACTCTCAAACGGGAACTATCGACCAGAATTACTTGGATACAACTTCTGCCATCACAAGTGAAGAATTCGCCAAGCTATACAGACTTTACATCAAGTCATTAAAAAGGGAAGCACAATGAATACACCCGAAGCGGTCAAGAATCTGAAATTGAAATGGGCTTTCAAGGGTGTGACAAGTGCTCTTGAACAATATTATACGGTGGTCTATGACAAAAAATTCTTTATAGAAGATGATACAACCTGCCGCAAACATACCATAGTGGTTCAAGCCCCTGACCAAGATAAATATTGTCAAGTATTAAATGAGAAAGGAACAGAAGCTGTTGTTCTGGCAATTGACAATGCACTCATCCCTCATCACAAAGGAGGAATAGCTGATGGCGCCGTTTTCAATACAACCGATTTTCATTTCGTAGAGTTCAAAACGAACGCCAAAGGCACATCGGTCAAGGCGGTAGATGATATTTATCGAAAAGCGATGCAACAATTGAAATCTACCATCGGTTTATTTCAGAGACAATTACAAAAGGCTAACATTGAATTTACTGAAACGGTATATGTGGAATGTCACATAATCGTAGCGTTGAGCTTTCCCAGACACAGTGCGACAGAAATGACGTATGCATTAGAGTTTGCCACTGAAACAAAGGGAATCCCACTCTCTTTTGACAACATTATCAGACTCACATAAAACAAATATAAAAAGGAATCGTAGAATATGAAAAAGTTACTGTCATTGCCACCGAATCTGGTGGAGTGTTTTCACGATATTATGCATGCGGACCACAAGGAGTGGTTCTGCACTTCTGACCCGGTGGGTCGGAAACTGGGCTCGGGCGGAGGTACGGCCTGGCTGCTGAATGCATGCCGGGAGGAAGAGGGTGACAAGGCCGGACTGGGTGACTGGCTGGCGAAGGAGAAGCGTATCCTGCTGCACGCGGGGGGACAGAGCCGACGCTTGCCGGGCTATGCGCCGTCGGGCAAGATTCTGACGCCGATTCCGGTGTTCCGCTGGGCACGGGGGCAACGGCTGACGCAGAACTTGCTGTCGCTGCAGTTGCCGCTGTATGAGGAAATCATGGACAAGGCGCCGGAGGGGCTGCACACGCTGATTGCGAGCGGTGACGTGTACATCCGGGCAACCCAGCCGCTGCAGGAGATTCCGGACGCGGACGTGGTGTGCTACGGCTTGTGGGTGGACCCGGAACTGGCAAAGAACCATGGGGTGTTCGTGTCGTCACGGAAGGAACCGGAGAAGCTGGACTTCATGCTGCAGAAACCGAGCGTGGAGGAGATGGCAAACCTGATGCAGGATTACCTGTTCCTGATGGACATCGGCATCTGGCTGCTGAGCGACCGGGCGGTGGAACTGATGGTGAAACGCTCTACCGGCAAGGACGGGGGCGTGACTTTCTACGACATGTATTCGGAATTCGGTCTGGCACTGGGAGCGCACCCGCACATCGCGGACGAGGAACTGAACAGCCTGAAGGTGGCCATCCTGCCGCTGCCGGGCGGGGAATTCCATCACTACGGAACGAGCCGGGAGATGATTTCGTCGACGCTGGCGGTGCAGAACTGTGTGACAGATCAGCGGGCCATCATGCACCACAAGGTGAAGGCGCATCCGGCCATGTTCGTGCAGAACGCGGAGTTGCAGCTCACGCTGACGGCGGACAACGCGGAGACATGGATAGAAAACAGCTACATCGGAAAGGACTGGAAGCTGCACAGCCGGAACATCATCACGGGAGTGCCGCGCAACGACTGGCACCTGAATGTGCCGGAAGGGGTGTGCATCGACGTGGTGCCGATGGGCGACAAGGAGTTTGCGGCCCGCCCGTATGGCTTCAACGATAAATTCAAGGGAAGTCTGAAAGAGGACTCTACGTTATACCTGGGCCGTCCGGTGACGGAATGGCTGGCGGAAAGAGGACTGACGGCAGACGAAATCAGAGGCTGCGAGGACTTGCAGTCGGCAGCGATTTTCCCGGTGACAGACTCGATAGAGGAACTGGGCACGGTGCTGCAATGGATGACGGACGGCAGTCAGGACGAGGCCGGAAAGGCCATCTGGCGGAAGGCACGGAAGGTGTCGGCCGATGAGATTTCGGCGTATGCGAACCTGCGGCGCCTGTTCGCCCAGCGGGAGGAGTTCCGCAAGGAGAACTGGAGCCTGCTGGCCCGGAACCAGGAACGGAGCGTGTTCTACCAGGTGGACTTGCAGGAGGCGGCCGAGGAATTTGCCAAGGGGGGCATCGCCTTGCCGGCAGAACTGCCGGAGGGGTCTCCCCTGCTGAAACGAATCAGTGACGCGATGTTCCGCGCACGGGTGCTGGAGCTGGAAAGGAAACCGGAGGCGAAAGCCATGGAGGAACGGGCGTTCGGCCTGATGCGGCAGGGACTGACCAGCACAATGGACCATCGCCAGCAGCCGAAGCTGTCGGTGTATGCCGACCAGATTGTATGGAGCCGCAGCCCGGTGCGCATCGACATTGCCGGAGGATGGACGGATACCCCACCCTACAGTCTGATGGAAGGGGGAAACGTGGTGAACCTGGCCATCGAGCTGAACGGACAGCCGCCGCTGCAGGTGTATGTGAAGCCGTCGAAGGAGTATCGCATCACCCTGCGTTCCATCGACCTGGGGGCCATGGAGGTGGTTTCCACGTATGAGGAGCTGCAGGATTTCTGCAAGGTGGGTTCGCCGTTCTCTATTCCGAAGGCGGCACTGACGCTGGCAGGATTCCATCCGGATTTCTCGACGGAGCATTTCGACTCGCTGGAGGCACAGCTGAAGGCGTTCGGCACGGGTATCGAGGTGACACTGCTGTCGGCCATCCCGGCGGGTTCGGGACTGGGCACCAGCTCGATTCTGGCGGCTACGGTGCTGGGGGCACTGAATGACTTCTGCGGCCTGAACTGGGACAAGCAGGGCATCGGCAGCCGTACCTTGATTCTGGAACAGCTGCTCACCACGGGCGGCGGATGGCAGGACCAGTACGGCGGGGTATTGCAGGGAGTGAAACTGCTGCAGACGCAACCGGGCTGGCATCAGGGACCGATGGTGCGCTGGCTGCCGGATTACCTGTTCACAAGCGACGAGTACCGGAAATGCCACCTTTTATATTATACGGGACTCACGCGCACGGCCAAGGGTATCCTGGCGGAGATTGTGCGGGGGATGTTCCTCAACTCGAACCGTCACCTGTACTTGCTGGAGCAGATGAAGGGACATGCCATGGACATGTACGACGCCATCCTGCGGAACGATTTCGAAGGTATGGGCCGGCTGGTACGGAAGACGTGGAGGCAGAACCAGCTGCTGGACGAGGGAACGAATCCACCGGCCGTACAGGCGCTGACGGAACGGATTGATGACTTGTGTCTGGGCTACAAGCTGCCGGGGGCCGGCGGAGGGGGCTACCTGTACATGGTGGCCAAAGACCCGGATGCAGCACTGCGCATCCGCCGGATACTGACGGAGAACAGGGCCAACGACAGGGCGCGCTTCGTGGAGATGAGTTTATCGAACAAAGGTCTTGAAATCAGTAGAAGCTGACATGGAAAAGATAGGACTAGTAAGAACCAGGGACGGAAGGAGTTTCCTGGTTCCTTTTATTTTGATTACGTCGCTCTTCTTTCTGTGGGGAGTGGCGCACAGCATTCTGGATGTGCTGAACAAGCATTTCCAGGATACGATGGAGATTACCCGCACGCGCTCGGCCTTGATTCAGGCGGTGGTGTACGGGGGGTACTTTGTGATGGCACTGCCGGCGGGACGGATTATCCGCCGCTTCGGCTACCGCACGGGGGTGCTGACGGGACTGGTGCTGTATGGCATCGGTGCCTTGCTCTTCATTCCGGGCGGACGGATCCAGTCGTTTGAGTTCTTCCTGCTGGCATTGTTTGTCATCGGCTGCGGACTGACGTGTCTGGAAACGGCTTCGAACCCGTATGTGACGGTACTCGGAGAACCGGAGGGCAGCGAACGGCGCATCAACCTGGCGCAGTCGTTCAACGGGCTGGGCTGGATTTGCGGACCGCTGGCGGGAGGTTTCTTCCTCTTTGCGGGAGGCGGCGACGTGACGACTCCCTACGCGGTGCTGGGTACGCTGGTATTGCTCATCGCGGTGATTTTCTCGCGGGTAAAACTGCCGGAAATCGGGCAGGAAGCGGAAGAGAAACCGACGGAGGGGCACGGCACCTCGCTGTGGAAAACGGCGTCGTTCACCATGGGACTGCTGTCGCTCTTCCTCTATGTGGCGGCGCAGACGGGCATCAACAGTTTCTTTATCAACTACGCCACAGAGAACGCAGGGGTAACGGCACAGAAGGCTTCGGTGTGGCTCTCGTTCGGGGGCATGGGACTCTTCATGGCCGGACGCATGGGCGGAAGCTGGCTGATGCGCTTTGTGAAGGGGGAAAAGGTGCTGGCTGCCTGTGCAGCGGGAGGCCTGATTTGCATGGCGGCGGTCATCTTCCTGCCGGGTGCAGTGGGATGGTATTTCCTGTTACTGTGCTTTTTATGCGAATCAATTATGTTCCCTACGATTTTTTCATTATCTTTGCGCCACGTTGGAAAAAGAACGAAACAGGCATCTTCCTATTTGATTATGTCCATCGTGGGCGGAGCGATTGCCCCAATGATGATGGGGTATATTGCAGACAATGTATCAATGGCGGTAGGGTTTATTGTACCGCTGGTCTGCTTTGCTGAAATTCTATGGTTTGCGACACGATATAGGAAGCTCTATAATAGTTATTAAACAGGTAATACAAAACGACGTAAACGTATGTTTAAGCTTAAAGAGGTAAAAATCATTGAATCAGAGAAAGAGCTGAGGGCTCTCCCGGAAGGGAAGCTGCTTATCAACACAATCAATGCACATTCGTACAACACAGCTCTGAAAGATCCGGCTTTTGCCGAAGCCCTGAAAAATGGGGACGCGCTCATTCCCGATGGGGCAAGCATCCTAATGGCCTGCCGAAGCCTGAAAGCCAAGAGCCAACCGATAGAGCGTATTGCCGGCTGGGATTTGTTTACGATGGAGATGGAACGGCTGAACCAAAAGGGAGGCAAGTGTTTCTTTATGGGTAGCAGCGAAAAGGTACTGAATCTGATTCGGGAGAAAGCCAAAACGGTGTATCCCCATATTCAGATAGAGACCTATTCCCCACCCTACAAACCGGTCTTTTCGGAAGAAGACAACCGGCGGATTATTGAGGCCATCAATCAGGCTAACCCGGATTTGCTCTGGATTGGCATGACGGCTCCGAAACAGGAGAAATGGGCCTACAGCCACTGGAACGAACTGCACATCCACTGTCATTGCGGTACAATCGGGGCCGTGTTCGACTTCTTTGCCGGGACAATAAAACGGGCGCCCAAATCATGGCAAAATCATTGTCTGGAATGGCTGTACAGATTGATCAAGGAACCCAGACGCATGTGGAAAAGATATATTATCGGAAATACCTTATTTATCAGCAACGTGATCAAGGAAGGCTTGTCGGCCTGAGGCTTGTTTCCTTCAAGACACACTACTTACAGTTAGGATTACAGAAAGCATAAACATAACAACACATGAAAATAAGATATCATGAGAATAACAGCTGGATAAGTCTGTTTATCGTTTCTTGCGAAACACTTATCACGGGAGGGTTGTTTTACCTTCTTTTTCTGGCCACAGAAGATACTCCCTGGCACAAGATTCTGATGGCTCCTCACTTGCAGGTAATCCTGACGGTCATGCTGTGTTATTTCGTATCGGCCATGCAGATTGGCGTGATACTTTACCGACGGAAGGTGTTCGCCTACCAAATTCTGACCAAGGTGTTCCGGAGCACGGTGTTCTTCGGTATCCTTTCGGGCATACTGCTGGAACTGGGAAAATTCATGGATGCCTGGTCGTACTTCTACCTGACATTCCTGGCACTGCTTTTTGTCTGCCTGTCGGTGTTCCGCATCGTGATGCGATGGGGCGTGAAGACATACCGTTCGAGAGGCGGAAACGTGCGCAACGTGGTGCTGGTGGGAAGCTCGGAGAACAACCAGGAACTGTATTATGAGCTGACGGCACAGGACTGGGCGGGCTACAAGGTGAAGGGTTATTTCGACTTCCAGCCGAATCCGGCCTTTCCGAAAGAGTGTCCGTATTTGGGACAGCCGCAGGACGTGAACGAATACCTGGAGAAACAAGGGAACACGCATTATCTGTTCTGCTGTCTGCCGTCAAAAGACCATGTGATTATCCGTTCCATCATTGACTACTGCGAGAACCATCTGGTGCATTTCTACAGTGTGCCCAACATCTATAACTACCTGCACAACCGGGTGTACTTCAACATGCTGGGCAATGTGCCGTATCTGAGCCTGCGCCCGGACCCGCTGAGCCAGACGGGCAACAAGATGCTGAAACGGGCGTTCGACATCGTGTTCTCACTGCTTTTCCTGTGTACCTTCTTCCCCTTCATCCTGATTATCGTGACGATTGTCACGAAGCTGACGATGCCGGGGCCGGTGTTCTTCAAGCAGAAACGGAACGGACTGAACGACAAGGAATTCTACTGCTACAAGTTCCGCAGCATGAAGGTGAACGCACAGGCGGATACGCTGCAGGCTACCAAGGATGACCCGCGCAAGACGCGCTGGGGGAACATCATGCGAAAGACGAACATCGACGAGCTGCCGCAGTTCATCAACGTGCTGAAGGGTGACATGAGTATTGTGGGACCGCGGCCGCACATGCTGAAGCATACGGAAGAGTATTCCAAACTCATCAACAAGTACATGGTGCGGCATTTCGTGAAACCGGGCATCACGGGCTGGAGCCAGGTGACGGGTTACCGCGGCGAGACCAAGGAGCTGAAGGATATGGAGGGCCGTATCCGGGGAGATATCTGGTACATCGAACATTGGACGTTCGGACTGGACCTCTTCATCATCTACAAAACCGTGGCCAACGCCTTGCATGGAGAAAAGAACGCCTACTAATATAGGCGTTCTGGAAAATGCGTTTTGTTCTACCTTTATCATCTTTACTATGTGAGCTCTTAAATTCTTCATTTCCTCCTCTTTTGCACTAAACTTCCTGTCGATAGCTTTACAGCTACATCCTCTCTTATTTCCAGTCAATCCGGAAGATTGAACAGATTGACTAACTCCTGCTACTCTAAGAGCAATCTTTTCCACTCACATCCCTTGTACAAACATACATATTGCTATTCAAAAGAGTACAAATCCCCCTCCAAACATTGCATCGCATAGAAATAAATACTATTTTTGCAAGGTTATATGAACACGATGTTTACCTTTTCCAGACTTCACATGGGACAGGTAACAGCGAAGCGCGTCCAGTGCGTTGCTTTTGACGAACTCACAAAAACGAAAAATCAATCCGTTAGATATCACAAAAAAGAACCAGACATGAAGTTTAGAGCGTTATCACTTCTTCTTTTAATGGCATGCTCGCCCCTTGTCATGGCACAATCCGGCATGACCGACCAACAAGTATTGGAATACGTAAAACAAGGTATGGCCCAAGGTAAGGACCAGAACCAGATGGCTACCGAACTGGCCCGCCGCGGAGTGACCCGTGCCCAGGCAGAGCGCATCAAGCGGATGTACGAACAAGGAAGCCTGAACAGCACTTCCAACAGCGGCAACAGCGAACAGAACCGTTCGCGCCAGCGCAATGCTAACGACAACGACAACCAGAACGGCAACGCCCGCAACAACCGGGACGCTTACGGGCTCGACTCCAACAACCGCAACTCCAACAACCGGAATAACCGGAACGCACAAAATACAGATTCGCGCAATACCCAAAACACCTATACCAACGACGTGTTCGGCGACGACAACTCCACCCTGCAGGAAATCACCAACATGCTGGATGCTTCCGACTTCATGGGCTACAGCGAACAGGACAGTCTGGTCCGCGTCATCAAGGAAAACGAGGTGTTCGGACGCAACATCTTCAACAGTGAAAACCTCACCTTCGAACCGAGCGTGAACCTCGCCACTCCCCCCGACTACCGTCTGGGCCCGGGCGATGAAGTAATCATCGACATCTGGGGTACCAGCCAGAACACCATCCGTCAGGAAATTTCACCCGACGGTACCATCAACATCGAGAAAATCGGCCCTGTCAACCTCAGCGGCATGACCGTGACCGAGGCCAACGAGCACCTGAAACGTGTGTTGGGCAAGACCTACAGCGGACTCGATGCTCCCGGCGGCAACCTTGAAATCAGCCTGACACTGGGCAACAGCCGCACCATCCAAATCAACGTGATGGGCGAAGTGATGCAACCCGGAACCTACGCCCTGTCGGCCTTCTCTACCGTGTTTCACGCCCTCTACCGCGCCGGCGGTGTGAGCGACATCGGTAGCTTGCGCAACGTACAGCTGGCCCGCAACGGACGTACCGTGGCCACTGTCGACGTGTACGACTTCATCATGAAAGGCAAGACCCACGACGACATCCGTCTGCAGGAAGGCGACGTAGTGATTGTACCCGCCTACGAGGCTCTGGTGCAGTTCAAAGGCAAAATCAAGCGCCCCATGAAGTATGAAATGAAGAAGAACGAAAGCCTCGCCACCCTGATCAAATATGCCGGCGGCTTCACTTCCGATGCCTACACTCCTTCCCTGCGTGTGATCCGTCAGAACGGCGAAGAATACGAAGTGAACACCGTAAAAGAAATCAACTATTCTACTTATAACATACACAATGGCGACGTGGTGACTGCCGAAGCCATCCTGAACCGCTTCACCAACCGTCTGGAAGTACGCGGTGCCGTGTATCGCCCCGGTATCTACCAGTTGGGCGGCGAAATCAATACGGTACGCGCCCTCATCACCGAAGCCAAAGGCCTGCGTGGCGACGCCTTCACCAACCGTGCCGTACTGAAACGGGAACGTGAAGACCTCACCTCTGAAATCCTCAGCGTGGACGTGCGCGGCATCATGGCCGGCAGCAGCCCCGACATCCCCTTGCAGAAAAACGATATCCTCTATATCCCCAGCATCCATGACCTGAAAGACTACGGCGACGTGACCATCTACGGAGAAGTGGCCCGCCCCGACAAGTACACCTATTCAGACAACATGACGCTGGAAGACCTTATTATCCGTGCCGGCGGATTGCTGGAAGCTGCTTCTACCGTACGTGTGGATGTAGCCCGCCGCATCAAGGACCCGAAGAGCACCTCGTCGACCGACAGCATCGGCCAGATGTTCACCTTCGCCCTGAAAGACGGTTTCGTGATTGACGGCCAGCAAGCCTTCACCCTCCAGCCCTACGACCAGGTATTCGTACGCCGCAGTCCGGGTTATCAGGCACAGCAGAACGTACAGGTGAACGGCGAAGTGCTGTTTGGCGGAACGTATGCCTTGACCAGCACCGAAGAACGCCTGTCCGACCTGATGAGAAAGGCCGGCGGAGCTACCGACAAAGCCTATCTGAGAGGTGCCAAACTGACTCGTGTGGCCAACGAAGAAGAAAAGAAACGCATGAAAGACGTGATTGATCTGATGAGCCGCCAGTTCGGTAAAGCCATGATGGACTCGTTGGAAATCGAAGTGGACAGTACCTTCAGCGTAGGTATTGAGCTGGACAAAGCCGTAGAAAACCCCGGCAGCGAATACGACCTGGTATTGCGCGAAGGCGACGTGCTCACCGTGCCCAAACTGAACAACACCGTGAAGGTGAACGGTGCCGTAATGATGCCGAACACCGTAGGCTACCTCAGCGACAAGAACGCCAACTACTACCTGGATCAGGCCGGCGGTTATGCTCTCAATGCCAAGAAGAGCAAGAAGTTCGTGATTTACATGAACGGTCAGGTGGCCCGCATCAAAGGACGCAACAAAAGCAAGATCGAACCGGGCTGCGAGATTATCGTACCGAGCAGAAGCAACAAGCGTGTCACTGCGGCCGAAATCATCGGCTATACCTCTTCGTTCGCATCCTTGGCTACCATGTTTGCGACCTTGACGAGTCTGTTGAAGTAACATAAAGTGAAATAGTACAGAATCTATCGTTTTTAACTTTTAATTTTTAACTATTCACTATATAAATTATGGAAGAAAACAAACAATATAAAGAAGCGGATTGCAAACCGAAAACGACAGAGAATGATGTACTTGAAATAGATTGGATAGGCATTATTCGTCAACTCATCGCCATCCGTAAAAAGCTTTACAAGGCAGCTGCTATAGGTTTAGTAATCGGAATTGTAATTGCTTTCAGTATTCCAAAAAAATATACAGTTAGTGTAACCCTTTCTCCCGAAGTCAGCGGAGGAAACTCTGGGAGCAGTGGATTAGCAAGCATGGCAGCCTCCTTTCTAGGAGCAAATGTAGCTTCCAATAGTCCTGATGCCTTGAATGCCACCTTGGCTCCAGACATTGTGGCTTCCACTCCCTTCTTGCTGGAACTGCTGGATGCACCTGTAGCCAGCCAGGACAAACGAATCGACACCACTTTCACGGCCTACTTGGAAAAACAAAAATCTTCTTGGATGAGTTATGTGTTAAAAGCTCCAGGCATGGCTATTGACGGCATCAAATCTTTATTCAGTAATGAGAAAGAAGAAGCTCCTAAAGATAGTATTCAGGAAGGAACTATTGAATTAAATGAGGAAGATGCGGCAAAAATAAGTAGTTTGCGCCAACTGATTTCCATCGGGGCCGATAAAAAGACGGGTATTATCACATTGACAGTGACTTTACAGGACCCAAAAGTTACCGCAACTATGGCTGACACTGTGGTTTCCAAACTGCAGCAATACATCATTGCCTATCGTACTCGTAAAGCTAAAGAAGACTGTGAGTACTTGGAAAAGCTGTATAAAGAACGCCAGCAGGAATATTACGATGCCCAGCGGCACTATGCCCACTATGTAGATGCTAACAGCGACATGGTCTTCCAGAGCACGATGGCAGAACGTGAACGTCTGCAGAACGACATGAATCTCGCCTATCAAGTGTACAGCCAAGTGGCCCAACAACTACAAGTGGCCCGCGCAAAGGTACAGGAAGAAAAGCCCGTGTTTGCGGTGGTGGAACCAGCAGTAGTACCATTACAGCCGTCAGGGACCGGCAAAAAAACCATTGTGATTGGGTTCGTCTTCTTAGCTGTCGTATTTACCGGTGCTTGGCAGTTATTGGGAAAACCTTACTGGCAGCAGTTTAAAAAAGAATTATTCAATCAAAGATAACCTTCAACTAGCAAGAGCAACCATTTCCAGAAGTTACGAGGTTCTTTTATTTTAATAAGAGTAACTTCTAAAAACATGAACTGAAAAAGGAAAAATCAACCATCAATTACATTTAACATAAAAACCAGAATAGTCATGAGCAAAAAAGAAGAACTAAAAGCAAAGATACTGGAACTTACTCGTGAATACTATCATGAAGTACACGAACCAAAGAAAGAGTTTGTACCTGGAAAAACATTCATCAATTATGGTGGTCGCTATTTCAATGATGAAGAAATGGTCAACCTGATTGATTCCTCATTGGATTTCTGGTTAACCGCAGGCCCTTGGGCTCATAAATTTGAAACCAGACTGGCAGAATGGTTGGGTGTAAAACACTGCGCATTGACCAACTCCGGTTCTTCTGCCAATCTGCTTGCTTTCTATACACTTACTTCATCCAAATTAGGTGACAGAAGAATCAAGAAAGGCGACGAAGTCATTACAGTTGCCTGTGGCTTCCCTACTACGGTAACGCCGATTATCCAATTTGGCGCCATTCCTGTATTTGTAGATATCACCATTCCGGAATATGACATTGACGTAACCAAACTGGAAGAAGCCTATACTGAAAAAACAAAAGCGGTAATGATTGCCCACTCATTGGGTAACCCATTTAACCTGAAAGAGGTAAAAGCCTTCTGCGACAAACATAATCTCTGGCTGGTGGAAGATAACTGCGATGCCTTGGGATCCACTTATACCATTGACGGTGTCACCAAAAAGACCGGCACATGGGGACATATCGGTACCAGCTCCTTCTACCCTCCTCATCACATGACCATGGGAGAAGGCGGTGCAGTCTATACGAATGACAGAGAATTGGACAAGATTATCCGTTCTTTCCGTGACTGGGGACGCGACTGTTGGTGTATCGGCGGTGTGGACAATACCTGCAAATGCCGTTTTACCGGTCAGTTTGGTGAACTGCCCGTAGGTTATGACCACAAATATGTCTATTCTCACTTTGGCTTCAACCTGAAAGTAACCGACATGCAAGCAGCCATCGGCTGTGCACAGCTGGAAAAATTAGATGATATCGTAGAAGCTCGTCGCAGAAATTTCAAAACCCTCCGTGAAGGTTTGGAAGGTACTCCGGGATTGATTCTTCCGGAAGCGACACCAGATTCTAATCCAAGCTGGTTTGGTTTTCTGATTTCGGTGAAGGAAGATGCAGGATTTACTCGTAATGAACTTTCTGGATATCTAGAAAGCAAGAAAATCCAAACCCGCAACCTGTTTGCCGGAAATTTGTTGAAACATCCGGCATTTGATGAAATGCGTAAGACTAGAACCGGTTATCGTGTAGTAGGCGATTTGAAAGGAACTGACTTCGTGATGACCAATACCTTCTGGATTGGCGTATATCCGGGTATGACTCCTGAAATGTTGGAGTTCATGATCTCTACCATTAAAGAATTTGTTGCATCTAAACAATAAAAATAATGAAAGTTGTACTGTTAGCAGGAGGTTTTGGCACACGTATCTCTGAAGAATCTCAGTTCAAGCCGAAACCCATGATTGAAATTGGAGGGATGCCTATTTTATGGCATATTATGAAAGAATATGCGTACTATGGACATACCGAGTTCATTATCTGTGCTGGTTATCGGCAAGAATACATCAAAGAGTGGTTTGCCAACTACTTCCTTCATAACAGTGATGTCACCTTTGATTATCGCGATGGGAAAAATGAAATGACTGTGCACACCAGTCATTGTGAACCTTGGAAGGTCACCGTCGTTGATACAGGCTATAACACAATGACCGGAGGCCGTATCAAACGTATTCAAAAATATGTGGGTAATGAACCTTTCTTTATGACCTACGGTGATGGTGTCTGCGATGTAAACATTAATGACCTGTTGAAGTTCCATAAAAAACATGGGAAAATTGCTACTCTCACCGCGGTAAAATTAAAACAAGAGAAAGGTGTTCTTAATATTGGAGGTGACAACGCAGTCAAGTCTTTCCGCGAGAAAAATATTGCAGACGGTGCTCCAATTAATGCGGGTTACATGGTATTGCAACCTGAAATCTTTAATTACTTAAAAGATGACACCACTGTCTTTGAAAAAGAACCCTTAGAAAAACTGGTAGAAGAAGGCGAACTGATGTCCTATATCCACACCGGTTTTTGGCAATGCATGGATAATATTCGTGAAAAGAACATGCTGGAAAAACTTTTAGCAAGCGGTGAAGCCCCTTGGAAGAAGTGGACAAGAGAAGTACCTAAAGAATTTTAATTATGATTGATATATTCAATAATTTCTATAGAGGAAAGCGTGTACTGGTTACAGGACATACCGGTTTCAAAGGGAGCTGGCTTTCCATCTGGCTGCATGAATTGGGTGCAGAAGTCATCGGTATAGCGCAGGATCCATTTACTGAACGCGATAATTATGTACTATCCGGCATTGGTAACAAAATAAAGGCAGATATTCGTGCGGATATTCGTGATAGGAAACGGATGAAAGAAATATTTCAGGAATATCAGCCTGAAATCGTATTCCATTTGGCTGCTCAACCGCTTGTACGATTGAGTTATGACATTCCAGTGGAAACTTACGAGACTAACGTAATGGGCACCATCAACGTAATGGAAGCTATGCGAGCCACCAACAGCGTAAAAGTAGGCGTTATGATTACCACCGACAAATGTTACGAAAACAAGGAACAAATCTGGGGCTATCGCGAAAATGAGCCCATGGGCGGTTATGACCCCTACTCTTCTTCCAAGGGTGCCGCAGAAATAGCCATTGCTTCTTGGCGTCGTAGCTTTTTCAATCCAGCAGATTACGGGACAAAACATCATGTGTCGTTGGCAAGTGTACGTGCCGGAAATGTAATTGGTGGTGGTGACTGGGCCCTTGACCGCATTATTCCAGACTGTATTAAGGCATTGGAAGCTGGGAAACCTATCAATATCCGTAGTCCGAAAGCCATCCGTCCGTGGCAGCATGTATTGGAACCATTAAGCGGTTACATGTTATTGGCACAAAAAATGTGGGATGAACCTACGAAATATTGTGAAGGCTGGAACTTCGGACCACGAGCAGAGAGTATCACTCCAGTATGGGATGTGGCGCAGGATGTCGTAAAATGCTATGGCAGTGGTACACTAAATGATGTTTCTGACCCTAATGCATTACATGAAGCCAAGTTACTTATGTTAGATATCAGTAAGGCCAAATTCCTTTTAGGATGGGAACCAAGAATGAATATCCATCAATGCGTGGAATTAACAGTAGAGTGGTATAAACGCTATCGAGAGGATGTTTATACGTTATGCGTGGAACAGATTAAACAATACTTACAATAGAGTGAAAAGGAATAGTATACGTTGTTAAGTATCTAATACTTTGCAAACTACTCAACTATAAATCAGAGACAACATGACCACTTATATCATTACGGGTGCAACGTCAATGATTGGGATCAAATTATGCCAATACCTTTCTAAAGATAGCACCAATATCATTTATGCTATTACCCGAAGAAATACCAATGAACTTCTTGAACTGTCAAAATCTTCTCAAATAACGGTCTTGCATGCAGATTTATCTAATATAGACATTATATCAAATCACATCACCCAAGCAGATATATTTATACATCTTGCATGGGCTGGCACTGACCATAAAGGCAGAAATAACATTAATATCCAGAATGATAATATAAAGTATTCCCTTAAAGCAGTAGACGTTGCTGCCCAATTGAGGTGTAAACTCTTCGTAGAAGCAGGATCACAAGCTGAATATGGAATAGTAAATGAGACTATTACGGCAGACACTCCATGTAATCCAATTAATGAATATGGAAAAGCAAAATTAAAATTCGGAGAATTAGCTTCAAAAAAATGTATCGAATATGGAATAAAGTTCTTACACCTTAGGATATTGAGTATTTTTGGTGAAACAGATCATCCATGGACTCTAATTATGAGTTCTATAAAAAAAATGCTTAACAACGAGGATCTAGAACTTTCTGAATGTAAACAACTATGGAATTTCGTATCAATCGATGATGCTGTCAAACAAATCTATTTATTATGTGAATATGCTTTAAAAACAAATAATTTTAAATCTGAAGTATATTTAATAGGTTCACATGACACACGAAAATTGAGATCTTTTATAGATGAGATGTATCATCTTACAAAAAGTAAGAGTCGTATGCATTTCGGAAAATATACTCCAACAGAAATTGTGAGTTTGGACCCAGACATGAGCAAAACAGAAAAAGCCACTAATGGATTTCTTTCTGATTATACATTTGGAGAGGTCATTACCAATATTATAAATAACTATAAACAAGGAATCTATGATAAAAATATCTGATTTCATTTTTCAACACTTGGTTGAAAAGCATAATATTCATCATTGTTTCTTAGTAACAGGAGGTGGAGCTATGCACCTTAATGACTCCATAGGTCACACTAAAGGATTAACCTACATTTGCAATCATCATGAACAAGCATCAGCCATTGCAGCTGAAGGATATTATCGCACTTGTGGACAACTTTGCGTAACAAATGTTACAACAGGTCCTGGAGGAACCAATGCAATAACAGGTGTATTAGGACAATACTTAGATTCAATACCCGCGTTATATATTTCCGGACAGATAAAAACCTCTACTTATAAAAATACATACCCATATCTGAAGCTTCGTCAGCTTGGTGATCAGGAAACAGACATTGTCAGCATAGTGAGCCCCATTACCAAATATGCAAAAACGATTACCAATGCTTTAGATATCAAGTATGAATTAGATAAGGCCATTGCCATCGCATTAGATGGAAGGCCAGGCCCTGTATGGCTTGATATACCTTTGGACATCCAAGGAGCGATAGTTGATGAAACGAAGTTTAAAGAATTCAATGAAAGTGAATTAATAGACCCTATTAAACATACTTTGGTCGATCAACAAATTATCCAATTAATACAACGAATTCAAACAGCTAAAAGCCCAGTTATATATGTAGGCAATGGAATTCGTTTAGCCAACCGAGTAAATGAATTCATTACACTAGCTGAGAAATTGAGAATTCCAGTTGTAACAGCTATTAGTGGGTCAGATATAATATGGCATGATCACCCACTATGCTATGGTAAACCAGGTATTTGCGGAGACCGGATAGGAAATATCATGGTTCAAAATGCAGACCTTTTAATCATATTGGGCACAAGATTAAGTATAAGACAAGTTAGCTATGCATACGACTTATTAGCGCCCAAAGCCTATAAGGTCATGGTAGATATTGATTTAGCTGAAATGGAAAAACCAACTCTCAGCATTGATATGCCTATTCATGCTAATTTAAAAGAATTCATAGACAAATTTAACACTGCAGTAAAAGGAGAAGACTTCCCAGATTTTGCAGATTGGAGAATTTGGGGAAGAGATATTGAAAAACAATTACCAACTCTATTCGATGACAACCCAAGCATTGATGGCTATACCAGTTCATACGTATTTGCCGACGCATTATTTAAACAATTAAAAGATGGTGACGTAGTTGTTACAGGAAATGGTACTGCTTATACTTCAACTTATCAAGCAATGAAAGTAAACAAAGGAGTACGTGTATTCGCCAATCAAGGATGTGCAGCAATGGGATACGATCTTCCAGCAGCAATAGGAGCCATAACAGCAAACCATAAAGGTCAAACTATATTAATTACCGGTGATGGTAGCCTTCAAATGAATATTCAAGAGTTACAGACTTTGGTTACTTACAATATGCCATTAAAAATATTTGTTCTTGAAAATGAAGGTTATCTGGCAATCAAGACTACACAAAAATCCTTCTTTAAAGGACATTTTACTGGAAGTAATCCAGAAAGCGGAGTGATTTGTCCTAATCTTAAAAAAATTGCTGATGCTTACGGCATTTCATATATTGGAACAAACAAAGAAGGCAAAGAACTCGATGAAGTGATTCAACAAGTATTGAGCTCCCCTACCACAATGATTTGTGAAATTCACATGCATCCAGAACAAACCCTTTTCCCAAAATCAGCTTCATTTATGGATAAAACAACAGGAAAAATGTCCTCTGCTCCATTAGAAAAAATGGCTCCATTTATGGATGAAGAATTGCAAAGAAAATGTATTTATAAAGCGTAAATGAATCTATTAAAGCAAATAGCACAAAGAATAGGTATGGACAAATCCATTGCCTATTCTTCTGGAGCACGTATTATCCAAGCCTTTACAGGAGTTGCGTCCATTATATTCATATCAAAATATCTTACAGGAATTGAACAAGGCTTCTACTATACGTTTGGAAGCATCGTAGCTATACAAGTGTTTTTTGAACTAGGATTAACCGGTATCATTACACAATATGTAGCTCATGAAGCTTCTCATTTAACCCTAAACAATCAACAACAATTTGAAGGAGAAGAGAGATATCGATCTCGATTAGGCTCTTTACTCCGGTTTAGTGTAAAATGGTATGCCATTATTTCAATTTTATTGCTATTTATTCTAACTTTTGTTGGATTTATATTCTTCGAACGTTATGACAAGAGTAATGGTACTGTCTCTTGGAGAATACCATGGATACTAATTTCAATCGGTACAGCGATCAAACTATTTCAATCTCCTCTTACTTCTCTTTTAATGGGTATAGGAAAAGTGAAAGAAATGAGCAAAATAGGGTTTTACCAACAAATTATATTACCCGTTTCTGCTTGGATTGGTCTTGTATGTGGTTTTAAGCTATATGTAGTAGGTATCAGTACAATATTAGCGGCACTAATCTGGAATATCTATGTATCGAATACTTCCATGCAACGAATTTTAGTCAACTTGTGGAAGGAAAAAATAACAGCACGCGTGCAATATATGCAAGAAATTTTTCCTTATCAATGGAAAATCGCGCTAAGCTGGATTAGCGGATATTTCATTTTCCAATTATTTAATCCTGTTCTATTTGCTACAGAAGGTGCTATAGTAGCTGGACAGATGGGTATGACACTCGCAGCACTCAATGGCATACAGGCATTATCCTTAAGTTGGCTAAATACTAAAATCCCTTTATATTCACGACTAATAGCCTTAAAAGATTACAAACAGCTAGATAATATTTTTAATCAAACACTCAGACAAATGACATCTGTTTGTTTCGCTCTATTATGTATTATGATGATAGGAATATGGGGGATACGCTACCTGAATATACATCTAGGTGAATCACCTCTAGGTAATCGTTTTCTTGACTATATTCCGATGTTACTCATGATGATTCCTCTATTTGTCAACCAATACATAACATCATGGGCCACTTATTTACGATGTCACAAAAAAGAGCCTTTCCTTGTAAACTCTATCTGTGCAGGAATTGCTTGTTGTCTATCTACATTCATCTTAGGAAAATATTTTGGATTATATGGTGTTACAGGCGGCTACTGTTTCATTACCATAGCTTTTCTTCCATGGGGATATCATATTTATGTAACCAAAAAACATCAATGGCATGAAAAATAATGAACAACCTCTATTATCCATTTGCATACCAACATTCAATAGAGGATCTATTCTTAAAGAGAATCTTCTATCGTACATACAAAATAAGGAATTTGATAAAGATGTAGAACTTATTATCTCTGATAATGCTTCAACAGATAACACACAAGAGGTTTGTGAAGATTTTATCAATAAATATCCTAATATTAAATATTTCCGTAATAAAGAAAATATACGAGATAAAAACTTCATTCAAGTTTTAAATTATGCAAATGGTGCCTATATTAAACTTGCTAATGATTGGACATCCCCTAATGAACAATCATTAAAATATATGAAAGATATTATACGGACAAACATCTCAGAGAAAAAACCTATTTTCTTCACCAATAATTATATTTACACCAAACTGAAGAATAAGGTTATTTATTGTAAAGATCTTGACCAGTATATACAAGCTATCTCTACCTACGTTACATCAAATAACTGTTTTGGTGCATGGAAAGAACAATGGGAAAAAATAGAGGATAAAGATAAGTACTCAAAACTTATGCTACAGCAAGTAGACTGGAGTTATCAGATTGTCTCCAAATTCAATGGTTGTATTCTTTATGATACTGAAATACTCTTTCCTATCGGCTTAAATCAGTTAGGAAAACGCTCAGGCTACAATTGGTTTCAAGTACATTTAGATTATTACTATAGAATTATGCAACCATACATAGAAAAAGGTTTCATCAGTTCTAAAACACTACAGCAAGATAAACTATACTTGTTAAAACACTTCAGATACGAACTAATTCAAATTTACACTCTTCTCCAAAATAAAAATTGGCAATTTGAGACACAAGGAACGTTTACACTTTTATGGAAGTATTATTATAACATTCCTATTTTCTATTTTTATATATTGACCTATCCTGTTTGGGGAACATACTTTTGTACTAAAGCTATATTGAAAAAACTACTTCCCCCAAAATGATCAAGATAAAGAAACCTTTAAGCAATAACCAGAAGTCAGCTTAAACAACAGTCAAAATTTCTTTCTTAGAAGAGTCAAATAATCCTATCAATGAAACTATACAACTATCTCATCGTCGGATCCGGTCTCTATGGAGCCACATTTGCTTACCTTGCCCATAAACAAGGCAAAAAATGCCTAGTAATAGACAAACGTTCTCATCTAGGTGGTAATATTTATTGTGAGAATATAGAAGGAATTAATGTACATAAATATGGTGCACATATTTTCCACACATCAAATAAGGAAGTATGGGATTTTGTCAATTCTATTGTAGAATTTAATCGATATACGAATTCTCCTGTGGCAAATTATAAAGGTAAACTTTATAATCTGCCTTTCAACATGAATACCTTCTACCAAATGTGGGGCGTTATAACCCCCGCCGAAGCAATAGAAAAGATTGAAGAACAGAAAGCGGAAGCCGTAGCCAAGATGAAAGTAGATGGAGTGACTGAACCGAGAAATTTAGAAGAACAAGCTCAAGTACTCATTGGAAAAGATATCTATGAAAAGCTAATAAAAGGCTACACAGAGAAGCAGTGGGGACGTAAATGTACTGAACTACCAGCATTCATCATCAAACGTTTACCTGTACGTTTGGTATTCGACAATAACTATTTTAATGACAAATACCAAGGTATCCCTATCGGAGGTTACAACAAACTAATAGAAGGGCTATTAGCTAATATAGAAACAAGAACTGACGTAGATTTTTTTGCAGAACGTACACATTGGGAGAATATAGCAGAACAAATTGTCTTCACAGGAAAGATAGACGAGTATTTTGATTACCGCTATGGTAAGTTAGAATATCGGACAGTTCGCTTTGAAGAAGAAATTCATGACACACCAAACTATCAGGGTAATGCCGTAATAAACTACACGGAACGTGAAATACCATATACCCGTATCATTGAGCACAAACATTTTGAAATGTTTGGTCAAGAAATTTACAACTGTCCTAAAACTGTTATTTCCAAAGAGTATTCTACAGAATGGAGAGAAGGAATGGAGCCTTATTACCCTGTGAACGACGAAAAGAACAACACACTATATGCAAAATATAAAGAACTTGCAGACAAGAAGAAGGACGTGATATTCGGTGGACGATTAGCTGAATATAAGTATTATGATATGGCACCTATAATTGAAAAGGTTCTAGATTTTAGTTCTAATCTATAAATAATACCAAATTCTAAATTAGATTATGGAAAAAATAAAAATATTAGTTGCTCAACATAAGGACTCGGAAATATATAGTAATGACATTTACACTCCAATACATGTTGGAAGAGCATTATCAGGAAATAAAAGTCTTTGTTTATTAGGAGATGATACCGGCGATAATATAAGCCATTTAAATCCTTACTTTTGTGAACTTACCGCACAATATTGGGCGTGGAAAAATATGCATGATGTAGAATATATTGGGTTATGTCATTATCGGAGATATTTTAAGACAGAATTTACTATAGAAAATATTGACTCAATTATGTCAAATTATGACATAATTTTATCAAGAAGAATATATCTAGACAGTAATATCCTTTATTGGTATTTTAGAAATCTTACCCCTGAAGATATTGATATCTTCTTTTTATATATGAGTCGTCTATATAAAAACGATATTCAACCTTTTAATAAATTCTACATGCAACAAAACTGGATAAATCCAGCCAATATGTTTATTTGCAAGAAAGAATTATTTGATAAATTCTGTACTTGGCAATTCAAAATTCTATTCGATCTTTTTTCTATTATCCCACAGTCGCCTTATACAAGGGAAAGACGCCTTATGGGATATTTTGCAGAATCGTTGCTTCCATTTTTTGCTTTTGAAAATAAACTTCGAATAAAAGAACTTCCTTTAGTGCCTATGATTGGAGACAAAAAGGAATACTATAAACAAAGTTTTATGACGAAACTAAAAAAACAGATTCTTTTTACGCAAAGTTGTAAAAGTTTTCCTATCTCTGAGGATATATTAAATGGATTAAAAGCTGACGGTATGTTAGAAAAAATAGATAACTTATAAAGTTTCCCTAAATGACACAATAATCTAAAAAAATAAACAAATGAAAACAGTAATATTAAATATACTGAAAATATTTATTTATTTTATAAATCTAATATACAGCTATAATCTTCATCTGAAATTAATTTCACTAAAAAATATAATCTATAGTATTTGGATTGATATGCAATTCATCAAAACTGAAGAAAGTAATAGATTTTATGGTAGATTAACACTAAAAGGGTCCCAACACATCCATATACAAGGCAAATGTACATTTGGTTATGGCTGTGTATTAACAGCATGGAATAATTATGGAACACAAATATTGAGACCCAATATAAGCATAGGAAAAGATTCTCACTTTGGAGAATATAACCACATTACAGCTATAAATTCCATTACAATTGGAAATGGAGTATTAACTGGAAGGTGGGTAACTATTACTGATAATGCACATGGAAAGTCTGATTATAGCAATTTATGCATAGAACCACATAAAAGAGATCTATACTCCAAAGGCCCTGTAATAATCGAAGACAATGTATGGATTGGAGACAAAGTTTCAATCATGCCTAATATAAAAATTGGAAAATCAAGCATCATCGCAGCAAATTCTGTTGTAACAAAAGATGTGCCTCCATTTTCTATAGTAGCTGGAGTGCCAGCAAAAGTAATAAGAACAATAACAAAAGAATCATAATAATAAAACAACATGAAGAAGAAAGCCAGAATTATAGCATTTTATTTACCACAATACCATCCAATACCAGAAAATGACAAATGGTGGGGAAAAGGATTCACAGAATGGAGAAATGTAGGATTAGCCAAGCCCCTTTTTAAAGGGCATTATCAACCTAAAGTACCATCAGATTTAGGATATTATGATTTACGAGTACCTGAAATCAGGGAACAGCAAGCAGAACTAGCAAAAGAAGCTGGAATTGAAGGTTTCTGTTATTGGCATTACTGGTTTGGGAATGGAAAAGAACTGCTTGAACGTCCTTTTAAAGAAGTGTTAGAGTCAGGAAAACCCGATTTCCCATTTTGTTTAGGATGGGCTAATCATTCATGGAGTAATAAAACATGGACAGTGGGTAAGAAATTCAGTGATACAATGCTGATGGAACAAACATATCCAGGCGAAGAAGACTACAAAAATCATTTTTACAGTTATCTCAAAGCTTTCAAAGATAAACGTTATATTACCGTTGATGGGAAACCTTTATTTCTTGTTTTTGATCCATTAGGAATAAAAGATGTTAGTTTATTTATTAATACATGGAATAAATTAGCAAAAGAAAATGGCCTTAAAGGATTTCATTTTGTAGGGTATACCCCAAATTTCAGTATGAAACAAAAAATTGGAAACCAATCTAAATATAGTTTGTCCAAACAAGATATACAAGCCTCAAAGTTTTACAAACAAATATTAGATTTAGGATTTGATGCCGTAAATTCTTCAGGTAATACTCTAGCAGAGATGAGAACAAAAGGATTTATCAAGTATTATTTTGAGAAATTCTTAAAAATATACCTTAAAATCAATATCGTAACAAAATTCAATTATAAAAATATCATAAAATATTTATTTGTAAAAGAGGATGCATGGGAAAATGTATATCCAACTATTATCCCCAATTGGGATAGAAGTCCAAGAAGTGGCAAACGGGCAGAAATATGGTACAATACAACCCCCGATTTATTCTATCAACATATTAAAAAAGCCTTAGAAATTATCTCAAATAAAGAAGATGAACATAAAATATTATTCTTAAAATCATGGAATGAATGGGGGGAAGGAAATTATGTAGAACCTGACTGCAAATATGGACACGGATACCTTGAAAGTATAAAAAAGGCACTAAATGATGATTAATCAAATTGCAATCTAAATTCTATTATTTTACATGATTCAATCTCAGAATCTTAAAATTAGAAAAGATGGGAGTTACAAATAAACAACTAAAAATATGAAACGATAATATGCAAAGCCAAAGTTTTTCACGCATCTTGATGAATTATGGAAACAACTACAACAAGCTGAAGACCAATAAACCACAAATAATGAGATAAGAGTTGTATAATGGAACAAAAAGTTAAAGGTATTGTCAAAATTATCCGAAAACTATTAAGATTCAGATTTATTGACAAGTTTTGCAATAGTATCACTACAAAAAGAGAAAAGGCCTGAAACATTCATTTGAATGTATTCTAAATTAAGACTATAATTTTCTAGACAAACAGTAAAAATACACCTGCAAAGGATTCTAAATTAAGCTTACCATTAAAACCTCATCTCATGAGAATTAATCTAAATAAAGTACACTATTTCTTTCTTACTCTACTACAAACAAATAAACCTCTTCCTATAGACAAAGTATTAATTATCCCATACATATTCTTCTTATGTCAATGCAAAAGAGTAAAACTCCTTAAAATAGAAAAAATCATATTAGGAATATTATATTTTACTGCTACACTGTCATTTGTTATAAACTATCCCAATGGAAGTATACAAATTTATTATCCAATATTCTTTTTATCAGCTGGACTACTGGCAGCACATACACAAATAGATTTAGAGATAATAAGAAACATTCTTTCTATTAATATTCTTTTTGGATTAGGAGCGACCATCGCAGCCTTTTTGGGCTTTGAAAATGAATTTTCCTATTCACTGAGAGAAAAAATGCTTCCTTATATATATGCACCCTATGGATTCAGTCCAACACAACAAGTTTATGGAACATTCTGTATTTTAATACAAATTATTTCATTTGAATACAAGAAATATGATTGGTTATTTATTATCTCATTGATTTGTATGATTTTTACCCTTAATCGATGTACGCTCCTCTTTTGGGGAGTATTATTACTTGTATATAAAAGAAAATATTTTAATTCATTATGTATTGCAGGCATTACTTTCGTTATTGCTTATTGGGGAATGATAAGTGAAATTATGTTTTCAACAAATACCTTAGATTCGAGAAAAGATTTAAGGAAAGGAGTTGAAATATCATTTTGGAAATCAAACGATATAATAGTCTATCTTCTCGGAAGAGGGAATACAAATGTAACTGAAAATATTGCGGCAAAGACATATTGGGAACGTACGTACATAGAACATGGGCTAGATTTTCTTCTTCATTGCTATGGATACTTAGGCCTCACAGTTATTGTATTATTTATATTAGGTTTTATCTTCAAATTAATAAAAAAGAAACAATTTGGATACGCTCTTATAACAATTTATTATTTAATGATAGAACCCTTTTTTACTCATGAGTTTTTAGCTTCTTCTTTTTTTTACTTCATACTTATCATAATTCATTTATCAAAAACAAATCCAAGAACAAAAATCGCTGACGAAATTTAATTAAAATAGAAATGAAAATTATCTGTTTCCATATCTTAAATGATTTGAGTGGAAGTCCTAAGGTTCTAGAGATGGTCCTATCTGGCTTACAATCAAAAGGACATTCTATAGATGTAATAACATCAAAAGGTGCCGGAGCTTTAGATAGCTTAAAAAAAGAAAAAAATATATCATTTCACTTATTCCATTATAATTTTTCTAGAATATTCTTTTGGAACCTTCTTCAATTTTTGTATGTACAAATTTACATATTTTTCTATGCTTTTCGTTATTTACAAAAAGATTGTATTTTTTATATTAATACAATAATGCCAGTCGGAGCCGCATTTGCTGGAAAAATTATGGGGAAAAAAATAGTATATCATTACCATGAAAATGCAGCAACAAAAAGCAAATTTTATGTTTTTTTAGCATGGATAATGCAGAAAATTGCAACTGAAATTATTTGTGTTTCTGACTATCAAAGAAAATTCCTTAAACGAAAAAAACATATATACACCATACCTAATAGTTTGTCAAAAACCTTTGAAAATCAATGTTTAAAATTCAGAGAAAAAGAAAGAGATAAAAATATAGTATTAATGTTATCTTCTTTAAAAGTATACAAAGGGACTATAGAGTTTATCCAACTGGCTCAAGAACTTCCTTGCTACTCATTTGAACTTGTAATCAATGATACATGGGATTCTATTAGATTTTTTTTAAAAACTCATGCAATAAAATTACCTCATAACATACAAATTTGGGATAGACAAAGTTTAATATATCCATTTTATGAACGTGCATCTCTTGTTTTAAACTTATCAAACAAAGAGCTGGTAGTCGAAACCTTTGGAATGACAGTGTTAGAAGCCATGACAGCTGGTGTTCCTGTTATTGTACCTACAGTAGGAGGAATTGCCGATTTAGTACAAAATGGTATAAATGGATATAAAATAGATGTACAAAATCTAGATTGCATTAAAAATAAAATAATTGAAATATTGTCTAACAAAAAACTACACAAAGAATTAAGTCAAAATGCAATAAGACTCTCCCAAAATTATTCATACTCTAAAATGATTAATAATATAGAGAGTATTCTTTTAATGGAAGAAACAAATAGATAAGATACAAAATAACTCTTTCTACATATCGTATGAAAATAGCATTCATAAGTACTCGAGGCATCCCCAATAATTATGGAGGCTTCGAACAATTCGCAGAATATATATCAGTAGGCTTGGCCAAAAGGGGCCACGAAGTAGTAGTCTACTCCCCTCATTTTCATCCATACAAAGAGGATACTTATAAGGGGGTGCGTATCAAACATATTTATAGCCCGGAACCATGGATGGGAAGTTCTGTGGGCAGTTTCTTTTATGACTTTGCTTCTTTGAAAGATGCATTGAAAAAAGAAAAGTTTGACATCATTTATGAAGCAGGCTATACCAGTATCGTACCGGCCTATATATGGTTTAATGTAAGAAAAATCAAATATCCTATCTTTACAACCAATATGGACGGACTAGAATATAAACGTACCAAGTTCAATAAATGGGTACAAAAGTTTATATTCTGGGAAGAAAAAATGACTGTAAAGCATAGCCATTACTTGATTGCCGACAATATGGGTATTCATGACTATTATAAAGAAAAGTATGGAAAAGAAAGCAAATTCCTAGCATACGGGGCAGATATTCATGATAACTACAATGAAGAATTTCTAAAGGAATTTGAACTGGAAATCGATAACTACTATTTGCTCGTAGCACGTCTGGAACCGGAAAATAATATCATAATGGCAATAGAAGGATATCTCGCTTCAAAAGAGAAAGGGAAACGTCCACTGGTGATTGTAGGAAAGACCAATACGCCACATGGTAAAGAACTAGTCGCAAAATACGGGAATGAAAAATCGATACGGTTCGTGGGAGGCATTTATGATTTTGATAAATTGAACTCCATTCGTCATTTCTCTTATGCCTATTTCCATGGACATAGTGTAGGAGGAACCAATCCTTCCCTGTTAGAAGCTATGGCTTCAGACTGCTTTATTCTGGCAAACGATAATATATTCAATAAAGCTGTTTTAGGTGAGAATGCATTATATTATCCTGATCATAATGCAGTTACAGAGTTACTAAATAATATTGAGTCATTAACTCTAAAACATAAAAAGTCTTTTATTGAGAAAAATCTTGAAATTATACAGAAAGAATATTCTTGGGACAAGTTAGTGGATGAACATGAAAAATACTTTTTCCACTTGCTAGAAGAATATAAAAAGAAAAATATTTAACCTGAATTTAATCCTACACTATTATGAAAGGAATTGTCTTAGCCGGCGGCAGCGGTACACGCCTCTACCCCATTACTAAAGGAGTCAGCAAACAAATGCTCCCTATATTTGATAAGCCGATGATTTACTACCCAATCTCGGTACTGATGCTCGCAGGTATTCGTGAAATCCTGATTATCTCTACGCCATATGACCTTCCAGGATTCCAACGTCTACTAGGCGACGGTAGTGACTACGGAGTTCGCTTCGAATATGCGGAACAACCTTCTCCCGACGGACTGGCACAGGCTTTTATCATTGGAGAAAAATTCATCGGTAATGATTCTGTCTGCTTAGTATTGGGTGATAACATTTTCCACGGAAACGGCCTGAATGCGATGCTACATGAAGCTGTACGCACAGCTGAAGAAGACAAAAAAGCGACCATATTCGGCTATTGGGTAAGTGATCCGGAACGTTACGGAGTTGCCGAATTTGATAAAGACGGGAACTGTCTTTCCATTGAGGAAAAGCCACAACATCCGAAATCAAACTATGCAGTAGTAGGTTTGTATTTCTACCCCAACAAGGTTGTAGAAGTGGCAAAGAATATCAAGCCATCCGCTCGTGGAGAACTAGAAATCACTACTGTAAACCAACATTTCCTAAAAGATGAGGAACTGAAGGTACAAACCTTGGGACGTGGCTTTGCCTGGCTGGATACGGGTACACATGACTCATTAAGTGAAGCTTCAACATTTATTGAAGTTATCGAAAAACGACAAGGATTAAAGGTTGCATGCCTAGAAGGTGTAGCTTATCGCCAAGGTTGGATTACTGCGGAAAAATTACGCGAGCTAGCCAAACCTATGCTGAAAAATGATTATGGAAAATACTTGATCAGCATAATTGATGAAATAGAACGTACGGGGAAAAATAATCTAGATTTTTAAACCAACATAAATGGAAGTAATCAAAACAGCAATAGAGGGTGTGGTGATTATCGAGCCACGTATCTTTAAAGATGCAAGAGGGTATTTCTTTGAATCGTATTCCCAAAGGGAATTTGAAGAAAAAGTAGGGAAAATCAATTTCGTGCAGGACAATGAAAGCATGTCGTCCTACGGGGTGATGCGTGGATTGCATTTCCAGCGTCCGCCTTATACGCAGAGCAAACTGGTACGCTGCGTGAAGGGTGCCGTACTGGATGTGGCGGTAGACATCCGTAAAGGGAGTCCTACCTATGGGCAGCATGTGGCAGTGGAACTGACGGAAGAGAACCATCGCCAGTTCTTCGTACCGCGCGGTTTTGCACATGGTTTTGCCGTACTGAGCGAGACGGCCATCTTCCAGTACAAATGTGACAACTTCTACCATCCGGAAGCGGACGGAGGCATCAGCATTTTAGACAATTCACTGGGTATTGACTGGCGCATCCCGACCGAACACGCCATCCTGAGCGAAAAAGATACAAAGCATCCGTTGTTGAAGGATTTTGATTCTCCATTTGATTATCACATCTCATTATATTAAATATCTATCATCATGACTACATTCAAACGCAACATACTGATTACCGGCGGTGCCGGATTCATCGGCAGCCATGTGGTTCGCCTTTTCGTGAACAAGTATCCGGAATACCGCATCATCAACCTGGACAAGCTGACGTATGCAGGGAATTTGGCGAACCTGAAGGACATCGAGGACAAGGAAAACTATGTATTCGTGAAAGCGGACATCTGCGACTATGAGAAGATGCAGGAAGTGATGCAGCAGTATCATGTGGACGGCATCATCCACTTGGCGGCAGAGAGTCACGTGGACCGCAGCATCAAGGATCCGTTCACCTTTGCACGGACGAACGTGATGGGTACGCTGTCTCTGCTACAGGCAGCCAAGGTGTACTGGGAAAGTCTGCCAGAGAAATACGAGGGCAAGCGCTTCTACCACATCTCCACAGACGAGGTGTACGGGGCCCTGAAACTGACGCACCCGGAAGGCATCGAGCCGCCGTTCACGACTACGGCTTCCTCTTCCACGCATCACCTGGCCTACGGAAAGGATTTCTTCTACGAGGATACAAAATACAACCCGCACAGCCCCTACTCTGCCAGCAAGGCCAGCAGTGACCATTTCGTACGGGCCTTCCACGATACCTACGGCATGCCGACCATCGTAACGAACTGCTCGAACAACTACGGGCCGTATCAGTTCCCGGAGAAGCTGATTCCGCTGTTCATCAACAACATTCGTCACCGCAAACCGCTGCCGGTATACGGCAAGGGAGAAAACGTGCGCGACTGGCTATATGTGGTGGACCATGCACGGGCCATCGACGTGATTTTCCACAACGGCAAGATTGCGGAAACATATAACATTGGTGGTTTCAACGAGTGGAAAAACATCGACATCATCAAGGTGGTAATCAAGACGGTGGACCGTCTGCTGGGTCGTCCGGAAGGAGCCGACATGGACCTGATTACGTACGTAACCGACCGTCCGGGACACGACATGCGCTATGCCATCGACTCTACGAAGCTGCAAAAGGAACTGGGCTGGGAACCGAGCCTGCAGTTTGAGGAGGGCATCGAAAAGACGGTGCGCTGGTATCTGGACAACCAAGAATGGATGGACAACGTGACGAGCGGTGACTACCAGAAGTATTACGACAGCATGTACAAAGGAAGATAACATCGTAAGCATCCTATAAAATAGAAACGAGTCAGGGGAAACGTCATGCCTCCCCTGACTTGTTTTTTATATAATCCTTTTCCAAACTCCCGTTTCTTTCCTATCTTTGCCCCACAAATAGTGAAAACAGCATGAAGCTAGCAAAATCATTTCTACTTTTCTTTCTGGCGGCTCCTGCACTGGCGCAGGAAAGCCCACAAGAATTCCAATACCGGGTGGAGGCATCGGCCACCGTATCTTCCGGTACGTATGCCCCGCTTTGGCTGACGGCCAACCGATTCGGCATGGAGAGTGAGAAACCCAACAGCGGATACCTGAGGGCCGGACTGGAATGGCATCGGAGCCTGAAACGGGGATGGCGGATAGATGCCGGACTGGATCTGGCGGGAGGTGTGAAACAGACTTCTGACTTCTGGATTCAACAGGCGTATGCAGATTTATCGTGGAAGATGCTGACTCTGAGCATCGGAAGCAAGGAGCGTATGGGATTTCCGCTGGAAAAGAACAGTGAACTGACCAGCGGATGGATGGCAGAAGGTCCGAACATGCGACCGATTCCACAAATTAGGGCGGAAATCAAAGATTACCTGACCATACCGGGTACACGAAGCTGGGTAGCCTTTAAAGGTCACCTGGCCTACGGAATATTTACGGACGGAAATTGGCAGGAGGATTTCTGCGGAGTGAACCAGAAATATGCCAAAAAGATAATGTACCACAGCAAGTCGCTGATGTTCCGTTTGGGAAACAAGGAAAAACTGCCTGTGGAATTTGAATTCGGCCTGTTCATGGCTACCCAGTTCGGCGGCGACCAATACCAGAAACTGACCAACGGAGAATCTCAACAGACGCTTGACATGCCCGACGGCCTGAAATCGTACTGGCATGCCTTCTTTCCTACAGCAGGAGGAAGTGATACTCCAAAAGGCGAACAGGTGAACGTGGAGGGAAACATGCTGGGAAGCTGGAATTTCGGTCTGAACTTCTACGCGGGCGACTGGAAAATCAGGGCTACGCTGGACCATTATTTCGAAGACCACTCGCAGATGTTCTGGGAGTACGGACGATGGAAGGACGGACAGCTGGGTATTGAGGTGTATCTCCCCAAAAACAAATGGGTGTCGGCTGTGCTTTGGGAAGGAATCAGTACGAAGGATTCTTCCGGACCGATTCTGTATGACGGCTTTCTAGGTTCATTTTCCGATCTACAGATGAGTGGTGGGGATGATTATTACAACCACGAAATCTATCAGGCATGGCAACACTACGGACAGGGTATCGGAAATCCGCTGATTCCCGGACCTATCTATAATACAGACGGAAGCATTACGTTCAAGAGTGCCCGAATGAAAGCGCAGCATGTGGGTATCTCCGGAAATCCTTCCGAGGGATGGAAATGGAGGGTCATCGCCTCGTATGCGCGGCATTGGGGAACCTACAACCATCCGCTGGACAAGATGCGCAAACAGTTCAGCAGCATGGCCGAAGTGACTTATCTGCCGCAATGGGCTAAAGGATGGAGCGTAAGTGCGAGCCTGGGACTTGACCGGGGAAACTACTTGGGCAACAGCGTGGGAGGAATGATTACGTTGAGAAAAACAGGAGGACTGGGAAAATGAAAAAATGGATCTATCAGATAATGATGTCCATCGGACTGACGATGAGCTTTGCCGGATGCAAAAAGGCACCAATCAACACGGATGTGGAGGGGTTCTGGATACTGGAACAGTTCACCGTGACGGAAACAGGAGAAACCGTGAAGTGCGAAAGGCTGTACTACAGCATTACGCGAATGGTGACGGAAGTAGCGGAGAAAGACGGTACAAAAGGATATGGGGCTTACATCGGGCGCACGGAGTACCGGAATAATGAAACACAGCTGGTGGTGAAGGATTTCAAGGTACGGGAATCGACCGGCGACAACGGACAAAATGCGTCAGTGGAGCAATTGAAGCATTTTGGCATTGACAATCAGCAGGAAACGGTGTTCGACATTGTGAAATGTGACGGAAAAAGAATGACACTGGAATCGGACTATGCCCGGCTGGAACTGACAAAATTCTAAAAATATTCAGAAAATTTTCAGTTTCATTGTTGGAGGGAAGCAGAAAAAAACCTTTATTTGCGACCGTATCCTTAAACTAGCTATTCTATATGAAGACGAAGTATGATTCTTATAATGACTGGGCCAGCTTCCTTGTGACAAGTTTCGAAACTTTGTTGAGCGGAGGCCTTTTTTATCTTTTCTTCGACCTGTCAAAAGATACGTCTTGGGACAAGCTGCTAACCGTACCGCCTTATCAGATTGTGTTGACAGTGATGTTATGCTACTTCATCGCTTCCCGGCAAATCGGTGTAATTCTTTACAGAAGAAAAATTTATACTTACCAGGTGGTGACCAGGGTATTCAAAACGATGGTATTGTTCGGCATCATCTCGGGAATCGTGCTGGAAGTGGGAGATTTCATGGATGTCTGGTCGTTCTTCTACCTCTCCTTTCTCGCCATCTTGTTTATATGCGTAGGTTTATTCCGTATCAGTCTGCGCAGCATGTTGAAACGATACCGTTCAAAGGGTGGAAACGTGAGATACGTGATACTGGTGGGAAGTGCCGACAACAACCTGGAACTGTATCACGAACTGACCGACCAGAACTGGGCGGGATACCGGGTGAACGGATATTTTGACTTCGAGCCGAATCCGAACTTTCCCAAAGAATGTGCCTACTTGGGAAAACCGCGGGAAGTGATACCTTACCTGGAAAAACACGGGAGAAATCATTACCTGTTCTGCTGTTTGCCGTCGAAAGACCACGAGGTGATACGCCCTATCATTGATTACTGCGAGAATCATCTGGTGCATTTCTACAGTGTGCCGAATATCCGGACATATCTGCACAACCGGGTGTATTTCAACATGCTGGGCAATGTGCCGTATCTGAGCCTGCGGGAAGATCCGTTGAGCCAGACGGGCAACAAAATCCTGAAGCGGTCGTTCGACATCGTGTTCTCACTGCTTTTCCTGTGCACCATCTTCCCCTTCATCCTGATTATCGTGACGATTATCACGAAGCTGACGATGCCGGGGCCGGTGTTCTTCAAGCAGAAACGAAACGGGCTGAACGACAAGGAGTTCTACTGCTACAAGTTCCGCAGCATGAGGGTGAACGCACAGGCGGATACGCTACAGGCCACCAAGGATGACCCGCGCAAGACGCGCTGGGGGAACATCATGCGAAAGACGAACATCGACGAGCTGCCGCAGTTCATCAACGTGCTGAAGGGTGACATGAGTATTGTGGGACCGCGGCCGCACATGCTGAAGCATACGGAAGAGTATTCCAAACTCATCAACAAGTACATGGTGCGGCATTTCGTGAAACCGGGCATCACGGGCTGGAGCCAGGTGACGGGCTACCGTGGCGAGACTAAGGAACTGAAGGACATGGAGGGCCGTGTGATAGGCGATATCTGGTACATCGAGCACTGGAGTTTCGGACTGGACTTGTTCATCATCTACAAGACGGTGGCGAACGCTCTGCATGGAGAGAAAAATGCGTACTAAAACAAAAAACTGTATTTATAAAAACATTATGAATCATTTATTAAGGCAAAGTATCTGTCTGGGAGCATGGATGGCCGTCTGCGGTATGGCTCATGCACAGCTTGCAGCGGTAAAAACCAACGCACTGCTGTGGGGCAACCTGACACCCAATCTTTCAATGGAACTGGTAACAGCTTCTAGGTTCAGCCTGGAAGGGACCGTGTTCTACGGACTGAACAATACACCCCTGAATGCCCAATTGAAAGGAGCACAAGCAGAAATCAGATACTGGATTTCAGGAAGACCAATGGTACGTTCATTTATTGGACTATCGGCAAGCGGCATGAGATATACGGTAACACATAAAGGCACAGTTCATCAAGGAGATGCCGGGGGACCAGGACTCACGTATGGATACGCCTGGCCGCTTTGTAAGCGGTTCAACCTAGAATTTTCGGCTGGTGTGGGTGCAATATGGTACCGGGAAAAAAAATATCCGGAGGGTACAAATCTGAAAAAGGAGCAGTATAACGCAAATGGGATAAAATGTGTACCGACAGAAATTGCGGTGTCCTGCTGCTATTTATTCTAATAATCTGAAAAATCATGAATAAAAAAACAATAAGCGGTTTCGGGAAATATATGTTAATCACGACACTGCTGACAGCTGTCCCTGCAAGCGGATGGGCACAGCGAATGATCAAAGTAAGCGGTACGGTCTTCAACATTGCAGACAAAAAGAAGAGAATCCCGTTTTCGGAAAGCGTAGTATATGTATATAGCTGTAAGACTGTAGCTGAAGCAAAGGATTTGCAAAACAATCTGGACAAAGACAATGCAGACCTGACACTGTTTATGCATAAAGACGAAAGGACGGAAACAGATGCCAACGGTTATTATGAAATACTAGTACCAGACAATGGAGCACTGGTATTCAAAGCCGGTTTGAATAAGGCTGTACTGGAAAAAGTGAACAACCGCATGAAAATTGATGTAGAAGTAGACGACGGCATCTATCTGAAAGAGGTCGTGATAACAGGAAAATTGAAACAGATTCAGCCTGAGCCAAAAGCCAGTCGTCTGATCGGCAACCGATTCTATCCTTACAATACATTTATAGTCCCGGAAGGAAAAGGGAATACATACTCCCGACTAATCATACAACCGTATGTGTTAAACTGTGAGACAAACGACACAGTGGACTTTCTGAAGCCGTTGGTTTACGATGGGAAGGAATATCACTTGACACAAACCCGAAAAATGGGATACGACCTGACAAGAGACAAACTAGAAAAGTATATCAAGCAACAACCATTGGTGAATGACAGAATGGTGATTGAATGGGAAGACACGGTCACGGTGCCCGACCCCAACGTGAATTATAGTTGCTATGCAGATTTCTGTATTGAAGACTATTATCACATACCATTCAAAAAAACCTACCAAATCAATACCTGCGAAAATAAACGGCCGCTAAAATTCCTGCAATATTCTCTAATAGCCATGGATATGGACTTCCAAAAATATCCGGAAAAAGCACAAATAGAAAAATATGATACGGAAGACTTGGTGGAACTGAATTTTGAAATCAATTCGGACCAACTGACAGACGACCCGAAAAACCAGGAAAGTTTGACTGGAATAAGGAAACAGCTAAACAAGATTCTAAACGAACCAGGAGCCATGCTGAAAGAATTTCACGTTATGGGAAAAGCATCGCCGGAAGGATATTATCAGACCAATCTGGCACTGGCAGAAAAACGTATGAAAAGAATCCAACAGGAGGTTACCCAAATCCTTCCTGCATCCGTAAGGGAAAGAGTCTACCAAAACCCACAAGCAGAAGTCGCTTCATGGAGTGAAGTGGCGACACTGCTGGAAGCGGACAGCCTGACGGAAACAGCCGACTTTATCCGGAAGGTAGTAAAAGAATCTCCTAACGACATAAACAGACAGGGGCAAAAAATCAGAACCAGAAAAGACTACCGGACTGCAATCGTCCCCTATCTGGAACGACTTAGACAAGTGAAATACCTGTGCCGATATGACATTTACCGGGAACCGACTGACCAAGAGGTCCTAGAGAATTTCCAGCGGAAAGGACTAGATGGAATATATACCCGGTATGAATACTGGAAACTGATGCAGCTGCTGAAAGACAATCAAGAAAAAGAAGCCGTGGCACGAAAGGCTTACGAGGAATCCTTACGCATGAAGGCACCATGGGTGCTGGCTGGAAACACACTGGCCAAACTGCTGCTGGAAAGAGATGTGACAGATACCCAGATACTGGAACCACTGATTGACCGTACCATCTTTACCGTAAATTATGAAAGGAAAAACATGGATACGGGAAGAACAGATATCATTAACCCGGTAGAGGTAGTGGTAAACCAACTGTGTATGTACATCAAGGCAGGAGACTTTGAAAATGCCAGTGTCATGGCCAAACTGATTCCAGCAGAGTATAAAGAATTCAATCTGGTAAAGGCATACGCATGGGCCATGGGAGGTTATTTCCATGGAGGAAACACTCCAGAGGAGGCTCAGAGAGCGGAACAAACATTCCAGACAATCTGCCGTTCGTCTGCACAAAATGAAGCGGTCATGAATTTGGCACTAGAAACTCCACAAGGAGATGCGCAAGCTGAAAAGGTGTTGGAACAGATGCCAGAGGGAAATCCCGTGAAATGGTACCTGAAGGCTATTATAGCCGCCAGAAAAGGCGATAGTGGAATGACTGACGCAGCCTTGTATCTGGTGAGATGCTTCAACCTGGACAAAAAGATGATTGTTTTGGCACAAAATGACGGTGAATTTACAAAGGACATAGTGGAAACCGCACTGGATATGTATAAGAATCAATAATCATGAAGATAAGTAAAAAAGCTTTTTATATAGCAGCAATCGGCTGCCTTTGCGGAACAGAAATACTTTCCGCGCAAAATACAACTGCAGATTCGACCAAGGCAACTTTTTTCAATGCCATGGATTACGTAAGGCAAAAAAGATATATTCCCAACGGACGCCCCATCAATCCGAAAGCCAAGGGGCGCAACTTTTCATTATCCTTATTTGGTGGAGCCGGGAAACTAGCGGGAGGAACTGCCGGTCCCTACACCAAAGAAGTAGGAGTTGCTTTAACCAAGGATGTCACCTCATTCAACCGTTACCGAATTGGTGTGGAAGGAGGCATGAATGAACAGATAGGAAGAGGTGGTATAGAGATTGCGCACATGTTCCGAATCTTAGACTATCTAAGGGGGTATGAAGAAAACTCCAATTGGGATTTGGAAACGGTATGGGGCGTAGGAGCCTACTGGACAAGAAACAAAGTGTCGAAAAAACGTTTCTTTTCAGGAGGAATATACGGAGGCATGCACGTGAGCTATAGCTTGCACAATCACCTAAACCTGTTTGTCGAACCAAGAGTGAATCTTTTTACTGATGGAATCAATGGACTAGACTCACAAAAGAAATACGATATAGGAGCTCAAGCAATAGCTGGACTAACCTACCTGTTCACAAGTCAACAGAAGAGTTTAGGAGTATCAGCCAACACTGGCAAACTGGACAATCTATTTTACGAAATCTATGCAGGTATCCAAGGGGATTATTCGGCCAGAATCAGGAAAGCACCGGTGATGAATGGCGTACTGGAGCCTGTGGGACCGGTAATGGGACTCAGTATGGGAAAATGGTTCCTGCCTTTTGGATTAAGAGGTACTTTATTCGCCGGCATACATGAGACTCTACCCGACCAAGGCAAAGGAAAAGTCAAAGAAGCATACGGTGGGGTCCGTCTGGAAGGACTGGTCAACCTGAACCGATTATTCAATGACGGAATAACAGATCCTAAACTGGAAGTAAACGTAATGGGAGGATTGGAGGCTGGAGCCGTTGCACATCGAGGGGCAACTTACGCACGAAAAGTAAGACCTTTTACGGGACCCACCGTAGGAGGACAACTGGTGTATGCTGTCAACGACCACATCGGAGTATTCGGACAGGCTCGCTGGAGCAAAAACAAATATACCCAAAATTTCAGAAAGGGAGCAAGCAGCAAACGGACTATGCAGAACTTGAGCATAGAGATGGGAGTCCAATACAGAAGAAGGGAAGAGCATATAGCCCTCCACAAGTATCAATTCGAGCCGTATAACTTTGCCATCGTTGCAATGGGAGCCAACCATCCGATGAGAAGCGGAGACCAGCAGTTCAGAACCATGATGAAGCATCTTGGACAACAATTCTATGTGGGGTATGGAAGAAGATGGAGCAAATATTCTTCCGTAAGAGGTTACATGGAAGTCGCTCATTATCCTTATGCAGTGAGCAAACATGTGTATCCGATTACTATAGGAGCCGACTATCTGGTTGACTTTACAACTTTAGCGACAGAGTACAACCCGGAAAGAATCTTTACAGTAGAAGGCTTGGCAGGTCTTTTATACACACACCATCGAGCAGCCCAAAAAGATTTTTTTGGCATACAGACTGGACTGAAAGAAACAGTACGGGTGAACGACAGATGGGGAATCTTTGCTGAAGAAGTGATGAGAATATATAAAGGGAGCATCATACCGGGCGCCAGAATATTCACAGACAAGAAAATTTCACTTCTTCCCTATGCCAATTTGGGAATAAATATGTACTTTTAAATACACTTTCTTAAACAAATAAAATATTTCCAACATATATTTCTTTTTTTCTTAATAACGTTTGGAAATATTGTATTATCTTTGAGCCAGAATTTTTAACCAACAAACATGAATATGAATAGTAGATTTATTTACATTCTTGGTATTGCACTTACGACAAGCATAAGTGCAATTGCTCAAAACACGCAGCTTAACAACGATGTAGAAAAGGTTGAAAAATACACTGTACAAACAAACTTGTTCAAAGACAATTGGTTTGTAGGAGCTAACATCGGTGCACAGATGTATGTTGGAGATCACATCAGTGAAGGGAAAGCCGGGAAACTGATTACCCCAATTTTTGAAGTCAATGCAGGTAAATGGTTCACTCCTTCCATTGGATTGCGTCTAGGCTTCGGCGGCTATCAGGCGAAAGGATACTCTTTCAGCGACGGAGGTTTTTCTTATGAACGTGTAGACAATAACCTATACCGCACCAAATGGGGTATCCTCCATCTGCACGGCGATGTAATGTTGAACTTCACCAATATGTTCTGCGGTTACCGCGAAGACCGATTGTACAATGCGATTCCTTACGTAAGTATCGGCTATCTGAGAGGAATGGACAACGATGAAAATGAACTCTCCGGAGGCATCGGCTTTATCAACCGTTTCCGCTTGAACAAGGCTTGGGATCTCAACTTGGAATTAAGAGGTACCATCAACAATGACGTAATGGACGGTATCCGCGGTGGAAAGAACGTAGAAGGTTCCGGCGCATTGATGGTAGGAGCGACTTATCATTTCAACCGTAGAGACTGGACCAAAGGTACGGGAATTTCAGCTGCTGAAATGCAAGCTGTACAAAGTCAGCTCAGAAGTATGAATGAAGAAAATGCAAATCTGAGAAACCGGGTAAATGCATTGGAAGAGGAAAAACGCAACCAGCCGCAGCCTGTAGCTTCCAGTACTTCAGAAAGCAACAAATTGCCGGATGCACCTGAATATACAGCTTTCTTCGACATCAACAAAGCTTATCTGAGCCAAAAAGAGGCTGTGAACTTGGAAGCATATGCCAACCTTATCAAAAAATATCCTGAAAATAAATTCATTATTACAGGATATGCTGATAAACAAACAGGTACAGCTGAATACAATGAACGCTTGAGCAAACAAAGAGCTGAAGCTGTGTACAACACACTGGTAGACAAATATGGTGTGAACAAAGAACAGCTGACTATGGAATACAAAGGCGGAGTGGATACTATGTTTAAGGAAAATCCTCGCTTGAGCCGTGCAGCTATCATCAAAATGGTGAAATAAACAAGACCTATTAATACGGTAAAAAAGAGACCATCTCCAATAAACTGAACTACACCCCAAAAGTTTTGTATTCAACTTTTGGGGTGTTTTTTATGAAACACTATTACGAACTCATTATTGCTAACTGTAAACCTTCGAATAATATATGTCTCAAAAGTTTATTCCAATACCATATACTTGGCGACACATCTAAAGTTTCGAAACTATATTAAAACTATCAAAGTACCGATTGGCTATCTTCCCTATTTTATCTTACCTGATTTTGTCAATTTATGCAGATAAAAGCGAACATTCAGCTATGTCTAGTTGTCAATCAAACAAAGGTAATAAATTTTGAGGGGTTCACTACAGGAGTTATGAGTTTCTTTTCCTAAATTTGTGGTCTTACTTTGCAAATCTTTAAAACTAAAACATATATGGTTATAGCTGTTGACTTTGACGGTACTATTGTAGAACACCGCTATCCCGAAATAGGAAAAGAAATTCCTTTTGCCATCGACACTCTGAGAACGTTGCAACGGGAAGGCCACCGGTTAATTCTATGGTCGGTGAGAGAGGACAAGCTGCTGGAAGATGCAGTGGAGTTCTGCCGCCAGCGAGGACTGGAGTTTTATGCCATCAATACGAATTATCCAGAAGAAAAAACGGGGCACGAACATTTTTCGCGTAAGCTGAAGGCAGACGTCTTCATTGACGACCGTAACCTGGGGGGGCTCTTCGACTGGGGAACAATCTACCGGATTATCCATAACCACGTCAAGGTGGCTGACTTAGTGGACGAGGCTTTGAGCGACCGCCTGGAAAAAGTGGAGGAAAGACGAATAGAAAAGAAAAAGAAAAAACAGGGCCTGCTGGGAAAATTGTTTGGATAAAGGCAGACTGGAGAATCGACAAATTAAAAGCTGTTTCCCGCACGGAACTTCCGGCAGGAAACAGCTTTTGGTTTGTATTGCCTCTAGAAAAGGGTTATTCTACGTAGAGTACCAGTCCCTTGAGGTATTCTCCTTCGGGATGGTAGATGTTGACCGGATGGTCGCCCGGCTGCGTAAGCTGGTGAAGAATGCGCACGCTGCGTCCGCTCTGGGCGGCAGCGGTGAACACGGCATTGCGGAAATCCTGCTTGCTGACTACCTGCGAACAGGAGAAGGTGAAGAGGATGCCGCCCGGACGGATTTTCTCGAAAGCCTTGGCGTTGAGCTTGGTATAGCCGCGCAAGGCATTGCGGAGGGCGTCACGGTGCTTGGCAAAGGCCGGCGGGTCGAGAATAATCAGGTCGTACTGGTCGCCCATGCGGTCGAGGAACTTGAAGGCATCTTCCGCAAACGCCTGGTGACGGGTGTCGCCGGGGAAGTTGAGGGCCACGTTCTCGTTGGTCAGGTCGATGGCCTTGGCGGAACTGTCCACGGAGTGTACCAGATTGGCTCCGCCGCGCATGGCATAAAACGAGAAACCGCCGGTGTAACAGAACATGTTGAGCACGTTGCGGCCCTTGGCATAGCGTTCCAGCAGGGCACGGTTCTCACGCTGGTCGACGAAGAAGCCGGTCTTCTGCCCCTTGAGCCAGTCCACGTGGAACTTCAGGCCGTTTTCCATCGCCACGTTCTCCGGACTGCCTCCCTTGAGGAAGCCGTTTTCTGTGGCCAGCAAGTCGGCCTTGAAAGGCAGCGTGGTTTCCGATTTATAATAGATGTGCTGGATGACGTCACCCATCACCTCTTCAAGGGCATCGGCCACCGCCATACGGTCGAGATGCATGCCGGCAGAGTGTGCCTGCATGACGGCGGTATGGTCGTACACGTCGATGATGAGTCCGGGGAGGTTGTCGCCTTCGCCGTGTACCAGACGATAGGTGTTGTTGCGGGGATTGCCAATCAGGCCCAACGCACAGCGGAGGTCCTTGGCCACCTGCAGACGGCGTACCCAGTAGTCATGGTCGATGGGTTCCTGACGGAAGGACAGTACGCGCACGGCGATGCTGCCTATCTGGAAATGTCCGCAGGCAATGAACTCCTTCTTCGAGGTATAGACATCGACCACCTCACCTTCTTCCGGTTCACCTTCCACGCGGGCAATGGCGCCGGAGAAAACCCAAGGATGGAAACGCTTGAGCGATTCTTCCTTTCCGGGTTTGAGAAATACTTTCTTATAGCTCATTTGTATGGTTTAAGTTATTAATCGTCGAGAATATTTTCGGGGGCCTCGGGGCGTATCACCCGGTATTTTCCTGTCCGGCGAAGCTCTTCCAGGTACTCATAGATGCGTACACAGGCCCAGGCATCGGTGGCGGCATACAGCTGCTGTGCCTCGGTCAGGGTGTCGGCCTCCCAGTTGGACAGGCGCTGGCTCTTGGAAATCTTTTCGTGGAAAAGGAGGGCATAAATCTTCTGCAAGCTCTTCTCCTCCAGTCCGAAAGCCGTGACATAATCCTGCAGCTCCACCCAGTTGCCGGTACGCGGGTCCTTGCGGTTGCGGCGGCGCAGCATGGCGAAATCGTCTTTCAGCGAAAGACCGATTTTCAGCACATCGTTCTGCAGGAACTCTTCCAGGAAGTCGGGCAGGCCCAGATGGTTCAGGCGGAAAAGGAAGCACGTGTCGTAGGTGGACACCTGCAGCAAGGCCACCTTGTTGACGGCACCTTTCCGGAACGACGGGCGGGTTTCGGTATCCACCCCCACCAGCACATGGGTATTCAGGTAATCAATGGCCTTGCGGGCTTCCGCCTCCGTGTAAATCACAAATATGCGGCCGGGAAAGGACACTTTGGGCAGTTCGGCAACAAACTTCTTGTCTATCTTGCTCTGTAGTTCTACCATTTCGATTCGCACATTTTAGGGTTATTCCTCCTCGCCCATGTCCAGGCCTTCATACAGTTCTTCTTCGGTACAGTGGTCTTCATACAGCGGGGATTCGTCTTCCGCTTCCTCATGAGCCAGCTGGCGGTATTTCACGTCGTGCAGGGCCCGCATCACGTTCACCAGGCGCTGCCCCCAGAACTCGGCAAACAGTTCGCGGCAGATGGCCAGCGAGTCGTTCATAGTCTGCTCCAGTCCCAGCTGGAACACGCAGATGAAATCCTTGAGCGGCTGGTAGATGTCGGCCAGGCACTCGGAGATGTTCTGATGGATGGGCGTATCACTATAGGCCATGTCGTCGAGGAAAACTTCGAGGTAATCGTCGTATTCGCCCAGAAGGGAAGCCACCGAGCCACGCAGCACCTCGTAGTCGGTTTCCGTCACGAAGGTTTCGGGGTCGGCATCATCCATCCGCTCACACGCGGGAAGCAACGAAGCTTTCAGGTATAAAAGAGGAAGGAGTTTCAGGGATTTGTCTACAAAATCGCGGCGCTTCATGTCGGAAACCCGCTCCATAAACCCACAAAACTCGGCGGCCACTGTCACGAACTCGACCGCATTTTTATCGAATATCACTTGAGAGTTTTTTTCTTCCATAATCACGCTAATTGAAGCGCAAAGGTACAAAAAAAATTTCTCAGTTCTAGTTTTATTCGTACATTTGCATGAATGTTAAGCTAATTTGAGTCACCATGCAAACTAAAAAAACAGATACGAGCAAAAGTGAAAAAGCGGTAGCCATGGCCGGAAAAACATGGACAGTGCTAAAAAGTGAAACCACTTCATTCATTATAGGGCTATTGTGCGTCATCTTCGGCGTGTACATGCTGCTGGCTTTCAGTTCCTTCTTCTTTACCGGAGGAAATGACCAAAGCATCCTGACGCATCCCAACCCGTCGGAACTGCTGGAAACGGGCAACCGCATCCAGAACTATGCGGGGGCCAGAGGGGCCCAGCTGGCACAGTTCCTCATCAACGACTGTTTCGGGTTTTCGGCCTACTGCATCATCATTTTCCTGGTGGTGGCGGGCATGAAACTGATGAAAGCGTATCAGTTCCGCATCCGCAACTGGTTCCTGGGCTGTGCCACGGTGATGATCTGGTTCTCCGTCACCCTGGGATTCGCGTTCGGGGGACTGATGGAGGATTCCTTTATTTATCCGGGCGGACTGCACGGCTACAACGTGAGCCGCTGGATTTGTTCGCAAATCGGTACGCCGGGACTGATTCTGGTGCTGCTGGCGGTAGCGATTCTCTTTGGGGTGGCCCTCACGCAGCAAACCATGGGCGTGGTACGCAAGGCCTTGCATCCCAGTCTGAAGAAAGGAGAGAGTGCCCCTGATGCCGGAGCTTCACAGCCCGACACGGCTTCCCGCCAGGAGGAGGAGGTGAAAGCGGAAGCTGTCACGGCTCCGCTGACCGACCCGGAAGAGGAGAAGAAGGAAAAGAAGGAAAGTTTCTGGAAGAGCTGGACGCACCGGAAACAGAAGGAAGAGAAGAAGAAAGACGGGGCTGAAAAGGAGGAAGAACCGGCAGCGGAAACGAAAGAAACGGAACCGGCTCCGGTGAAGGAAACGAAAAAAGAAACGCCCGTAGCTCCACCGAAGGAAGAAGCCTCCCATGCCATCGACCTGCCCATTGAACCGGAAGAGAAAGACGAAGCACACCCTTTTGAGGTGGAGCCGGTTCGGAAGGAGGAAGAAAAGGCAGAAGAACCGGCGTTCGAGGTGAGCAACGATACCAAGGAGGAAGACCAGGCCTACAAGGGCGACATCACCCAGCCGTATAACCCGCGACTGGACCTGGAGTTCTATCACTTCCCTACCCTCGACTTGCTGAATACCTACCAGAACGAAGACCCAGACATCGACATGGAGGAACAGAATGCCAACAAGAACCGCATCATCAAGGTGTTGCGCAGCTTCGGCATCGAAATCAGTTCCATCAAGGCCAGTGTGGGCCCCACGATTACCTTATACGAGATTACGCCGGCCGAAGGGGTACGTATCTCGAAAATCCGTAACCTGGAAGACGACATCGCCCTGAGCCTTTCGGCACTGGGTATCCGTATCATCGCCCCGATTCCGGGCAAAGGTACCATCGGTATCGAGGTACCGAACGCCAACCCGCACATCGTGCCGATGAGTTCCATCCTGGCCAGCAAGAAGTTCCAGGAAACCACTTACGACCTGCCGGTGGCCCTGGGAAAGACCATCACCAATGAGGTGTTCATGGTCGATCTGGCCAAAGCGCCCCACATGCTGGTGGCCGGTGCCACAGGTCAAGGTAAGTCTGTCGGTCTGAATGCCATCGTGACTTCCCTGCTCTACAAGAAGCACCCGAGCGAGCTGAAATTCGTCATCATCGACCCGAAGAAGGTGGAATTCGCCATCTATGCGCCGATTGAGCGCCACTTCCTGGCCAAGCTGCCCGACGGAGGCGATGCCATCATCACCGACGTGACGAAGGTGGTACAGACGCTGAACTCGCTGTGCGTGGAAATGGACAACCGTTACAAGCTCCTGCAGAGTGCGGGCTGCCGTAACATCAAGGAATACAACGCGAAATTCATCAACCGCCAACTGAATCCGGAGAACGGGCATCACTTCCTGCCCTACATCGTCATCATCATTGATGAGTTCGGCGACTTGATCATGACCGCCGGCAAGGAAGTGGAACTGCCCATCTGCCGTATCGCCCAGTTGGCCCGTGCGGTGGGTATCCATGCCATCATCGCTACCCAGCGTCCGACGACGAACATCATCACGGGTACCATCAAGGCGAACTTCCCGGCGCGTGTGGCCTTCCGTGTGGCTTCCATGATGGACTCCCGTACCATCCTCGACCGTCCGGGTGCCCAGCAGCTGATTGGTAAGGGTGATATGCTCTACCTGCAAGGCAACGATCCGGTGCGTGTGCAGTGTGCCTTCGTCGACACGCCGGAAGTGGAACGCATCGCAGAATACATCGGCAAGCAGCAGGGTTATCCTACGGCCTTCATGCTGCCGGAATACGTGGACGAGAATGCGGAAGCAAGCGGCAGTGCGGCCGACGTGGACATGAACCGTCTCGACCCGCTCTTCGAAGAGGCAGCCCGACTGGTCATCTATCACCAGCAGGGGTCTACTTCCCTGATTCAGCGCAAATTCTCCATCGGCTACAACCGGGCCGGCCGTATCATGGACCAGCTGGAGAAAGCGGGCATCGTGGGACCGGCCAACGGCAGCAAGGCGCGCGACGTGCTCTGCCTGGACGAGAACGACTTGCAAATGAGAATGAGCAGCCTGAAAGACTGACACAGGCTGCCCTTATCCGTACAACCTAATAAACAGACTTGATATGAGAAAGATTTTTCTGGTCGTCCTGCTCATGGGAATCGCCTGGCTGCAGGCAGCAGCCCAGCAGGATGCCAAAGCGGAAAGCATTTTAAATAAGATGGCCGACACGTACCGCAAGGCGGGCGGTGTCAGCCTGAGTTTCGGAGGCACACAGCGCGGCAAACTGTTGCTGAAAGGCGACAAGTTCTACCTGGAAAGCGGAGGTATCCGGACGTGGTTCGACGGCAAGACACAGTGGAGCTACGTGGAGCAGAACGAAGAGGTGAACGTGTCCACCCCTACCCCGGAGGAGCTGCAGAGCATCAATCCGTATGCCCTGCTGACTTCCTACAAGAAGAGCTTCAACTATCGCTATGTGGGCGAGAAGACCCGCCAAGGCAAGCGGGGACAGGAAATCCTGCTCACGCCCAAGGCTTCACAGGACGTGAAAAGCATCACACTGAACGTAAAGGAAAACGGTTCGCCGGTCTACATAGCCATCCAGCTGCACAACGGCAAGAAACAGGAATTTCAGATTTCGTCGTACCAGACGGGCGTGAACCTGCCCGATGCGACGTTCCGCTTCAACAAGCAGAAATATCCGGAAGCGGAAATCATTGATTTACGATAACATTCACATCCGAGTCGTTCAGAATGGAACTCTGAGCCAGGTAAGAGGGGGTTTCGGCATAGATATACATGACGCTGCCCCCTTTTATCGTATCGATAATCGGACGTGCCACGGAGGTAGGAAGGGCCGGACAGCCGAAACTGCGTCCCAGTCGCCCGCCACGCTGAGCCACTGAAGGGTCGGCATAAGCAGCCCCGTGTACCACGATGGCCCGCTCACGGGCCCGGTCGTTGATGCCTTTCTCCAGTCCGTCGAGCACCAGCGAATAGCCGTTCTTCCCCTGATAGGTAGAGGCCGTCAGGTAGAAACCCAGCGAACTTTTATAAGAGCCGTATTCATTGGAGAACGAAGTGGCGTAATTCCCCCCGCTGTTCTTCCCGTGCGAAACGACCGACGAATAGAGCATCCGGCGATGCTTCATGTCGAACACGTAGAGCCGTTTTTCCGTGGAGGGTTTCGAGAAATCAATCAGCGTCAGCACCTCGCGTTTCCGCCCCTTGATGCGGTTGTAGCCGGTCACTGCCAGCTTGAACGCCTTCCAGTTGACCACTCCCTCCAGCTGCATGGCGTGATAAAGCGACGTTACCTCGTCGGCTGCCTTCACCGCAGCTGCCGGGTTTTCAGGAGAAACACACTCCCCTCCCGCCGTGAAATACGCACAGGGGAAAGACAGGAAAAGTGCCGAAAAAAGAAATTTCAATATAGAATTGTGCATGATTTTGACCACCTAAGAATATTCGGCGGCAAAGGTACGGATTTTCCGGACATTCCGATTCCGCAAGAGAGTTAATTTTATAGAAATCACTCAATTACGATGACCAGTGCCCGTTCCTGCGGGGCCCAGTCGTAAACGAACTTGGCATGCGAGGTGGCATTCCGCACACACATGTGCGAACGGGGCGTGGTGCCCAGCGACCAGCTGTACTCAATCATGGCTGTCCGCGGCACATTGACCGGCACACCGTGGATATAGGCCCCGTTGGTGAAACGGCTCGCGTAGGGCGCATAGCCTCCGGTGGCCGAGGAACCGTCTTTCAGAAAGACCATGCGCGACTTCTTCTCCTGCACCACGAACATGCCGAGAGGTGTTTCCTGCGCATACGGCGGACGGTGCATGCCCGTAGTGGACGGATTCATGCTGCGGATGGCCCAGGTACCTTCTTCCAGCCGTTCCAGCGTGGCGATGTTCTGGTCGCCCCGGTCTACCACCACCACCCGATGAAAGGCCGTGCTGTCGGCCAGCAGCTTGACATAGCGGCGAGGCACTAGCCATTCTCCCTCGATGCTCACCGGCGACACCCGGTAGAACCCTCCGCTCTCGCCCCGCAAGGAAGCCAAGGCCCCGTCGCGTCCGTAACGTTCGGGCACCAGCGTATCGGTCGGCAGGTAAAGCGGTACCGACTGGTAGCGTTCCACGCCCAGCGTATCGGCAATGCGGCGGTACACGTTGCGCACATAGCTCCGCACCAGCGGCGCTTCCTGGTTCCGGTTCTTGTAGTTCTGGAAAACGGCCCAGCGGGCAGCCTCATGTTGCAGGTTCTCGATGAAGGCCAGACATTTGCGAATCACGTCCCACTTGAACGAGCGCACCGTGTCCTGATACGGATATTCATCCTTCAGGGTATATTTGTCGAAAAGCAGTTCCTTGACCAGAATAATGTCGGCACCCGTCAACGGTTTGCGCTCAAACGGGAGCACCGCTTCCACACTGTCCGGCGCAGCCTCTTCCGACACCACCGACTGTTCCACTGGCTGCACCAAGCCACGGTCTGCTTCCTCCTTGCATCCGAAAAGGAGACACACCAAGCAGAAAAGACCGACCAGACGTTTCATAAGATGAAGATTATAGGTTAGTAACAAAGGTAATAAAATTTATTAAAAAACCGCAGGAAATGGCCAAAAATCAGCACTTTCCCCCAAGAAAAAAAATTCCGGTTCCAATTCCATCCATCCGTTGTTTATCCACGAAACGGACCGTTGCCATTTTCTTCCGCCGTACGCGGAGCTTTCTCCTCATCGACGGACGGATGCGCAGCCGCAGCAGGCTGTCACTCGTCCACGAAACGGGCCGTCTCCACTTTCTCCAGCCGGGCGCGGAGCTTGCCCATCATCGACTTGCGGATGCGCAGCCGCATCAGGCAGTCCATGTCGTACGACTGTTCCAGAATCTCGGGCGACTCCTCCTTGACGATGCGCATGATGTCGTTCATGAAAGGATATTCGAAGGCCACGGCCACCTCCTCGTCGACGGTCTTCTCCAGCACCGGAGCCTCCTCCAGCGCCAAGGCCGCCGCCGTACGGTAGGCCACAATCAGTCCGCTCGTGCCCAGTTTGATGCCCCCGAAATAGCGCACCACGATGACCAGCACGTCGGTCAGCTCGTGCGAGTTGATTTGTCCCAGAATCGGCTTGCCCGCCGTTCCCGAAGGCTCCCCGTTGTCGTTCGCCCGGAAATCCTTCCGTTCCGGCCCCAGCATGTAGGCATAACACACGTGGCGCGCGTCGTAGTATTTCTTCTGGTACTCCTCCAGGAGCGACTTGACTTCGGTCAGGGTGCGTACCGGCAGCGCGATGGCGATAAACTTGCTGCGCTTCTCGGTATAGATGGCCTCGGCACGCGCTCCAATGGTCTTATAGGTATCGTCTTGCATGGCTTTTGTTTTTTTCAGGACGCAAATTTAGTGATTTTCGCTCATCTTTACCCCGAAAACATTATCTTTGTCCACAAATAACCCCTTTAAGAAACTAATGGCATGAAAAAACTACAGAAACTGACTTACTGTATGGGGCTGGCAGCCCTGGCTGCTCCTCATGCACAAGCTGCCACTCCCGCTTCCGAGAAACCCAACATTATCTTTATTCTTTGCGACGACATGGGCTACGGCGATTTAGGCTGCTACGGACAACCTTTCATCCAGACTCCCTGCATCGATCAGATGGCCCGCGAAGGCATGCGCTTTACCCAGGCCTACGCCGGAAGTCCCGTGAGTGCGCCGTCGCGCGCCAGCCTGATGACCGGCCAGCACAGCGGACACGGCCACGTGAGAGGCAACAAGGAATACTGGAGCGGCGAGGTGTGGTACGGACAGAACAAGGAATTTGCCGTGACGGGACAGGAACCCTACGACCCGCAGCACATCATCCTGCCGGAAATCATGAAGAAGAACGGCTATACCACCGGCATGTTCGGCAAATGGGCGGGCGGCTATGAAGGCTCGACCTCCACTCCCGACAAGCGCGGCGTGGACGAATACTTCGGCTACATGTGCCAGTTCCAAGCTCACCTCTACTACCCGAATTTCCTGAACAGTTACAGCCGGGCCGCAGGCGACACTGCCGTGACCCGCATCGTCCTGGAAGACAATATCCGCTACCCGATGTACGGCGACGACTACTTCAAGCGTACCCAGTACTCGGCCGACATCATCCACCGCAAGGCGATGGAATGGCTCGACAAGCAGGACGCTTCCCAGCCTTTCTACGGCTTCTTCACTTATACCCTGCCGCATGCCGAACTGACCCAGCCCAACGACTCTCTTCTGAAGAAATACAAGCAAAAGTTCTTTGAAGACAAGACCTGGGGCGGACAGGAAGGTTCGCGCTACAACGCCACCGTACACACCCATGCCCAGTTTGCCGGCATGATCAACCGACTGGATACTTACGTGGGTGAAATCCTGGCCAAGCTGAAAGAAAAAGGTCTCGACGAGAATACGATTGTGATTTTCAGCAGTGACAACGGTCCTCACGAAGAAGGCGGGGCCGACCCGACGTTCTTCGGACGCGACGGCAAGCTGCGCGGCCTGAAGCGCCAATGCTACGAAGGCGGCATCCGCATCCCGTTCATCGTCCGCTGGCCGGGCAAGGTGAAAGCCGGTACCGTGAACGACCATCAGCTGGCCTTCTACGACATTATGCCGACGTTCTGCGAGCTGGTGGGCGACAAGCGTTTCCCGAAGAAATACCTGAACAAGAAACTGGAAGGCGACTGCTTCGACGGCATCTCCTTCGCCCCCACCCTGCTGGGGAATGACGCCACCCAGAAGTCGCACGACTTCCTCTACTGGGAGTTCCACGAAACCGACCAGATTGGTCTCCGCATGGGCGACTGGAAGATGGTGGTCAAGAAGGGCGTGCCTCATCTCTATAACCTGGCCGACGACATCCACGAAGACCACGACGTGGCTGCACAGCATCCGGAGCTCGTAGACCAAATGAAGCAGGTCATCCTGCGCGAACACCGTCCGAACGACCTGTTCCCCGTGACCCTGCCGAAATAAGACTATTTTGAAAAAGAAGAGCCTCCCCGAAACCACGTAAGGCTCACTTTCCCGACCCTAAAAAAACGCCTTGACGTTCCGACTCAAACGCACTTGCGTTTCAATCCAAACGCCAAAGAGTTTCAGACAAAACGCACTTACGTTTCAACCCGAACGCAAGTGCGTTTTTTTCATCTTCTTTCCGACGGATTCTCCCCCGCATATCCGCAAAAAATCCTCTTGTTTCCAGCCGTCCCCAAGAAATACACGACTAAAACAAGAGGATTTACAAAAATGATAACGTATATCACCAGAGCCGTGCCCCTTTCAGGAAGCTACAGCCCTTGATTTCTTTCTGAGGAAGCCTTTCACTCCAGTTTGTGAATCACCAATCCCGAACGCAGTTTCGGTTCGAACCAAGTGGTTTTCGGCGGCATGATGTTGCCTGTATCGGCAATGTCCATCAGCTGCTTCATGGACACCGGATAGAGAGCCAGCGCCATCTTCATCTCGCCACTGTCCACCCGTTTCTTCAGCTCACCCAGTCCGCGGATACCGCCCACGAAATCGATGCGCTTGTCCGAACGCAAGTCCTTGATGCCGAGAATCTCGTCCAGAATCAGGTTCGAGGAAATCGTCACGTCGAGCACCCCAATCGGGTCGTGGTCGTCGTACGTGCCCGGTTTGGCCGTCAGGCTGTACCACTTTCTGTCCAAATACAATGAGAAGTTATGCAGGGCCGCCGGCTTGTAGATGTCCGTTCCCTTTTCCTCCACCACGAAGTTCTTCTTCAGCGCCTCCAGGAACTCCTGCGGCGTCAGTCCGTTCAAGTCCTTCACCACCCGGTTGTAGTCGATGATGGTGAGCTGCTCGGCCGGGAAACACACCGCCATGAAGTAATTGTATTCCTCGTCGCCCCGATGGTTCGGATTCTGGGCCGCCTTTTCAGCCCCCACCAGTGCCGCTGCCGCACTCCGGTGATGTCCGTCGGCAATGTAGAGCGAAGGCATCTCCTTGAACGCCTCCGTGATTGTGGCGATGTCCTTTTCGTCGTCAATCACCCAGAACTGATGGCCGAAGCCGTCGTCGGGTGCCACGAAATCATACACCGGCTTCTGTGCCGTATATTTCGCCACCACCGCATCGAGCACCTTGCTTTCCGGGTAAGCGAAGAACACCGGTTCGATGTTCGCATTGTTTACCCGCACATGCTTCATGCGGTCTTCTTCCTTGTCGCGTCGCGTCAGCTCATGCTTTTTGATTACTCCGTTCATGTAGTCGGGCACGTAAGCCCCCACCACCAGGCCATACTGCGTCTTGCCGTTCATGGTCTGGGCATAAATATAATAACACGGTTTGTCGTCCTGCACCAGCCAGCCCTTTTCCTGGAACATCCGGAAATTCGCTACCGCCTTGTCGTACACCCGCGGGTCGTGCTCGTCGGTACCTTCCGGGAAGTCAATCTCCGGCTTGATGATGTGATACAATGATTTCTCGTTGCCTTTCGCCTCGGCGCGGGCCTCAGCCGAGTTCAACACGTCGTAAGGACGGGAAGCCACCTGCTCCACCAGTTCCTTCGGCGGACGAAGCCCTTTAAATGGTTTTACTGTTGCCATAATGCTTGAAATTTCGTTTGAAAAACAATACTAACGTCCGAAACGCATAAAGGAAACATACCAGTGCCATACCGCACAGAAAACCTTGCCAGAAGTCATCCAGAAACGACCTGCACAACGTATTCACCAGCAGCAAGGAACTGCTCATTCCCAACGGAATCAGCAAATGCCGTTCGTCACTCGTCAGTTTCATTTATGCGTAAAACAGGAGTTATTTTTTATTTACACGGAATTTCTCACAACCATCCTTCAGGAAGCCCACAATCTGACGGGCCGCTGCGATACCGGCATTGATATTCGCCTCAGCCGTCTGTGCACCCATCTTCTTCGGCGTAGAGAAATAACGTCCCGGGAATTTGGCCGCAAATTCTTCATTGGCCACCGGCATGATGTCCGTCACATATTTCAAGTCCGGACGGTCTTCCATCAGCTTGATCAGTTCTGCCTCGTTGATGACCTCCTTGCGGGCCGTATTCACCAGCAGACCGTTTTTCGGCATCCGGTTCACCAGCGCATAATTAATCGAGTTCTTGGTTTCGGCAGTAGCCGGAATGTGCAGAGACACCACGTTGCAAGTGGCATACAGTTCTTCGGCTGAATCCACCGGTTTCACGCCGTCGGCCTCCATCGCTTCCTTCGGGCAATACGCATCGTACGCATAGATGTCCATGCCGAATCCCTTGGCGATACGTGCCACATTGCGTCCCACGTTGCCATACGCATGAATACCCAGCTTCTTGCCCTTCAGTTCCGTGCCCGACTTGCCGTCGTAGAAGTTACGCACCGCCATCACCATCATGCCGAAAGCCAGTTCGGCCACCGCATTCGAGTTCTGCCCCGGCGTATTCATCACGCAAACCCCGTGCGCCGTAGCCGCCTCCAGGTCCACATTGTCGTATCCCGCACCGGCACGCACCACGATTTTCAGTTCCTTCGCCGCATCCAGCACCTCCTTGTCGATGATGTCACTGCGGATAATCACCGCATTCGCATCCTTCACCGCATCGAGCAACTGCTGTTTGTCGGTATATTTCTCCAGCAAAGCCAGTTCATAGCCTGCACCTTCTATCTCTTTCCGGATACCGTCTACTGCCACTTTGGCAAACGGTTTCTCTGTCGCAACCAATACTTTCATAATATTCGATTTTAAAGAAAACAAGGACGTGTTTTTGTATCTCCCACGCCCTTATTCTCAGATATAACAACAATTAATGCATTTTCTCAAATTCCTGCATGCAGTCGATGAGCGCCTGCACACTTTCTACCGGCATGGCATTGTAGCAAGAAGCACGGAAACCACCTACCGAACGGTGACCCTTGATGCCCACCATACCTTTTTCGGTAGCGAACTTCAGGAAGTCGGCCTCCAGTTCCTTGTATTCATCCGCCATGACGAAGCAGATGTTCATGTACGAACGGTCTTCCTTCACCGTCACCGTACCCCGGAACAGCTTGTTGCGGTCGATTTCCGCATACAGCATGTCGGCACGCTGTTTGGCACGGCGCTGCATTTCTTCCACACCGCCCTGTTCCTTCAGCCAGCGCAATGTCTGGAGTGCGGCATAAATAGGCACTACCGGCGGCGTGTTGAACATAGAACCCTTGTCCACATGCGTCTGATAGTTCAGCATGGTCGGAATATGACGGGACACCTTGCCCAGCGCATCGTTCTTCACGATGACGAAAGTCACACCCGCAGGCGCCAGGTTCTTCTGCGCACCTCCGTAGATACAGATATACTTGGACACATCCACCGGACGGGAGAAGATATCCGACGACATATCAGCCACCATCGGCACGTTCACATCCAGGTCGGCATGCAGTTCCGTACCATAGATTGTATTGTTCGTCGTGATATGGAAATAATCCGCATCAGCCGGCACTTCGTAATTCTTCGGGATATACGTGTAGCCATCCTTTTCGGAAGAAGCCACCTCAATCGTCTCGCCGAAAGCCTTGGCTTCCTTCATGGCCTTCTTAGCCCATGTACCCGTGTTCAGGTAAGCCGCTTTCTTTTCCAGGAAATTATAGGGAACCATACAGAACTCCAAGCTTGCACCTCCACCCAGGAACAATACCGAGTATCCTTCCGGAATATGCAGCAGTTCCTTGAACAGCGCAACCGCTTCGTCCACCACCGGCTGGAAGTCTTTCGCGCGGTGACTGATTTCCATCAACGAAAGTCCTGAACCATTAAAATCAAGAATAGCCTGAGCTGTCTTTTCTATCACTTCGCGAGGCAAAATAGACGGTCCCGCATTAAAATTATGTTTCTTCATTGGAAGTTTGTTTTGGTTAAACAATCATTTTAGCTAACACTTGCGAATTTAGTGATTATTTTTAGACTTCCAAAAGAATTCGTGATAATTTTACACGCTTATCGGATTTTAACTTTCAAATTATGCAAGTAAAGGTCATTTTGATAACATATTGACACGAGAATGGAAAGCCATGGCAGGGAGGACACTCGCGCGACATAGCAAAATGCGAAGCAGCCCTCACCGCCGGAGGGCTGATGTGACACAAAGTTATTATTTTGCCAGTTCTATCAAAGTTTTTATCCCCTTAATCTTTTCATTTTGTATGAGTTTTAACGTTTGTTTAGCCTTTCTCCGCGAAATAGCCGCAAACGCATAGTGATCTTTCACGTCTACACGGCCCACGTCCTCCCGGCCCAGTCCGCCTTTTTTGGAGAGGAAACCCACGATGTCAATCTTGTTGATCTTGTCTTTCTTGCCTTTCCCTATATATAAGGTGACAAATTCCGGCAAGGCAGGCTGCGGTGTCTTTTCCGGCAAGGCGAACTCTTCGAGCGGCTGCGGCACATAGTCGGGGATACGTTCTTCGGCATGCAGAATGAGGAAGGCATTTCCCTCCGCCTCCCAGCGCGCCGTACGTCCGTTGCGATGAATGAACCCGTCCTCGGCCACCGGCAAGTGATAATGCACCACGTGACGGATGTCGGGAATATCCAGTCCCCGGGCCGCCAGGTCGGTCGATACGAAGATATGGCAGCTCCCGTTGCGGAACTTATACAACGCCCGTTCGCGGTCGTCCTGCTCCATGCCGCCGTGGAACGTCTCGCAATACACCTTCATGGAGTGCAGGTACTTCCCTACCCGGTCCACACTCTCCCGGTGGTTGCAGAACACCAGCGTCGATTCGTTGCCCAGCGTACACAACAGCTTGTAGAGCGTCTCCAGCTTGTCCTTCTCCGGCGAGGTCACCCGGTAGAGCCTCAAGCGCTGCGATACCGTCTCCTCCGGATTCAGGAAGTCCAGCTTCTGCGTGCGGTTCATCCCCGTGAAGCGCGGAATCTCCTCCGCATCGGTGGCCGACAACAGGAAGCGGCGGCGCAACGACGGCAGCTTGCCGATGACCTCGGCCATCTCGTCCTGGAAGCCGAACTCCAGGCACTTGTCAAACTCGTCGATGACCAGCGTACGCACCGTGCCGGCCTCGAAATTCTCCTTGTTCAGGTGGTCGTTCATACGTCCCGGCGTACCGATAATCACGGCCGGCGAGATGCCCTTCATGGTGCGGTGTTCCTCCATGGCCGGGCGACCGCCGTAACAGCTCATCACCGGGAAGCCGGTTCCCATGGCCTTGAACACCTGCTCAATCTGCAAAGCCAGTTCGCGCGAAGGCACCAGCACCACGGCCTGCACGCCTTCCACTCCCTGCTTCAGCGAGCTCACCAGCGGCAACAGGTAAGCCAGCGTCTTTCCGGAGCCGGTGGGCGAAAGCAGAATCAGGTCGCTGCCGTCTTTCCAGGCATCGATGGCGGCCTCCTGCATGGCGTTCAACTGGTCAATTTTCAGGTTGGATAGTATTGTTTGTATGTCCATAAATTTTGAGTTTTGGGGGTTATAGAAGCAAAGGTAACGAAAATAAATCACAAGCACAACACCAGGTCGGGCAGCAGCACAGCCGTCTCCGCCTCCTCTTTCGGTGCATCCTTCGGTTTCCAGGCCACCACAAACCGCACCGAAGCCGCCTTCACCTCATACCCACGCTCCTTCCATTCTGCCAGTTTCTTCTGCATGCTCTGCGACAAACGGGCCACGGATCGCTGCTTCCCGTCATACAAGGTAGCGTCTTTGTAACCCAATGCGTCTCCTCCTTTCAGCGACAGCACCACCCGCTTGAGGTCCTTGAACTTGAAGAAGTCCAGGAACACATCCTTGTGCGAGAGCTGCAACACAATTTCTTCCGGCATCGCGTACTCCCGCGGGTCCACCCGATACTCGTCTGCCTTCAACTCCGCAAAGAAATCCCCGTTCGTATGCACGAACAGCCGATTCTTGGCCCGGGTGATGCCCACATAATAGCGGCGCAGCAAATGGTCGTTCTTCAGGTAGCCATCCGCAACCAGCATGTACACGTCGTCAAACTCCCGGCCCTTGGCCTTGTGAATGGTCGACACCACCACATCCGCCCCCGACACGTCGCAAAAGTCCTCCACCGACGATTCAAACACGAACTCCTTGAAATCCGTCACATACTTCGTCCGGTTGATTTGCTCAAACACTTCCACACAACGCTTCACGTAGGCCAGGCTCGAACTTCCGTCGTAAGCCTCAAAAGTGGCACGCTTCGCCTCCTCCCACAAGTCATCCGGAATCAGCGGCGTGCTGACCCGCTTACTGATATATTTCAGGAAATACCGCATCTCGGCCAGGTTCCAGAACAGCAACCCCTCCATCGACTGAATCAACTTGCTGCGCACTCCCCGTTTCCGCAACAGCGCCACCACAATCACCGCCTCCTCGTTGGTCTGGGTCAGCACACAGTTTGTTCCTTCCCCCCGGTTCCGACACAGTTCCTCCACCAACGGCTGATACATACAAGCCGACGAATGGCGGGTCACTCTCACCCACCCGTCTTCCTTCCGCATGGAAACAATGGGCGAAGTCTTCATCCTCCGGCCAATCCCCTTCACAAACTCATTGGCAAAAGCCACCACATGCCGGCTGCTCCGGTAGTTCTCGGTCATCTCTACAAAGCGGCTTCCCGGCTCCTGCATCAACCGGAACATGTACCCGGCATCCGACCCGCGGAAGTCATAAATATTCTGGTCGTCGTCGCCCACTGCAATCACCCGCATCTCCTCGTTGTGATGCATCAACGCCCGCACCAGCGCATGTTCTTCAGCCCCCATGTCCTGCGCCTCGTCAATCACCAGCACCGTCTTACCGATGCGGTTGGGCTCCACCTCTCCCTGCTCAATCATTTCTGCCGCCTTCCCGACCACGTTCTTCACTTCCTCCAGGTTGCCGATCAGTCCCAGCAAGTCAAAGCAATAAGCATGGAAAGTCTTGATTTCCACGTAGTGCGCCGCGTTGCCAATCAGTTCCATCAGCCGCTGCTTGAATTCCGTGGCAGCCGCCCGGGAGAAAGTCAGCATCAGCAACTGCTCGTGCTTCACATCCTCCAGCAGCAACAGCGAAGCCAGCTTGTGCACCAGTACCCGGGTCTTGCCGCTTCCCGGCCCTGCCGCCACCACGATGCAGCGCGACTCCTTGTCCGAAATAATCTCCATCTGCCGCTTGGACAGCTGGCCGAACAACTGCTTGTATTTCTCCGGCGTCAGGTTGCGCTGAATCTCGTTCACCCGCTCCCCCTTGAAATACTTGGCAATAAATTTCTTGTAATCCATCTGGAAATAATCCTGCACATACTGCAACGCCGCCTGATAATCCCTCACCATCAGGTTGGCATATTCCCCCACGATGTGTACCTGCTGGATTTTCTGCTTGTAGAATTCGTTCAGCATCCGGTAGTCATCCTGCTTGTAGCGCGACTTATTGTCCTTGATACGCCGGATATCCATCGCATTGTAAAGCACCAGGAAGCCCCCTTCCAACTTGAGCGCCCCAATCTTCGACAGATACAAAAGTGCCTCTTCCACCTCCTCCAGCTGCAGCTCTTCTCCCGGATTAAAAAGAGACCGGGAACCCGCCTTCAACTGGTTCAACAGCTCCACCACCGAGAACTGTACGGCGGCCTTTTCGGTCCCTGCATCCTGCACTTCGCCCTCCTTTGCCAGCTTGTACAGCCATTCCACGGCAAACCGGCTAATCTCAATCCGCTTTTCCACACGCCGGAGAATCGACTTCATATCCGCCCTCCGGCTGAGCTCCATGTGATGCCCTGCATCTTCCTTCTTGCGGATATACCCCTTGATGGTCAGGAAATAAAGTAACGTCCGGATGTCCTTCTCCTTTGAAGTCTCGATACCCTCGTGCACCGCATTGTCGTTCAGCTGCTTGCACGAGATATGCAAAGCCTCATCCGGGATGTGGCTGAGAATGTACCGTTCCAACCTGGCAAAACGCTCCAGAAACATCCGGGCCCTCCGTTCCGAATCACCGGCATCCATCAGATAAGCCGATATATCCTTGCTGTCGGCCAGGATACCTTCCTGCCGCATCCGTTCCACCACCGACACCACCTCCTTCTTGGTCAACCCCAAGATGTCAGCCAAATAATCAATCCGCGATTCCGCTCCCGAATCCTGCGCCTTGGCGATGTACTTCTGCGAAATCAAGGAAGTAATGATTCGCACCGCCTTCTCTATCTCATCCTGCCCAAACAAGACCGATGCCGTGATACGCTGCCGGGCCTCGTCCATGTTCTTCACCGTAATGCCGGTGGCATACACATGCGGCACATTGTTCCCCCGCTCCAGGTAACCACTCTGCTCCAGTGCCGACAAAGCCGTCCGCACCCGCGTTTCGATGTCCGACACCGAGTCATCCCATCCGGCGTTCCGGGCAATCTCCAGCGCCGAACAGCACACCCGCATACGCTTTCTCGTCATGTCCTTCACCGCCTTCCACACCTGCTGGATTTCGCTGATACTCAGTTTCGTCTGGTTCAGCAGAATGAAATGCTTGTCCAGGTCGTTGTCGCTGTAAAGCACGTAACACCGTGCATTGAGATGAGGGTCACGTCCGGCACGGCCTGCCTCCTGCACATAGTTCTCCAGCGAATCGGAAATATCATAATGCACCACCAGTCCCACGTCCTTCTTGTCCACGCCCATCCCGAAGGCCGACGTCGCCACGATGATGCGCACCTGGTCGTTCATGAACGCATCCTGATTGGCAATCTTCTCGTCCGAATCCATCTTCCCGTTGAAAGGCAACGCCTTGTACCCGTCGCGCGTCAACTTCGAAGCCAGCTCCTTGGTCCGCCGGGTACGCGACACATACACAATGGTCGGGCACGTGGATTCCGCCACCAGCTCCCTCAGTTTGGTGTACTTATCGTCGTCCGTCTCGGCATGAATCACCGAATAGCGCAGGTTCGTACGCGAAGCCGTAGAAGCGAACAACTCCAAGTCCAGGTTCAACGTCCGCTTGAAATAATCACAAATATCCTGCACCACCTTCTGCTTGGCCGTCGCCGTGAAGCAGGAAACCGGTATCGGCGTCCGGCAACCCTTCTTTTGCTGGTACTCCTGAATGAACTTGCCGATATACAGGTAATCCACCCGGAAATCCTGTCCCCAGGAAGAAAAACAATGCGCCTCATCAATGACGAACCGCACCACATTCCGTACCATCAGAATCCGTTCGACAGTCTTTGAGCGCAGCATCTCGGGAGCAATATACAGCAGCGAAGCATCCCCCTCCTGCACCCGCTAGATGGAAAGCGCCCTCGTGATGGGGTCCAGCAGTCCGTTGATGGTCACGGCATCCGTAATCCCCCTGTCGGCCAGGTTGTCCACCTGGTCTTTCATGAGCGACTGCAAGGGCGAAATCACCACCGTCAGTCCGTGTACCGCCTGCGCCTCCATCAGTGCCGGCAACTGGAAAGTCAGCGATTTTCCCCCTCCTGTCGGGAAAATGGCCAGCAAGGACTTCCCTTCTATCGCCGCCCGGGCCGCCCGTTCCTGCAACGGTTCGCCCCCATACGTACGGAACTGGTCATACCCGAAAAACTGCTTCAGGCCACACACCACATCCAACTGGCTGCGACAATATGCACACCCCTCCACACAACGGGTATGGCGCAGGAGCTTCATCACATATTCCACCTCCGGATAATTGCGAAGCACCCATCCGGGCGTCACGGAACGATGGTCGGTGGTGTCAATCAATGCCAGCGCATAAGCCAGTTCACAAGGATGCTGCCGGACCAGCATGTCCACATCGGCATGCGCACAGATTTTCCCGTCATAAAGACGGCGTATCAGTCCCACCAGTCCCCAACTCACCTTTTCGGCTTTTACCAGGCTAAGAAAACCGTCGAACTCTTCCTTGCCTTTCAGCAGCGAAGCAAACATCTTCCGTTTCCCTTCGGGCAACGAGTTCCACCGGGCCATCTCATCCAGGAGCAGGTCGCGCGCCTTCTCGCAATCGTTCACCGGGTTGTTCATCTGGTCGCACACCAGCTTATCGTCCTTCACCAGCCGATGGTAAGGACGCTCCGGAAACAGCAGCGGCGAGACGTACAACGTATCCACCAGTGTCCAGCGACAAGCCTTGTCGGGAAACAAATATTTCGCATCATGATGAATGATATTGTGTCCGCAGAGATAATCCGTATCACGCAGGAAGTCGAACAGTTCTTCTTTCGATGCCTTGTGAAAGGTGGCACCGTCCTGCCGAAGGGCTCCTATATCATGAATTTTATGGTCCTTCAAACCCACCTCTACGTCCACAATGGCATAGCGTGATGTTTTATTTTTTGTGAATATGTCCCAGATTGCCATAGATTGTGTTTCTCAAAATAATCACAAAAATAAGAAAATCCGACAAGAATGGGAGGAAATGGAAAAGAATATTCGGGAGATGGCTAAAATTCCTTTGTCTGATTATATACCACCTGCCATATACCTGATATGTTCCACTACATTGGTCCTCGATGTCTGATATAGTTCGGCAATCTATTGCAGTGCAAGCCACAAGATTTCATCTTCCAGCCTGACATCTGTCGGGCATTTCCAAACAGCCAGCCATTGTAGTCTTTCACTTCTATCACCACTACCCCCTGCGGAGTAGCCACCACCAAATCAATTTTGGAATAGTTCCCGTATTTATTGCAGGCAAGATAAAAAAATCTTAGTCTTATATTTTATTGTGTTGCCCAAATAAGCTGTTATTCGTATTTTTGTAGAATATTACGGAAGACAAATTTTGCCGTAATATTTTGAAGCATATGAAAAGATTATATACATATCCAGCAAAACCATTTGTTAAGTGGGTTGGAGGTAAAACACAACTTCTTGACGATATAAGAAAAGTTCTACCTCATGATTTGTCACAAAGGAATAATATGACTTATATTGAGCCATTTGTGGGCGGAGGAGCCGTTTTATTCTGGATTCTACAAGAATATCCTAACATAACACGTGCTATAATTAATGATATAAACGAAGAATTAATTTGTACATACCGTATAATAAAATCAGATGTTGAAAAATTAATTCTTGAATTAACACGAATTCAGACAGAATATCTTGCACTTGATAATGAGGCAAGAAAAAATTATTTTTTATCTCAACGTGATCGTTTTAATGAGAAAAATAATTCAGATGTTGAAACAGCTGCATTATTTATCTTCCTCAATCGTACCTGTTTTAATGGGCTATATCGTGTCAACTCAAAAGGAAAGTTTAATGTTCCATATGGAAAATATACAAATCCTAAAATTTGTGATGAAGAAACATTAAGGGCAGATTCAGCTGTTTTACAACGGGTTGAAATTCTTTGTGGTGATTTTGCACAAACTGGTAAATATGCGGGCGATAATGTTTTGTATTATTGTGATCCTCCATATCGTCCTCTAACAGACACTTCCGCATTTACCTCTTATGCAAAAAACGGTTTTGATGATACTGAACAAATGCGTTTACGTGATTTTTGTGAACAAATAGCTATGCACAAATCCTTGTTTGTTGCAAGTAATTCAGATCCGCAAAATGTAGATAATGGAGACAATTTCTTTGATCACCTTTATAAGGACTTTTCCATTAAACGAGTCTCTGCTGCGAGAATGATAAATTCAAAGAGTAATGGTCGTGGTGCTATTTCTGAGATAATGATTTCAAATGTTGCCAATGTTTACTGATATGAGAGATTTCGACAGTTGGTTTGCAGGTTTTAGACCTTCAATAGCCGATTACAAATATTATATTGATTTCAATAAGGTATTCAATAATGTGGATGCCATCAAAATTCCTCTCAATATTCTAAATTCACTTATTGGTTCGAAGAATATTGAAGAAGATTTTCAAAAGATTTTAACAAAATATCCAGAAACATTAAGTTGCATTCCTATTCTTTTAGCCAAACGCGAGCTAGATATTATGGCTATGGATGAAGAAGGCCAGATTGATTTTCATTTTGATAAGCCTAATTGCACAAATGAAGAATATACCAAATTTATGCGTAAAACAGGCCTTTTTGATTTAATGGAAAATCATATAGTCAACAATCTCGTTGATTATGTAACAGGCATCGAAACTGGTCTGGATTCTAATGGTCGTAAGAATAGAGGAGGCCATTTGATGGAAAATCTTGTGGAAGGTTTTCTTTGCAAAGCTGGGCTTGTGAAAGGTGAATCATATTTTAAGGAAATGTATATCCATGAAATAGAGGCAAAATGGGGTATAGACCTGTCTTCTATCTCAAATAATGGTGGAGCTGAAAAGAGGTTCGATTTTGTTGTAAAAGGTAAAGACATTGTTTATGGAATAGAAACGAACTTTTATACCAGCAGTGGATCCAAACTGAACGAAACGGCCCGTAGTTATAAAACAATTACGCTAGAAACCTAAGATTTAGGCTATTTTAAGTTTGTTTGGTTCACAGATGGATGTGGCTGGCGAAATGCAAAAAATAACCTGAAAGAAACATTTGATGTCTTGGAACACTTATACAATATTGCAGATCTTGAAAGTGAAATAATACCAAAAGTACTTATTTAAATGCCAGTTGCTTATTATAAGTCAGAGAATAAAGATTTTACTCTTCTTCAGGGAGATTGTATTGTAAGCATTCGATAAACTACAAGTTTTAAACCTTTATATACAACAATAGCGACTG
>URWA01000003.1 GCA_900551445.1 uncultured Bacteroides sp. | reverse complement strand
TAACCTGCTTTTTTGATGCCGTGCGATTGCATCCCAGTCCGCATATTGCCATCATCGCCACGAAATAAATATACCAGCTTTTCATACTCCACACATTTTTATTTAACCTCAAAACTGTCTGTCAAAAGAATATCCTCATCACCTCTGCTAAATGATTTCTGAACACGGTATTTCCCTTTTGGAATGCAATATTCATTCAGTTTATAACGGAAGCAATACAGCAAAGGAGCCTTCTCTATCATAAACGCATCACTATTCCATACAATCGTATAGGAGGTATCCCTTTGCTCCGGCGGACACCATTTATCATTTTTTCACAAATAGAAACGCATATCCCGTCCGAACTCCAACGGAATGTCCGTCGGATTGCTTACAAATACATTAATCACGGGCACATTTTCTGTATATACTTCATATTCTGTCCACAGACGGGTTTCTCCGTTATATTCTTCAGGTAAATCTTTTGTATACCAAAGTTGGCACTGACGTAATTCGTATGTTACTGTATCTTGAAATGAAGCACAAGTATCAGCAACCACAATGGATGTCATGCTGTCCGCACCTCCGATAACAGCTGTAGAGGTAGCCTCCTGTACAGGCTGTCCGGGCTTATTTACACAGGCCGCCAGCAAAATTAATATGACACATGCAATCTCTTTTCTCATATTCATTCCATTTTAATGAAAACAATTATTCCTTTTATCTATTTCATCAGTATCGGTTTATCACACGGTGTATAGCCGATAACCAGCACATCAGTATCTGGATTAACAGTAGCAGAAGAATCCAGTTTATATTGAACTACAAGTGTATCTTTACCTGCCTTCAATAAAGTAGGAACATTCATCACCTTTTTAAAAGCATCCAACACTGTTTTCCGAAACGAGCAGTTGCTGCAAGAAATGATTTTCGGTTGCACGATATATCCGTTACTGTCCACGGCATATTCAATGCGTAGCAGGCACTCTTTTCCCTTGCTCAGCAACTTTACCGGATACTTGCTTTCCTTATGTAAAGTATTGATAAACCATTTATAGTCACGAAATTCATCTAAAGATTTATCCAGACCAAATATTCCTTTCGGAGCCTCCTTGCGCCATGAAGTGCCAAACTTCTTATCTAGATAATCAAAAACCACCTGATTATAAGTCGTCAGCAGATGATTGGGAACACCCAGATAACAGTCCAGTGTCCCATCTTTCTTCAATGGATAAAAAACGTCATAACTCACGCCGTACTTTTTCCAGAAAAAGTGTGTGCGGATTTTTTGTTCCTGTTCTTCCGGTATTACCAGGCGCAGCTTGGGATGCCCCTTGAGGATATTTTCTTTCGACAACTCCGGCGAACAGTCATATTTTAAAATATAATCATACCATAAGGGAAGTACCATACGCAGCGTGTCATTATGCTGTGAAGGGAGAGTTATTACCGTATCACAAGGATCCAGTCCCACATATTCCGCTTTCAGATGATAAGTTCCGGCCTCCAGCCCCTTTATCCGGAAGCAGCCGGTGGAATCTGTCAGCCATCCTTGAAACGGTTGTTCAACCATGCTCAAATTGGAGCCAACAAGCACAGCATGTACCACATCATAAGGAGGACGTTGACGGACGGATTCACCATACACCCGACCCACAATCGTGTATTTTGCAGAATCACCCTTATCATGCGTTATATCCCCCCTCAAAGGCATAGTAAAACTCCGATATTCCATAGTGTACTTCCCGTTGATAAAGAGCACCTCCCACGGATAAATGGATTTCAGCGTTTCTTTAAAAGCGAGAGCCAGCGGATGATTCCTGTCTTCTATCGTTTTTCGTGAAGAACGCAGAAAGAAAAAATGCACATCACAATCCACGAAGTGACCGTCATCCGTCATTTGGAAATCACCTATTACAAAAATGATCTGTTCTCCTCGGTATTCAGGAAACCGTTTCCAGGGAAAACGACAGGCAATCTCCTTTTGCGCTTTCTTCAAATTCAAACCGGGTCTCCGGTAATTATGATAAGTTTCTGTTTTCAACACTTTACCGTTCCGGACGGTCAGTACCTGTTCCGTTTCCATGTTACGGTCGAAACCGTCATGCACGTATCTCACCAAATTTCCTTTTCCGGCTCGAAGCTCCCCACTGAACCAACGGGCTTGAATTTCTCCATCTTTATAATAAGAAGGGAAAAGCGACTGCAAATCTTTCCCCTCATACACTAGTGTAGAATCTTTATTGCTGGCTTCATCGTAGACATCGGCTTCTATCTGTCGTAGGCAAAGATAACCGTTACGTATTTCCCATGAAGCCGTATAGCAACTATAGTTTCCAGTTGAATAACTGATATTATCTGGCAGGAAAGCTCTCACCCGGTTACCCAGCATAGTATCACTTTCTATTGGTTTTACCAACAGAACCCATTCTTTTCCTTCCAAGCGAATTATATCGCCCCACTGTCCTGTAGCCTTTACTGGTAGAACAACAAGCCAAAGTAGGATAGTAAAAAAAACTTTCATATGCATAAACTGTTTTGTCTGCTATGTAAAATGTCGCTGTAAAATACTAAAAAATCAAGTTTATTGCTGTCAGTCGGATTTTTTCCCACTCAGAGCAACCGTATATAAGCCTTGCTCGTCTTTGATTATTTCATATTTACCGGAATCCAGCCAGTGGTTACACTCCTTGAATAAGGAACAGATAAAAAGATAAAGGTCATGCGATATATTCAGTTCTATACCGTTTTTATAAGGGAAATGCAAGCGGTTATCTTTAACGGATAATCTTTTTCTGGCTCTGTCCAAAGCTTTCAGATAAATCACTTGATTATAGGCATAATACGGATTAAAGCCATTCCTATTCATAGGGGCGATGGCAGAATAAGATATTTCTTCTTTTGTTTTCAGGAATGTCGTATCAGTAAGGCTCGCTTCGATAGTTTTTGCCTCTGTCCAAAGTCTTTTGTTGACCAATTTTCTCAAGCTGTCTTGACGGGAAATGTCTGTCTCGCTATTAAGTTTCTCAATGATGGCAGATAGTTCATTGTTACAATGAGGTGCCATGACAGAGTTCCCGGTTTCCACCAATAACAGTTGCTTGCTTGAATAGCTTGTGATTACAAACAAGCACAGAAGAAATATAGATTGTATTGATTCCATGATTGGGCTTTTATTCAATTCTAAATTCGGCACCCATATACCACTCTTGAATAGAACCGTTAAATTTGATACGTTTGACAACTTTGTAAATACCCGGCTTGTTGTCATTGACAAGAGGATGAAGTCTTGCCGTAAAATGGAATGTTCCTCCTTGAGCCAATCCATGACCGATGTCGTTCCAAGCACCACCGTCATGGAGTAATATCCAACGGTTCCCCTCTTTGCGCACTACATTATATGGGTCTCCAAAAAACAGATTATGAGAATTTCCGTTAACCAGTTCTACGGATATAGTTTCTGTTCCTACCGGATAAACAGGCCGTTCGGTTTTCATGGTTACATGTAATGTATCAGAAGGCGCAGATTGGAAGAAAGGTACATCTTGATGTACGATGCCATGAGTGACAGCCGAATAGCTCACAACTTTCCTTCTGAACATTTCTTGAAAGTGGGGAGTGTTGTTCATCAGGCCTACATAAATGGTATCCCCATCATCACCTTCAATCCAAGTGGAATGGATATTATACGCTGTAGTGTCATTGGGTGACTTTCTGTTGCTTTCACAATAATCATCAATCCGTTTACGGATTCTTTTTACCCCTTTCATGTCAACAAGTTCAAACTCTGCGTAAGCCGTGCGAGTATTACGATTAAACGATTTGTAAATGCGGTACCTGCCGGGACGGTTTGGAACCTCAGAGGAATATAGTTCTATTGTCTGCCTATGAGTTGGATTTTCTGGTGGGAATATCCATAAGATAGAGTTGATTATAGGATTGGTTGGTAAAGTTTCCCAAGTATTTTGTTTCTCGTTGAAGTAAGCAAGACTGTAGCCTTCTCCACAATTATATTCGAAATGAGAGTGATTGGTAATGATTACATTTACTTCCGTTGTTGACAATGGATAATAATCGTATTCAGTCTGCATGGAAAGCAAATCCGAACTGATAGTTTCCCCTTTAGGGATTTCACGAGGAATAGGCTTTAGCTCAAAAGAAACAGTCTGTGACGAGTCTTTGGGTTGTGTCTTCAATGAATCTACGGGTGATGTCTTTTCCCTCAGAACGGAATCTGAAGACAACTCGAATTCGGTCATCAATGTATGGCTTTTGCCACATCTATTTATTGACAAGAAAAATCGGTACATACCAGGAGTGTGCTGAAACACTTCTGCGTCATAGAGATACTCATGATTTGGAAAAAGCACGAGTTCTTCATCGAATACAACAAGTTCCATAGGTACTTTCCGCCACGTACCGTTTTCGTCTTTATAGGTGTAATGGTAATATCCGCCAAAACCTATATTGGCATCACCGTTGTTTCGTAATTTGAAAATAATTCTTTTTAGACTTGTGGAATAGACTGGAAACTCTGGACGCAGAGAAATTCCAAGCGTGTCATTTACTCCAACGGTGTTGTCTATCGGAGTTTGCAGATTCTTCTCTTTGGACGGTTTGCTTGTACATCCTACTATGAAGAAACATAACAAATATAAAATCATCTTTCTCATAGTCAATATCAGTTTATTGTAAGTAAAACAATCTATTTACAAAAATAAGAAATTCCATTAATAATTTGCACAATACGGCTGAATTACATTCTGAATCCTCTACTTTTCTTCTCTTCCAGCACGACAGGGCGCATGGATTGCCGTAGTTTCTCCCATTGTTCCTTGAACCAATCAGAAATAGGCTGTCCGTTTATGGTCAGTATAAGCTTATTGCAATCTGTCGGATTTTTCTCTACTCTAAAAATGTCATTCTTGGTTTCAAACCTTCGTCTGTACTCTTCGGAGTAAATCTTTCCGCTGCATTGCAGAGCTTCTTTTTTTGTTAGAAGCCTGTCTATCATATCCTTAGTGAATCCGATGACAGCCAACAGTTTTTCCATTCTCAATATTTCTTTGACCATCGGGAACCAGTCGAATACCTTTTCAAGCAGGGAGTTCAACCGTGATATTTCCCCGTCTTTGGTTTCAAGCTCCTGATTGTGGATTCTTTGAAGATTGCGTATCTGTTTGCCGTGCTGTTCCTGTATCTGTTGCATCTTGACTTTCAGTTCTTCTATGACTTTGTCACGCTTGGCAATCTCCTGATTCAATTTTTCGTTAGCCTGTTCCAGTTCTTTCAGTTTTCCGCTTCCGAAAAGAGAAGCAACACCGCTTGTTATGGCTGTCGCTGCTGTGGTGGCTGTCTTCTTTAGCTTGTCAGTGCGTATTTCTGATTTTACCTGTTTTAGTTCCTGTTCGGCAAGATTTATCTGTTCTTCTTTGTGCCGTTTGGCTGCATCCATGCGTTGCAGCTCGGCTTTCTGTTTCTCGATGATAAAGTCGTTACGTTCCAGATGTTCCTTACCTGTTACAGCCTTTGACTGCCCACGCTCCATCAGCAGGATGTCAGATGCCAAGGTCTGCATCTGCATCATGTCATCGTCATTAAGCTTTTGGCTCTTTCCGGTTTCGTGGTTCATCCAATCGAAAACGATATGGGCATGATAGTTCGGCTTGAACCATCTGTCCCCGACCTTGAAGCTTTCTCTGTCTTCCGCTTCCGGCTGACCGTTCAGCCAATGTCCTTCGTCCTTGTGCAGGAAGATTTGCAGCGGTGTGATTCCCCAGCGTCTTTGACATTCCTCACCGAATTTACGCACGTCTGCCAGTGTGGTGTCCGACCTGACAAGCAGCACTCCTTCACGTATGGGGGAGCATCCCGCAATTTTGACTGTCTTGCCGTTCTTGCCTTTGCGCTCCCGTTCCTTTTCCTGCATGGCACGTCCGGTCTTTTCCTTTACCATCTGTCTGATATTATCATAATGCGTCCGCAAATTCGGACTGCCGAAGTCAGGATTTATCCACTGCTCGTTATCGGTGGAGAGTTCAGGAACGACATAGATTCTGGACTCTCCGATGTTGCGCATGTATTCGGCAGTCCTTCTGTTGTGAGCCTCGCTCGATGCGATGTTGCAGGGCTTGATATGTATGCTTGATTTTGTTGCCATAGATACCTGTTTTTGGGTTTGTACTTTATTGCTTGCTTTTCCGCTGTCCGCAAACGCATGGGGTTCTTAGGGGTGCAACCCATAAGCGGAGATTGCAAAGAGAGGGTCACTCTTTGCTCTGGGTTCTCAGGGGAGAAACGCCCTGAGTGGGTTATTAGGGTAAAACCCTAATCCCCTCGGGAGAGCCCACAACTACGTAAGCGAAGCGTGTAGTTATAGTGGGCTATAACCGAAAGCCTCCCGGTTTATTGGGCGGTGTCTTCACTTTGATGGATTGAGCCTGTTTCTTTGTCTCTGCCCGTTTTTGCAGGTATTCGTTCAAATCCTTGCATCCGCTGTAAATGTGTGAAGCGTCACGTATATGTCTGGTATTGTCATACTCCTTTCTGATTTGCTGCAGGGCTTCCATTCCTGCACGGTCATTGTCAAGGAAACAGTGGATGCGTTCATAGCTGCCCAGCGGATAGAGTGCCTTGGAAACATTGGCAACAGAGTTCAGAACCATGTAGTCCTGTCTGTCGAAATCAGGGAATTGCGGACAGCTTTCAAGCCTTAGTGTCAGAAAGGAAAGGTAGTCCATGAACCCCTCAAAAACGTAACATGCTTTTCTCGGCTCTCCCGATTGTCTGATATGTGATATTTCTTTCGGTGCGATGCAGCCCTTGAAATATCGGTTGCGGATTTCATATCCACCCGATATGTTCGGAAAGGCAATGGCGAAATACCGTTTGCCGTTGTTGGTGAAGTGTGCCTCACGGCATTCTTTTTTCGCCAGTGCCGTATTTATCCCCCTTTCCTGCAGGTAAGAGAGCAGGGCAGGAGAAGACAGCTGCACGATGTCAAGTTGCTGGAAACTCGGCTCGGTGGCAGACTGCCTGCGAAAAGAGAAAGACACGGGACGGACATGCGGTGTCTGTTCCTCTATGCGTTTCAGGATATACGGAACACTCTCCGTTGCGTAGAGGTGTGCTGCCAGTGCGATGATGTTGCCGCCCTTTCCCAGACCGAAGTCGAACCATTGTTCACGTTCTGTGTTTACTTTGAACGAGGGCTCGTTCTCTTCCCTGAACGGGGATTTGTACCAGAGGTTTACCCCCTGCTGCTTTACTGGGAAATACCCCAGACTGTGCAGATAGTCTGCGATTCTTATCTTTTTTGCTTCTTCTGTTGTCATTTTCGTACGGTTTTGTGATGAGTGAAAAAACGATGATGTGATGAACTTTGCTTGTAATAAGCTGTTATACAGAATGGTAACACTTCATCATTTTTTCATCAGACTGCTTGCCAAAAAAGAAATGATGATTTCTCTTTTCATCAGCATTATATTCCGATGAATGAATGATGAGCTTGTATTATACTGTAATACAATGTGTTATATACCGTATTCATCATTTCATCAAAATAATCATATAGCGGTCAGCTGTTCTTTGGTTATCGTGTAGAACCTTCCTATTTTCCTTTTCGTCTCGTAGTGGCAGTCACGGTGGGGAGCAATCTCATAGGCGGTGTAGGAAAGCGAGTTCGGTGCGGAAGTCAGCTTCCATACTTCCTGAACCACTTTCCGCACCTGATGTTTCTCTGCCTTTACCTGCGAATAGATAAGCAGTGTCATGAGGTCGTTCAGGCAGAATGATACGCTTTCCACATTCATGTTTGACATGATGTCAAGGAACAGTTCAGCCATTTCTATCTCCAGACGGTTGCGGTTGCTCCGGATGATTTTCTGCAGGGCTGCCGTATGTGTCAGCTTCGGATTGAACCACATACGGCTTTCCTTTTCCGTTGAAAGCTCCCTTTGCGTCAGGAAGAACAGGAAGGCAGGAATTTCTTCTTTCAGCTTTTGCAGGAAATTCGTGTCATCGTTCTGCAGCGGATTTATCTTCCTTACCCAGTATCGTGTTTCCCCTGCGTCTATGATTACAGGCAGGTACTCGTTGTTTGAACACAATACGAACTTGGCGAAGAAGGCTATTTCCGTGCGGTCTTTCCCTTTGGCTTCCACCTTGTAATTGAAAGTGGTGCTCAGGTTCTTCAACCGCTCGCTGTCTTCCCTGCGGTTGAGCAGCACCTCGTCCACAACAATGAGCAGCTTTCCGGCCCAGTCGGAATTGAACTGGCTCCGGAAATCCTCGTTGGTGTTGAATGTCACGTTATCCCCGAATACGGCTTTCAGGAAATTAAGGAACGTACTCTTGCCCGTGTTCCTCTCTTCCGATACCAGCAGGAGTATGGGAAGTTTCTGCAACGGCTGCAGGAACAGCAGTTGCAGATAGTCCAGTCCCAGATTGTACTGCTCACCGAAGATGTGAAGCACCAGAGAACGTATGTTCGGGAAATCCCCTATCTGCGGAGTATGCTCTATCGGTTCGTACAGATTCAGGAAACCGTCAATCTCCTTCCGGTAGTTCAGATGGTCGGGAACGGTACAGAATCCGTCATACTTCGGGACGGTCGCAAGATAGTTCTTCCCGTAGTCCTGCCTGAGTGTGCTGTTGTTCCATATCACACGTCTTTTCTCATACCCTCCGCTGGCGCAGGGCTGGTTTACGACCTTGTACAGTGTCGTTCCCACACGCATGTATTCTTCCTCTTTCATAGGCTCAGATTGAAGGATTGCGTTCACCCAGGATTTTCTGTATGTCCGACTGTCGGTATCTGACCTTGTTCCCCACCTTCACGGGTTTCAGATAGTTCTTCTTTGCCCAGTGCCAAAGGGTGGTGTCGCACACGTCGCACATTTTCTTCACTTCCTCCTTTGTGAGGTACTTTTCCTTTCTCGCTTCCGCAATGGCGGTGGAGAGTTCATGCTTGGCACGGCTTATCAGCTGGTTTGAAAACATGAGCAGGTCTTCGCCTGTCACTTCCAGTTTGATGTTGCCGTTTCCGCTTTGGATAATTGCCATCAGGTCTGTCATAGGCTTGTTGAAACTGCCGGTTGTAAGACTTCCCGTTTCGGCAGTATTATAAACGAAAAGCCACTACCCCGATTAGGATAGTGGCACAAATATATAACGAAAAATAATCGTAAATCAATGGATTTCAATGCGTTAAATTCGTAAAATCCAAAAACGAATTAAACGAATTTCAAGCGGATAGATAAGCCTTCAATTCCTCTATGGCAACATGGTCTTCCCCGATGTCCTTTATCAGTTTTTTGCTGCCTCCGAAAGGTGTGGTAAGGTTCCTGTACGCTTTCTGTATTCCCCTTTCGTGTACGATGCTGAGGTCTGTGTATTGCTGTTGCAGTGCGTTCCGGAAAGTCTTTATGGGACAGGGGCGCATGAAACGGTATTCCACCAGTGCGATGTACAGACGTGCGATGTCCGTTTCGGTCGTATGCGTTTTCAGCCTTGTTCCGATTCTTTCCAGAATGACATCCCTGTTCTCTATCAGCAGCTCCGGCAGGGTACGTGTGTCGGCTTTTCGTCCGGCACTCTTGGGCTGTCCCTGCTGCAGGCTTTCCGTATCTTCCGTTTCGGTTTCTTCAATGTCTTCTTCATCCTCAATAGACCATTCCACGAGGTTGTTTTCCTCAATGGCTTTCTGCTGCTTCCTGAAAGCCACCCAGTCCTCTTTGGTTCTCATGCCGCTGCTGATGCTCTTCTTGATGATGAACCTGACCATGTAGGAAACAAGCCATTTGTATAGTCCGGTAATTCCTTTTCTTTTGGCCAGTTCCTCTCCCTGTTCTACCATGCACTCATAACTCCGTCCGTAGTACAGCCATGCGAGCATGGCAGGTATGATGCTCCGCCTTTTTGAATGGTGGAACTCGTTTACAATCTTTTGGGCAAGGTCAGAATCCAGAAGCACATTCTCCAGTTCCTCGAAATCGGAGATTTTGTCGTCTCCGATCCGTCTGCGTGTGGCTTCCTTGTATCTCGGTACCAAGGTTGTGGCAACCTTGAAAACCTTAACGAATCCCTTGAACTCCTTGTCGTTCATTTCTTCCACGAAAGCCGCATATTCATCGGGGTGGCTGTCAAGCCACTCCCTTATCAGTCTTTTGAAATTGTCGTATTCCTGTTGTCCCATATAGGTTTAGTCTAAAAGTTTAACGAGGTCTTTCTTCATCTCTTCGTCAATATCCCTGTACCGTCTGAAAGCCTTGCTGCCTTCCTTGTGTCCCGACAGTGCCGAAACAAGATTCGGGTCTTTCACCTTCTTATAAATATTACCGATGAAGGTGCGTCTTGCAAGGTGGCTGCTTGCCACTTCATAAAGCGGTTTTTTGACTTCATCACGTGTCAATGGGTCTAATATAGTGACAATCCTGTCCACTCCTGAAAGTTTGAATATCTTTTTTATTGCCTCATTATATTTCTGTTCGGAAATGAACGGCAGCAGTTTTCCTTCATGGTCTTTATACCGTTCGAGAATTTCCTTTGCCTTGTCGTTCAACGGTACACGTACCGTTACAGGATTGCCCTCTTTGGTTTTCTTCGGTATGTATTCAATGGCTTCATTTACCACGTTCAGTTTGGTCATTCTGTACAGGTCGCTTACTCTGCATCCTATAAGTGTCTGGAAAATGAAGATGTCCCTCTGTATCTCCAGCTGTGGAGTGGCTGACAGGTCAGCATTGAAAATCTTGTCTCTTTCTTCAAGGTTGATATAAACAGGGGTTCCGTATTTGCACTCCTCTATCGGAAACTTGTCAAACGGTCTGTTGGCGGTCAGATTGTTGTCAAGGCACCACAGGAAGAATGTGCGTATTCTTGAAAAGCAGTCTATCAGGGTATTTTTCCCTCGTGGTTGCGGAGTTCTCTTTTCTGGAATGGCTTCATAAATGCTTGGGTACAGTTCATAATACTGGTATTCGTTCTCGAAGAAGTCCCACATGTCCCGAAGAGTTTCAGGTGTGACGGTATCAATATCAAGAACAAATCCTTTTTGTCCTCTTTTTGTTTCCCGTACATACAGTTCATAACGCAATAAGGCTCTTTTTACCACCCTGAAATTCTTTTTCCTTACTTCCGATAACGGATGCTTTTCCAGAAAGCTGTCAAACAGCTCTCCGAAAGTCGGCTTGATGACAATCTCTTCCGGTGTGAAATACTTTTCAGGATGATAATATTTGTCTAAGGTCAGTTTCAGCCACTCTTTATCAATGGATTCTTTTTCCGTGTGAAAGGATTTTTCCACATGGGTTTTCAGCTTTCGTATCTCTTCATTTATGCCAGTCCTTAAATCTTCGTTGCAGACAGCTTTTGTTTTTACACACTCTGCTTTGTCATCCCACAGGTTGGGATTGATTGAAAGCTGGGTAGGAGCAACAGAATCAAGCTGTCTTCCATTTCTCAGACGGATATAAATAGTTGCGGTTGATTCAGTATCATACCGTTTTGCCGCTTTTTTAATGATGAAAGTTACTTTCATAGGCTTACAGGTTAAATATCTATCTGGATGCAAATATAGATATTTTCCCCACATTTTCCCCACATCTGCTAAATAATTTGCAATCGGATTAATTTGGATTAAAATTTAATATGATTGTAAATAGTTGATATATAGTTATATTGCTGTGTTTTTCTGCGTTTTTCTTTTTACCCACATTTTCCCCACTTTAATTATTTCAAATGCGGGTCTGGGTACCACAAGAAGCTAAGCAACTGAGAAATCAATGCTTAGCTTTTCTTATTTTATCGAAACTTTCCCTTCATTTTCTCCACAAGTACAAAAATACGGTAGTAAGTCATTATTTTCTTTGGCTACGCAATACAAATATACTACCTTTGAAAAGACAAATCCTATTAAATAAGAGTTCATGGAACAAGGTGTTTGGCAGGAGATAGAGCAGTTATACCAAAAGTTTCGGCAACTTGGTATCAGTGAAGCGGTGGACTATGAGAAGTACTACCTCTATTCTCTTATTGCCCATTCTACAGCGATTGAGGGTTCAACACTCACCGAGTCAGAGGCACAAATGCTTTTTGATGAGGGGCTGACTGCCAAAGGAAAGCCGCTGGTATATCACTTGATGAATGAGGACTTAAAGAAGGCATACGAACTAGCCAAAGACGAAGCCAAGCGTAAAGTACCAATCACCTCGCCATTTTTGCAAAGATTGAATGCAACGCTGATGCGTACTACAGGCAGCATACATCATGTAATGAGTGGCTCTTTTGATTCTTCCAAAGGTGAATTTCGTTTGTGCGGTGTTACGGCTGGTGTGGGTGGTCGTTCTTATATGAGTTATCAGAAAGTTCCTGCCAAAGTAGATGAACTTTGCGCTTTATTGCAGGAAAAACAAAAGGCTGTGGAAACATTTCGAGAGCAATACGAATTGAGTTTTAATGCCCATCTTAATTTAGTAACCATTCATCCGTGGGTAGATGGCAACGGAAGAACCGCCCGCCTGCTGATGAATTACATTCAGTTCTGCTACAACCTATTTCCGACTAAAATATTTAAGGAAGATAGGGAAGAGTATATTTCAGCTTTACGGCAATCACAGGAAGAAGAAACAAATCTGCCTTTCTTGGGCTTTATGGCTGGTCAATTAAAGAAATCGCTCTCTTTGGAAATTGAACGATTTAAGACTTCTCAGAAGAAAGGGTTTAGCTTTATGTTTTAGTTGCTTCGTGTAGTTTGCACATGAAGAGAACTCTGCTATGGTATCATTAAAGTCCAATCAATGATAAAATTTATCTTCCTTGTTGGCTAATATGCTGTCAGATTTATCAGTCTCATCTTGATGTTTTTTAAGGTTAAACGTTTCAATGTCTGACAGGAAAGAGAATTTTTTTCTTTTTAGTCATTTAAGTTGTTAGAATATAGAAGCAACTGGTCGTAAAAAAATCCCTGATGAAAGGAATATGGGCAATTTTTCTGTTCAGTTCTCGTGGCGACAATCCAAATTTTATTTTGTAGTGAGGATTGACCAACCATAGTTTCCTGTTTTGAATGCGTAGGTTTGTGTTTTTCATTAAACTTTCAAATCCTTCTATTGATATACGTGTCTGCTTGATAGAAAGCAGTTCTTGAATGCAGTCATTATCTTCTCCAAACGCTTTTAATAAAAGTCGGTATGCAGCTGTAGGGAGGAGATGAATAAAAGGGAGATGGGATAAGATTTTGCTCCTGCAAATCTGTTGATGCCCTCCAAATGGCATCTGCCATGCCGGGAACGACATGAATACAATGCCTTGCGGTTTTAAAAACCTGCTCAAAGTAGCTATAAATAACTCTTTTTGAGGAATATGTTCAAGCACATCATGGCAGATAATGACATCGAAACTCCATTCCACTTTATCCAGTAGAAAGATATCTTGTGCAATAAATGTACCTTTGGCATGGGCTGTGTGAAAGAATGTTTTTGCTTCTTTAATCCGGCTTGCTGCGATGTCAATTCCAACCGTATTACAACCCATTTCAGCGAAAGGTAGCAAATTGCCTCCTTCTCCGCAACCAATCTCCAGCACCTTGGTTCCTTTCTCCACCGGATGCCATTGTTGGATATAAGGTATGAAATAATTCTTACTGGTGATAGAAAGTTCCTTGAAATAGATAATCCTGTTTTGATGACGCGCTTGCATGAAATAATATTTGTTTGAGTTACTTTTCTATCACTACGATAAGCTATTTCATGAAAGGCTGCATGAGGCCCAGTGCTTTTTTACCAAGACAGACGAATTCCTATAGGCAATGCTACATGGAAAGGCTTTTCTGTCCGGATGGTTTTTATACTATGCTGAGTTTTGAAATAGTAATGTAAATTAGGTTCTGCATAGATTCCGATAGAGGGAGTTATCTGGTATTGTACTCCTATACCCAAATTTGTCGACCATTGTATAGGTGGTTGTATGTAGCTTTTCCGGTCAGAAATGATTTTTTCGTTTTCATCGGATACGATTTCTTCTGAGGTTGCTTTTATGGGAATGTCCAAGGTTACTCCAGCAGACAGATAGAAGGAGAATTTCTGTCGGCTTCCTACGTTGAACAGACCTTTCAGTGGAATCCCGATATAATTGATTTTTTGCGTTTCTTTCCAATGGGAATCGGTGATAGTTGTAAAATCAGCACGCAAATATGTATACTGTAAACCCGTTTCAATGCCCCAACGTTCATTGATTCTCTTGTGCAATGAAAGGGACAAGGTTATAGGAATGTGATAGTAAGTTTTTTTTGTTACTTCTTGCGGCTTTTCGGACGAAACACCTCCTGGAATCATCATCCTTTGGGTGTTTGTCTGCCTGTTGACGCCTGAAACCGACAAGGCCAGTGACCAATTCTTTCTGTTCTCGGTACCTTGTCTTATTTCTTGTTTTCTACTCATTGGAGGATTGCTTAGTCTTACACTGTCTTTTCTTTCTGTCATATTGTTTGGTGAAATTGTTTCTTCCTCGGGCATTTCTACCTGAGTTGAATCAGAATGTACATAGTGGCAGACTGTTATGTATTTAGGGGCATTATTTGCCGTATCTTTGAATAAAATATCTTTTGATTCTTTTTCTTCTTTAGACTGGGTGATGATTTTTGAAGACGTATGTACGATTTCTTTTGATTTATAGAACAGAATTTGCAAAAAAAGGACGGATGACAAGAGGAACAGGGTTATGACTATATAATAGTGTGCCAGCAGTTTACGGAGCAATACTTTTGCTCTTGACAATTGTGAGGAAGAAGAATGAGGCGCAATATTTAACAGCGAACCGATTTCCTTGTGAGATAATCCTTCCAATACTGCCAGCTTGAAAACTTCACGATAACCTTCCGGTAAAGTGTCTATCATCTTTCGCATGACGGCATAAGACGGAAAGTCTGTTGAATAGGATTGTGCTTGCGGTAACTCGGATTCTTCTATTTCTTCTAAAGAAACGAGGGTGGTTGAATGAGACTGCTCCAAGTATCTCAATGACATGTTTTTCATTATTTTTCCCATCCAGCTTTCCAGCTTTTCGGGAGAGCGCAGGGTATGGATGGAGGTAAAAATGACAATGAATCCATCATGCAAGAGGTCGTTGACTGTTTGTTTGTCTGAAATGTACTGACTGCAAATGCGTTTCATTTTGTTTGCATAAGTGGTATAGAGCAAACTTAAAGCCTGCTTATTTCCCTCTTTGCACAGATTTACCAGTTCTTCTTTTGTCATATTTTATTTTCCTATATTTATAGGATAGAAGAACCCGGAGTAGGCTGCATGCGAATTTAGACTTTAACACATTTTATTTCAGGGTACTTTCATTGTGAAAACTGCCATTCGTGGAACTTTTTCAAAAAAGATTCCATACATTTGCAGAAATGGGCAGCGTGAAACCTGTTTTGTGGTAATGTTTCAAAAAGTAGTTTATGGATATATCTGATACTCATACTGAAGGTCTTGGCCAGTCTATGCTTCCGTTTGTCATGCGTGATTTGGTAGATATGGTAATGAAGAAAAAATCATTGCCATTTGAAGATGCCTTGTATTACATATATACAAGTAGTTTGTATAAATCTTTGCTCGATGAGCGTACAAAATTATGGTATTCAGGTACCTTGCTGTTATATGAAATGCTGGAAAAGGAGAAGGCCAAGCGGAAGAAAATGCAGAACGATGATACCCGAATCTTACTTTTCAAGCTGTTTTGTCTGGAGAATTATAGAAAAGTGCAGCATTTAAGTGGAGAAGAAACTTTGTTACGGTTCTCCAATTATCAGGTTTTTGAGTTTCTGACTGACAATTTCGAGATGCTTCATACTCAAGACGTTGATTATATTATAGATACTATAACTACTTATATCAATAAAAAGAAATGAAACTATATCACGGTTCTACGGTTATTGTAAAGCACCCGAGTGTGCAGAAAGGGCGTAAGGCTACGGACTTTGGGAAAGGATTCTATACGACGACCAATTTGGAGCAGGCTCAAAAGTGGGCTCTGCTGAAAAAGAATAGAGAACAAAGTGAGAAAGCTGTAGTTTCTGTATATGAAGTGCCTGACAATATTTTTGATAGAGAATTTTCTGTTCTCCGGTTTACAGGAGCTACGAAAGAATGGCTGGAATTTGTGGTCAATAACCGTCGAGGGAAAGAAGTGGAAAAATATGACCTGGTGATGGGTCCTGTAGCTAATGATCAGTTATATGCTACAATCCGACTTTATGAACAAGGGGTGATTACAGCCGATGCTGCTATTGAGATGCTGAAAACCCATAAATTGTTCAACCAACTTTCCTTTCATACGGAGCGTGTCGCTTCATTGTTACAATTTGTGGAATCAATGGAAGCGTAACCTCTTGAAGTCTTTATTTTAGTTTGTAATATTGGATGATGGGGAAACTCGGTGGTTGTATCCGTAGGCTATCTTTTTAAGGATTTGCGGAGTACAGTCAGTCGTTTTATTGTGTGGCCGATGACCATGAGCGTTGTTTTTGTATTTCTCTCTTTTTGCAGATAAGCAAAATTCCTTCTACCTTTGAATATGGTTATTTTATAAACTGAAATCCTATGAAAACAGAATACGAAAAGATGCGCAGTCAGGAACTCTATTATTTTTCCGACCCTGAAATACACGCCAGTCTGATACACGCTAAAAAAGTGTGCGCCCGTCTGCAGACGATGACCATTTACGACGACGATTACCGTCAGGTAATGGAAGACCTTATTCCAGGTATCCCGAAAAACACCACTATCTGTCCGCCTTTCCATTGTGACCACGGCAACGGCATAATCCTGGGTGAAAATGTGTTCATGAACTACGACTGCATCATGCTCGACGGAGCTTATATCCGCATCGGGAAGAATACGCTGATAGGACCTCATTGCCAGTTCTACACGCCCCAGCACCCCATGGACTATGTGGAACGTCGTGAGGAAAAAGAAACTTCCTATCCCATAACGGTGGGTGAGGACTGCTGGCTGGGTGGCAATGTGGTGGTCTGTCCGGGAGTGACCATCGGCAACCGCTGCATCATTGCGGCAGGCAGTGTGGTGACCCGGGATATTCCCGACGATTCCCTTGCGGCAGGTGTGCCGGCAGTGGTGAAAAGAAGCCTGAAAAAATAATTTGCTATCTACGGTGTATAAATGAAAAAACTCCCTGATGCATACTCTTTTTTGTCCTGATAAATTCTCTGTACCACACTGCGGTTTTTATATCCCACACTGTGAAATATGTATCCCACAGTGTGGTTTTTGTATCCCACACTGTGGAACAGAGAAAATGCAGGTAGTGAGAGACTTTTTTCATAGAGGAGTTTCCCTTTTTATGGGAGAGAATTTAGTGTTTTTTAGGACAAGGTTGGGTGAAAAAACTTAACTTTGCGCGAAACAAACCTTTAAACTATGAATGTAAGACTCTTCTTGATGGTGGGCTGTGTGGCTGGAATGTGTACAGCCTGTATCCATAAAGGGACTGGATGCCAGGTTGATAATCAGTCTGTTGTACATACGCTCATCTTGGAGGCAGACAGTTTGATGCGGAGCGATTCCTTGTTCTGGAATGTGCCGGTCGACAAAGCACATCCGCATGTCTGCATTCATGACGTATTGATTCGGGAGAAATTGGATAGTGCTATTTCGTTGCATCCCGACAGGCAGACTTACCTTTTGAAATATACTTATTTGCTCCGTAGCTGGCGTCTGCCGGAAGTGTTGGCGTTGCTTCGAGAGATGGACGCCTGCATGCGCGATTCCATGTCGGCAGATTTGCTGAGTCTGAAAGCCATGCTGGAGGATTATAAAGGAGATTCGGCTGTAGCCCGAAAAGATTTTCTGCGGGCGGATTCAGCCTATGGAGTCAAAGTGCAAGAAGTGGCACAAGATTCTTTAATGTACGGGTTTGTCCGTTTGGAAAAGGCCCTGAATTTTTCGCTGATGAAGAACGATTTTCGTGTACTCCAGGAGGAAATCACGTTTTATGAACGGGTGAATGGCAAGGCTGTCCACGGAATGGAGCAGTGGAAGAATCTGACAGATAAAAGAGAATATTACCGGCAGGTGTTCGGTCAGCCGGAATGAGGTGAATGGATTGTTTGCCTTTATTTTTGGAAGTAGACTTGTTTTGTTGGTATATTCTCGATTTCCTCCTATAATCCCACATTTTCATCCTATCTTATTTCGAGGTTTTCTATCTACATTTGTTTTTGTAAATCGAATCACGGGATTATCCGAAAAAAACGAATCGTAAATTTTTAGAAAACAAGAAAATAGGCATGAATCAATTTGTATTATTAAGCTGTTTGTGGCTGGGAGCCTGTGCAACGGCTTTTTCTCAGCAGACCAGTGGGGTGAATTATCAACTGGAATCCATGCCGTCGGTGCATAAACCGCTGCCGGAAAATTCTGTTCCGATGGGGGACAGCCAGACATTTGAAGAAGTAAAACTGAATTTGCCGGTAACAGCCGGACCGTATGAGCCTACGTGGGCATCGATAGAATCCAACTATCCGGGTACACCCGAATGGTTGCGGGAGTCCAAGTTTGGAATATGGATTCACTTCGGGCCGCAGTCGGCAGGAGAGAGTGGCGACTGGTATGCCCGCAAAATGTATGTGGAAGGGACTCCGGCTTACGAGAATCACCTGAAGAATTACGGGCATCCTTCGGTAGTGGGCTACAAGGAGGTATTGCGCGACTGGAACCCGAAGAAGTTTAATCCCAAAGAATTAGTGGATATTTACAAGGATGCCGGAGCACGCTTCCTGATTATCTAGGGGGTACACCATGACCAGTTCGACTTGTGGAACTCCAAGTATCAGGCTTGGATTGCGGAAACCCCGGTAGGTGACTGGTTCTACGGCCCGAATTTTGTGTACAGTTCGGATGCGATGATACGTTATTTGCTGGAGATTGTGGCACGTGATGGTTCGGTGGGTGTTTCTATTCCGCTGCGTCCCGATGGTTCATTGGATGAAGGTTGCGTGAAGATGTTGAAAGAGGTCGGCCAATGGATACGGGTGAACGGACAAGGTATTTACGGCAGTTCAGCCTGGCGTGTATTGGGTGAAGGAAAAGACGGTAAGCTGAATGTGTTGCCGGGTGGATTCATCGGGGGCAGTCAGGCAAACCATACGTTCTATTCTACGGATTTCCGTTTTACGGTGGGAAAAGACAAGGCCTTGTATGCCTGGTGCATGACGGTGCCGAAACCGGGAGAGACTTTGAAGATTGTGTCTTTGGGTACTGATTCTACTGTGGAAAAGAAGCAGGTGACTTCGGTGGAACTGTTGGGTGTAGAAGGTGATAAAATAGAATGGAAGCAGGAGGCAGACGGATTGCGTATTGTGTATCCGGAGTCTGCTTCTTTGAAGACGGCTGTCGGATTCCGGATTGTATGTGAATGAAGATGGCGGTTAATAAAAGGCATGAAACAAAAAATGCGGGATGTGAGTGTCCCGCATTTTTTGTTGATATAGTCTGATAAGTTTACAACTTATACCCCCACTGCTCCAAGGCGAACGACCAGTTCTTTTCAACCAGTTCGACAGTCTCGGGCTTGTATTGGTATTTGTTTTTCTTGTACCCTTTCTTCTTGTTGACATACGCTTCGATGTCGGCACGGGCTTCGTCAAAGCCGGGGATTTGCAGTTTCTGGTAAATCTCCTGCGTCATGTCGAAGGCGTTCCTTTCGTAATCCTCGAAACGGACTTCCACCAGGTTGCCTTCCGGAATAAACTTCTTGTCGGCCTCGTACTTGTGATACAGCTTGGCGTAGACTGAAAGGATATTGGCCTGCAGTTCTTCGTTGCTGATGTCCTGCAGCTTCAGTGGCTGGATGGTGTTGGTGAAGAAACTGCGGGTCGATTCGAATACCGTGTACGGGTTACGCATCAGGTAGATGAACTTGGCGTTCGGGAACATCTTCACCAGCTCTTTCACGCGTCCGGTGTGCGGCGGGTTCTTGCTGAGGAACTGTGTGCCGTGGGTGTTCCACAAGGAAATCTTGATCAGTTTGGTGAAGGTTTCCTCAAACACTTTCAGTTCGGCGTCGCTGATGTCATCGAACAGCAGGTACTTGTCGGCATATTCCTGCATGTATTTCGGCAGGAACCAGAAGTTGTAGTACGTGTAGGGCATCATGTTGGCCAGGGCAAACTCTTCTTCCTGCGGAAGGTCGACGGCCAGCTCCATGTTGTCGGTCGGACGTTTGTCCGGCATCAGCCAGCTCATGTTCTTCTTGAAGAAGGGTTGTCCCCACATCATCAGGTGCGGAAATACCGTTTGGTAGGTGGTGTTGTAGCCAAAATGCTTGTCGCAGGAGAACACGTTGTGCATGAAGGTGGTTCCGCTGCGCCAGTGTCCCAGAATGAACACAGGGTCGTGTTCCAGGGGCTTGTTGGCCAGCAGTTTTTCATACCGTTTGTCCTGCAAGGGAACCAGGGTGGACAACAGACGGCATACGGCCTTGGTCAGGCGGTATTTGCCCTTGTACGCCGGGTCGATGGTACGTCCGGCAGTAATCTGGTTGAAGGTCTTCCAGTCGGCTCCTACCAGCGTATTGATGGGGAGTTTGTTAAATTCGAGTAATCCCATTTCTTTAATTGATAATTGACAGTTGTAAAACTCAGCTTGTCGATTTTAACTTTTAATTTTTAACTATTAATTCAATAGCGTATCCCTGACGTTCCAGTTCCTTTACGGCACGTTCGATGGCTTCGTAGTGTTCCGGACCGATGCCCAGTTTCGGCAGGTTGAGGACAGGCAGTTCCATCTGGTTGTGCATGTCTTTGTCGGCCACCTGGTTGATAATCATACCTACGGCACTGGTGTTGTTGGTAATCGGGTCAATCAGGATGAAGGCACCCGTAGCTTTGTTCTTGGTATAAGGGTCGAAGAACAGCTCCTTGGAAGAAGTCAGTACCACATGAGCAATCTGGTTGAGCTGCATGGGCACATCTTCCTTGGTCAGGCGTCCGTTTTCCACAGACAGGTGTTCCATGGTGTTGATATCTACCTTATACTTGATGCTGTCAATGCGGGTACGGCTGGTGTTGGTGGTCTGCTTCAGGAAGAAAGACTTCTCCATGTCCATCTTTTCTTCGTCCATCCATACCAGCATGGCTTCGAAGTTACGTCCGATCATCGGCATGTTGTCGGGGTGTACCAGCATTTCACCGCGGGATACGTCAATTTCGTCTTCCAGGGTCAGGGTGACAGACATCGGCGGGAAGGCATAGTCGAGTTCTCCGTCGTAGGTTACGATGCTCTTGATGTGCGAACGCTTTCCGGAAGGAAGGGCTACTACCTCATCTCCTTTGTGTACCACGCCGGAAGCCACTTTTCCGCAGAAACCACGGAAGTCGAGGTTCGGACGAAGCACGTACTGTACCGGATAGCGGAAGTCTTTCAGGTTATGGTCGTTGCCGATGTGGACGGTTTCCAGGAATTCCAACAGGGCGGGACCTTCGTACCACGGGGTACGGTCGGATTTCTCTACCACGTTGTCACCTTCCAAGGCTGACAGCGGAATGCACTGCACATCGGGGATACCCAGCGGAGTGATGAAGGCCATATAGTCGGCTACAATCTTGTCGAACACTTCCTTCGAGTAGTCTACCAGGTCCATCTTGTTGACGGCCAGTACCACGTGCTTGATACCCAGCAAGGATACCAGATAGGTATGGCGGCGGGTCTGGGTGATGACGCCGGTACGGGCATCTACCAGGATGACGGCCAGGTTGGCAGTCGAACCGCCGGTAATCATGTTACGGGTATATTGTTCGTGTCCCGGAGTGTCGGCAATGATGAACTTACGGTTGTTGGTCGAGAAATAACGGTAAGCCACATCGATGGTGATACCTTGTTCACGTTCGGCTTTCAGGCCGTCGAGCAGCAGGGCATAGTCGATGTGTTCGCCGGCGTTACCCATGCGCTTGCTGTCGCGTTCCAGGGCATCGAGCTGGTCTTCATACAATTTCTTACTGTCGAACAACAGACGTCCGATGAGGGTGGACTTTCCGTCGTCTACAGAACCTGCGGTCAGAAAACGGAGCAGGTCTTTCTGTTCGTCTTTTTTCAGGAATTCCTCGATAGACATCTTGCCTCTGGCTTCTCCTTCCATCGGGTTGCCTGATTTGCTTTTATCTAAATGTTCCATGTCGTTGCGTAATTAAAAATATCCTTCACGTTTCTTTTGTTCCATACTGGCTTCCTGGTCGAAGTCGATGACACGGGTCGTGCGTTCACTCTTGGTGGTGGTCATCATTTCCTCCACAATCTTTTCGATGGTGTCGGCTTCACTTTCAATGGCGCCTGTCAGCGGCCAGCATCCCAGGGTACGGAAACGGATTTTTTTCATCTCAATCTTGTCGCGGTATTTTTCCGGCAGACGGTCGTCATCAGGCATAATCAGCTGTCCGTCGATGTTGACCACCGGACGCACCTTGGCGAAATACAACGGTACGATAGGGATATTTTCCAGACGGATGTACTGCCAGATGTCCAGTTCGGTCCAGTTGCTCAACGGGAACACACGGATGCTTTCTCCTTTGCGGATGCGGGCATTGTAGATGTCCCAGAGTTCCGGGCGCTGGTTCTTTGGGTCCCACTGGTGGAACTCGTTGCGGAAAGAGAAGATACGTTCCTTGGCACGTGATTTCTCTTCGTCGCGGCGTGCGCCTCCGAAGGCTGCGTCGAACTTGTATTTGTCGAGGGCGTGCAGCAGGGCCTGTGTTTTCATCAGGTCGGTGTGTACCTTACTTCCGTGAGTGAAGGGGCCTACGCCTGCGCGGAAGGCTTCCATGTTGCTTTCCACAATCAGGTTCCAGCCGTATTTTTTAGCATATTCATCGCGGAACTGAATCATTTCCTTGAATTTCCATTTGGAATCGATGTGCATCAGAGGAAAAGGCACTTTTCCAGGGGCAAAAGCCTTTTCTGCCAGACGGACCATGACGGATGAGTCTTTTCCGATGCTGTAGAGCATTACCGGATTCTCAAATTCGGCAGCCACTTCGCGGATGATGTGGATGGACTCGGCTTCGAGTTCTTTCAAGTGGCTTAATTTGTATTCTTCTTGCATGGCTAATATATAATTTATTTTTTAGTGACTTTGGGGAGAATCAGGTCGAGCAGCTGGTCGACGGATTCTTTGAGTGACAGTTTGGAGGTGTCGAGCGAAAGGGCCGGATGTGCCGGTGCCTCGAACGGGGCCGAAATGCCGGTGAAGTTCTTGATTTCTCCCCGGCGGGCCTTGGCGTACAGGCCTTTCACATCGCGGCGCTCACATTCTTCCAGCGGGGTGCTGACGTAGATTTCCAGAAAATCGTCTTTCCCGATGATGCGGGCGGCCATCTCGCGGATTTCGTTATTGGGGCTGATGAAAGCTGCCAAAGTGATGATGCCGGTGTCGACAAACAGCTTGCCCACCTCGGCAATGCGTCGGATATTTTCTACCCGGTCTTCGGCCGAGAAGCCCAAGTTGTTGTTGATGCCGCTGCGGATGTTGTCTCCATCGAGGATACGGCACAGCAGCCCGCGCTGTTGGAGTTCGCGCTCCAAGGCGATGGCGATGGTACTTTTCCCGGAACCGCTCAGCCCGGTGAACCAAATCATAAGTCCGTGTTGGTGAAGGAGTTCTTCCTTGTCTGCACGCCCCAGCATGCGGTCGAATATCGGATAGATATGAGTTGCTTTTGAATCGTTCATATTGTAATGTCTGTTTAAATCTGTTTTAAAAAGGCCATATCAGCGGAATGAGAAAGACCGATATCAGGAATGTGATGATGTTCAGCGGCAGTCCGATGCGGACGAAGTCGGTGAACTTGTAGTTTCCGATACCTTGCACAATCAGGTTGGTCTGATAGCCGATAGGGGTGGAGAAACTGGCCGAGGCTGCCATGCAGATGACCACGAAGAACGGCATGGGATTGACTCCCAGCTGGGTGGACAGTGACAGGGCAATGGGGAAGGACAGGGCCGCCGCCGCATTGTTGGTAATCAGTTCCGTAAAGATGTTCGTAATGATGAACAGTACGGCCAGCAACACATAAGGACCGTAGTCATGGCTCAGGCTGATGATGTAACCGGCCAGCAAGTCGGCCACTCCGGAATTTTCCATGGCTTTGCTGATGGCAAAGGCACAGGCAATGGTAATCAGGATATCCCAAGAGATATACTTGGTATATTTCTGTGGAGGGAATATCTTGGCCCAGGCCATGATGACCGTAGTGATGGACACGAAAAAGAACATATCCAGCTTGATGCCTTCGGGCAGGAATTTCTCAATGCCCGGCAGTTCACCGATGGTAGCTCCTACAATCATGAACACGAGCAGGAAAAGGGTGAACCAGCGTTTTTTCTTTCCGGCCGGTTCGTATTCTTTCCCGTTGGCCAGCATCAGGAAGACAGAAGATTCTCCCCAGGTCTGGATGAAGCTGTCGTCTGTCAGTACCACCAATGTATCGCCTTCGCGAAAACTGACTTTGCTCAGGTTGGTATAGGTACGTCCGCTACGGCGAAGTTCTTTCACTTCCGCTCCATAATGGCGCTTGAAATCAAATTCGCTCACCGTCTTGTTGATACCCGGGAAACGCGGACCGATGACGGCTTCTACCAGATGCAGTGAAGAGTCGTTTTCTTCCTCGTTGGCTGTGTCCGGACGGTTGGCGGGCAACAGTTTCTTGGAGAACAGAAACAAGTAGATAATACCGGCCAGAGCGATGAATATGCCTACCTTCCCCAGTTCGAACATGCTGAAGCCTTTCATTCCGGCATCGAGAATCATGCTGTGTACCACCAGGTTGGTGGATGTGCCGATCAGCGTACAGATACCACCAAGAATCGTCACGTACGACAGCGGAATCAGGAAGTAAGTGGCCGGAAGCTTGACAGAGTTAGCCCACCGTTTGATGATGGGGGCAAATATGACCACCACCGGTGTATTGTTCAGGAAAGCGGATATGAAAGCGATGCTGGGCAGCATGCGTGCCTGTGCCCGGAAGACGGATGTCGTCTGCTGGGGAAGCAGCTTCTTGATAAGTTGGGTCAGTGCTCCGCTCTGACGTACACCTTCACTGACCAAAAACAGCAAGGCCACGGTAATCATCCCTTTGTTGCTGAAGCCTTCCAGCATTTCTTTCGGGGTGAGGATGCCGGTGCAGAGGAAGATGACGACCACCGAGAACAGAATCATTCCCGGACGCATCTTGTCCATAATCAGCGCCGTCAGCATGGCCACAAGTGAAAGTAGTACGATAATAATCTCGATAGACATAAGTTAGTTGGATTATTCTGCAATGAACCAAGGGTTCAGCAAGTCTGTTTTGTTGTATTGTAGCGGTTCTTTTTTCCCTGCCTGATACACTTCCTTCCCGGAAGCACGGATAATGGCATGTCCGGCAGCCGTATCCCACTCCATGGTGGGAGCAAAACGGGGATATACGTCGGCGTTACCTTCTGCGATGAGGCACAGCTTCAAGGAACTTCCCTTGGAGATGGTTTCCACATGTGCATGCTTTTGCTGCATTTCGTGGATATAAGCTTCTGTTTCAGGAGTCAGGTGTGAACGGGAAGCCACGACGATGAATGTATCGTCTGTACGGTGGGTATTCGGCAGACGCTGTGCATGCGCAATCAGCGCATCCAGTGAAGTGTATGAACCGGTTTCCGTAATTTCATTGATTTTATAAGCCCCCAGTGTAGTATCGGCAAAATAAAGTTCTTTTTTGACGGGGATATAAATGACTCCCGCTTCCGGGCAACCGTCTTTTACGTAGGCAATGTTGACGGTAAATTCACCGTTCCGCTTGATGAATTCCTTGGTACCGTCCAACGGGTCGACAATCCAAAGCTCTTTCCATTGCTGTCTTTCTTCAGGTGCGATTTTGGCCCCTTCTTCGCTCAGCAGGGGATAGGGAGTGGAAGCCAAAGCCTGGGCTATGACGGCATGCGATTTGCGGTCGGCGATGGTCAGCGGAGAATTATCCGCTTTTTTCTCTATCTCAAAATCCGCATTCGGATCAGTATATACAGACATGATTTCTGCTCCGGCGGCGAGTGCGGCCTGAATGGCAGTATATAATATATTTTTATCCATAATAGTATAAATCGCTGTAAAATAACAACTTTTTTAAATGTCGTTTGTGGTTTATTATTCGTTTTTTCTGTTCCTGCCCGTTTTTTATAACTTCTTTTAAGACTCAGTCGGTTGCTCCGACAAGTGCTGGTGGTTGTGCGGGTGTTTCCAGATTCGCCACATATAGTAAGCGCAATGGGTAAAGGCAAACACAAAAGAGATGGTCAGCAGGGTCTTGTCCTCGTCCCATCCTACGGTCTGCTGGTGCCACAATCCGGTCACTACACTCAAAATAGACAAAATCAATCCTGTAAGGTTTAATACCATATCCCCTTTCCGATGTTTTTGTCCGGGTTCCAGTTTGCTATGATGGATGCCGTAGGAGGCATATACATCCAGACCGATGAGCATCCACAACACCAGTCGTATCCACGTATCGGCGGGAAGGAAACTCATCATGCACAGGCAGGTAAGGATGCCCATGATGGGGACGAAGGGAACGAACGGGGTTTTGAAGGCCCGGTGTACGTGGGGCATGGTCTTGCGTACAACCAGTATGGCGGCGCAGACCAGTGTGAAGGCCAGCAGCGTGCCGATACTGGTCATCTCTCCGGCTATCTGTGCCGGGATGAAGCCGGCCAGCAGGCTGACCACGACCATGAACAAGGCATTGCTGTGTACAGGTGTACGGAAGCGCGGATTGATTTTGGAAAAGAACGGGGGAAGCAGTCCGTCGCGGCTCATGCTCAGGAAAACACGGCTTTGTCCGAGCAGGGTGACCATGATGACCGAGCAATAACCGAACAGGATGGCCAGGATGATAGCTTTATTCAGCCATGGATAAACCGGTTGGATGATACCTTGGGCATCGGGGTACCCCATTTTTTCAATGGCTACGGCCACCGGCGCAATCCCGACTTGTCCGCTGAATTCGGTGTAGTGTGCCACTCCCGTCATGACATGGGCGAAGAGGATATACAGGATGGTACATACCAGCAAGGATACCAGAATACCGATAGGCATATCCCGTTTCGGATTTTTGGTTTCCTGAGCAGCGGTACTCACTGCGTCAAATCCCAAAAAGGCAAAGAAAACGATGGCAGCTCCTCGGAAAATACCCGAAATGCCGAACTCACCCAGTGTGCCGGTATTAGCCGGAATATAAGGTATGTAGTTGTCGCTTTGGATGAAGCGCCAGCCCAGTACCACGAATATCAGAATCACCGCAATCTTCAGGAAAACAATCAGTCCGTTGAAGAAGGAACTTCCGGCAGTACCCCGCATCAGAATGAGGCTCATGAGTACCACAATCACCATGGCGGGGATGTTCACGATGCCTCCGTCCCACGGACAGGCCGTAAATGCCTGGGGAAGTTCAATTCCTGCTCCCTGCAGGAAGACGGTCATATAGCGGCTCCAGCTGATACTGACGGTGGTGGCGGCTACAGTATATTCCAGTACCAAATCCCATCCGATAATCCAGGCGATGAGTTCGCCCATGGTGGCGTATGAATAGGTATAGGCACTTCCCGATACGGGAATCATTGACGCAAACTCCGCATAGCAGAGTCCGGCAAAGCAGCATCCGATGGCTGCAATGATGAATGAAAGCGTGATGGCCGGACCGGTGTAAGAAGCCGCCACGGTTCCGGTGATGGAAAACAGGCCGGCTCCAATAATGACTCCCACTCCGAGTGCTACCAGACTGACGGGACCCAATACCCGTTTGAGGGTGCCGCTTCCCGTTTCCTTGGCTTCAGCCTGCAAAGCCTCTATACTTTTCCGAATAAAAAGCCCCATGGTGATTGTATTTGTAAATTGTGCGGCAAAGATACAAAAAATTATGAAATATTTTATTTCAGGTATTGCGTCACCTTCCCGCTAAGTTGCAGCAGGGATATTTCACACATCTTCGTATCATATTCTGCGGAAAGGATGCGTTCTTCCGCATCGAGGAGGCTTTTCTGTGCTTCACGCATTTCGATTCCGGACAAGTCGCCCAGCAGGTAGCGTTCTTTGGCTATCTCGTGGTTCTCTTTGGCAGAAATCAGGTTCTGGCGTTCCAGGTTCAGCAAGCGGATGTTGTTGCGGTAGGCTTGCCACAGGTTACTCAGGTCGGCCCGGAGTCCCTGTTCCAGCTCGTCGCGGGCCAGCTGGGCATTGCGGATGGCCAGACTGGCATTCCGTTTCTCACGTTTCCGGTTGCCGTCAAAGATATTGAATCCCACGGTGATGCCTCCGCTGAATCCCCAGTTGCTGCGCTGGCGGGTGGCATTGACATCGTATTTATTCAGGGTATAGCCGTAGCCGGCATTCAACCGTACATACGGATAGTTGCGTGACAATACTTTTTTATAATCCAACTGGGCCAGTACGGTATTCTGGTCTGCTTGCAGCAAGCTGGAGTTGGCCTGTAGGGTACCCTCCCACAAGGCATTGAAATCCAGGTTCTCGTTGACGTCAATCACCGAGTCTTTCACGCTGAGCGGACGGTCCATATCTTTGGCGGCCATCAGTTCGTTCAGGTTGATGCGGGAAGTATGCACCAGTTCCCGTTGTTTGATATACTGCGCCCGGTCGGCATTGAAGTCTACCGTGGCCTGCTGATAATCCAGTCGAGAGAAGTTTCCGATGTGGTAGCGTTCTTCCACGATGCGCAGACGTTCCCGGGACAGCGACACGGCATAGCGGAAATTCTTCAACCGGATTTCCTGTTGGATGTAGTTATAGTATTCCGCCGTGAGGGTGGCGATGAAATCCTCGATGGCAATCCGGGTGTTGGTGGCTCCCTGTCGTTCGAGTTCCTTCAGCTGCTTGTAAGTGGTGCTGATGTTGAACCCGTCGAAAATCGTCCAGTTCAGGTCGATACCTGCATCCAAGGTCTGGTCGTACACGCCGCGGAGTTGGGTGGTTTCTCCCGTTTCACGCGACTGGCTGTTGCTGTTGTCTGCGTTTCCGGTATAGCCGGCGGTCAGGTCTACCGTAGGCAGGTATCCCGCATTTCCCAGAGTGGCGTTGTTTTTGCTCACCTGTTCTTTGTTGCGGGTGATGCGGAGCGAATAGTTGTTGGCCAATCCTTCTTCCAGGCATTGTTGCAAGGTATAGGTGTACTGGGCCTGTGCCGGAAGCCCCAGACCGAGTAAAAAAAGTGCAAAGTAAATAGACCGTTTTCTCATTTCTTTTCTTTTTTAGCGCGGTTAGTCGATATATAAGAATAAATGGCCGGTACGATGTACATGGTCAGGAAGGTAGAAACCAACATACCGCCCACTACAGCCACTCCCATGGCGATGCGCTGGTTGGCCCCTTCGCCCGAAGCGAAGGCCAGCGGCAACAGGCCGAGGATGGTAGAGGCACTGGTCATCAGAATAGGGCGCAGACGCTGGAGGGCCGCATCGCGGATGGCCAGCATCTTGTCTTCGCCCGCCTCCTGTTTCTGGTTGGCAAATTCCACAATCAGGATACCGTTCTTGGCCACCAGTCCAATCAGCATGATGATACCAATCTGACTGAAGATGTTCATCGTGATGTCGCCGAAGTACATGAAGACCAGGGCACCGGCGATGGCCAGCGGCACGGTGAGCATGATGATGAGCGGATCCTTGAAACTTTCAAATTGGGCCGAAAGAATCAGGTAAATCAAAATCAGGGCCAGGATAAAGGCGAACATCAGGCTGGAGGAACTTTCGCGGTATTCCTTGGAGTCACCCGACAAGGCGGTGCGGAACGTATCGTCCAGTACCTTGTCGGCAATCTTGTCCATCTCGTCCAGACCGTCGCCGATGGTTTTGCCTTCGGCCAGTCCCGCAGAAATGGTGGCCGAGATGAAACGGTTATAATGATACAGTTTGGGCGGTGCCACGGCTTCCACAAATTCCACCAGGTTGTCCAGCTGTATCATCTCTCCCTTGTCGTTCCGGATATAAATCGACTTGATGTTGGCCGGCTGGTTACGTTGCTGACGGTTGATTTGTCCGAGAATCTCATACTGCTTGCCGTTCATGTAGAAATAGCCCATGCGCTGCCCGCTCAACCCGTATTGCAAGGTCTCTCCGATGTCGCGCACGCTCACCCCCATGGTCCCGGCCTTGTCGCGGTTGATGGTGACACGCATTTCCGGACTGCTAAACTTCAGGTCCACGTCGGCCATCTGGAAGGTCGGGTTGTCATATACCTGAGCCAGAAACTCCGGCAATATCTCCTGCAGTTTTTCGATGCTGACTGCCTGAAGCACGTATTGCACCGGCATACTCGCTCTTCGTCCGCCGAAAGAAGACTGCTGTTGTACGAAGGAACGGGCCTTGGTATGCGTACGGATGGCTTTGGAGATTTTCTCGGCTACTTCCATCTGGGTGTAGTCGCGTTCCTTGATGTCTTTCAGGGTAACCTGGATGTTTCCGCTTCCACTCGATACGCGGGCCGTGACAAAAGCCGCATCCGGTACGATGGAGTCGACCAGTGTGTTGATTTCTTCCGTATAGTCACGGATGTATTCATAGCTGGCCCCTTCGGCCGCACTGGTCCGGATGTTGATTTGCGAGCGGTCTTCCAGTGGGGCCATCTCGGCTGGAATATGGTTCCATAAGTAACCGATGAGGGCCAAAGTAATCAGAACGAATGGTATGGCGATGATACGCTTGTGCAGAAAGGCCTGAAGGCTGCGGGCATACAGGCGGTTCATGCCTTCGAAGAAAGGCTCTGTCTTCCGGTAAAACCAGTTCTGCTTTTCCCGGTGCTTCAACAATTTGGTAGCCAGCATCGGGGTGAAGGTCAGGGCCGAGAAAGCCGAGATAATGACAGAGCCGGCTACTACGAAACTGAATTCGCGGAAGAGGCGTCCGCTGGTTCCTTCCATGAAGACAATCGGAATGAATACGGCGGCCAGGGTGATGGTGGTGGAAATCACGGCAAAGAAAATTTCTTTAGCTCCCTCGATACCAGCCTCAAACGGTTTCATGCCTCGTTCGATACGGATATAGATGTTTTCGGTCATCACGATGGCATCGTCGACCACCAGTCCCACCGACAGGACGACGGCCAGCATGGTGAGTACGTTGATGGAGAATCCGGCAATGTACATCACGAAGAAGGCTCCGATGAGGGAGACCGGAATCACGATACAGGGAATCAAGGTGACACGCCAGTCGCGCAGGAAAAGGAAGATGATGATAATCACCAGCGCGAAAGCCTCGTACACAGTACTTTCCACTTCCGCAATGGAGGCACGGATAAAGCGGGTGTTGTCGAAACCGTATGTGTATTCCACGTCGTCGGGCAAGTCTTTCTTCATCTGCTCCATGCGTTCGTACACGGCGTCGGCAATGTCGATGTGGTTGGCGCCCGGTTGCGGAATCACTACGACTCCTACCATGGGCACTCCGTTCATTTTCATGTAGCTCTTCAGGTCGGCCGGTCCCAGTTCCGCATAACCGATGTCACTGAAGCGCACCACTTGTCCGTTTTGCTCTTTCAGGATGATGTTGTTGAATTCCTTGGCCGTATGCATCTGTCCCATGGTGCGCAGGGTCAGTTCCACCGTATTTCCCTCAATGCTTCCAGACGGAAGTTCCAGGTTCTGTTTGTCGATGGCATTCTTCACGTCTACCGGAGTGATGCTGTAGCCGGCCATTTTGACTGGGTCGAGCCACAGACGCATGGAATAGCGTTTTTCTCCCCAGATGGAGACGCTGCTCACATCGGGGATGGTTTGCAGCTGTTCCTTGACGGTCAGGTCGGCAATCTCACTCAGTTCCAGCAGGGAACGCGTATTACTTTGTATGGCCACCATGAGGATGGGGCTGGCATCGGCGTCGGCTTTGGATACGGTAGGAGGGTCACAGTCGCGGGGCAGGTAGCGCTGGGCACGCGACACCTTGTCGCGCACGTCGTTGGCTGCCGTTTCCAAGTCGACCGACAGTTCGAATTCCACGGTGATGCGGCATTGTCCCTGCTGGCTGGTACTCGACAAAGAACGGATACCCGGAATCCCGTTGATGTTCTGCTCCAGCGGTTCCGTAATCTGGTTCTCAATCACTTCTGCGTTGGCTCCCGGGTAACTGCAGGTCACGGAGATGATGGGATTATCCACCGAAGGGTATTCACGTACCCCCAGGGTGGTGTAGCCAATCAGTCCGAAAAGCAGGATGATGATGGTGAGCACAGTGGCCAGTACGGGCCTTCGTATGCTGAGTTCGGAAATGTTCATAGGCAGAAAGTTAATCGATTTGGTCAAGAATTACCGGCATGCCGGTGCGCAGTTGCAAAGTTCCGGAGGTCAGGATGGTGTCTCCGGCCGACAGTCCTTTCAGAATCTGTACTTCTGCTTCCGTACGGATGCCGATTTCCACATCCACCGGTTCGGCCACTCCCGAGCGGTACAGGAACACCTTGTTTTTTCCCATTTCCGGGACGATGGCCTCCGAAGGAATGGCAATGGCATTTTGAATCTCTTTCTGCTTCAGTTCGATGTCCGCATAGCGTCCGGGCAACAGTTCTCCGTTGCGGTTCGGATAGAGGGCGCGGACGGTCAGCGTATGGGTTTCTTCGTTGATGCGTGATTCCGTGGCATAGACCTGCGAGTTGAAGGCTTCCAGTCGCCCTTCAATCTTGAAAATCAGGTTCGTACCTTTCTTGATTTCGCGGGCATAGCGTTCCGGCACGGCAAATTCCACCTTGAGCGGAGTGATTTTCGTCAGTTTGGCGATGACCGTCGTGGGAGAAGCATAGGCTCCCAGACTGACCTGCCGTAGTCCGATGATGCCGTCGAACGGGGCCCGGAGTTCCGTCATGGCAATGTTTGCTTTCACGTTCTCGATGTCGGCGTTGAGGGTAGCCAGTTCTGTCTTCACCTGTTCGTAGGCTTCCTTGCTCACTGCATCGCGTTGCAGCAAGGCATTCTGGCGGAACACGCGGTCTTCGGCCAGCGGCATCTGGGCCTCCAGCCGTTTCAGCTGGGCCTGCAACTGGCTGTCGTTCACTTTGGCCAGCAGTTGGCCCTTGGACACGAAAGAGCCTTCCGTGAAATCAATGCTGGTGATTTTTCCGGAAGTTTCAAACGACAAGTCCACTTCCTCATCCGGCATCAGTTTGCCGCTGACAAACAGCTGGTCGGTGAGCAAGTGAGGCTTGAGTATTTTTGCATTTACGTTGAGTGCCTTCGATTTGCCGGTAGGCACTTGCTTTTCAGCAGCTTCCAGTTCTTCATTTTTCCCGGGGGTAAACGTGTGAATCCCTAAGGCAATGACTCCTGCCCCTATCACTACGATAATCCCCCATTTGATGCGTTTGTCCATGTGTGTTTTTCGTAAGGTTTGATGTGAAATAGGTTAATAGGCCGACCGGTATTTCCCTTCCTCTTTGTCCTCTAGTATGTTCAGGTAAGAGGCATACCGCGACTCGCTGATGTAGTGGTTTTCCACCGCTTCGCGTACGGCGCAACCCGGTTCGTGCCGGTGGGTGCAGTTCCCGTATTTGCAGTGTGCGGAGAATTCGAAGATTTCCTTGAAGTAGTGACCCACTTCCTCGTCTTTCATGTCGAAGGTGCCGAAGCCCTTGATACCCGGGGTGTCGATGATGTATCCGTCGCCTTCCACGGGAAACATTTCGGAAAAAGTGGTGGTGTGCATGCCTTTGTTGTGTGCGGTAGATATTTCGCCGGTCTTGACATTCTGTTCCGGCAGGATGGCATTGATCAAGGTCGATTTCCCCACGCCGGAATGGCCGGAGAACAAGGTCACTTTTCCTTGCAGGGCCTGTTTGATTTCCTCTACTCCGGTGCCTTCCAATGCGGAAATCCGGTAGCAGGGATATCCGATGTGAGTGTACAGGTGAATCAGTCCTTCCAGATAATGCAATTCCTCTTCCGTATAGCGGTCCACTTTGTTGAATACCAGACAGACCGGTACACGATAGGCTTCAGCAGAAGCCAGGAAACGGTCGATGAATATGGTGGAAGTTTCCGGATAGTTCACCGTGACCACCAGCATGCACTGGTCCAGATTGGCTGCGATGATGTGTGATTGTTTGGACAGGTTGGAAGAACGGCGGATAATGTAGTTTTTCCGGTCTTCAATTTCGGTAATGAATGCGGTTCCTTCCGCATTGACATTGATTTGTACCCGGTCGCCCACGGCGATAGGGTTTGTGCTGCGTATTCCTTTCAGGCGGAAATTTCCTTTTATCTTACATTCAATCAGCTTTCCCTCGTCGGTTTTGACCAGATACCAGCTTCCTGTATTTTTAATGACCAGACCTTTTTCCAATAGATGCAAATTTAAAAAAAGAGGAGGGAAGAAATCCTGACGGTTCCCTCTCTCCTCGTATGGGGATGAATAAAATTTATACTGTCATGATTTCTTTGTCCTTGGCAGCCAGCATCTCGTCAATCTGCTTGATGTACTTGTCGTGTACTTTCTGCAATTTGGCTTCAGCGTTTTTCTGTTCGTCTTCCGGCATACCGTCTTTTACGGCCTTTTTCAGGGCGTCAATGGCATCGCGGCGTGCGTTGCGGATGCTTACCTTGGCAGTTTCTCCTTCGCCTTTGCACTGCTTGCTCAGCTGTTTACGGCGTTCCTCAGTCAATGGTGGAATACCCAGACGGATGATTTCACCGTTGTTTTCCGGCATGATACCCAGTTCAGAGTCGATAATTGCCTTTTCAATGATGCGGAACATGCTCTTGTCCCACGGCTTGATGGCAATGCTGCGCGCGTCGGGAGTAGTCACTGCGGCTACGTTGTTGATGGGCACCATGCTTCCGTAAGAGTCTACGCGGATACCGTCCAGCAGACGTACGTCGGCTTTCCCGGCACGGATGTGGGCCAGCGCGTCTTCCAGGTACATGATTGCCATATCCATTTTCTCTTCAGCTTCGCTGATAATTGTTTTAGAATCTGCCATATATTTCTTACATTTATAGGTTTTATATTCTCTGATAAGTATTTATGTGAACAAAAATAAGCTATTTTTTATTCTCTTGCAATACTTCGGAACATAAGTTTGTGTCTGTCTGGCCCGAAACTTGCCGGAAACTTCTTATCTTTGTTTGTCAATTTAATAGCAGCACGGTTTATGATTACAGTTTATTTGGCCCGTCACGGACAGACGGAAGAGAATTTGAGTCGGATTTTTCAGGGGCATTTACCCGGTACATTGACGGAAGAAGGCAAGCAGCAGGCCGTGGAACTGGGGCAGGCCTTGCGTGAGATTCCGTTGGATGCCGTGGTGAGCAGCGACTTGCAGCGGGTGGTGGATACGGTACGGCTGGCCGTGGGCGACCGGCATCTGCCGTGGCAGCAGACGACTTTGTTGCGGGAAATAGACTGGGGACCGTGGACCGGACTGACGGTGGGGAGTGTGGATTTGAGTCATCCGCCTGCCGGGGTAGAGACCCCTCAGATGTTGTACGACCGTGCGGGAACTTTCCTGGAGTATCTGTGGCAGCATTATGACGGCCAGCGGGTGTTGGTCGTGGCGCACGGGCAAATCAACCGCTGCCTGGAGGCCCGAATGAGGGGAGTGGCGTTGGACGACCTTCGCACGATTCCCTTGATGAAGAATGCAGAATTCCACCGTTATGAGCTGGCGGGTGAATAAATAAAAACGGCAAGGAGCAGTCGTAGGCCGCACCTTGCCGTCATTTTATAGAAAAGGGTTTGAGAATCAGTTGTGTACCAGTGTGCCGATGTTTTCGCCCGACATCACTTTCTTCAGATTGCCTACGGTATCCATGTCGAATACAATAATCGGCAGGTTGTTTTCCTTGCACATGCAGGTAGCCGTCAGGTCCATTACTTTCAGCCCGCGTGACAGCACTTCATCGTACGTAATGTCGTCGAACTTCGTGGCTGTCGGGTCTTTTTCCGGGTCGGCCGTATAGATACCGTCCACGCGGGTACCCTTCAGCATCACGTCTGCTTCAATTTCAATGCCTCGCAGTGAAGAGCCGGTGTCTGTGGTAAAGAACGGATTTCCGGTACCTGCCGACATGATGACTACTTCTCCATTTTCCATGGCTTCAATGGCTTTCCATTTCGTATAGAATTCACCGATAGGTTCCATGCGGATAGCGGTCAGTACACGGGCTTTTACGCCGGCAGCCACCAGTGCAGAACTCAATCCCAGACTGTTGATTACGGTGGCCAGCATACCCATCTGGTCGCCTTTCACACGGTCGAAGCCTTTTCCGGCTCCCGACAATCCGCGGAAAATGTTACCACCACCGATGACGATACCAATCTGTACCCCCATGTCATGGATTTCCTTGATCTGCTGTGCATATTCGCCCAAGCGTTTTTCGTCAATACCGTATTTTTTCTCTCCCATCAGACTTTCGCCGCTGAGTTTTAACAGGATGCGTTTGAATTTTGCCATAATCGTAGTTGTTTTATTAGTTTGTAGCAAAGGTAGGAATATTTGGCCATATTGGACTTCTGTCTAAAAAAATGTGTACGTATGGCTTTATTATTTTTACAAATATTCAAAACAGTTCTATTCTTTTGCGTATATTTGTAGAGTTAACTGATAAATCTATGCACATGAATTATTATTTATTGGTTGGTGGATTGCAAAAGGGGCCGTTCTCTTTGGATGAATTGTGTCAGAATGGACTATCCAAGGATACCTTGGTTTGGCGTGCGGGTATGGCCGGCTGGCAAAAGGCTTCAGAGTTGGAAGAGTTAAAAGAATTACTGGAGCAGTTACCCCCACCTCCTCCCGATACTTCTACAGACTTGCCTGTTGTGCCTCCTAAATCGTGGTTGGTAGAATCTATTCTGGTCACTTGTCTTTGTTGTCTTCCATTGGGAGTTATAGGTATTGTGTATGCGGCAAAGGTGGATTCTGCTTTTGCCTCCGGTCGTTATGACGATGCGTTGCGGCATGCGCATACCGCGAAAAAATGGACTTTGTGGGGATTCTTTGTGGGATTTGCCTGCATTCTGTTATACTTCCTTTTGTTAGGAATATTCTTTTTTATGGGTCAGAAATCTTTATATTAATTAGATAAATTATGAATGAACAAGTATGTCCGAAAACTTGGTTGGTGGAATCCATCCTTGTAACCGTGTTTTGTTGCTTGCCGTTTGGCATAGCGGGTATTGTGTTTGCCAGTAGAGTGAGTTCATTGTATGCGGCAGGTAATTATGACGCTGCGCTGCAGGCCAGTTTGAATGCCGGAAAATGGACTAAGATTGGTTTTGCTTTGGGAATCGTTGGCATTATCTTGTATGCCATCTTTTATGGGATGACATTTGCTTCGATGGTAGGTTGATGCGTAGAATCTGGAAATATTTGGGGATAGTAGGAGGGTTGATGGCGGGTGGTTGGGTATATTACACAATGAATCCGCTGTCATCTCCTCTTTTCCCGAAATGTCCTTTTCTGATGTGGACGGGCTGGAAATGCCCGGGATGTGGTTCTCAACGGGCTATTCATGCGTTGTTGCATGGCGATGTGCCAGCCGCATGGGGATATAATGCGTTGCTAGTAGTGTCCATTCCCATTTTATTCATTCTATTGTATGCCGAAGGTATACGCATAAAGCGTCCTTCCCTCTACATGCACATTCATCGTCCGATATTTATATGGATTTATTTTCTCGTGGTAATCGCTTGGTGGTTATGCCGTAACTGGATGGGATGGTAAGCTGGCTTAGGGTTTAAGCAAGGGCGCTTTTAGGCAGAAGAAGGCCTGTACACATCCTCTCAAGAACAGGTAGACAATGAAAGCCATCCAGAGGGCATGGTTTCCCAGTGTGTCGTGCAGCCCATAATATAAGAGGAAAAAACTGGCTGAGGCAACCAGCATGGCACGTAGCATGAGGCGGGTAGCTGTAGCTCCGATACAAATGCCATCGAGCAGGAAGGCGGAAAAGCCGGCCAGTGGAATGGCCAGCACCCAATAAATATATTCTCCGGATGCGGCAATGACGGAAGCGTCATCAGTTAGCAGACTTAGAAATCCTTTTCCTCCCAGCCCGTAGAGCAGGGTAAACAGCAGGGAAAGAGAGATGCCCCACTTGAAAAGATGTTTTACGGTTAGCGTCAGCGCCTTGTGGTTCCGGGCCCCGATGTATTTCCCGGTCAGTGCTTCTCCCGCGTAGGCAAATCCGTCCATGAAATACGAAAACAAAGTGAACAGTTGCATGAGTAAGGCATTGACGGCCAGTACTACGTCGCCGTATGCAGCTCCCGTAGAGGTGAAAAAAACGGTTACGGCAATCAGGCAGAGCGTACGGAAGAAGATGTCCCGGTTCACTTGGAAAAAACGTTTCATTTCATTCCGGTCGAACAAAGCTTTCTGGTGCAGGTACTTCCGCAGGGGGCGGTAGTAGACGAGCCAGAGCAGACAGGCCATTCCCACTCCTGCATATTGTGCCACAAGGGTGCCAAATGCCACTCCTTCCACTTTCATGCCGAGGGAGAAGACGAAAAACAGGCTGGCAGTAATGTTGACAATGTTTTGAGTGATGGCGATGAACATCGGAAAGCGGGAGTTCTGCATACCGATGTACCAGCCGTTGAATCCGTAGAGTCCCAGTGTGGCTGGAGCTCCCCAGATGCAGATATGGAAATAGAGCGTGGCCAATTTTTCCACCTCCTCACTGGTGTCCATGAAGGTGAAAGCCAGGCTGCGAATCGGAATTTGCAATATCAGCAGGGCAAGAGCCAGCAGCAGGCTGATGCTCAGTGAGCGGAGCAGGATTCGGGTAGATTCCTGCAAGTCGTGCCGGCCGTAGGCTTGGGCGGTGAGTCCTCCCGTTCCCATGCGGAGAAAACCGAAGAGCCAGTAAATCATATTGAACAGCATGCCTCCCACAGCGATGGCTCCGATGTAGGAAGCCGCTCCCAGGTGGCCTACAATGGTGACGTCAATCAGTCCCAGCAACGGGACGGTGATGTTGGATACGATGGATGGCAGGGCGATGTGCAGAATTTGTCTGTCGGTCGTCTTCATAAAATATACTCCACTTCCTTGAATAAATAGCCTCTTTGTTGTCCTTGTGCATCTTCCAGTATCAGGCGTCCGTTGGGTTCGATATCCACGATGCGTGCCTGGAACTGTCCGTCTTTGTCTTGGAACGGATGCAATCCCTCTTTGCGGTAGAGGGCTTCCTTGTAACGTGTTTCCAGCAGGTCGGTCTGTCCTTCCTTCAGCCGCTGGTAATAGTCGGCGGCCTTGTCCATGATTTGCTCCAGAATCTCACGTACGTCATACCGGTTGCCCGTAATCTGGCACAAGGAGACCGGGTTGGGGGCGTCGCTGTAGAAGCGTTCCTGGTTCAGGTTGACTCCGGTGCCCGAGATGGAACGACTGATGTGGATGCCGGTCAGGTCGTTTTCAATCAGCGTGCCGCAAATCTTTTTGTCTTTCCAGTAGATGTCGTTGGGCCATTTGATGGAGATGCCTTCCGTATAGCTGGACAGTACGTCATGCAGGGCCAGGGCAGTGACTTGTGACAGATAGAACTGGCGGTGTGCTTCCAGAAAGTCCGGATACAGCACAAAACTGAAAAGCAGGTTCTTGCCTGCTTCCGACTCCCAGCTGTTGCCCCGCTGTCCGCGTCCAGCCGATTGGAAAGAAGAATATACACTGGTCAGTTCCGGACACGGTTGCGCATTGCAAAGGTCCGCTAAGTAAGAGTTGGTAGAAGTCGTTTCTGCCAGTACGATAGGTTTGGGATATTTCATGAGTCTTTATGCATTAATTAGTTCCATACAGGCGGGAAGAAAGCCTCTTCGATGTGTTCTATCCGGAAAGGAGGCTGCATCCCCACCACAGTAATGAGGTCGAAGCGGACGGGAAGGTCGATGGCGAATTTCCGGACATACGCATCGGCGGAAGCCACGATACTCCGTATTTTCCGGTTGTCTACGGCTTCTTCCGGCTGCCCGAAACGGTCATCTCTTCTGGTTTTCACTTCCACAATGACCAAGGTGCCGTCTTTTTGCGCCACGATGTCCAGGTCGCGGTGTCCGGAATGCCAGTCCCGGTGCCTGATTTCATATCCTTTTTCAGCCAGATAAGCCACTGCGGCAGCTTCTCCTTCTTTTCCCAGTTCATTATGTAGTGCCATTTTCCGCTTTTTTGCAAAAATACGCATTTTTATGCTTCAATTTTAACGGAATACGCTAATTTTGCAGGACAAATGGTAAATAGCGGGAAAAAAAGAAAGAAAGTACCAGTCAGCAATCCTCCCCGTCGCCAGCGGATGGTTTGTCTGATGAGCGAAGAAGAGGTGCGGATTGTGGATCGTTATCTGGAAAAATATCAGATAACCAACAAGGCACGCTGGCTTCGCGAGACGGTCTTGTCTTTTATCCATCAGAACATGGAAGACGATTATCCCACGCTTTTCAAGGAACATGACATGCGCAGATAAACCGATGGCAGACGATTCTTTTTACATGAAACAAGCGCTGGCTGAGGCTGCACGGGCCGCAGACAGGGGAGAAGTACCCGTGGGTGCCGTAGTGGTCTGCCGGGACCGCATCATTGCGCGTGCGCATAACCTGACCGAAACCTTGCACGATGTGACGGCCCATGCGGAGATGCAGGCGGTGACGGCGGCGGCCAATGCGTTGGGAGCGAAATACCTGAATGATTGTACGTTGTATGTCACGGTGGAACCCTGCGTGATGTGTGCAGGAGCGATAGCCTGGGCGCAGGTAGGACGTCTCGTGTTCGGGGCAGAAGATGAGAAAAGAGGTTACCAGCGGTATGCGCCGCAGGCCTTGCACCCTAAGACGGTAGTTGTAAAAGGGGTGTTGTCCGACGAGTGCGCCGGATTGATGAAAGACTTCTTCCGGAAGAGAAGATGAAAAGTTTTATTTGATTTCTTCAAAATCCACGTATTCTCCTTCTTCTTTGTCGAAAATCTTTTTCCGTCGGCGTGCGGAGGCATTTCCTTCGTTGGAATAAGTATCGAAGGAGTCTTCCTGTGGCTGACTGGAACCGGAGGAATAAGTGGTCCGTTGGGCAGAGCCGTTGCGTTTCATGCGTCGTTTGAATCCGAATATCATGCCGATGACTCTGTACAGAATGAAGAGTCCGACGAGCAGGACAACCAGTATGATGAAAAATATAAAGCCTAGAAGATGGAACATTTTCTTTCGTTTTTAATTTAGAAGGAACAAAAAACGTGCCACAATTTCCCTGTCTATTTTTTGCGTGTCAGTAAGGATAAAAGGATGTACCATACGATGACAGCCGCGAATCCGCTCAGTTGGAAGATAATCAGCAATGGAATACTGACAATCAGGAAGATATAGCTTATCTTGTTGTGTCCCCACGACAGATCTTTAAACTTCAGGGAGAACATGGGCAGTTCGGCTACCAGCAACAATGACATGACAAGTACCAGGATGAAGAGGTAGAAAGCATTGAAGCTGTCGGAAATCAGGAAGTTGTGTGCTCCTACCGTCAGTGAGCCCCAGAACAAGGCGTTGGCAGGGGTCGGCATGCCGATAAACGAACTTGTCTGACGTTCGTCCAGGTTGAATTTGGCCAGTCGGAGCGCCGAGAATACGGCAATCAGGAAAGCCGTATAGGGCATGATGTCCGACAACGGAAGGAGAAAATCCGGGTAATGCACCTCTTTGAACAGAGAGAAAGCAATAGCAGCCGGGGCCAGTCCGAAGGTAATGTCATCGGCCAGCGAATCCAGCTCTTTCCCGATGGGAGAGGACACATGCAGCAAGCGGGCTGTCATCCCGTCGAAGAAATCGAACACCGCTCCCAGTACGATGAAAAGCAGTGCCCATTCGTATTTGCTATGAAAAGCCATGTAACAGGCTATGCATCCACAAAACAGATTACAGCTGGTAATCGTGTTGGGGATATTCCGGATAATCGCGTGAGCCATGATGCTATATATAAATAAGGTATATATTGTTTTCTTCTAGATTAGGGCAGGCGGGCAATCACCGTTTCATTGCCGGTCGTTTTCTGTCCCATCGTGACACAGACTTCTGTGCCCAATGGCAGATACACATCCACCCGCGACCCGAACTTGATGAATCCCATGTGCTCGTCAATGTAGCAGTCTTCTCCCGGTACGGCGTATGTTACAATACGTCGGGCCACGGCACCCGCAATCTGACGGGCCATGACGGTATGGCCTTCCGGCGTATCGATGACAACCATCGAACGTTCGTTTTCCGTGCTGGCTTTCGGCAGCCAGGCTTTCATGAAGCGTCCGTTATGGTGGTCCACATGTTTCACCACTCCATCTACCGGATACCAGTTGGCATGTACGTTGGTGATGTCCATAAAGATGGAAATCATCAGGCGGCGGTCATGGAAATATTCATATTCATCCACTTCCTCAATGACAACCACGCGTCCGTCGGCCGGTGCGACTACCATTTTTTCCGTATCACCCTTGAACAGGCGTATCGGGCAACGGAAGAAATTGACCATCAGTCCGTAGACGATGAGGCTTGCGACAGCTACTATATAGAAGGGTATCTTGCACTCGATTCCCCAATACAAAGCGGTATTTATGAGGAGTAACAAGATTGCACCGGTAATCAGAATGTGAGTTCCTTCGTGATGGAGTCGGATTTTTTTGAGTTTCTTTATTCTGTTCATTCGGGTCATAACAAAGTTGCACGTTTTATCGTGCGAAGATAGGGCTATTTTAAGAACTCTGCAAATTATAGAAACAGAAAAACAGTGCTGTACGAAGATTTCCTCTTTATAAAGAGGAAAAAAAGGTGATTTTGTAGCTTTTTGTAACCTCTAAAAAAACGCAAGTGCGTTTGAAGGAAAACGCTTTGACGTTTTTATTGAAACGCCTTTACGTTTTGTCCAAAACGTAAGGGCGTTTTAGTTGAAGCGTAAGTACGTTTTGGAAGGAACGCAAGTGCGTTTTTCATAAAAGATGTTCTTTGTCATGTGTGGATTTATATTCTATTGATAATTAGATGGTTACATATTTGCTTATTCGTAATTTCTGGAGTGTTGAATATTTTTATCCACTTAAATGAACTATTTTAGCCATTCTCTATACAATAAAAAGGTACATTTGTCACAGAAAACTTTAAAATCTAAATTTAATCTAAATTCATTGTATGCAAACCGAATTCCGAACTATTCTATGGAGAAGAGGAATGAGCATGATACTGTTCGTCTTATTCTCTGTAACTGTGGCTATGGCCCAGGTACTCGTGAGGGGTACTGTAGTCGATCAGACAGGTGAAAGCGTCATAGGTGCCAGTATCCAGTTGAAAGGAACTACCCAGGGAACTATTACTGATATCGATGGAAAGTTCTCATTGGGAGTGCCGGATAAGAACGCTGTCATTATTGTGTCTTTTATTGGTTATGCCACAAAAGAACTTCCGGTAGATGTTTCTAAGCCGATGTCCATTGTACTGGAGGAAGATACCAAGGTACTTGACGAAGTGGTAGTGGTAGGTTATCAGGAAGTGAAGAAAAAAGACCTGACCGGGTCCGTGGCCAAGGCGGATATGAATGACCTGTTGAATACGCCGGTAGGCTCCTTCGACCAGACGTTGGGAGGTCGAGTGGCTGGTGTGAACGTATCGTCCAGTGAAGGTACTCCGGGTGGAACCATGAACATTGTGATTCGTGGTAACAACTCTTTGACACAGGACAACTCTCCGTTGTACGTCATCGATGGTTTTCCGGTAGAAGATGCGGCGATGGCGAACACCATCAACCCTTCGGATATTGAATCGTTGGATATTTTGAAAGATGCGTCGGCTACGGCTATTTACGGTGCCCGTGGTGCGAACGGAGTAGTCATCATTACCACGAAGAAAGGTAAGATTGGAAAACCGCAGATTACATACGATGGCAGTGTGACCATGCATAATGTGACGCGTAAGATTCCGATGATGGATGCCTATGAGTTTGTGAAACTGCAGGCAGAGATGTATCCCGTGCAGGCCAGCTCTGCAACGGGCGGTTATTTGATGGAATACAACGGCAAGCAATGGACGTTGGACGATTACCGCAATATCGACCAGTATGACTGGCAGGACGAGATATTCCGTACGGCTTTCCAACACAATCATAGCCTTCGTCTGACGGGAGGTACGGAAGGTGTGCGCTACAATGCCTCTACTTCTTATTACAATCAGCAGGGTGTATTGTTGAATACTGGGTACGAACGTTTCCAGATGCGTGCCAATACGGTAATCAAGCGGGATAAGCTGGACATCAGTTTGACCACAAACTATTCCCGGAGCATTCAGACGGGTTCCACTCCTTCTGAGAACTCTTACAGCGGTATGAACAACCTTTTTTATAGTGTATGGGGATATCGTCCGGTGACTTATCCGAACAAACCGCTCAGTTCCTTGATGGACAATGTGATGGATGATGCGGTGGACAACAGTAACGACTATCGTTTCAATCCGATTCTTTCCTTGAAAAACGAATACCGAAAGAACTATATCAACAATCTGCAGATTAACGGTTATGTGGCATACGACATTATAAAAGGATTGAAGCTGAAAATTTCGGGCGGTTATACCTACGATGCGCGTAAGAACGACCAGTTCAACAACTCGAAGACCCGTTACGGAGGTCCTACTTCTACCGATAAGGTGAATGCGCAGGTAGTCCGGAATGAACGTCTCACCTGGCTGAATGAAAATACATTGACTTACCAGACTAACATTAAGAAAAAACATTTCTTCAATGCCTTGGTAGGTATCACGTTCCAGAATTCGGATTATGAATATTATTCTTTCCGTACCACTCATATCCCGAATGAATCTTTGGGTATGGCCGGTATGTATGAAGGACAGGCCAACACGACCAATTCGCTGAAGAGCTCATGGTCTATGATGTCTTATCTGGCTCGTCTGAATTATAATTACAAGTCAAAATATTATGCCACTGTTTCTTTCCGTGCCGATGGTTCGTCGAAGTTCAGCAAGAAAAACCGCTACGGGTATTTCCCTTCCGGTTCTTTGGCCTGGAACTTTATGGAGGAAGAGTTTATGAAACCCTTGTCAAGGGTGTTGGATTCCGGTAAGCTGCGTGCCAGCTGGGGATTGACGGGTAATAACCGTATTGATGAGTATGAATATTATGCCTTGATGCAGGCTTTGAAGTCGAAGGTGGGTGACTATATTTCCAATGGTAGTATTCCGAGTGGAGTCTATCCGATAAATGGCGACAATACGACGGTGGGTACGGTTCCTACGTCTATCGGAAACAACAACCTGAAATGGGAAACTACCGAACAGTGGAACGTGGGATTGGATTTGAGTCTCTTCAGAGAACGGATTAGTTTCACGGCCGATATTTACCGGAAGACGACCCGTGACTTGCTGCTGGATGCGTCGGTTCCTTTGTCTTCGGGCTTCTACAGTGCGACGAAGAACATCGGTAAGGTGAGAAATGACGGATTGGAATTGAGCTTAAGTACCAAAAATATCCAGACCAAGAACTTTACCTGGACGACGGATTTCAACATCGCTTTCAATAAGAACGAAGTCTTGGCTTTGTCGGAAGGACAGAACAGCCTTTTGACAGCGGCTACCTTCGACCAGGATTACAACTCGCAGACCAGTTACATTGCGAAAGTCGGTTTGCCGATGGGTATGATGTACGGATATGTCTATGAAGGAACTTATAAATACGATGACTTCAACAAATCGGGTGAGACTTACACGTTGAAGAACGGGGTACCTCATTTCTCTACGGAAAATAATACGCAGCCGGGTATGCCTAAGTATAAGGACCTGAACGGCGACGGTATTATTGATTCGAATGACCGTACCATCATTGGTCGCGGATTGCCTATTCATACAGGTGGTTTCACCAATAACTTTACGTATAAGGGATTCGATTTGAGCATCTTTTTCCAATGGTCGTATGGCAACGACATCTTGAATGCGAACCGTTTGTTCTTTGAAAGTTCCAATAATAAGGCCCGGGAATTGAACCAGTATGCAAGTTATGCAGACCGCTGGACACCGGAAAACCCGGACAGTGATATTCCGGCAGCAACCACTTCAAGTTCCAACAGGGTGATTTCATCCCGAATCGTGGAAGACGGTTCGTTCCTCCGTTTGAAAACATTGACTTTGGGCTATACCTTCCCGAAAGCAAAAGTGGCCAAGTGGGGGTTGAGCAATGTGCGTCTGTATGTGGCCGCACAGAACTTGTGGACATGGACCAGCTATTCCGGCTATGATCCGGAAGTATCCGTCCGCAACAGTGCTCTGACTCCGGGGTTGGACTTTTCTTCCTACCCGAGATCTTATTCTCTTAGCTTTGGTGTAAACCTGGGATTCTGATAACGCATTTAATGGATTAATTTAGAGAAGCAATTATGAAAGCTATAAAATATGCATTGATATCAATGATGATGGGAGGACTGACGGCATCCTGCAATTTTCTGGACAAGGAGCCTTACATGGTGACCATCGACACTTATTTCAATACCTCGGATGAAGCCACTTCCTATGTGACGGGGGTCTATGCCATTCTGGGACAATCCTCGTTTTATGGGGCTGATTATATGTATCTGAATGCGGGAGACGACCTGTCGCATTACGGAGGTTCCGGACGTGCTCCAGCCACACGAGGACTTATCTGCAACAATGCCACAGTCAGTGATGCGGCGGTAACCGGATTCTGGTACACCTTGTATTCAGGTATCAACCGTGCCAATATCTTTCTAGAAAACATTGACCGTGTGGCCGACATGGATGAGAAATTGAAGTCACAATATATTGCGGAAGTAAGATTCCTGCGTGCCTTCTATTATTTCAATCTGGTGGAATGTTGGGGGGATGTGCCTTTCAAGACCGAATCGACCAAGGATGTGGTAGGACTGGACATTCCTCGTACGGACAAACAGACCATTTATGATTTTATCGTAAAGGAAATGGCCGAGGTTTCCGATAAGGAAACAGGTGGACTGCTGACTGCCAGCGAATTGAACTACCAGCCGGGCCGTGTGTCCAAATCGGCTGCGTGGGGTATCCTGGCACGTGTGTATCTGTTCCGTGCAGGAGAGTATCATAGAGACAACCGTGCGGCAACGGAGGCCGAAAAGACCACTTATTATGAAGAGGCATTGAAATATGCCAAGCTGGTAGAGGGAGAAGGACATAGTCTGGCCGATGATTATTGGGATTTCTTCATCGACTTGTGTGCCGACCGTTATAACTCTACGGCCAACGAAAGTATCTGGGAGGTTGAATTCTCCGGAAACAATACAACCGATGTCAAGGCGGAAGGACGTATTGGAAATATCATCGGTCTGGCTGGACCGGACCTGTCTTCTTACTCTAACATAGTAGGTGCTTCCGACCCGGGTTATGCCTACGAGTTTATGTTTGCCACTCCGAAGCTGTACCGGCTTTACTGCATCGAACAGCCGAGCGACGCGAACTTGATGTCTTTGGAAGTGAACTTCAACAATGCCACCGACAAGGAGGCAGCCAAGGCGGTGAATGAGGTGAAATTGAAAGATGAGCGTTTCTTGTGGAATATTGCCCCGTTTGCCTATGTGGAGAAAGGTGGTAAGAATACAGGAGTTACCGGTCGTAAGTTTTATGAGCAAGGAATGAGAGATGCCTTCCTGGTACATGACAATAACCGCTCATATTCTTATGGAAATACTACATGGGAGAAGAATACGGACGAGCCCAAGAAAGGAGACTACGATTACAATGGAGTGTTTACTACCAATATCGCACGTGCATGTGCCAAATATCGCCGGGAGTATGAAGCCGACAAGAAAGACAAGAACAGTACGGCCATCAATTTCCCGATTCTTCGTTATTCGGATGTCTTGTTGATGATTGCCGAAGCGGAGAATGAATTGCACGGACCTGCCAATGCTTATTCTTATTTGAATCAGGTGAGAAAACGTGCTGGAGCTAAGGAAGTGGCGGAAGGTTCGTTGAACCAGGAAACATTCCGTCAGATGATAAAGGATGAAAGAGCACGTGAACTTTGCTTTGAATATACCCGTCGCTTCGATTTGATTCGTTGGGGAGATTACGTGGGGAATATGAATGCCTTGTACAATGCGGCTCGTGCGGGAGGTGAATGGAACATGGGACCGACCAATGTGTACACTTATTTCAATATTTCCAGTACTTATAACTATTTCCCGATACCTGATGCGGAATTGGCCGTAAACAAGGCGATTACCAAAAATAATCCGGGATGGTAAGGGTTGTTGACTAACGCTAAAATACAGATTAATGAAAACATATAAATTATATACCCTATTGCTTTCGGCACTGGCCTTGGCTTCTTGTAATGAAGATATGACCAAGGGGCTGGAGGATGTAAGTGTCAGCGTGACGCCGGATGAGAATGTGACGATTCAAGGACAAGTGGTGACTGTCCGGAAAGGAAACCCGGTGGAGTTTAATATAGCTGGAAATCCGGATTTTGTGACCTTCTACAGTGGAGAACTGGGACACCAGTATGCTTATCGTGACCGTTATGAGTCGGTGGCTTCCGACGTCGTTTCGTCCAAACTGAAATTTAATATCTATCAGGAAGGTACATCTTACGACGGAGACCGCGACAATAACACAATTGATGTCTTTTATGCCGTAGCCGATGAGGCGGCCGGTCTGGAGGGATTTCCAGGGTTGTCGAAAACCGATTTTGAGGCCGATTCGGCGTTGGTGGACGACTTTTATTACGGGGGCAAATGGGTGCCAGTCAAGGATCATACGTTTTATAAGAGTCTTCCTTTGAACGTGGTGGATGCGAAGAGTGTGGAATTGGATGTGACCAGCTTTATCGGGAAGAACCTGGTGCTGGCAGTGGCTTATAATGCTGATAAAAAGAAGAATCCGTCGGAAAACGGGGGAATAGCTACCAATCAGCCAAAGTATTATTTTGATTCCATGTGCATCGAGAATTTGTTGCGGAACGATACGGCGACTGTGCAATATGCAGGCAATTTCATGTTTACCGCATTGAATTTCAATCACAATAATCTTTATGCGCAATCCATCAAGACTGACACAAATCCTAACGGAAACGATTGGACCAATGTGTCCACTTATCTGCCTGATGATTTGGCGTATGGTACGGTTACGGCGAACGTGCCGGGACTGTGGAATATGTCGAGTGTAGCCAATGGAAGTTTCTTTATTCACAGTACGGCCAGCGACAAGTCTTGGAAAACGGCTTGGCTGGTATCCGATCCGATTGATATCCTGGCTTGCGAACCGGACCAGGGGGAAAGCATCAAGAATCTTTCACAGGATGTGCCTACTTATACCTATACGTATAATAAGGTAGGGACTTATAAGGCTACCTTCCTGATAACCAACACCAACTATAAGCACGAAAAGTCGAGTTTGTATGAGGTCGTTGTAAATGTAATTGAGTAACTTCTAAATTTTAAGCTTATGAAATACATAAAGTCATATATTCTGCTTGCTCTGATGACGTTTTCGGTTACAGGGTGTAAGGTAGACGACCTGAAAGATGATGTGAACGACTTGAAAGATCGTGTGACCCTGATGGAAGAGCAGGTGAAAATCCTGAATGACAATGTGGAGGTGATGGCCTATGTGCTCGACCCTCAGCAGAAGACCATTAGTAGTGTGACAGAAAATGAGGGGCAATATGTGATTACGTTGAGTGATGGAACCGTCTTGACATTGACTGCGGGAGCTCCGGGTACTGTGCAAACGCCCTCTATCTCGGTTGATGAAAATGGGTATTGGGTAGTCAACGGCATTTCTACTGGCGTAAAGGCCAAGGGAGAAGACGGGGCCAATGGAGATGGTATTCCTGAATTCAGACTGGAAAATGGAGTCTGGCAGGTACGCTTTGGCTCGGACGGTGCTTGGACTCCGGTTGAAGGAGGTAATCTGGGTGAAGGAAGCATGGGAGACCAGATTTTTGAGTCGGCCACTGTGACAGGAGATAAATTCGTAGTGGTGCTGGCAAACGAGGGAGGAACCTATGAGTTGCCTATTGTGGCCCAGTTGACGTGTGTCATTGATAAAACGGGGCAAGGTGCAGATGGCTATTTTAATTTTCAGTCAGGAGAAAGCAAGACTTTTAAGGTAAAGATAGAGGGAGAGGGCGAACCGTTGGCTCCGGTCTATCCGTATGGCTGGAGAGCAGAACTAGAAAAGCTGGGGGCCGCCGATGAAAATGGATATAACTACCAGCTGGTGGTTTATGCTCCTGCCCAGACTGCTGCTTCATCAAGAGTGACTGCAGATAATACTTCTGAAATTTCTATCCGTGCCCACAAGGGAGCCTTCTGGGCAGTGGATAAGATAAAAGTGCAGCTTCCTAAGGTGTACGACAGCAATTATGCACAGTTCATGGATGGAGCGGAGATGGAGGTGAATGGATATGCGTTCTCCAAGGAGTCTTTGGGCATTACGGATGAACAGGCCATAAAAATTGTGACCGAGAATACGGATATTACAGAAAGCGGAGTGTATTTTGTCAATGCGGACAATGTGGAGTTCACATATAGTCTGAATAAAGAGAATAAGGTGGATTATTTGGTAATCCTGCCGTATAGCGGTGACAAGCACGCTACATTGACGGTGAAGAATCAGATTTACCTGAATAAAATCTTCATTTGCCAGAACGTGGATATGAAATATACGGCTTCGTCCTCTTATCCGTTACGTATTCAGCCGGGAACTCCAGCAAATGTCATCTTGAACAACTGTAAGGTGGAAGGATTGAAAGCAGGCTCAGGATTTGCCATGCCGAATGCGGCGGATAATGGCAGCCTGGAAAGATTCTCCGTGGTGTCTTGCGATTTTAATATTGGTGATACCAACGGCCAGGCGCTGAATCTGGTAAATAATATGGATTGTGGCACTTTTGAGTTTGAAAATAACATTGTCTACAGAAGTGTGCCCAAAACGGAAGGAATGGCGTTGAACTTTAAACTGTTGAATGCCCAGAGTCGTACCCTCAATTCATTGGTATTCAATAATAATACGATTGTGGGACTGGAGTCGACCACGACGGCCATGATTTATGCGAATCAAATAAACGAAATAGACATCCGTAACAATATATTCTGGAATACGGAAATGGATGCGAATTCCATGTTTATCAGATATCGTATCAATATGCCGGACGAGTCGAAGGCAAAGGGTGAAAATAATATTGGATATACGGGTACAGGTGGAAAGACCTTTAAGGTTTGCTTCACTGATTCAGGGGCAGGGATTACTTGTCCTTCTGGAATCCCGAATGGGGCGGCAGATTTCCAAAAAAGTGATATCTTCGACGTGAATGATGCCAATTCGTTTAATACGGCTACGGGAGTGTTTGTTCCTGCAGCTTCTTATCAGTCTTATGGTGCTCAACGATAAAAATGAACGATTATGAAAAGATATATCTTATTATTTGTAAGCATATTCTCCTTGGCGACATTCACGGCGTGTGACGACCGGGACGAGATTCGTGAGGATATCAATGCCTTGTCTGCGCGGCTGGATGCGTTGCAGGTGGAATTTGACAAACTGAATAGCCACATCAGTACGTTTTATAACCTGACTGCCGGCAAGATTCTCTTTACCAGCTATACGCAGGATGAAAAGGGAAACTATACCTTGCAGCTTAGTGACGGTACTTCCTGGACGGTGTACAGTGGAATGCCTGAAGAAGACCTTCCGGTGGTAACCATCAACGAGGAAGGAAAGTGGATTTTCAGTTATAAAGGTGAGGATACCGAACTGGGAAGTGCGCTGCCTGTAGACGGACAGCTGGGTTCAACCCCTAAAATGTCGATTGATGAAGAAGGCTACTGGTGTTACCAGATTGGAGATGGTGAGGTACAGAGAGTGCCTGGAAATTATAATGTGGCGGAAATCGGGACTATAAATCCGAGCATCTTTGAAGAGGTAAAAGTAAAAGAAGACAATAGCAATGTTTTGCAGTTCAAACCTTACGGTTCAGATGAATATATAGAAGTCGCATGGTTGGGAGGATTGGATATGACCTTCCCGGAAGGCCCTTATACGCTGAGCAGTGCTGCACCGCTTTTGACGCTTACGGCTACTTTGACGAATGTGGAAACCGTGGTGATAAGTCCTACTCCGTTGAATGTCCAACTGGCAGAGGATCACACACTGACTATTCAGCTTCCTTCTGGAGTGGCAGCAGGAGATTATACCCTCTATTTTGAGATTTATGACAAAGCCGGCTATCGCTTGGTAAAGTCTTTGACGGTCACCGTGACAGAATAATTAAAACTGTAAGCTTATGAAACTGTATAAATCATTATTGTTCGGTTTGTTGGTGTGCGGATTTGCGGCATGTGACACAACCGATTTGGAAAGAGATATCAATTCCCTGAAAGACCGTGTGGAAGATTACGAGGCACAGGTGCAGAAGTTGAATGATGACATGAACATCATCCGGGTGTTGTTGGATGGCAACAAAACCATTACCGACTATTCATTCGATGGCTCCAATTATACGCTTACATTGAGTAACGGTGAGAAACTGACGTTGACACAAGGAGTGGTAGGAGCGAATTATCCTTCTATCACGATTGGAGAAAACGGAAACTGGGTGATTGCCGGCGAAGATTCCGGCGTCAATGCGGTGGCAAAAGACGGGGAAGATGCTGCATCTCCACAGTTTAAGGTAGAGAATGAAACCTGGTGGGTAAGTTACGACGGTAGTACATGGGAGGATCTTGGAGTAAAGGCTACGGCTACGGTGTCGGGAGCCACTTCTCCGATTGAGAAGGTGAATGTGTCGAATCCGGGCTGGATGGAAATCACCTTGACAGGGGGAGGCACCTACAGTATTCCGGTAGTACAGGGCTTGGTTTGTGAAATTACGAACCCGGTACTTGCAAAGGGGGATGTTTGGTCTGTCGGCCCTGAAGGCGCTGAATTTGAAGTCAAAGTTAACATGGCTTCTGGCGATATCATTCGACCGGTGGTTCCGGCCGACTGGAAGGCTGAGATTGTTACGGAAAATTATTCCACCTTGTCTGGTGAGCAGACGTTAAAGGTGAAGGTCACTCCGCCTGCTACCACAAGTAAGTGTGTGGTGACAATGGAGGTGATTCGTGGGGTGAACACCGTGACGGATGAACTGACGGCTCAGACGGCAACCACAAGTTATTATGCTGATTTTGCGTCAGGTGTTGAGCTGCAAATCGGTGATTATACTTTAAGAAAAGACGGAGAACAGTGTATCATAAATGGAGAGGCTTATGAGTTGGCTGTGACGCATATTTCTTCTTCCTCAGACAGCAAGGTCATTTCGGCTGACGGACTTTATTTTATTGATTCGGATGTGGAAGGAGTTATCTATAATGTGTCGGGAGGAAGTACCAAAATACTTGTCGGTAACACTCCGGGAACAAGAACAGCGTTGACTTTAAGTAACAGCCTTACATTGGGTGCGGCACAGTCTTCATTGTTCTGTAAGAACATCGAATTTACGTTGAACGACGCGGAAAGTACAACCCGAATCCTTACGGTGAATAATCCTCAGAAGAAGATTGTCTTTGAGAACTGTAAGTTTAATGTAAAAGCTACCAAACAGCCTCAGTTCGTTTATATCACCAGTCCTGAAAGGACGGTTGAGGACCTCGTTTTTGACCGTTGTGTCTTTCACATGGATGTGAACTATACGCTGTTGGGACTTGGAGCGAATACGTCAAGATATAATCTGACCTTGAAGAACAGCCTGTTCTATTCTTCAACAGCAAACATCAGCGCGTTTAAAATCTTGACGGTGACGAACTCGAATATGACAGGGGGAGCCAAGAAGCTGGTGTTGCAGAATAATACTTTCTACAATGTCCATTCTTCGACAACGGGAATGATTAACGGTTACATTGAGAATTTAGTACTGACATCCAATTTGTTTGAGAACAGTTATGAGCCTTCAGCCAATCTCGTCTTGTTGCGGCGCGTAGCCAATGCAGCAGATCTTTATCAAGATCAGACCGAGGCTTTGACGGGTACAATCAGCGACAATTATGGATATATAAATAGTGCCACCCGAATATGGCAAGTGCAATACGGAGGAACAAATCCGATAGAGGGAACGGAGGGCATCATGAAAGCTGCCGACAGTTTCTTCAAGTCGGCTGATACTTCTACCGGTACCTTCGAGGTAAAAGCGGAATACGAAGGATTAGGTGCTAATTTATAAACGTTATAGGTTTAATGATTATGAAGACACTGAATATTGGAATGATTGTTTTAGCTTCTTTGTGCGGGCTTTCCTGCTCGGACAAAGAGGTGGTGGAGCAGCCGGTTGTGGTTCCGGAACAGCCGGCAGAGGTGGCAAGCCTGCTGCAACAATATAATACTGATATTGCCGCATTCCAGCTGATGGCTGAGGGAGAGGCAAGTATTGTAGACTATGTGGAAGACGGAACGTCTGGATATAAGTTGACTTTGGATAATAATTGGGTGGTCAATGTTTCAGGAACTCCTGAAGTGGACAAGGACATCCCCGTGTTGGGTATTGACGACGCAGGATATTGGGTGTATCAGTTGAACGGTACGCAGTCTTCCTTGACAGATGGAAGCGGAAATGCGGTTCCAGCCTTGAAAAAGACGGGAAAAGGTGTCTTTACTCCACAGATTGCGTTGGGAGACGATGGATACTGGAAAATGTCCTTGAACGGAGTGCAGTGGAAAACTCTGTCCACCGACCTCGTGCCTTCATTGGAGGCTAAAACAGCAGTCAGTTATTCGTTGTTCAAGTCGGTTTCGGTTACTGAAGGCATTTTATCCATGCAGGCCGCTGTGGGCAATCTGTCTTTGAGTTTGGATGCTTCGGCTTCAACCTCTGCTGATGCATGGAAAAAATTCCTGATGCAGACGGATGACAATGTGTTGTTGGATTTCTCGTATGCCGGATATATGCATGGGGAAGTGGCTCCTCCTGAAGTGAAAATTGATTTCACTCATCCTCTTGCGGATGCAAACGGCAACAAGTATTACAATGCTTATATCATGGGAGGTGCCCAGGGAAGTGCTGTATACAAAGCCTATAATGTGGAAGATTATGGGGCCAATGGAAAAGATGAGGTTTCCGACCGTCCTGCCTTGATTACCATCCTGAAGGATGTGATGAAGTGTACGGAGCAAGTGTCGGATGAGAATAAAACGTTACGCTATTATGTGGGAGGAGACAATGCCAATGCCATTATCTATTTCCCGGAAGGAAAGTTCATTTTGCGGGGTGGCGATGACACCGAAACGGTGGAAACGCTTCGTCTGACCATGAACAATATCATATTTAAAGGGGCTGGAAGAGACAAAACAACTCTTGAAATGGCGGTAAAGAACAATCCGACCAGTTCCGATATGTGGTCTACTCCCAACTTGCTGGAGTTCAAGAACAATTCAGGACTCTCCGACCTGACGGAAGTTACGGGAGATGCTGCCAAGGGAAGTTTCTCGGTAGAGGTGGCCTCTACGTCAGGCATCAAGGTCGGTGACTGGGTATGTGTGTCGTTGAAAAACAATGATCCGGTTTTGGTGGCCGAAGAACTGGCTCCTCATGGCACTTCGTCGGCTTGGACTGAATTGAACAACAATGGGGTACAGATTGACGATTACCATCAGGTGAAACATATTTCTGGAAACACCTTGACTTTTTATGAACCGATTATGCGGAAAATAGAAGCCAGATGGGGATGGAAGATACGGAAATATCCGCATTATGAGAATGTGGGAGTGGAAGACTTGAAGTTCTTGGGACACTCCAAGGAAGACTTCAAGCATCATGGCAGTGCCGATGATGATGGGGCCTTCAAGCCGATACAGATGATTCGTCTGACCAATTCATGGATGCGACGGGTCAACTTTGAGAGTGTAAGTGAGGCTCATTCCTTCGTGTCGTGTGCCAATGTGTCGGGATACGACATTGAAATCTCGGGCAACAGAGGTCATTCGGCCGTTCGTTCCCAGGCCTCCTCACGGGTATTTATCGGTAAGGTATATGACCATAGCAATGGATATGTAGCCCTTAATGCCGGAGGCAATCAGCTGGGAGAATACAAGGAAGGCATCGGACAGTATCATGGATGCGGGGTATCAAAGCAGAGTATGGGTGCTGTTATCTGGAACGTGAGATGGGGAGATGATTCCTGCTTCGAGTCGCATGCCACCCAGCCGCGTGCTACGTTGATTGATATCTGTCAGGGTGGCTTTGTTCCTTGGCGGGAAGGAGGTGACGAGGCACAGCTGCCGAATCATTTGAACGACCTTACTATCTGGAATATGACTGCCACTGTGGTAGGTTATGATGCCGGATGGAACAATAAATGGATTTGGTGGGATGATAATAACAAATGGTGGAAAAACATGCCTCCGATTATTGTCGGATGGAATGGAGTTTCTATCACATTCGATACTGCGGAAAATCAGATAAAGTATTATGAGAGCCTGGATGCACCTGTATCTCCGAATTCACTTTATGAGGCACAGTTGAAACATCGCTTGGGCTATGTTCCGGCTTGGTTGAATGCATTAAAATAACCTTTAAAACTCAGTATCATGGACATGAAAAGAAATCTTTATGTATTGCTGTTGATGGGAAGTATGTCCCCGGCCGTTTATGCTGCTGCAAACTGCATGAATTCAAATGCAGTGGTACAGGCTGTCGACCAGAATACGGATGAAACGAAATTGAAGGAACTTGAAGAGTTCCGCAAAAAATATAAGTTCCCGGAACCGAAGGCCTCGGAGAACGAGTTGAAGGCCGCACAAATGACGGTGAAGATGCTGATGTTGCAACGGACGGGCGATTATACCGTGACAGGAGCCGATTTGTGGGGTGAAAAGGTCATGAACCAGCATTTGAGAGATGTGGCCAAAACGGTGCGTGCGCTCTCATACGGTGCGTTAAAGTACGGTAAGTCGGGAAAGGCAGACCTGGACTTGTATCTGGATTTCTTGTTCACAAGTAACTTCTTTATCCGTATGCCGAAGCTGGTGTACAGTAACTATAGTGATGTAAGAAAGATTCCTACAGATTTGATGAGTACCATTCCTGTATGTGACGATGTGCGGAAGGCAAAGATGATTGCAGCCGTACAGAAACTCTTGGAGGTGGATGTGATTCGTCAGGGCGACAAGGCCATCCTGAACTGGATCAGTTCGGACTATATCTTTAATATTGTTCCCTACGTATTCAATCTGGCTTTGGCTAATCCGGATGACCAGCAGGCTATAAAGGACCTGCAGCTGCTGTCTGGTTTCCTGCGGGTATGTACTCGGTACAACGTGGGCAACAAGGATATCCTGAAACCGGATGGTACGGGCTTCCATCACAACGCCCACTACAACGGGTATATGTATTCTTACAGAACGTGGGTGGAATACTTCTACCGCTTTAAAGGAACGTCATTGAAAATTGACCCCAAATCCTACGAAAGACTGAAACAGGCTGTCGTGACTCTTTATATGACGGCAGTGCGTGCGGATGGGGATAAAAACCGGATTTATGCCAACAGTATGGCAGGTCGTCATCCGTTTTATAGCATCGAGGTGCCTTTCACCCAGAAACTGTTTGAACAGTTGATTGAGATTGGAGGAGATGCGTTGGGTACAGACATGGACAAGGACCTGGCTGCTTATTATAACTACTTCTTTAAGTCGGACAAATATGCGGTACCGGCGGTAGATGCCAACGGTTTCTATCAATACAACTACAGCTCGGCGGGTGTATATCGTCAGCCGGGATGGGTGGCCGTGATGAAATCGCCGACGGCCATGTTGTGGGGAAGTGAAATCTACAACAAGACTAACCGCTTTGGCCGTTACCAGAGTCACGGAACACTGGAGGTGCTGTACGAAGGTGGGTTGGTACCTACGGGGTATCCGGCCAACAATGAAAATAAAGGCGCCGGATGGGACTGGAACATGATGCCGGGAAGTACGACGGTACATTATACGGATTGGGCGGAAATGATGCCTTACAAGAACGACAAGGACCGCTTTGACCAAAAAGCCAAGACGAGTAATTTTGCCGGTGCGGTATCAATGAAAGAGTATGGATTGTTTGCCACTGCATTCGACCAGGATGACAACTGGGGCAGCCAGCGATTCACTCCGACCAATCTGACCTTCTGCAAGTCGGTGCTGGCCATTGACGGCATGCTGTTCAGTATCGGCAATGGCATTTCTGCGAAAGGAGACTATGCCGATAATATGATTACGGCTACGAACCTTTTCCAGTCGGTGGTAAGCAAACAATACAATAAGTTGACGGTGAACGGTCAGAGCATGACCAAAGGAAAACGGCAGACTATTGCTTCGTCAGAGCCGGTGACGCTGATCAATCCTGTATCAACGGGTTACTTTGTTCCGGCAGGTCATGATGAGATGACGGTGATTTATGACGAGCAGGAAACTCCTTCTTCTGTAGGGTTGGAAGGAAAGCCGGCCAAGGAGGTTGTCGCCAAGGCTTATCTGAATCACGGAGTGAAACCGGAGAAGAAGTCGTATGTCTTTGTGGTGGTGCCTGCTGCCGATGAGGCAAAGATGAAGAGTGTGGCCGACCGCCAGACCAAGGGCGAGCTGTTTACGGTGGTTGAAATGCAGGATTCACTGCATATCATCAAGTATGCTCCGCGGAATGTGCTAGCTTACTCGTTCTTCAAGCCGGCAAAAGGACTGACGGCAGGTGAGGTGGTTTCTTCGGCTACAGAATTGCTGCTGATTGAAGAAAAAGACGCCAACGGTAATTTGTCTTTGGCCTTATCCAATCCTAATCTGCGCCCCAAAATGGTGGATAAGAAAAATTGGAAAGAGACTCCGACTCCTGCATTTATTGAACTGAAGGGAATCTGGCAGGCGGAAACCAATGTGCCCGGTGTTTTCCTGAAGACAATGGGAAATGGGAATACAGAGGTGTCTTGTCTGTTGCGCAACGGCCTTCCGGTGTATGTGAAACTCACAAAGCAGAAATAACGGCAGGATATGTAGTCGAAGTAATGTTTTGTCAGAATATATAGTAGACTAACCAGCTTTGTAGGGGTAACCCTTTTGTACAAAAGTGATACATTTTTGAAACAAAAGGGACATACTCCTTAGGTGGTGAAATTCGTATTTTTGTAGAGGTGGAAACTAAGGAAAACACGTTTGTCTGAGTGGAAAACCTTTGCTGGAATAATGAATGAAAACTAGAAACCTAATAAATTCGTTGATAGCATGATAAATAAGAAAAATTATATTTTTACACTGCTCCTGACTCTGCTATGGACTGCCTGTAGTCACGATGAGGGCCCGACTGCAGTCTATGACAATGCCTATCCGCTGGCGGTGAAAGCGCAAAACGTAGGCTTTGAAGCAGATCAGGCCGCCGATTTATATGCGAAAGGAGAGAGTATCGGAGTGTCGATGCTGGAAGAAGGGACAAATCAGGTGGTGGAACCTTATTTTAATATCCGATTTAACTCGGGAGGTATCGGCAGTTATTTTACGGTGGGAAACAACGATTCCATACCGATGTTTCCTGCTGGCGGTGAAAAAAGGGATCTTGCAGCTTATTATCCACGGGTCGATGACGTGACGGATAATCAGATAAACATAGATTTGTCTGCGGAACAGAATTTGGCGTTTAATCTGCAGTTTGACAAGATGAACGGTTTGAGCAAGGATAATCGTGAAGCAGATTTCAAATTGAAACATGTGTTTGCCATGGTTTCCGCAGAAATTACTCCGGAAGTTTCCTATTCCAATATGAAGGTTGAAATAAGGAATACGACTCTGAAAGGAAGCCTGAATGTACTGGATGGCACGTTGACAGAGTCGGAAACAGGAACGCTTACGTTGTCAGAAGCAGGTACGCTAGCTCGTTCAGGAGCCACGTCCTTAGAGAAAGGAAAATTTGTGGCGATGTTGTTTCCTGTGGAGGGACAAGGTGTGTCAACAGGAGAAGGTACCGCTGAGGAACCTGCTGCCGGGGTAAGTCAGACAATTGTGATTACGTTGTTGGATGCCAACAATGCTCCGATAGCTGCTCCCATTGAATTGAATGTGGCTGACTATATAAGCACGCTACCCAGTGCCATTCATACGAAGTTTGAGATTGCAATCGACGTGAATCTGGTGCCTACGGTGAAAGTGACGAGTTATCCGATCACTGTAGATGACTGGGAGATGAGCGGTGAGATAGGAGTGGACGGAAATGAAGAACTTAAATAATAACCTTAAAAAATAACCTCATGAAAATGAATGTAAAAAGCTTGATATTTTTCCTGACAGGAGTGTTTATGATGGCTTCTTGTTCGAACGAAATGGAGGAACAACTGGCCGGAGGGGAAGGTAATGGCGGACAGGAGGTAAAGTTTACTACGGGCATCGGAGACTTGTCGCGTACAGTCATTGCCGACGGGACTTTAGTAACCAGCTTTACAGAGGGTGATGAGATGGGTGTGTTTGCATACAAAGGTGACCAGCTGGTTGCGAAGAATGTAAAATATACTTATAATGGCTCTCAGTGGACATCGGATGCGGCAATTACCTCAGAAAACGGCGTACAGCTGAGCTATTATGCGTATTATCCTTATGATGAGACTGTGACTGACCCAACCCATATCTCGGTAACGGTCAATGCAGACCAGACCGGCGGATTCAGCAAGGATGATGTGCTGACGGCACAGAATACTACGGCAGAAGCAGGAGCCGCCAATGTGTCATTGAATTTTGCCCATGCTTTTGCAATGGTGCAGGTCGGCATTAAGGACGGTCTTACCACAGATACGGAGGCTGCAGTGACATTGGAAAGCATTCAGCCTACAGCGGTGGTAAATGCACAAGACGGCAGTGTGGGCGCAGCTTCGGGAGAAACCGTTTCCATCAAGATGAAAAAAACAGCAGAGAAGTTGGAGTACAGAGCAATCGTCCCAGCTCAGGAACTTGCTTCAGGCAGCAAACTGTTGACGGTGGTAGCAGGTGGAAAAACTTATGTGGTGACTTATTCTTCTACAGAGAATAAAACTGTTTCTTATGTCAAAGGAAAGGCTTTGCAGATTACGGTAAACAGCTTGAACGCTTTGCCTGAAGGAAACGAGGTGACCATCGGTGGCTCTATTACCGATTGGGAATCGGGCACTTCAAATCCGGGAGACGAACAAGTTGATCGAGTGTATTCTGATTTAATTCCTTTGAAACTTAAGGATTCTAGTAGTGATAGTTTTAAATTTTTGACGACGGATCCAAAACAGGCTAATTACTCTGAAAGTTTTTGGTTTTCCGAAATTAAGAGTGGTTTGACCACAACTTGTGAACTTATAACAGATGCTGCTTATGGTAATGTGATCAAAATTGATTATCAGGGAGACGGTAGTTGGTATAATAATTTTGTAGGTTATTTTAATCCTAATAAAGAGAATATTATAGGGCCTGATAAAATTTATACTTTGTCGTTTAAAGCTAAAGCAGATATGGCTGATGCTCAAATTTGGGCATGTATAAAATTGCCTACTGAGGGTTACTTCTGCTCTCTTGAAACAGCTACAATAGAGAGCATTAAAAGCGAGAAAAACCAAACGTTTAAGAACTTTACTTTATCTACAGAATGGACTGAATTCAGTTGTAATTTTAAGTTTTCTCTTTTGGGGAATGCTTCGGGTAGCGGAAATATAAGTTCTGCTTATAAAGAGTGGGGAAGTATTTCAACTTATGATTATTATATAAATCTGGCGCCAAGAAGTAAAAATACAACTTTTTATATAACAGATGTCAATTTGATTGAAAAGGAATAATTAAGAATAAACTCAAAATCATAATAAGATGAAAACATTGAATAAGATTTTCATTGCAGCCATTGCAGCAGCGTCAATGACTGCTTGTAACAACGAACTGAGCGAACAAACCTTGCAGAATGGGGGGAATGTAAATTTCACGATGGGAATTGGAAGCACACCGTCTTCCAGAGTTTCTATGGAAGAAACGGGTTATACTGCTTCATTTACGGCTAATGATGCAGTCGGTATTTTTGTGAATGAAGTTCCAACATATACCAATGTGAAATATTCTACTACAGATGGTACCACATGGACGGGTGGCCCGATTAATGTTTCTGCAGATGGAACCTATACTTATTATGCATATTATCCTTATGCAGAGGATATGACGGCAAATAGCATTGCGGCTGTGGTAGCAACAAACCAGGATACGGATGGCTATATTAAGAACGACTATTTGTATAGTAAACTTGCGGCTACTGCGGGACAGACAAATGTAAATCTGACGTTTAATCATGCATTGTCTTTGGTAGAAGTCACATTGGCTGGAGAAGGAGCTGCTGAAGGGGCTGCGGTAGAACTTCTGAACGTGGTTACGGATGCCACCATCGACTTGACTGCTGAAAAAGTTACTGCTGGAACCACCAAGGCTGCTGTAACAATGGATGCGCTGAACGGTTTGAAGTATCGTGCCATTGTTCCGGCACAAAGCATTGCTGCTTCTACTCCGATTTTCAGAATTTCCGTAAATGGCAAGGTGTACCAGGCTAAATATGCCAGTGAAATGAAGTTTGAACAAGGAAAGTATCTGGCTATGACTATTACCTTGGGAGGACAGGGCGGTGATGATGCACAGATTACCATCACGACTTCAGCAAGCATTAATGACTGGAGTGAAGGTACTTCAAATGGAGGTCAGGCAGAAATCGAAGAAGTTCCTCTTATCTCTGAATTCGGAGAAACGATTTCTGCGATGGGAACAAATGACATTGTAAATCTGGAGAATAGTTCTTGGTTCAGCATTTTGGCAAGTGATGGTTCAACTGCTGAGGTGAAGGCTGTAGAAACTGCTGGTTCTATTGTACCTGAATGGACGAAACAGGCTGATTTAACTTTTATTTCTACATCCAAAGATGGTGGTTCTGGAAATACGAATAGTTGGTATAATACAGTTTTAGGTTATTTCTATAAGGGGGCCATTTATACAGGAGATACCTTTAAATATAAATTGTCTTTCAGAGCAAAAGGTGATGTGAAGGTAGGTGAGGAACTTACAGTTTCAGATACAGAAAAAGCTAAAATTTATGTGGTATGTAGAAATGCAGCAAACGATGCTTCTTTTGCTATCATTAATAATGCCACTTCAGATCCGACAGCTACAAACTCAACAAAAGATTTGACTGGAGAGTGGGCTGATTATGCTTTCTATGTGTATTTTGATAAGAAATTATCAGGAAGTCCGACATCATTGGGAAATAAGCAGTGGGAAACGACTGGAGCAGGAGATTATCAGAATATCCAGATACGTATTTCTACAACAGGTACTCAGGCTACAGCTGATGCGACTCCTAAACAAGTAGATCTTTCAATCACAGATGTCAAATTAGAGCCTTATATCGCAGAATAAGCTTGAATTCTTGAAATATAACAAAGGTCCTCCTACCTTAGCTTCGATTTTTCTAGCTAAAGGTAGGAGGATTTTTTATTTTCAATCCTTATGTCCTTCCTTGTTATAAAATCCCTTCGGCATCTTTGATTAAACGTCTTTTCTTCTTTTATGTTTTCGCACTGAGAAACGTAGGTTTCTCTTGGCGGAGCCGTATGTTTCTCCTCCGCGAAATATACGTTTCCTGATAGGGAAACATAAAAAACGACTGGACGGAATTCTATCTTCTCCAGTGGATTTTAGGCATACAAAAAAGGCCATTCTTCTCATCGAAAAATGGCCTTTTTGCTTGCTTGTAAGTATATAAATCAGTCTTTGTCAATCTTCACGATTCCACCGGTGGTAGGATTGAAAATGACACGGGTATTGACTTTCTTGTCGAACAGACCGTCTACCAGTACTTCGGTGTAGCCGAACTGAGTAAACGACATTTCGTCATCGAAGAGTTTCTTGCCCTGGTAGGTCACAGTGACTTTTCCTTTGCCCGGTACGTTGTAAATGATACCGTCTTTTTTCTTCTTTTTCCCGTCTTCCGGTACAGGCATGTGTGTGGTGTTGCGGACAGAAACATACACGGGATCTCCTGCAAGGTTGCTGACAGGGAGCACTCCCAGCTGGGTAGAGAAGCGTGCGGCAATCTGGTCCCGTACGTCCTCACCCGGTTCCACCAGAATGGTAAATACCTTATCCGTGCGGTCGGTAACTCCCGTAAAAGCTTGTGTCAGGGCTTTCTCCTGTTGGTTGAGCTGGTCGATGACCAGTTGCAGGGAAGCTCCGTCTTTAGGCATCGTGTCAGCCTGTCCGCGCAGGATGAGGTTCTTGCTGTCGCGGATATTGTAGATTTCACGGGCGGTCAGTTCGGCCATCTTGGAGCTGGAACCTGCCATGAGAATGTCTTCGGTCATGTATTTGCGGGCATCTTCATGCCGTTGAGGCGTTTCCAGCTTGTAGTCGGGAAGCGACTCTTTTTCGGTAGAGGTCGTGTTGATGGCTTTCACGATACCGTTGTCCGTCAGTTCTATGTTGGAAGCCACACTCTTGTCTTTCAGCTTCATGATATAAGCCTTGGTAGAATCGGGAACTCCTGCCAGGCGTACACGTATGTCCTTGATTTCCCAATGGGTTTCAGGCTTTGTCCCAATGTTGTTCAGCCGCAGGTATCGGCTGGCATAGAGGCAGAAGTCGCCCGGCTGGTAGTCTACTTTGGTAGCGATGATGTCGATGGCTACTTTAGTTTTAGGCAGGAAGTAGACGATACCTTCGCCTTCCTGTGGCACATAGCTTTCTTGAGAGTAGGCGCTCAGAGAGGCCAGCAGTCCCAATGCGATGATTCCTCTTTTCATATTGTTGTCATTTGATTTCCATTAATTGTTTCCATGCTTCGGGCAGAGCTTCTATGATATCGCCGGAAGTCATGCTGATCATTCCTTTGTGCTGGCCGGCGATGTCACCGGCGAGCCCGTGTACGTAGACTCCCAGACGGCAGGCTTCTTCCTGTGTGTATCCTTGTGAAAGGAGAGAGAGGATGATGCCCGTCAGTACGTCACCGCTGCCGGCAGTGGCCATACCCGGATTACCAGTCGGGTTGAAATACGTATCTCCGTCGGGAGTGATGACAGCTGTCCAGGCACCTTTCAGCACGATGTAGCATTGCAGGTAGGCTGCCAGTTCCTTGGCCTTGGACAACCGTTCGAAACTGTTGCTGCAACGGCCGATGATGCGCTCCAGTTCTTTCACATGCGGCGTGAGGATGCTGTGGCGGGGAATACGGGTCAGGTAGTTGCGATAGTTGCTGAAGATATTCAAGGCGTCGGCATCGAGTACCAGCGGAATGTAGCAGTTGCTGATTTGGTCGAAGAGTGCCTGTACGGTCACTTCTTCCTGTCCCAGTCCCGGACCGATGGCTACGGCCTGGAAGTTGTCGAGGTCGGCCGCTTCGGCAAAGCAACGGTCGTGTACGTCGTCCTGCACCATGGCTTCGGGCACGTTGCTTTGGAGCAGGAGGTGATTGCAGACGGGGGTATGTACGGTGAGCAGTCCGATGCCGGAGCGCAGACAGGCCCGCGAGGCCAGCAGGGCAGCCCCTCCCATGCCGTAGGAACCGGCTATCAGCAGGCCGTGGCCGAACAAACCTTTATGGGCAAATTTCTTCCGGGGCTTGATGAGCGCATGCATCTCGCTTGCTTCGGTGATTTGGTAAGGCGTCTTGGCCTTTTCGATGAATTCCCGGCTGATACCGATGTCAAGCAGTTGCCATTCGCCTACTATGTCGGCATTCTCTGCAAAGAGGAAAGAGAGTTTCGGCAGCTGGATGCTCAGGGTCAGGTCGGCCTTGATGATGTTCTGACGGATGTTGTGGGTATTGTCTTCTCCCATCAGTCCCGAAGGAATATCGATGGATACCACTTGGGAAGGGGAGGCATTGATGTATTGTACGACGGCCGCAAATCCTCCGCTCAGCGGCTTGTTGAGGCCGGAACCGAACAGTCCGTCCACGATGACGTCGTGGCTGCCCAGCTGGGGAGGGTCGAACTGGCTGCTGACTTCCGTATAGTTGGCAAACCCGCTTTCTTTCAGGCGCTGCACGTTGGTGAGACATTCCTCGGAAAGGGTACCTTTCACGTTGAACAGGTAGACTTCTACCGGATAGTGTTTCAGGAAGAGGATGCGGGCCACAGCCAAGGCATCGCCTCCGTTGTTGCCCGGACCGGCAAAGACGATGATGCGGTGCGATTTGTCCCAGCGGTCGCTGATGGCTTGTGCCAGCAGGCCGGCCGCCTTTTCCATGAGGTTGATTGACAATATAGATTCATGGGCGATGGTATATGCATCGGCCTCTTTTTGTTGTGTACAACTTAAAATTTTCATTGTATATATAAAATAGCTATTTTGTCGGTAAAAGTACGAAAAAAGCCCCGAATGGTGAATAGGTTCTATTGAAAATATCTTTAAATACTCAGGGGGATGTGTGGCGGTTTTAGGGAAAATCCGTAAATTTGCGCAATTTCTAAAAACTACATCATAACATGGAGACGATTCAGATAAAAGACAAACGTTTCAAAACGTTTATCCCGGAGGCGGAAATATTGAAGGAAGTGGCACGTGTAGCCGATGAAATCAATCGTGATTTGGAGGGTGAAAATCCGTTGTTCCTGAGTGTGTTGAATGGCTCGTTCATGTTCACTGCCGATTTGATGAAGCATCTGACGATTCCGTGTGAGATTTCGTTTGTGAAACTGGCTTCATACGAGGGAACGGCTTCTACAGGCAAGGTGAAGGAACTGGTAGGACTGAACGAAGACATTACGGGACGTACGGTCGTTATTGTGGAAGATATCGTGGATACGGGGCTGACCATGCAGCGTCTGCTGGAAACATTGAAAGCACGCCACCCGAAAGAAATCCGCATTGCTACCCTGCTGGTGAAACCGGACAAACTGAAAGTGGATCTGGACATTCATTATGTGGCCATGAACATTCCGAACGACTTTATCGTGGGATACGGACTGGATTATGACGGGTTGGGCCGGAACTACCGCGACATTTATACGGTGATAGAATAATTTTTTATAAATCATATCTAAAACAACATGTTGAATATTGTAATTTTTGGTGCTCCGGGTTCAGGTAAGGGAACTCAGAGTGCTCGTATTGTGGAAAAGTATGGTTTGAACCATATTTCTACGGGAGATGTATTGCGTGCAGAAATCAAGAACGGTACAGAGCTGGGTAAGACAGCCAAAGGTTATATCGACAATGGTCAGCTGATTCCTGATGCATTGATGATTGACATCCTGGCTAGCGTATTCGACAGCTTCAAGGATAGCAAAGGCGTAATCTTCGACGGATTTCCTCGTACCATCGCTCAGGCAGAAGCCCTGAAGAAGATGTTGCAGGAACGTGGTCAGGAAGTGTCTATCATGCTCGACCTGGAAGTGCCGGAAGATGAACTGATGACTCGTCTGATCAAACGTGGACAGGAATCAGGCCGTGCCGACGACAACGAAGAAACTATCAAGAAACGTCTGGTGGTATATCATTCTCAGACAGCTCCGTTGATTGACTGGTACAAGAACGACGGTAAATATTGCCACATCCAGGGTCTGGGTACCATGGAAGGCATCTTCGCTGACATCTGCGCAGCTATCGATAAACTTTAAATAATGGAAAAACTGGCGGGCTGGGGACAGTCTGCCAGTTCTTAAACTTTAAATTATGGCTGAATCGAATTTTGTTGATTACGTAAAAATCTATTGCCGCTCCGGGAAAGGAGGCCGCGGTTCGGTGCACATGCGCCGTGAGAAGTATATGCCCAACGGAGGTCCAGACGGTGGCGACGGTGGTAGAGGAGGTCATGTGATTTTGCGGGGAAACCGCAACTATTGGACGTTGCTGCACCTGAAATACGACCGTCATGTGTTTGCGGAACACGGCGGAAACGGTTCGAAGAACAAGAGTTTCGGAAAGGACGGGGCAGACAAGGTCATCGAGGTTCCATGCGGAACCGTAGTATATAATGCCGAAACCGGCGAATATGTGTGCGACGTAACGGAGCACGGACAAGAAGTCATCTTGCTGAAAGGCGGACGTGGCGGATTGGGAAACTGGCATTTTCGTACAGCTACCCGTCAGGCACCTCGTTTTGCCCAACCGGGGGAACCCATGCAGGAGATGACGGTGATTTTGGAATTGAAATTATTGGCAGATGTGGGTCTGGTAGGTTTCCCGAATGCGGGAAAATCGACTTTGCTGGCGGCTGTTTCGGCAGCCCGTCCGAAGATTGCCAACTATCCTTTTACCACGCTGGAGCCGAATCTGGGTATCGTGTCTTATCGCGAAGGAAAGTCGTTCGTGATGGCGGATATTCCGGGTATCATTGAAGGTGCGAGTGAAGGTAAAGGGCTGGGATTGCGCTTCTTGCGTCATATCGAGCGTAACTCCCTGCTGTTGTTTATGGTGCCGGGCGATACGGATGACATCCGGAAGGAGTATGAGATTTTGCTCCATGAGCTGGCTATCTTCAATCCGGAGATGCTGGACAAGCAGCGGGTGCTGGCCATCACGAAATGTGACATGCTGGACGAAGAACTGATGCAGATGCTGGAGCCTACATTGCCTGAAGATATACCGCATGTCTTTATTTCTTCGGTGTCCGGAATGGGTATCCAGCAGCTGAAGGACCTGTTGTGGACGGAATTGAATAAAGACAGCAACCAGTTGGAGACTGTACGTCGGGAAGCCATCGTGCATCGTCCGAAAGACCTGAAGAAACTCCAGAAAGAGCTGGAGGATATGGGTGAGGACGAGGACTTTGAGTATGAATATGAAGAGGATACGGACGAGGATGACTTCGACTACGAGTACGAAGAGGAAGACTGGGAGGACGAAACACAGAAGTAATGAATCATCTGACTAAGGATAAGAGGATGTGGGTGTACGACCGGATGAGTTCGCGCACCGACATCTTTTGTTTTTCTACTACTCGTCATGGAGGCCATAGCGAAGGAAACTATGCCTCGTTCAACTGTAACCATTATTGTGGGGATAATCCCGAAAAGGTGGAACAGAACCGGGAGTTATTGTGCTCACTGATGCCTGTCTGCCCGGAGATGTTGGTGGTACCTCATCAGACGCACGGTACGACGGTAAGGGTGATTGATGATGAGTTTATCGAATCTCTTCCGGAGAAAAGAAGGGAATTGCTGGAGGGTGTGGATGCCTTGGTCAGTGACAAGACGGGAGTGTGTCTTTGCATTTCTACGGCCGACTGTATTCCGGTGCTTTGCTATGATACAAAGCACAAGGTGATGGCGGCCATCCATGCCGGATGGCGCGGTACGGTGGCCCGGATTGTGGAAAAGACCCTCGACCGGATGCATGCGCTTTACGGTACGGAAGGAGAAGATGTGCGGGCCTGCATCGGACCGGGAATTTCCCTTGAGTCATTCGAAGTGGGCGAGGAGGTGTACGAAGCTTTTGAAACTGCCGGATTTGATATGGCGAGGATAGCCCGACGGTATGCAAAGTGGCACATCGACCTTTGGGAAGCCAATCGCCTGCAATTATTGTCGAAAGGTGTAAAAGCCTCTCATATTGAAGTGGCTGGCATTTGTACCTATCAGCATTATACGGATTTCTTTTCGGCACGTCGTCTGGGTATTCATTCCGGACGTATTTTGTCGGGAATTATGCGAATGGAAAAATAGAAAGGAGAGTTTGCAGAATGGATTTGAAAATTGAAGTATCAGAAGAATTACGGCAGGCTTGGCCGCAGTTTCGCGGGGCTGCCGTGTTTGCTACCGTGAAGAATTCACCTTACAGTGAAGCGTTATGGAAAAGAATCGGGGAGTTTACCGAACTCTATCGTCAGAAATATACCATTGATTCCATCAAAGAGATGCCGGCCATTCAGGCTACTCGTCAGGCATACAAGAAATGTGGCAAGGACCCCAGCCGCTACCGTCCTTCTTCGGAAGCCTTGTGCCGCAGATTGCTGAGAGGCCTTTCGCTGTATCAGATTGATACGCTGGTGGATTTGATTAACTTGGCTTCCATTTACAGCGGACACTCCATCGGTGGTTTCGACCGTGACAAGATTCAGGGCGACAAACTGGTGCTGGGCATCGGTAAGGCGGGTGAGCCTTACGAGGGCATCGGACGTGGGGAACTGAACATTGAAGGCATGCCGGTATATCGGGATGCCGTGGGAGGTGTAGGTACGCCGACCAGCGACAATGAACGGACGAAGATTTCGGAGCACACCACGCATCTGTTGGCAATAATGAATGCGTACAGTGGCAGTGAGGGACTGGAGGAAGCAGTGAACTACATGGTGAACCTGCTGAAAGAATTTGCGGAGGCGCAGGATGTGGAACTTTGTTATTTCAAGTGAGATGAAGCGGTTGGTATGGTTGATTGTTGCCTGGTGCTTCTGGGCTGGAAGTATTCGGGCCGGTGTGCCGGTATCCACTGGATTCACACACATGGAGCGCAATCATGTCAGGGTACAGACTCCGGGACTGTTTGCCAAAGGAAACCGTTTTGAAATTCATCTGGAATGTCTGGCCGATTCGCAGTTCTGCTTTCCGCTCCGTAACGGGAAAGTGATTTCGGGCTATGGTAGCCGGGGTGGACATTCGGGAGCAGACATCAAGACGAAAGCCAATGATTCCATCGTGTGCGTATTCGATGGGGTGGTACGGATGGCGAAGCATTACGGCGGATATGGAAAAGTCATTGTGGTGCGTCATGCCAACGGGCTGGAGACTTTATACAGTCATAATTCCAAGAATCTGGTAGCATCGGGAGATACCGTAAAGGCAGGACAGGTCATAGCATTGACCGGCAGGTCGGGGCGTGCCACTACCGAACATCTGCATTTTGAACTGCGGGTGAACGGACAGCATTTCAGTCCCGGACTCTTGTTCAATATGCAGACGCGCCAGCCTTTGAAACGTACCTTGATTTGTACAAGGTCGGGCAAGCATGTAAAATTACAACCTAAAAAATAAGCAGATTATGGATATTGAAAAGATATTGACCGAAGGGATTGTCTTTAAAGGAGGAAAATCTTCGGACGGAAAGAAAAAGGAAGAGAAGGTAAAGACGAAGGCCAAGAAGAAAACGTATATTACGGGACTTCATGGCTCGGGTTCAGCCAAAATGAAGGCAGAATATCGTCGCCGGAGAGCCAACCGTCACAAACAGGGTTGAGGAAGCTGGATTTTGGATAGAAAGAGAGATGAGTGTATCAAAATAAATTGTAGAATTAAAAAAAGAAGATCATGAGAAAGTTATTTTTGCTCGTAGTGATTGTCATGGCTGCCATTTCGGCCAGTGCACAGGAAGGTGTGTATTTGGGAGGTGGTATCAGCTTGTGGAGAAACAATGATGTGGATAAAACTTCATTCTCCATTACACCGGATGTAGGTTATAACCTGAGCAAGCAATGGGCTGTGGGCGTGGAACTGGCCTATGCGCATAAAGGGTATGACGGAGAACATGGAATTAGTTCCAATGCGTTTGCGTTGGCTCCGTATGCACGTTATTCATTCTATGAAAACAAGATTGTGCGTCTGTTCCTGGATATGGGATTCGGTTTCTCTACCTACAAAGCGAAACATGCGGATTCTGTCAACGGTTTTGAAATTGGCGTAAAACCGGGTCTGGCCTTGAAATTGAACGATCACTTCAGCTTTATTACGAAGGTCGGCTTTGCCGGTTATCGCGACGATTACTATCGTGATATGGAAGGCAATGGATTTGGTGTCGGTCTGGATATGGAAAACATTTCCATTGGTATCGATTACGAATTCTAAGAGATAACATTTAAAACCTTGTGAGAAGGGAGCAAAAAGAGGTGGAAATCTCTTTTTTGCTCCCTTTTTATTTGTATCTCCGCTTTATCTTCTTAAATTTGTGTAATTCATATATGTTAATAAGCCTATGAAACGAATTGCATGTATAGTGGCTTGTTTGTTCACCGTGTTGACAATGGCCGCACAGACGAAGGTAACCTGGAGTATGAAATTAGGACTGGGTATGAGCACCTGGATGGGGAAAGATGCAGGAGATTCATCTCCTCTGTTTAATCAAAAGGTAGGAGTGGGCATTGATGTGCCTCTGAGCGGACTGGTGTCTTTCCAGACCGGATTGAACTGGGTATCCAAAGGAGCCGGTATGGATGCGGACTTATCCGGAGTGGACAATCTGGGAATTGTGAATGTACATGTAAATCAGAACTATTTTGAAATGCCTTTGCTGGCTGCTTTCCATGTCGGTACAGCTTCGAACTTCGATATGGTATTCACCGCAGGACCTTATTTGGCTTATGGGGTGAAAGGTAAGCGGGATATTGAAGTCGATGACTTGACTTTGTCGTACAATACCTTTGGGGATTCAGAGATAGGAAACGTGGTTCTCCCGGGTTTGCGCCGTTTCGATGCCGGATTGCTTGGAGGCGTCGCACTGGATTTCCCGCGCTGGACGGTAGGGCTTGACGGAGAATTCGGTCTTTGTAAGCTGGCCAGCTATTCAAAGACACGTAACCTTGCTTTCTTCTTTACTGCTGCCTATAAGTTTTAATGCTTAGAGGGACGATGAATGCTGGACAGTCTGTACCTTTTCTTGGTGGGCAGGCTGTGCAGCATTTTCAGGGCGGCCAGATGACGGTCGCGCCATATCCGGTAGCTGACAACAATCACCAGAAAAACTGTTCCAATGATGCAGACCCAGCCAAACAGTTCTTTCAGGCTGGTCAGCATGGTCTGGGTATTGACCTCGTTGTAGAGTTGCATGAGGGAAGAATTGGGAATCGACTCTGTGAGGTCGTCCAAATCACGGCTCAGCAATGCCCAGTTGTCCAGTTGGAGGTGTTTCATCCAGCGGTTCAGTATGGCGCTGCCCAGCGGGGTGGCAATGCTGGTACGGATGAAGCTGAGCACGCACAATGACTGGAAGAAGTGCTTGAACGGGATGTGTTTGGCCACGTAGATGGTCAGTGCGATGTAAAGAATCCCGTGTCCGATTCCTTTCAGGAAGTTCGGCAAATACAGGCTTTCAATATTTAGGTCAGGATAAATCAGGAAATACATGTAATACTGGTACACGACAATCAGCGCGAATCCTACTAAAATCAGTAATTTATATCCTTTTTTCCAGACTGCCTGCCGGAGAAAGACAATTCCGGCTCCCGCCAGAATACCTACAAAGACACACCAGTTCAAGGAAATGGCGTTGAGGGTATCGTACCGCAGAATGGACATCATAAAGGCATTCTGAAGCACGGAAGAAGTGGCCAGGAACAGGCAGAGCATCAGGAACAAGAACAGGATGACGGGGAACTTCTTGTACTTGAATACTTGCGGGTCGATGTATGGATGGCGGATGGAAGTCATCCGGTTGATGTTGACCAGCAGGGTCACCACGGCAATCACGATGCAGGCACGTATCTGTGCGCTGTCCAGCCAGTCATAATAGTCTCCGTAAATGCAGATGAAAACAATGGCAAACAGCATGGTGGTCCATAGGGAAAGCCCTATCCAGTCGATGCCGTACAGCGGCATTTTCTTCATCAGGCGGACAGGGCGGGTAAGACACATGACGCAGACCCATACAATCATCAGCATACCGATGACGAACCAGTGCATGTATTGCCAGTTGGCCCAGTCGTTGATGTGCATTGTGACCAGTCCGGAAAGCTGGATACTTTCGAGCACAATGATGTAAATCACAGGATAGAACACGGAGAAGTTGCCCGAAGGCGTGATGCTCAGACGAATGTTGGAGAAACATTCAAACGTACCCCACATGCGGAAGAATCCCGACACAAAGCATACGCAAATCATCAGGAAGATGTTTTCCGTGTGCATGGTAATCAGGTTGCAGGCAATCAGTACCGGACAGACCGTCATGAAGATGGAGCGGGTGGTAAACCGTGCCTTCAGACGGAACAGAATCGGAAAGATGATGGTCATGCCGATGAAAGAGGCATATCCGGCCATGGTGACATCTTCCTGAATACAACCCAAGGCACTCGACATCTGGGTGGCTGCCGGCAGGAATACTCCTCCGTTGAACTGGAATACCATGGCGAAAAACATGGACAAGCCGATGCAGACGGAGGTGGGCAGAAAATCTTTAAAATAGAGGATACGGGGACGTTGTTCAGCCATTTCTCAACTTATTGTTTTACGTAACATTCTACATTCATTCCGGCTCTCAGACGCTGCAAGTCTTCCGGACGGTTGTTCTTGGTAAATTCGATGCGGACCGGGATACGTTGTTCTACCTTCACGAAGTTGCCGGCCGAGTTGTTTTGCGGAATGAGCGAATAAGAGGCTCCGGTGGCATCCGAGATGGAAGCGATGCGTCCTTCAAATTTCACCCCCGGAATGGCATCCACTTTCACTTCTACCAGCTGGTTTCTCCGCATGTCGGTCGTTTGGGTTTCCTTGTAGTTGGCGATGACCCATTTTTCCGTACCGTCTACCAGTGTCACCAAGGCCTGTCCCGGCTGCACCAGTTCCCCTTCGTGGATATCCTTTCGTCCGGTCACTCCGTCGGTCGTAGCCAGAATGACGGTATAAGAAAGGTTCAGCTTGGCCAGATTGAGAGCCGCTTCCGCCAGTTTGATGGCCGATTCATTCTGTTCCAGTCGCTGGGTCTGTTCCTGTTTCTGGAGCAAGGTAGACTGCTTCTGTCGCATCAGCTGTTCGTAACGGGCCTGAGTGGCTTCGTAATCCGTCTTTACCCGGTCGAACTGTTGGGGAGTAACTGCCTCTTCTTTCAGCAATTCCTGATAACGTTTGTAATCGGTCTCTGCGTTTTTCAGGCGGACCCGCTGTTCGTCAATGGCCGCATCCGTCACAAGGATGTTGTTCTGCGTGGTGTTGATGGTGGTGTACATGGCACTCTTTCCGGCCAGGGCATTCCGGTAGTCGGCCTCGGCTTGGGCCACTTTCAACCGGTATTCCGTGTCTTCGATGATGGCCAGCGTGTCTCCTTTCTTCACGGTCTGGTATTCCTCAAAACAGATTTTCTTGATGAATCCCTGTACCCGTGTGCTGACGGGGGTGAGGTGCTGTTTCACTTGTGCATTGTCGGTGTATTCCACGTTGCCCAGATGGATGAACTTGCCGCATACCCAGCTAATGCCGGCTGCGAGGACCAGAAGTATAAAGAAATTAGAGATGGCTCTTTTTTTGTTTCGTATCATGTCTTGATTCTTTTTTGTGTGAATATAAATGAAGTTAAAGGGTTCCTGTAATCTTTTTCAACAGGTAGTACTGATACAATATGCCAATCTGATAGTTGGCCAGCTGGAGTTCCATGTCCAGCTGCATGTTGCTGGCATCCAGCATGTCGGTAATCAGTGACAGCCCGTTCAGGTAACGTTGGCGGACAATCCGGAAGTTCTCGTGGGCCAGCTGCACGCTCTTCTGTTGGGTCTGGAGCCGCACGTAGGCTTCGTTCAGGTTCACGTAGGCTTCATGCACGCTGTTCTCGATTTCTTCCTTGGCCAGCTCGTAGTTCTTTTCCGCTTTCGAAGTGGCAATCCGTGCCTGCCGCAATTTCTTTTTGGTTTTGAAGAGGGCATCCAGATTGTAGGAGATTCCTACGCCGGCAAACCAGTAGGTGAAATTGTTGTTCAAGGGCGGTACCTCTACCAGGATGGGGCCGGTGAAGTCGTTCGTGGCTGTCAGGCTGATGTGTGGTCGGCGTTCCGAACGAATCAGGTTCTGCTGGTTGTGGCTCAGCTTGATGGCGGTTTGTCCCTGCTGAAGGGTAGGCGATTCCTGCGAGTCTTCCATCCAGGAAATTTCCTGCCGTTTGTCCACGTTAATCTGGAACAAAGCTGTGGAGTCCGGGACGATGTGTACTGAAGGGTCCAGTCCGATGGTCGTCGTCAGTTTGTGGTTCAGCACGTTGAGCCTGTTTACAGTAGAAGTCAGTCCCAGTTGGAGATTCTGAAGCTGCAGCTCGTAACGGGTGATGTCACTTTTCAGCGCCGTTCCTTGCTGGTAGGCAGCCCGCATATCCTTTACCAGCAGACGGGTCTGCTCGATGTTCTTTTCATATACGGTCTGTTGGTTCCGCAGCTGGAACAAGTCCAGGTAGTAACCCAGCAGCATGAATCGTAAATCCTGCTGATTGTTGTCGTAAGTCTGTTGGGAGAGTTGGTGCTGCAGTTTCGCTTTCTGGATGTTGGCGTTGATGCCTCCCCCTGCATAGATGACCTGTGAGGCCTTGAGCACAAAGGTATTCCCGAAGTGTGGCATGTCGGCATGTACTCCGTTACTGAAATTTCGGTCGGTCATGCAACCATCTCCAATGTAATTGAGTTCCAGTTGGGCATTGATAGACGGCAGCTTGGCATCTTTGGCCACTTTGACAGCCTGTGCACTCTCGTCGATAGCCAGTGCATGCAGCTGGATACTTTTGCTGTTCTGGTCTGCCAGCTGAAACAGTTCGTCAATGGAAAGCACCCGCTCTTGGGCCGCGATGTACATAAAAAAAGAAAGAACTCCGATACTTGCAATTAGTCTTTTATTCATTTGTCTGTGTGATATTGAAAAACAGTTTGAAACCAGCTGACCACTCTCTCGATAACCGGTTGCTGGAACCAGTACAGATCACCGTGTCCGGCACCTTCTACCGTGACGTAAGTGGCTTGGTTGCCTTTCTCGGTCAGGGCTTTGAACAGCTGTTCGCTTTGCACGGGCGATACCAGCTTGTCGTTATTTCCATGCATAATCAGGAAGGGAGGCATGTGCTCCTTTACGTGTCCCAGCGGACTGGCTTTCATGGCCTTGTCCGGGTCGGAAAGGATGCTGGCCCCTGCAAAGTCTGCAAAGGCTGTACCATGTACGAGCAAAGCCTCTGTCACAGCCGGTGAAGCATGCACTTGTTGTACGTGTGCTGAATATCCTTCGCCAATGTTCAGCAAGTTGCTGATGCCGTAAATGGTAACGGCTGCCTGTACATCGGACGACTGGTCCAGGTAGTCTCCTTGGTCGAATTCCTTTTCCCCGTTGGTAGTTCCCACCATTTGTGACAGATAACCGCCGGCAGAATCTCCGATGACTCCGATGCGGGTGGGGTCGATGCCAAACTGTGCGGCATGTGCTCTCAGGAAACGTACGGCCGCTTTTCCATCGATAACCAGTGCTGGAAATTTGTCGGGAACCGTGCGGTACTCTGCAGCGGCCACCACGAATCCGGCTTTGGCCAGTGCCATACGCATTTCGATGAACTTCTCATAATCTGCAGATGTGAATCCTCCTCCGGGGAAATATACAATTGCAGGTTTGGGGGTACGGGTCCGTGGAACCAGCACGGTCATTCGCAACGCACGGTTGCTGCGAGTGGAAATGACCTGTGAATAGATAATACCACTGATTACATCTATCTGCCCCTCCGTAATTTCCACTTTGATGCTTTCCTGTTTGTTCTCGGAAGCTTTTTCGGGCATGGCCGGTGCGCGGAAGGTGGTTCCTGCAAGCAAAACTGCAATTGCCAAAATACATTTCATCATAATTTCATCGCTAATTTATAGTCTCTTCTATTGCTGGTGCAAAATTAAACCTTTATTTTTATGCGGAACTTGCAGTTTATGCAAAAAGATTATCATTTTAGGCCATAGAACTAGCGATGAATCAGGAACAGGAGAGTTATATTTCGTTGATAAACCGTACCAGCAGGGAGACCATCCGAATCAAGAAGACGGGTTGGGAAGAGGTTAATCTGCCGGGGCATACGCACGACCAGTGCCAGATTGTATATACCCTTTCGGGCACATTGCATGTGCAGATTGGTTCGACCAACTATTTTGTGCCGGAGAAGCACATAGCCTGGATTCCCGGTTGCACGGAACACAAACTGTGCAGTAACAACCGGCAGACTTCGCTGGTAATTTTTTATTTGTCGCTCGACAGCCATGGAGGCGATGAGGCGTTAAAGGACTTTTCCATTTACCACACCGACTCGTTTGTGGCGGAAAACCTGAAGTTTATCGCTTCGAAAGGGACGGAGATAAACCGGGCGGATACCCCCGACTTGTATGCTTTTGCCCTGGGCTTCTTCCGCTTGCTTCCTTCCATCAGCCAGAACATGGGCTTCCTGTTGAAAACTCTGACCATTCCCAACGATGCCCGTTTGCATCCCATATTGGCATACTTGCAGGAACATCTGCAAGAAAACCTGAAGATGCCGCAGCTGGCTGAACATTTCGGTTTTTCGGTGCGCAACCTGAGCCGTTTGTTCAATGAATCGGGCATACGCTTCAGCTATTATGTGAACAACCTCCGGATTATGCGGGCCATCGAACTGTTTGCCGACGGAGGCAAGACCATGCAGCAGATTGCCTACGAAGTGGGATTTACCACCCCGAACAATTTCAACCGGGTGTTCCGTCAGATTACGGGCATGTCGCCCAATGCGTTTATGAAAAACGACTGAGTCCCTTTCTTCCGTGCGCGGGCAGGGGAAGAAAAGGACTCAGCTAGAATGAGAAATACAGGTAATTTATACGTAAGTTTCCAGGAAGGACACTTCACCGTCTGGCACGACTTCCAAGTTCTGGGTCGTGGCAGGGAACAAGACAGACTCACCGGCTTTCAGGGAAATGCTGTTACCTTCATTGTCGGTCACGGTGCAGCTTCCTTTCATGCAGATGTAGATGACAAAAGAATCCAGTTCACTGTAGTCCATCGTCATGGATTCTGTCAGGTTGTAGACAGAAGTGGTAAAATACGGACAGCTGACCAGTTCCACCGGTTCGTCCTTGCGCGGAGTGTAGTGGGTGCGATAATCGTTTTCCACCGTATAGTCGATAGCATCTTTCGACAGTTCGGTGTGCAGTTCGCGAAGGTTGCCGTTCTTGTCTCTGCGGTTGAAGTCGTAGATACGGTAAGTGATGTTGGAAGTCTGCTGGATTTCGGCCAGGAAACAGCCTGCTCCGATGCTGTGGATACGTCCTGCCGGCAGGAAGAACACGTCGCCCGGCTGTACGTCGTATTTATCGAGTGCGTCGCAGATGGTATTGTCTTCAATCATCCGGGCATATTCTTCCGGAGTGATTTTTTTCTTCAGTCCGGAATAAAGATGTGCTTTTCCGCCCGTATTGTCGATGATGTACCACATCTCTGTCTTTCCCATGGACTGGTGGCGCTTCATGGCCAGTTCATCGTTGGGGTGTACCTGGATGGATAAATCTTGTTTGGCATCGATAAATTTAATCAGCAAAGGGAATTTGCCCTGGAAACGCTGATAATTTTCTTTTCCTACCAGTTTCTCCTTATATTCTTGCATCAGTTGGGTAAGGTTCTTGCCGGCATCTGCCCCGTCGGCCACTACGGATTCATCACCCGGCACGTCGGATATTTCCCAGCTTTCTCCCACCTGTTCCTGTTGGCAGTCAAGCTGTTTGAAAGGAATGATACGCTCTCCTCCCCAAAGGGTGGATTTCAAAATCGGTTTGAATTTTAAAGGATACATCATATACTTATTATTTAGGTCTGTACAAAAGTAGGAAAAACCCTTCATAAAATAAGGAAATCGGAAGAAAAAGAATATCCGGTTTCCATGCGCGGTGGATACTTTGCATGAAAACCGGAGAAGAAAAGCAAATTCCTTTGGAGTCGGTCACATCGATGAAGTCTTTCATCTGTCCGTTTCCAATCACCAGGGCGTTTTCAATGTGTGCGGTAGCTCCTCTGCGCACCTTGATGGCATCGTCCATTACCTGCCCGGTGGCGTAGGTCGCCCGACAGCGCTTGGGTATTGACGCCTCCCGACAGGCTGAAGTCCAGTGTGGCGTCTCCCGTCAGTTCCTTCGACGTGATGTTGATGTTGGCTCCCGATGCATCGGCAGGGGTGTTGCCATAAAAAGCCTTGTTTACTTCCACCGACTGGATGACGTCGGTGGAGAAAAAGTCGAGGGCAATGTTTTGTTCATGTATCGTTTGCTTTTTTCTGCTGCAAAGTTGCAGACTTCCCGTTACAGGGTGAGAGCAATCCGATGAAGTTACATTTACGAAGATGTGTCGTCAGCGTTTCCCGCTTTTCATTCCTATTTCAGCAGGAAGCGGAGTGTCTGTGCGTCGCTGGAGGCCGCATCGTAGGAAAAGCCTTCCCATTCAAAGGCTTTCAGCTGTTCCGGCTGTTCTATCCGGTTTTTCAGGATGAAGCGGGTCATTTCGCCGCGGCACATCTTGGCATAGACCACCACGGTGGTGGGTTTCCCGTTCTTCAGGGTATAAAATTCGGGAGTAATGACCAGAACTTCCCGGCATACCTTGTCCCAATGGAACAAGTCTTTCATCTCGCCACTGGCCAGATTGACCAGAATACCTCCTTGCCGACGGACGGCTTCGATGAAGTAGTCGGTCAGAATCGGTTTCCAATAGTCGAACTGCGTCTGGTGCTGGTGTTCCGGCAGGCGGACATTCCCCTCCATCCGGTAGTTCTTGATGGCATCCAGCGGGCGCAGCAGACCATATAAGAAAGAGGTAATGAGCAGGTGCTGCTGAGCAAACTGAAAATCTTCCGGGGTAAAGTCGGCCGGATGGATGCGTTTGAACACCATGCCCGTGTAGGCCAGCAGTGCCGGAAGAGACGGAGTATCCGGTGAAAGAAAATCCTGATAACGCAAGCGGTTCTCTGCCGCCAGTTTGGCATTTACTTTCAGCATCCGGCCCAGTTCCTCGGCGGTGAACTGGTTCATGTACAGGGCATTTTCCCTGGCTTCCTTCTGAAAAGGAGGCACAGTAGTTTCGGGGAACTTTATCTTGGTGCGTGCCGTCATGGTTTTGGCACACGAAATGAAGGTCATCATATTGCGGGCTTGTTTTTTCGTTAAAACTCTTTACAAAGATAGGTTCCCCGGCGGATTTTCCATCGGTTTACGGTATCTTTGTCAGGATTTAACATTTACAGAAAGGAAAAAGACAATGAAAAGCGTACGAATCTGGAGTCTTCTGTGCCTGATTTGGATGGGGGTACTGGCAGCCTCTGCACAGGATGCGGGAAAAGAAAAAATCAAAGTGGGGGATGCGATGCCAGCCATCACCCTCAGTTCGGAAGTGTATGGGAAAGTGACCCCGGCCGACTTGAAAGGCAAGGTGGTACTGGTGAGCCTGTTTGCCACGTGGTGCGGCCCTTGCCAGCTGGAACTGGCGGAAGTGCAGAAAAACTTGTGGCCGAAATATAAGGATTGCAAGGATTTCAAGTTGCTGGTCATCGGGCGGGAACATACCGATGCCGAGTTGAAGAAATACAACGAACGGAAAAAGTTTACCTTTCCGCTCTATCCGGACCCGAAGCGGGAAGTGTTCTCCCTGTTTGCCGACCAAAGTATTCCCCGTGCCTATCTGTTCGGAAAGGACGGCAAGCTGATTCGGGCTTCCGTCGGCTATACGAAAGCTGAATTTGAGGAACTGATGAAAGCCATTGAGTCGGCCCTGAAATAAGTGAAAAAAAGCATTGAAAAAACGCCTTTGCGTTTGGAGGAAAACGTAAGTACGTTTTACCTGAAACGTAAAGGCGTTTTATCTAAAACGTCGAAGCGTTTTGTTTCAAGCGTAAGTGCGTTTTCATTCGAACGCACTTACGTTTTTTTTGAGTCCTCAAAAGTCTTCAGAAAATCTTCAAAAGACGTCGAAAGTCTACACTTTTCATTTGTATTCCTGCCAGCTCTTTATCTGGATATCTTCCTGTTTCAGATGGCAGAAAGCCTCGATGAATGCCTTGGCCAGACGGGCGTTGGTAATCAGCGGAATATTGTGGTCGATGGCCCCGCGGCGGATACGGTATCCGTTGGTAAGCTCCCGCTTGGTATGGTTCTTCGGGATGTTCACAATCAGTTCGAATTTGTGTTCCGCAATCATCTTCATCACGTTGTTTTCAGCATGCGGGCGCTCATCGGGCCAGAACACCGGTGTGGTCGGAATGCCGTGGGAGTTCAGGAAGGCAGCCGTGCCGGCCGTGGCATAGATGTCGTATCCTTTCTGATGCAGCATGTGGCTGGCATCCAGCAGGTCTACTTTCGATTTGGTAGCGCCGGACGAGAACAACACCGATTTCTTCGGAATCTTGTAGCCCGTGGCAATCAGGGCGTTCAGTAAGGCTTCGTCAAAGTCATCACCCAGACAGCCTACTTCTCCCGTAGACGACATGTCGACACCCAGTACCGGGTCGGCATTCTGCAGACGGGCGAACGAGAACTGGGAGGCCTTGACCCCAATCCAGTCGATGTCGAACGCCAGTTTGTCGGGGCGCACATACGGGGCATCGAGCATGATGCGGGTGGCCGTTTCGATGAAGTTGCGTTTCAACACCTTCGATACGAACGGGAAGCTGCGGGAAGCACGCAGGTTACATTCAATCACTTTCACGTCGTTGTTCTTGGCCAGGTACTGGATGTTGAACGGACCCGAAATGTTGAGTTCCTTGGCAATCTTGCGGCTGATTTTCTTAATCTGTCGGGCTGTCGCAAAATAAATATGCTGTGCGGGGAATACCAGGGTTGCGTCACCTGAATGGACTCCCGCATATTCGATGTGTTCTGAAATGGCGTATTCCACAATTTCTCCGTTCTGTGCCACGGCATCGAATTCGATTTCCTTGGTTTCCTGCATGAACTGCGATACGACCACCGGATATTCCTTGGACACCTCGCTGGCCATTTGCAGGAAGCGTTCCAGTTCCTCCTGGTCATAACATACATTCATGGCCGCTCCGGAGAGCACGTACGACGGCCGAACCAATACCGGATAGCCCACTTTCTTCACGAACTCTTTCACGTCGTCCAGGCTGGTCAGTTCCTGCCAGGCCGGTTGGTCGATGCCCAGCTGGTCGAGCATAGCCGAGAACTTGTTGCGGTTTTCCGCCCGGTCGATGGAAATCGGAGAGGTACCGAGTACCGGTACCGACTGGCGATACAGTTTCATGGCCAGGTTGTTCGGAATCTGTCCGCCTACGGAGACAATGACACCGCGCGGCTGTTCCAGGTCGATGACATCAAGTACCCGTTCGAAGGAAAGTTCATCGAAATACAGACGGTCGCACATGTCGTAGTCGGTAGACACCGTTTCCGGATTGTAGTTGATCATGATGGATTTGTATCCCAGCTTGCGGGCGGTCTGGATGGCATTCACCGAGCACCAGTCGAATTCCACGGACGAACCGATGCGGTAGGCACCCGAACCGAGGACAATGACTGATTTCTCGTTCTTATAATAATTGACATCGTAACCTTCCACGGCATACGTCATATACAGGTAGTTGGTCAGTTCCGGATGTTCGGAGGCTACCGTGTTGATGCGTTTCACTGCCGGCAGGATACCCAACTTCTTGCGGTAGGCACGTACTTGCAGATTCTCTTTCTCCATGTTTCCCTGCGTGGGTTTCAGTACGAAGCGGGCAATCTGGAAATCGGAGAAGCCCATCAACTTGGCCTGATGGAGCACGTCGGCCGGAAGTTCTTCGAGTGAGTTATATTCGGACAGCTTATGTTTGTAGTCGACAATGTTTTTCAGTTTGCCGATGAACCACGGGTCAATCTTGGTCAGTTCGTAGATGCGCTCGATGGAATATCCCTCTTCCAGGGCCTGTGCGATGGCGAAGATACGCAGGTCGGTCGGGTTGGACAGTTCGTCGTCCAGGTTCGTGAAGCGGGTATGGTCATTGCCCACAAAGCCGTGCATGCCCTGACCAATCATACGCAGGCCTTTCTGGATAATCTCTTCAAATGTCCGTCCGATGGACATGATTTCGCCCACCGACTTCATGCTGGAGCCGATGCGGTGGGATACGCCGGCAAACTTGTTGAGGTCCCAGCGCGGAATCTTGCAAATCAGGTAATCCAGTTGCGGAGCTACATAGGCTGAGTTCGGGGTGCCCATCTCACCGATTTCATCCAATGTATAGCCCAGCGCAATCTTGGCGGCCACGAAAGCCAGTGGATAACCGGTGGCCTTGGAAGCCAGTGCCGATGAACGGCTCAGGCGGGCATTAACCTCAATGATACGGTAGTCGTTGGTTTCGGCGTGGAACGCATACTGGATGTTACATTCTCCCACAATGTTCAGATGGCGGATACATTGCTTCGACAAATCTTGCAGCATGGTTACCTGTTCTTCGGTCAGTGAGCAGGTAGGCGCCACCACGATGGATTCTCCGGTATGGATGCCCAGCGGGTCGAAGTTTTCCATGCTGGCCACGGTAAAGCAATGGTCGTTGGCATCGCGGATGACCTCAAACTCGATTTCTTTCCAGCCTTTCAGGGATTCTTCCACCAGAATCTGCGGAGAGAAGGTGAAGGCACTTTCAGCCAGTTCGATGAATTTTTCCTCATCGGGGCAGATGCCGCTTCCCAGACCTCCCAGTGCATAAGCCGAACGGATCATGACCGGATAGCCGATGGTGCGTGCGGCTTCGAGTGCATCCCGCATGTTTTCCACTGCCCGGCTGACGGGAGTCTTGAGGGGGACTTCGTTGAGCTTCTTGACAAACAGGTCGCGGTCTTCCGTGTACATAATGGCATCCACTGAGGTGCCCAGCACTTCCACGCCATATTCTTTCAGCACGCCTGTTTGATAAAGTTCCGTACCGCAGTTCAGGGCTGTCTGTCCGCCGAAAGCCAGCAGAATACCGTCCGGACGTTCCTTTTTGATGATTTCGGTCACGAAATACGGAGTGACAGGCAGGAAGTAGACTTGGTCGGCAATACCTTCCGAGGTCTGTATGGTAGCAATATTGGGATTGATGAGGACGGAGCGGATACCTTCTTCGCGCAATGCTTTCAAGGCTTGCGAACCTGAATAGTCGAACTCTCCGGCTTGTCCGATTTTCAGTGCGCCTGATCCGAGAACCAGGACTTTTTTCAATTCTTTCTTCATGGTTATAGATAAATTGGTGTTTTTCTCAAAGGTTGTTTGCGTCCGGCGGCTGTTTTTGTCGTTTTGGACTACTTGCAAAGAAACGATTTATTTTGAAGAAAACAAAGGATTTATATATCTTTGCTGCAATTTAGAAAGTAGAAACAATAGCTTGTAGTATGAAAAAGGAAAAGATTATTTTGACCGGTGACCGCCCTACCGGTAAATTACATATCGGCCACTACGTGGGTTCGTTGCGCCGACGTGTGGAGTTGCAGAATTCAGGACTTTACGACAAAATCTTTGTGTTCGAGGCCGACGGACAGGCGTTGACTGATAACATTGACAATCCGGAAAAGGTGCGTCAGAACGTGATTGAAGTGGCATTGGACTATTTGTCTGTGGGACTTGACCCGGAAAAGTCTACCATTTTTATCCAGTCGCAGATTCCGGAACTGTGTGAATTGAGTTTCTATTACATGGACTTGGTTACCGTTTCCCGTTTGCAGCGTAACCCGACGGTGAAGACCGAAATCCAGATGCGTAACTTTGAAACCAGTATTCCGGTGGGCTTCTTTACTTATCCTATCAGTCAGGCTGCCGATATCACAGCCTTCAAGGCGACTACCGTACCGGTGGGAGAGGACCAGGAACCGATGATTGAACAGACGCGTGAGATTGTACGCCGTTTTAACCATATTTATGGGGAAACACTGGTGGAACCGGAAATCCTTCTTCCGGACAATGCTGCTTGTCTGCGTTTGCCGGGAACAGACGGTAAGGCCAAGATGAGCAAGTCGTTGGGCAACTGCATTTACTTGTCGGATGCTGCAGACGAAGTGGAGAAGAAAGTAAAGAGCATGTACACCGACCCGACTCACATCAAGGTGAGCGATCCGGGTAAATTGGAAGGCAACTGCGTATTCACGTATTTGGATGCCTTCTGCCGTCCGGAACATTTCGGCCGTTATTTGCCGGAATATGCCAACTTGGACGAGCTGAAAGCTCATTATACTCGTGGCGGATTGGGCGACATGAAGGTGAAGAAGTTCCTCGCTGCCGTGATGCAGGAAGAACTGGAACCCATCCGTGCGCGCCGCAAGGAATTTGAAAAAGACATTCCGGCTGTATATGACATGTTGAAGAAGGGTTGTGAGGTTGCCCGTGAGGCTGCTGCCCAGACCATGGACGAGGTACGCCGTGCCATGAAAATCAACTATTTTGACGATGCCGCACTGATTGAAGAGCAGGCAAAACGCTTCGCAGAGCAATAAGAATATGGAAATAGAGGAACTATATAACCGCTTTACGGAATGTAACGGACTGACGACCGACAGCCGCCATTGTCCGGAGGGTTCTATGTTTCTGGCCCTGAAAGGAGAAACATTCAATGGGAATACCTTTGCTGCCCAATCGTTGGCACAGGGCTGCCGCTATGCGGTGGTGGATGAACCGCAGTATGCTTCTCCCGAGAATCCACGGATTATTCTGGTGGACAACTGCCTGGAGACGTTGCAGAAGCTGGCCAACTATCACCGTCGTCGGTTGGGTACCCGCATGATCGGGGTAACCGGTACGAACGGAAAAACCACCACGAAAGAACTGATTGCGACCGTACTGGGCGAGAAGTTCAAGGTGCTTTACACGCAAGGAAATTTCAACAACCACATCGGAGTGCCGTTGACCTTGTTGCGCCTGAAGCCGGAACACGAGATGGCGGTCATCGAAATGGGGGCCAACCATCCGGGAGAAATCAAGACCTTGGTTCACATTGCCGAGCCGGATTATGGTATCATTACCAATGTGGGGAAGGCTCATCTTCAGGGATTCGGTTCCTTTGAAGGGGTTATCCGCACCAAAGGAGAATTGTATGATTTCCTGCGGGAAAAGGGAAATGCCACCATCTTTATCCAGAACGAGAATCCTTACCTGAACAAGATTGCTGCCGGCTTGACGTGCGTCCGTTACGGACAGACTCCCGGACTGGATGTGACGGGAAAGGTGGTAGCCTGTTCACCGTTCCTGCATTTCAGCTGGACAGCCGAAGGGGTTTCACACGAAGTGCAGACGCATCTGATAGGGGCCTATAACTTGGACAATGCTTTGGCGGCCGTGGCCATAGGTCGTTATTTCGGCGTGGAGGATACACAAATCTGTCACGCGTTGTCCTCGTATGTGCCGCAGAACAACCGTTCGCAGCTGGTACATACCGCTTCCAATACCTTGATTGTGGATGCCTACAATGCCAACCCCACCAGTATGATGGCGGCATTGGAAAACTTCCGTCAGATGGAGGCGGCGCACAAGGTGGCGATTTTGGGTGACATGAAGGAACTCGGAGAAGGAAGTCACGAGGAACACCAGAAGGTGGTAGATTTCTTGAAAGAATGTGGCTTCGAACGGGTGATGCTGGTCGGTCCGGAATTTGGAGGTACTTCGTCTCCTTTTGAGCATTACAAAGATGTGAAGGAAGTGGAAGCCTTGCTGGCAGCCCATCCCCTGCAGGGAGGTTGTGTGCTGGTGAAAGGTTCCAACAGCATGAAGCTGAGTGAGCTTCCGGCCAGTCTATAAGATAAGAAATAGCTTTTTAGATCAAGGTCCATATTCCGAGAGCGTGAGTCTCTGGAGTATGGACCATTTTTTTTGTTGTTTGGGGCGGATGGTTGTACGGGGATATATGACAATTCGTTCAAAAAAGGAGTTATATTGTGTATTTAAGCCCCCTTGCTTGTTTTTTCTCCCTCCTTGACGAAATTTTTATCCCCTTTTTCTATCTGAATCTTTTATTTTTGCCAAAGAACTTAAAATATAAACTATGAAGCGCATTTTTTTATGTTTAGTAGGACTGCTTTTTTTAGGAGAGCTTGCAGCACAGCACCTTGTCAGGGTAGCCGACGGATACAGCTCCACTTCTGTAAATACAACCGTATTCCGTAACAGTTCACTGGTGACGGATAAAGGTACACAATACATCTCTTATTATGATGCGGACGGTTATCTGGTGGTAGGTAAACGTGCTTTGGGTACGGAGAACTGGACGTTGCATCGTAGCCAGTATAAAGGAAACGTGGCCGATGCACACAATGTCATCAGCATGATGGTAGATGGAGACGGCTATCTGCATTTATCTTTTGACCATCACGGCAATAAACTGAATTATTGTAAAAGTACGGCTCCCGGCGCGTTGACTTTGGGAGAAAAAGAACCGATGACCGGAAAGGACGAGGATGATGTGACTTATCCGGAATTCTATCGGATGCCCAGCGGCGATTTGCTGTTTGCCTATCGTTCGGGAGCATCCGGGAGGGGAAATCTGGTGTTGAACCGTTATGACTTGAAGAGCCGTCGGTGGTCGCGTGTGCAGGATATCCTGATTGATGGTGAAAACCAGCGGAATGCGTATTGGCAGCTGTATATGGATGAGGCCGGAGTGATTCATCTGTCGTGGGTGTGGCGTGAAACGTGGATGGTGGAAACCAACCACGACCTTTGCTATGCGTATTCTCCCGATGAAGGAAAAACGTGGTATAAGTCGACCGGCGAAAAATATACGCTTCCTATCCGGAAAGACAATGCGGAATATGCTTGTTACATTCCGCAGAACAGTGAGCTGATTAACCAGACAAGTATGAGTACCGATGCGGAAGGACATCCTTATATTGTGACTTATTGGAGGGATGCAGACAGTGAGGTGCCTCAATACCGGCTTGTGTGGAACGATGGTAAAGGCTGGCAGAACCGTCAGATAATGAACCGTTCACAAGGATTTACCTTGAAAGGCGGGGGTACGAAGATGATTCCGATTTCTCGTCCGCGCATTGCGGTGGATAAAGGAAAGGCTTATTTCGTGTTCCGTGATGCGGAGCGGGGAAGTAAGGTCTCTGTGGCTTATACAGAGAATGTGAAGTCGGGCGAATGGCAGGTGAAAGACCTGACCGATTTTTCCGTGGATGCCTGGGAACCCAGCTGTGACACGGAACTGTGGAAAACACAGAAGAAGCTGCATGTGTTCGTGCAGGAAACCCATCAGGGAGACGGCGAGAAAGTGAAGGATTCAGCTGCCACCCCGGTATATGTATTGGAAGTAAATTAATCTCAAGATAAAACTATGAAACAAGTATGTAAATTTTTATTGGCTTGTGCGTTGGGTATATGGTCCGGGTCGGCGGGTGCCAAGGACTCCGAAGCGGGTCAGGTCCGCAAGATGATTGACAAGGTGAACCAGCACTGGCAGGCCGAAAATTCACCGGAAGTGCGTTCTTTCTGGGACAATGCCGTGTATCACACGGGCAACATGGAAGCCTATTTCCTGACCGGAAATGAGACGTACCGCACCTATTCGGAAACATGGGCAAACTACAATCAGTGGAAAGGAGCCAAAAGTGACAACCGTTCGGAATGGAAATATTCCTACGGGGAATCGGATGAATATGTACTTTTCGGCGATTATCAGATTTGCTTCCAGACGTATGTGGATTTATACAACCTGGCTCCGGAGGATTGGAAAATCCGCCGTGCCCGTGAAGTGATGGAATATCAGATGAGTACCTCACAGAACGATTACTGGTGGTGGAGCGACGCGCTCTACATGGCCATGCCGGTGATGACCAAACTGTATAAGGTGACGCACAATACGCTGTATCTGGACAAACTGTATGCGTATCTGCAATATTCCGACAGCATCATGTTTGACAAGGACGAGAACCTGTATTACCGCGATGCGAAATACATCTATCCGAAGCATAAGACAGCCAGCGGAAAGAAAGATTTCTGGGCCAGAGGAGATGCCTGGGTACTGGCCGGACTGGCTAAGGTGTTGAAAGATATGCCGGTAGAGTACAAGCATCATCCGTTCTTTGTAGAGAAATTTCAGAAAATGGCGAAGGCTGTAGCTGCCATCCAGCAGCCGGAAGGCTATTGGACCCGCAGCATGATGGATCCGGATTTTGCCCCAGGACCGGAAACCAGTGGTACGGCATTGTTTACATACGGATTTTTATGGGGAATCAACAATGGGTATTTAAGTAAAGATACATACATGCCAGTCGTAGAGAAGGCATGGAACTATTTGTCAAAAAAGGCACTTCAGAAAGATGGTACGGTGGGCTATGTGCAACCGATTGGTGAAAAGGCCATTCCCGGACAAGTGATTAACGCCAATTCTACGGCAAATTTCGGGGTGGGGGCATTTTTGCTGGCAGCCTGTGAATATGTACGTTATCTGGAAGCTCCTCAGGCTGCCGACCGTGCCTACTGGTGCAAGCTGGCTTATCAGATGGCGGCTCCGGTATTGCGCAACATGGCCAAAGGAGAATTGCAGAAGAACATGCAGCTGGAAGTCAGCCCTACTTGGGACGGACGCAACAAGAAAGTAGCTTACATGGAAACGTTCGGACGTTTGATGGCCGGTATTGCTCCTTGGCTCACGTTGCCAGATGACGATACGGAAGAAGGCAAGATGCGCAAGGAACTGCGTGAATGGGCGTTGAAGAGTTACGCCAACGCCGTAGACCCGCAGAGTCCGGATTATCTGTTGTGGCGTCAGGAAGGACAGACACTGGTGGACGGGGCGTATGTGGCCGAAAGTTTCCTCCGTGCCTACGACCAGCTGTGGATGCCGCTGGATGAAACTACCAAGAAACGCTATATCGAGGAATTCCAGCAATTGCGCCGCATCGACCCTCCTTATACCAACTGGTTGCTTTTCTCGTCTACCATTGAAAGTTTCCTGGCCAAGGCAGGTGCACCGTTCGACGAATATCGGGTAAATTCTGCCATCCGTAAAGTGGAAGAGTGGTACACCGGCGACGGATGGTACTCAGACGGTCCTTCTTTTGTATTCGATTATTACAGCAGTTACGTGTTCCATCCCATGTATCTGGAAACACTCCAGGCCATGAAGGATGCCAAGGTACGCAGCCGGATTGACTACGGAAAATATTATGACCGCGCATTGAAGCGTGCCCAGAAATACAGTCTGATATTGGAACGTTTCATTTCACCGGAGGGAACTTTCCCCGTATTTGGCCGTTCCATCCCGTACCGTATGGCCACCATGCAGCCATTGGCCTTGATGGCTTGGTATCAGGAACTTCCGGCAGGGGTGAGAGGGGCGCAGGTACGTTGTGCCTTGACTGCCGTGATGAAGCGCATGTTTGCTACCGGTCATAATTTTAATGAAGGCGGTTTCCTGACCATCGGTTTTACCGGTCGCCAGCCGAATGTTGCCGACTGGTACACCAACAATGGAAGCTTGTATATGACTTCTCTGGCTTTCCTGCCATTGGGCCTTCCGGCTTCTCATCCTTTCTGGACCGATGCGCCTCAGGAATGGACCAGCGTGCGGGCATGGGGTGAAAAACCGTTCCCGAAAGATCATCAATGGAAAGACGAAATCCGTACGAGGGATTTGTTTTAAGATATTGGGGTTGTGAGTAAATAGTGGAATGGCGGCGAATCTCTAGGGACAGGGCATGAATTTCTTGTCTGTTTCTTGTTGAAAGAGTTTCGTCGCTATTCCCATATTTGCGAGAATCAATCTTTTATTTGTTAACCAGATAATTATGTAGACTTTATGAGAAACAAGCATAGGTATATCTTTTATTTTGTTGGGTTATTGTGTGTGGTTTGCAGTATGGCCTCTCCTTTGTGGGCACAGAATGTGAAGGAAGTAAAGACAGTTCCGTTGGATTCCATCCGGTTAAGCGACCCCTGTATCTTGGCCGACCAACCCAGTCGCATGTATTATATGACGGGTACAGGAGGTCTGTTATGGAAAAGCAAGGACCTGAAACTTTGGGAAGGCCCGTATAAGGTGGCTCACACGAACCCACATTCCTGGATGGGGCCAGATCCGATGATTTGGGCCGCGGAGCTGCATGCGTATAAGGATAAATACTATTATTTTGCGACCTTCACCAATCGGGCCGTGAAAATCGATACGGTGAGAGGCAATGTCATTGAACGGAGAGCCTCCCATATCTTGGTCAGTGACCGTCCGGAGGGCCCTTATCGTCCGATGCAGGACAAGGTATATTTGCCGGCTGATAAGCCGACGCTGGACGGTACGTTCTGGGTGGATACGGATGGGAAGCCTTATATGGTTTATTGCTATGAGTGGTTGCAGAATTGGGACGGGACGATTGAAAAAGTTGAGTTGAAGCCCGATCTGAGCGGTTCGGTAGGCGAGGGAAAATTGCTGTTCCGTTCCAGTGAGTGTCCTTGGAGCCGGGAGATGCGTGACGGGAAGGAAATGCCCAACAAAGTAACCGACGGTCCTTATCTGTTTCGGACGGCCACGGGGCGGCTGGGGATGATATGGACCAGCTGGATTCACAATGTCTATACCCAAGGGGTAGCCTATTCACAGAGTGTCACACTGGATGGCCCTTGGATTCAGGAGCCTGAACCCATCACTCCCCCCGATTTCGGACACGGTATGTTGTTTCAGACCTTGGAAGGTAAATGGCTGATGGCTGTACATAGCCATAAGGAGGTGAACGGGGTGTATATCCGTGTGCCTCATTTGTTTGAAGTAGACTTGTCCGGGGATAAGTTGCAAGTCGGAAAAGAATACAAACCATAAATAACAAAAAATAGATAAAGATGAAAATGAAAAGACTTTGCCTTTTGGGATGTTTCTGCCTGTTATGGACAATGGTCTGCACGGCAGCGAATCCGAAGAAAATCCGGAGTGGAGAAATCTGGCCCGATAACCAGGGAGTGCACGTCAATGCCCATGGTGGAGGGGTGTTGTATCATGACGGTACCTATTACTGGTATGGAGAGAATAAATCGGATACCACCAGCAGTGCGATGGTAGGCATCATGTGTTATTCTTCTCCCAATCTGGTAGACTGGAAAAATGAAGGGGTCGCACTTCCGGTGGTAAAGGATGATGCGAACAGCGATATCGTACAGGGCTGTATCATGGAACGTCCGAAAGTGATTTATAACTCGAAAACCAAAAAGTTTGTCATGTGGTTCCATCTGGAACTGAAAGGAAAAGGTTATGCGGCAGCCCGTTCGGCTGTAGCCGTTTCCGATGCTCCGACAGGACCGTTCAAGTATATCCGTTCCGAACGCATCAATGCGGGGAAACTGCCTTTCGACATGACTGAAGCGCAGCGTGCCGCTTTGGATACCTTGGATGCGGAGAAATACAAGGAATGGTGGACACCGGCCTGGTATCAGGCAATCGATAAAGGTCTGTTCGTAAAACGCGATTTGGCGGGAGGACAGATGGCGCGCGACATGCAGCTGTTTGCAGATGACGACGGAAAGGCTTATCACATTTACTCCTCGGAAGACAATCTGACGTTACAGATTGCAGAGCTGAGTGAGGATTTCCTGAGCCATACCGGCAAGTATGTGCGGGTGGCTCCTGCCGGTCACAATGAAGCTCCGGCTTTGTTCAAGAAAGACGGTATGTATTGGATGATTACCTCCGGATGTACAGGCTGGGCCCCTAATGAAGCCCGCATGTTTTCCGCTCCCAGTATTTGGGGCCCGTGGACCAAGCATCCGAATCCTTGCCGGGGTCCGAAGTCGGAAATTACGTTTGGTGGACAGAGCACGTATGTGCTTCCGGTTCCGGGAAAGAAAGATGCTTTTATCTTCATGGCCGATATCTGGCGTCCGAAGCATCCCAGTGATGCCCGCTACATCTGGTTGCCCATTCAGTTTGAAGAAGGTGTCCCTTATGTGGAATGGATGGACAGCTGGTCGCTCGATTTCTTTAAATGATAGTATAATTTGAAATTTGTGTTTTAAGAAAACAGCCTTTAATCATTGAGGGCTGTTTTTTTATTTGATGTGTATATAAAATCCTTTCTATATAAAATCTTTTCTATATAAATATTCTTCCATAGAATAGAATTTCCTATCTTTGTGATAAGTTTCTCTTTAACTAAATAAGATTCATTATGTGTATATCGAATAGAATTGGGCCTCCTGTTGAAGGGGCAGATTTTTTTGGACGGAAAAGAGAAATTCGTCTAGCCAACAGGTTGCTTGAGAGTCATCATTCTTTGTTGTTGTCTGCTCCACGTCGTATTGGAAAATCCTCTTTCGCCAAAAAACTTATAGAAGAGAAAAGACAACAAGGCTGGAAATGTATTTATATTGACCTTGAGGAAACAACAACCGAAGAGGGGTTTTTGCGTTTAGTGATAGGTGCTTTTACTAAAAATGGTATTTGGAAACATGCGGTGACTGGAATGTCACAGAAGTTGACTTCTGTTCTTGAAAGAATAGAAAAAGTGTCGGTAGGCCCTGTGGGTTTTAATCTCGGAAAGAAAGAAGAACAAGAAGATTTATATAAAAGTTTGAAGGAGTTGATCAGGCATGACGAGGATACATTTATTGTGATAGATGAGTTGACGCTTTTTCTGAATATTCTACATAAAGAGGATGCTGGAACGGATAAGGTGACTTTTATTCTTAATTGGTTACGGAGTTTGCGGCAGGTTAGTCAAACTAAAGTGCGTTGGCTGTTTTGTGGTTCTGTAGGATTGAGAAATTTTGCATCAGTCATGCACTTAGGATATACAATTAATGATTTGACCGAATTTGATCTTGATGAGTTGACCCATGAAGAAGCGGCTGGCTTACTTAGGGAATTGGGTAAGTCTGAAGGTTTTGAGATAAAAAATGAGCTGGTGGAGTATATACTACAGAAATTGCATTGGAATATTCCATATTTTATTCAGATTATATTTTCTAAATTGGTAGAAGAATATGAAGGGGAAATGACTCGAGAAAGCGTTGACATCGCGTATTGGAATTTATGCTCAGAGAATTATCTGAGTACATGGGCTGAACGTTTGGTTGAATATGGAGAATATGAACTTCCTGCTCGTCAGCTTTTAAAACTGCTTTCTGCTCAGCCGGCCGGGCTGGAGCGGAGTGTAATGCTTGATAAACTGATGACAGGTTATGATGCGGCTAAAATTGAATCGGTTGATTACACATTAAGTAAGGTACTCACGATGCTGGAGAATGATGGATATATTATGAAGAATGATACCAGAAGGACTTTCCGTTCTCCTTTGTTGCGTGATTATTGGTTTAATAAATTTGTTCAGTAATGTTTTGTGTATGAATACAACTGCTACTATATTGCATCAGACATCTTTATGGGATGAAAAAGCGATGAATGATAATTCAGTTCTCATTAATGAGGATATTTTTATATCTGTACTTAATCTTTTGGCAAAAGAAAAGATTAATGGAATTGCTCAGCCCTGTTTGATAATAGGGGAGAGCGGAAGTGGAAAGACTTATTTGCTGCATCGGTTGTATCAGAGTTTGCAGGTAGATAATGACAGACTATTTAGACCTGTATTCATTGAAGGAAGGACCTTGTTTTCTACAGATGATATCTGGAAACAGTGTGCGTCGTTTTTGTCTGTTAATCCTTCCACCGTTCCTTATGACGATATATGTCGGTGGCAAGAAGAACATGCTTGTAGAATTGTTTTGTTCGTTGATAATATTCAATATTATTTTGAAAGGACGAAGAATCATGATCATTTTAATTTGAGAGGAAAACTGAATCGTTCAGGAGCTCCTGTATTGGTCGCTACTTCAGATAGGGTGTTGCCCGCATTTACTGATTATGATGCCGCCTTTTTTGAGGGATTTAAGATTTCCTATATAAAACCTCTTATCTTATCCGAGTTTGCCCGATTTATTGATTCTCAATTGAAAATGAGCCGTTTGGAAAAACTTATGGCTTATTTGCCCAAGACTCCTCGTTCTTTATATCTCGCCACGGATATTTTGAGAAATTCTTCTGGTGAGGAGATGGATTTGATTTTATTACAAGATTATTTTTCGCAATATTATCAGATAAGGTATGATGGATATTTGACGCAAGTCCAGCGAATTCTTTCGGTGCTGGCCAGAACGGAAAATGGGGCTAGTTTGCAAGAGATTCGTAATCGGACAGGACAGGAGGGGGGGAAACTGTCACCGTATCTTAAGATGATGACAGATCAGAAAGTAATAGAAAAAACATCAAAAAAACAACGGGGAGGGACATACACAATTGTAGATCCCTTGTTTAAGTTGTGGTTGCAAACTAACGCGTCTTAATTCCGTTGATTGGGCTTGTTTTTCTTTAGAACTAATTCTGTTTCCGTTTTAAATATTCCGTAGGCGCCATGCCATATTCATCTTTGAAACATTGACGGAAGTAGGCCACACTGCTGAATCCGGTCAGGTCGGATACCTCAGCCAGTGAGTATTGGCCACTGTTGATGAGTTCCATACCCTTTTTCATCTTTATTTTCCGGACAAACTCATTGACCGACATCTCCGTCAGGCCCTTGATTTTCCGGTAAAGAGTAGAGTGGCTCATGCACATTTTATCGGCGATAAAGGCCACATCCATTTTTTCCATGCTCAGGTTCTCTTCGATGATGGCCGTCACTTTATTTAGGAACTCTTGGTCCAGCCTGTTCAGGTTCTTCCGTTCATTTTCAATGTGTTTCTGCTCGCTTTCCGTTTCCGGTATCGAAGTGATGACTCCCGCAATCTTGCGCCGGTTCTCCAGAATGTTGTTGATACGGCTGTTCAGCAGGCGGGCACTGAACGGTTTGGTGATGAACGAGTCGGCTCCTGCGGCATACCCTTCTTCTTTGTCTTGCAGCGTATCTTTTGCTGTGAGCAGGATGACCGGAATATGGCTGGTACGCATATCCTCCTTGATGTGGCGGCACAGTTCTATACCGTCCATTACAGGCATCATGATGTCGCTGATAACGATGTTTGGTATCCGGTTCTGGGCTATTTCCCAGCCTTCCTTTCCGTCGGCGGCAGTCAGTACCTCATACATCTCTTCAAAAGAGCTGCGTATGTATTCCCGGATATCCCGGTTGTCTTCTACCACCAGAATAATCGGTTTCCCTTCTTCCGATTCGGCCGCCGACATATTGGCTGACTCCTCTTCCTTATGCTTGCCGGTTTCCTTGATAATCTGATGTTCCGCGTTGGGGTAAGTGTTTTCCGTCAGCAGTTTCAGGGTAAAGCGGCTTCCTTTTTCCACTTCACTTTCCACTTCGATGGTAGCCTGATGCAAATCGGCCAATGACTTGACCAGTGCCAGGCCGATACCCGAGCCGGAAGCCTGGTATTTGCCTTGTCCCTGGTAATATCGCTCGAAAATATGGTTGAGTGATTCTTTGGAGATTCCATGGCCCGTGTCTTCCACGCTGATGGTGGTGTATTTCACCCCATTTTCCTCGCAATTTCCAATGCCGAGCGTAATGGTCCCCTTAGGAGTGTATTTTAAGGCATTCGACATCAGGTTATCGATGATGATGGTGACGATTTCCCTGTCATAGTAGAGTTTACCTTCCGCACCGTCTGCTTTTATTTGGATGTCCACGTTCGGATTCTGGTTGAGTTCCTTGTATTTGATGCCGATTTCCTGTACGAGTACAGCCAGGTTGTTGTAGGCCACTTTCAGCTTCCTGTTTTCTGTTTCCGTCTTTCGGAATTCCAGAATCTGGTTGATCAGGTTCAGCAACCGGTTGGCACTGTCGCGCACAAGACTGATTTTGTTGGCTTGCCGTGCAGACAAGGTCTTGTCGGCCAGCAGGTCCTCCAAGGGACCAAGTATCAGTGTCAATGGGGTACGCAGTTCGTGTGTGATGTTCGTATAAAAGCGCAGCCGTTCATTATTGAGCTTCTGGTCATTTTCATGCTGGTGGTGTTCCAGGTTCAGACGGCTTTCCAGTTCCAGTTTACGCTTGTAGAAGCGCACGATGGCAAACAAGATGACAGCGACTACAACCAGGTAGCACAGCTTGGCATACCACGTCAGCCAGATTGGGGGAGTGATGACGACATGGATGGATGTGAATTCATCTCCCCATGGCTGGTTCCGCATTTTCGCCTTGACTTTAAAGGTGTATTCTCCGGGTTGCAGGTTACGGAACGTAATCCGGTTCTCACTGCCTGTTTCAAACCACGTTTTCCCCAAGCCTTCCATGTTGTAGGCATATTCCACTTGTGGACATTGTGTGTAGTCCATTACGCTGAAAGTGAGGGTAAAAGTACTGTTTTGATAAGATAATTTCACCTCATCGTTTATAATCGGTGCAATGGAGCCTTGACTGCCGGTTTCAGAATGTCCGTAGCTTGTGACACCAGTGATTCTGACCGGAGCAACCTGTACATTTTCTTCGATACGTTCCGGGTTGAAATAGCAGACTCCGTTTTGTGAGCCAAAGAATAAATTCCCGTTTTTGTCCTTGCATACAGAGCCATCCATGAAATCTCCTCTGGGGACACCTTGGTGCCAGGTATAGTTCAGGAATCTTTTTTCATCACTTTTCCATTGTGAAATGCCTGCATTGGTGCTAATCCAGATTTCCCCTTTATTGTCTTCCATGATAGCCCGTACGTTTTCGTCAATCAGTCCTTGTCCCTGTCCAAGCACTTCAAGTCGGGGGTTGGAGGTATCACTGATGTGTACGATACCTGCCCGGGTAGTAGCCCACAAGCCGCCTTTCTTGTCCATGTATAATGAGTTGACGGCATTGGATGCCATGCCATTGGAAGTGTCAAAACGCATGATTCGTTTTCCTTCAGGTGAAAAGACAATCAGTCCTTTGCCGAAGGTACCCAGCCAGAGTTTCCCTTGCCGGTCTTTCTGGATGCCATGTACCATAAGGTCGGGCAACTGTTTGTTGATTTCCTTTTCTTCTGTGATTTTATCGTTTTCCCATGCGTAAAGTCCGTTTTGGGTGCCAATCCAGAGTTTGTGATTGTCTTCATAAAAGCAGCGGACGTCCACGTTTCTACCTTCCATGGGGATACGGCTGATTGCTCCGGACTGTGGGTTGCATGTAAGCACTCCATCTTTGTATAGTCCTAGCCATAGTAGACCTTTTTTATCCTTGAAGATGACAGATACATGTGTATGAGGATTCGCTTTTCCTTCCAATGAAAGAATTTTTTGTAGCTCCATGTCTGTGTTAAATAAAGCCACTTCATCTTCTCCTCCAATCCAGATGTGAGATTCGTTATCAATTGTGAGTCCCCAGACTTGTTTCTCTGTTAAAGATCCGTCTTTCAGCATATTATATGCCAGCGCCTGAAAAGCAGGACGGTTGTAACTTAGGAAATCTACTCCTCCACGGTAATTTCCCAGCCAGATATTTCCAAAGGAATCCTGTAGAAAACTCTTGACATTGGGAGAGGAAACTCCATGCAGATTGTTGGTCACCCGGATATTCTGGAAATGCGTGTTTTCTGGAGTGGTGAATACATTGTCGTTTACGTCAAGAATACTGACTCCTCCCATTTGTGTGCATACCCATAGTTTTCCATCCCGGCTTTCTCCAATGTCATTTACCTGATTAGATAGAAGCGAATAAGGATTACCCGGTTGGTGTTGGAAGGAAATAAACTGTTCCTTCTGGGGATTGAACAATGCCAGTCCGTCCCCCGTGCCTACCCATATTGTATTTGTTTTGCTGATGAAGATGCAGTGTACGGTATTATTGGGGATACTATAGGGGTCATCAGGATTATGTTGATAAGTCTTGGCAGTTCGACGCTTGATATCGATGACTGCCAGTCCACCGTCTTGAAGTCCTACGTAAAGATGGCCGTTTCCGTCGTCTTTTGCACACCAGAAGTGTCCTGAAAGTCCTTTTATATCTTGGGCTTTGTAGTGTGTGATAGTCTTGTCCTGGTTGCTGTAATAATCTATTCCTAAATGATAATGTGTAATCCATATTCCCCCATCGGCTGCTGCACTTAGGTCGGTGATGTCTTGGGTTATCATGCTGGGTACACCGTGAGGGATGAAGGTTTGTGTTTCACAATTAAAGATACTGATACCGTTGCGTTGTGTACCAATCCAAATGGTATTGTCGGCCTTGTTGTAGAACAATACATTCAATGAATTGCTTCCAAGCGCGGAATATTCGGAGTTGTAAGAGGTAAAGTCAATGCCGTCAAATTTGCATAATCCGGATTCGGAAGCCAGCCAGATATTGCCTTGGCCGTCTTGGATGATATCTACTATATAGTTGCTGACCATCCCCTCGGTCATTGTCAGTCGCTTGAATGTATATTCCGGTTCCCCGTGTGCAGGCAGACACCATGCGCAGATGAAAAAAAGAAGAAAGAAAAGTAGTTTTTTCATGGATTACGATTTTAAAACAAAAGTACAATAAACTCCGTGATTGTACACCTAGGTAGATGAAAAAATGCTGTACATCCGGATGAAACAGACGAATTTTTCTAGGTTATGACGAATTTTTATCACAGAGTCTGAAAAGAAAAGTTAGAAATTTTCTGCTGTTTGAAACGTGCGCGCTACCTGTTGAAGACATTCGGACAGAGAAAGGAAAGAAACGAATAAATGAAGGGGAAACAATAGAAAAAGGCTGAATAGATTTTTAGGTTTTCCATGTGGAAAACATTGGTTTCTCGGACGGGAAACATACGGTTCCCACGGGGAAAACGTAGGGCTCTCACAAGGAAAACATAAAAGATACAAGGCCGTTTTGTGCTTATTCTCTAGGCATTTGCTGAGTAGTCGTTGGAGAAGAATAGGTCTTTTATAATAAGGTGTAAATCTGTATAAATGACTTATTTTTATTTTCTCGGTCGGAGAGAATGACGAAAAAAATGATGCATTTGCTCATTTTTTTATCTTTCACTTACTTAATATAATATAATTTTGCCCACGTAAAATCTAATTAATTTGAAAAGCAATGAAGATAGATTTAGTAAGAAACAATCGGAAAGCATTATTTGCTTTACTGCTTTGTTCTGGATTTATTGCTACCCATCCGTTAGCTGCAATGGCGAGCAATAATGAAGTTCAAGCTACTCAACAATCAAATTTGAAAGTGTCAGGTATAGTGAAGGACAATATGGGAGAGCCCGTAATTGGAGCCAGTATTGCCGTGAAAGGGGGAACTACAGGTACTATATCTGATATTGATGGTAAGTTTACATTAAATGTATCTAAAGGAGCGGTAATCGAAGTTTCTTTTATCGGTTACAAGACTCAGGAGTTTAAGATTGATTCTTCAAAAGAATTGAACATCGTATTGAAGGACGATGCCGAAATGCTGCAAGAAGTAGTGGTTGTCGGTTATGGTACCATGCGTAAGAAAGACCTTACTGGTTCAGTAGTACAGATTAATCCGACCAAACTTGCCGACCAGAATCCGACTTCAGTACAGGATGTGTTGCGTGGTACACCGGGTTTGCAGATCGGTTATGATGCATCAGCTAAAGGTACGGACGCTTCTATCCAGCTGCGTGGTCAGAACTCTTTGGGTACCAATGCCAGCCCGATGATTGTATTGGATGGTATGCCGTTCTACGGTGAACTTTCCGAAATCAATCCGGATGATATCGCTCAGATTGATGTGTTGAAGGATGCTTCTTCTGCCGCTATCTATGGTGCGAAAGCCGCTGCAGGTGTAATCATCATTTCTACGAAGAAAGGTAAGGAAGGAAAGCCGGTCATCAATGTGAGCGCTAACCTTTCTGTCGTAAATAAATCAGATTACCGTGATTACTTTGATGCTGCCGGATACTTGAAATTCCATCAGGACTGGCGTAAGATGTATTACACTTACGGCCAAGGCGAAGATGGATTGTATGGTTATTATCAGGCTAAGGATTCGAATGGTAACTTATTGTATCCTCAAGGCTACTACGATGACCCCCGTCTGATGACAACAGAACAGCAGAATGCATGGGCTACCAATGTTGGAGCGAGTGGTATCGGTCTGTCAGATGGCGAATCTATGTTGAGCCTGTTTGCACGTCGTCTGGAATTCTATAACTCCCCGTTGATGATGGATAATTTCTTGAATGGACGTGCGGTTGACTGGAATGACGCAACTTTCCGTACCGGATTCAACCAAGACTATAATGCCAGCATTTCAGGTGCCACTGAACGTGTGAACTATTACCTGTCATTGGGCTACGTAAATAATGAAGGTGCCGTACAGGGTAATGAATACAATGCGTTCCGTTCCAACATGAAAATCAATGCCAAGATTACAGACTGGTTGGAAATCGGTGCCAATGTGAACTTCCAAGATCGTTCAGACGGTGATATCCAGGTTTCTTTGGGAAGCAATTATTGGGATAACAATATGTTGCGTAACTCTCCATACGCTTCCATGTATGACGAGGATGGAAACTATGAACAATATCCTATGTCTGGTCTGCCTACCAATGGTGGTTATAACTATTATTTCGACCGTCAGTATTATGACTTGGAAAAAGGTTATACCGTATTGAATACGATTTTCAATGCCAAGATCACATTACCGGCAGGTTTCACCTATTCATTCAATATTGCTCCGCGTTATCAGTGGTATTACAACCGCTATTGGATGTCAGCTGAATTGCCGGATGCTTCTGCTCCGAGCCGTGGTGTAGACCGTGGATGGAGTAAAAACTTCGACTACAACTTGAACAACACCATTACTTGGGATAAGACTTTCGGCGACCATCATATTACCGCTACTTTGGTACAGGAAGCTGAGGAACACAGATACTGGTCAGATGCCATCAATGCACGTAACATCACTCCAAGTGATGCCTTAAGCTTCCACTATACTTCAGGTGCCAATAAGAGTCAGAGTAGTTTCAGTACCAACGATACACACTATACGGCTGCTTCCTACCTGGGTCGTTTGTTCTATGGTTTGAAAGACCGTTACATGGTGACAGCCACATTCCGTCGGGATGGTTATTCTGGATTTGGTGCTAACAACCCGTGGGGTAACTTCGGTTCTGTAGGTGCCAGCTGGGTATTCTCAGAAGAAAAGTTCATGGCTGCTGCTCGCGACTGGTTCGATATGGGTAAGTTGCGTTTGTCATGGGGTACCAACGGTAACCGTGAATTCGGTGATGTTTATTCTACATTGGCCAACTTGGCTTTGGCAGGTGGAAACATGGTGTACTACCAGAACGGTAATTCCAATGTGGTCAACCCGCTTTACATGAGCCGTCTGGCTGCTCCTAACTTGGAATGGGAAAAGACAAAAGCATGGAACGTTGGTTTGGACCTCTCCTTCTTTAACGGACGATTGACTGCCAACATGGATTATTATTTCAAGAAAACGACCGACATGATCATGAGTCAGCGTCTGCCGAGTTTCTCTGGATTTGGCTCTATTATGGCCAACTTGGGTGAAGTACAGAACCAAGGTTTTGAAATTGCCCTTAACTCTACCAACATTCAGAACAAGGACTTTACTTGGAATACTTCTGTAGGTTTCTCTATCAACAAGAACAAGATTAACCACATCTACTACGACTACGATGAAAACGGAGTAGAAAAGGACGATACATCCAACGGATGGTTCATTGGCCAGCCTATCGGTACAATCTGGTATTATGAAACAGATGGCGTATGGCAGAACACACCGGAAGATATCAAGGCTGCTGCGTTGGTAGGACAGAAACCGGGTGACCCGAAAGTAGTCAACCATTATACGGAAGATGACCAGATTCTGGAAGATGGAACTCGTGTACCTGTATATAATGATAACGATAAGGTTTACCAAGGTACTACAGCTCCTCCTATCTACTGGAACATGCGTAACGATTTCACTTTGTGGAAAGACTTGACATTGTCTATTTCGTTGTACTCATACATGGGACACAAGAGCCGTGCAGGTTACTGGTTGAACCAGGAAAACGGTGGTTCTCAGGTTACAAACGGATTTAACGTAGCTGCCAGAGAATACTGGACACCGGATCATCCGACAAATGATTACTGCCGTCTGAATGCCGCAGGACCGAACACAGGTTTGGCGGGAGGTGTCGACAAAGTCTATAACCGCAGCTTTGTGCGTTTGGATGACATCACTATTGGTTATACGTTGCCGAAAAAATGGACACACAAGTTTATGGTAGACCGCATTCGTCTGACTGCCACTTGCAAGAATGTTTGTACGATCGATGGTTGGGAATACGGTGATCCGGAAACCGGTGGATTGGCTACACGTTCCTTTAACTTTGGTATTAACGTAACACTCTAATTACTGAAAAAAACATTATGAAAACATTAAATACATTATTTACAAAAGGATGTATGGTGCTGGCTTCAGCTGCGCTGCTTACTACTGGATGTACAGATGATTTCCTGAAGCAAGACCCGCTGTCATTCTATAATCCTGAAAATACCTATACAACCGAATCAGGGTTGAAAGCTGCCATGGCGATGTGTGACTATGGCTTGAAAGAAATGTTGATGGATGGTAATTCAAACGTACTCCCCATGGCTTCTCTTTATTTCATGACTGACTTGGGCCTGTATGCAAAAACAGATGCAGGCGATATGCAGGATGATTTTGCCAACAAGATTACTCCGACTTCTGGTATGAAAGGGGGAGGTGACGAAAATGCCATGCAGCGTTTCTGGGACCGTACTTGGAACAGCGTCACTTTTGCAAATACCATCATTTCCAATGTGGATAAGGTAGAAGGCTTGGATCCTACTTTACGCGATGAATATCTGGGCCGGGCTTATTTCCATCGTGCTTATGCCTACTATCATGGGGTATTGCTGTTCGGTGATATTCCTTTGATTACGAAATTGATTGAAGTTCCTAAGCAGAACTATAAATCAACCAGCAAAGAGGCCATCTTCAAGATGTTGGTGCATGATTTGGAATTTGCCGTAGAACATGTACCGCCTCAGAAGGAAATTGGGTATATCGGAACGGTGAATCAGGAGGCTTGTATGCAGTTGCTTATCAAGTGCTATCTGGTGGTAGGAGAGTATGCGAAGGCTGAAGCGATGGCTACAGACTTGATTAACAATCATGGACTGGCATTGATGCAAGCTCCTTTCGGTACAAACGTACCTTCCGGTAATCCGGAGACTTGGCCGGTAGAACGCAACGTCATTTGGGATTTGCACCGTGGTGTTAATATTACTGATGCAGCGAATACTGAAACTATCATGCCGATTTTGAACTATTATTCTGAAGGATTTATTAATTATCCGTTGATGCGTGCCATGACTGTGCATTGGAGTAATGGTATCATTGTCGATCCTCACAATGTAGGCTCTCCGACTTATAATTATGCACGTAGTGACAGTAAATATGATGCTGGGTTGGATTGGGTACGTGCTGTAGGTCGTGGTATCGGTTGCTTCCGTACTTCTTATCATTACAACCAGACTATCTGGAACTACGACGGTGAAACAGACTGGCAGGATTTGCGTCATAACCGCCAGAAAGGTAACTGGGTAGAAATGACCGATTTGAAATACAATAATCCTTCTTCTGAGTTTTATGGACAGAATATGATGCTTTATGCGCCGGAAGACTGGGGATGGGATGAAGAGAAAAATGAACCTTTAATTAAGAAAGGACAATTGCTCTGCAAAGATACTATCCGTAGCTGGTTCCCGACTCCGTTGTATAAGGTGTATATCCTTGACCAGAGTGCAGAGGAAAATATGAATGCCAACCAGTTCAATGGTGCTACGAAAGGTAACAATGTATCCAACGGTAATCTGTATTTGTTCCGCTTGGCAGAAACTTACTTGCTGCGTGCAGAAGCGAAGTTCTATCAGGGAAATACTACGGGAGCTGCTGAAGATGTCAATGTCATCCGCCGTCGTGCGAACGCCAAGAAGATGTTTACTACAGTGACCATCGGTGATATTTGTGATGAACGTGCGCGTGAACTCTATCTGGAAGAATGGCGTCAGCCGGAACTGGTTCGTATCTCTTGGTGCTTGGCTAAGAGTGGTCAGCCCGATGAATGGGGTGAAACTTACGACCTGGCTACTTGGGACAAACAGAGTGGTACAGATTTGAATGGTGGAAGTTACTGGTACAAACGTACTACACGTTATAACATCTTTAACCATGGTTCAATTATCTCAAGCAAGGAATTGAACTACCGTGTGGACAAACGTAACTTGTTCTGGCCGGTACCGAACTCTGCTATTACAGCCAATATCGGTGCTCCGCTCCGCCAGAATTACGGATACGATGGTTATGATGCAAGTGTATTCATGTTTGATAATTGGGAAGATGCTGTAGCTGATGAGGAAACAGCTAACTAAACAGTTATAAAAACTGATATTGAGAATCAAGAGGCTCTGACAGCTGAGGCTGTCGGGGCCTTCTTTTTTATTTAAGGTTGATTCTGTAGATAAAAAAACATCGTTGACAACTCATTTCAGAGAGCGTGTCAACGATGTTTTGATGTGATATAAAACGGAAAGAAACCGTTATCCGATATTCTTCACTTTAATCAGGTATTCGGCAATCTGTACTGCATTGAGTGCGGCACCCTTCTTAATCTGGTCGCCTACAATCCAGAAGGTCAGTCCGTTTTCGTTAGACAAGTCCTTGCGGATACGTCCTACATATACAGGGTCTTTTCCGGCCAAGAACAACGGCATCGGATATTCTTTCTTTTCCGGGTTGTCCATCAGTACCAGACCTTCTCCGTGAGCAAAAGCTTCGCGGGCTTCTTCAACAGATACCGGACGTTCTGTTTCAATCCAGATACTTTCTGAGTGAGAACGAAGAGCAGGCACACGTACACAAGTTGCACTGACCTTTACGTCAGAGTGCATGATTTTGCGTGTCTCGTTATACATCTTCATCTCTTCTTTTGTATATCCATTGTCGGTAAATACGTCAATCTGAGGAATCAGGTTGAAAGCCAGCTGGTAGGCGAATTTCTCTACCTTGACAGGCTCACCTGCCAATACCTGACGGTATTGTTCATAAAGTTCGTCCATGGCGGCTGCACCGGCACCGCTGGCTGCCTGATAAGTAGCCACGTGTACACGCTTGATGTGAGTGAGGTTTTCGATAGCCTTCAATGCTACGACCATCTGGATAGTCGTACAGTTCGGGTTGGCAATGATACCGCGCGGGCGGTTCAAAGCATCAGCGGCGTTGACTTCAGGAACCACCAAGGGGATGTCGTTGTCCATACGGAAGGCGCTGGAATTGTCAATCATCACCGCTCCATATTTTGTGATGGTTTCGGCAAATTCTTTTGATGTGCCTGCACCGGCTGAAGTGAATGCGATGTCAACTCCTTTGAAATCATCGTTGTGCTGCAGCAGTTTTACTTCGATTTCTTTTCCACGAAAAGTGTATTTTCGTCCGGCACTTCTGGTTGAGCCGAACAACAGCAGTTCATCTACCGGGAAGTTTCTTTCATCGAGCACGCGCAGGAACTCCTGTCCTACGGCTCCGCTTGCACCAACAATTGCTACTTTCATTTCTTATGTTTCTTGTTTAAGTTAATAAATTCCGTGATTGTATTGCTTTCTGTGCTTCAGTAAGATATTTAAAATTCGTCCTGTAGCTATTGAATCGCAAAATTAAAACATTTTGGAATACGAAACGGGAAATGCGGAACTTTTTTCGTATTTTTGTCCATAAATTTAAAACAGACCGCTCATTTATATGGAAGAATTGTTAGATTTGTTTCATTTCGATATAGATTTTCCCATTACTGATCCGACCTGGATTTTTTTCTTGGTTTTGGTTATCATTTTGTTTGCACCGATTGTGCTGGAGCGTTTACGCATTCCGCACATCATCGGCATGATTCTGGCGGGTATCGTGATTGGGGAACATGGGTTCAACATCCTGGCCCGTGACAGCAGTTTTGAACTTTTTGGCAAGGTAGGATTATATTACATCATGTTTCTGGCCGGTCTGGAAATGAACATGGAGGATTTCAAGAGTATCCGCATGAAGGCGACCGTGCTGGGATTGCTGGCGTTTATTATCCCGCTGGGTATCGGAGTGTGGACGAACCAGCATCTGTTGGGATATGGCCTGATTACCTCCGTCTTGTTGGCCAGTATGTATGCCTCGCACACCTTGATTGCCTATCCGATTGTGATTCGTTATGGCATCAACCGTCAGCGGGCGGTCAGTATTGCGGTGGGCGGTACGGCGGTGACGGATACGTTGACGTTGCTGGTGCTGGCCGTGATTTCCGGTATGTACAAGGGAGAGACGTCGGATATGTTCTGGATTTGGCTGGTGCTGAAGGTGATAGTGGTGAGTGCTGTCATCATGCTGACTTTCCCTCGCATCGGACGCTGGTTTTTCCGTCGTTACAGTGACCAGGTGGTACAGTATATCTTTGTGATGGCCATGGTGTTCTTGGGAGCGGGACTGATGGAGTGGGTCGGTATGGAAGGCATTTTGGGTGCTTTCTTGGCCGGATTGGTCTTGAACCGCCTGATTCCGCATGTGTCTCCGCTGATGAGTCACTTGGAGTTTGTGGGGAATGCCTTGTTTATCCCGTATTTCCTGATTGGGGTGGGCATGCTTATCAATGTCAATGTGCTTTTCGGACATATTGATTCCCTCAAGGTGGCTTCGGTGATGATTGTGGTGGCCTTGCTGGGCAAGTGGATTGCCTCTTGGCTGACACAGAAGATTTACCGCATGAAGCCGGTGGAACGGGAACTGATGTTCGGATTGAGCAATGCACAGGCGGCGGCTACTCTGGCTGCGGTGCTGGTGGGCTACAATATTATCCTGCCTTCGGGTGAACGTCTGCTCAATGAGGATGTGCTCAACGGTACGATTCTGCTGATTCTGGTGACTTGTGTGGTCAGTTCGTTCATCACGGAGCATGCCGCCAAACGGATTGCGATGGATGATGCGGAGCTGGACGAAGAGAAGGAGCAGAAAAAGGAACGTATTCTGATACCGGTGGCCAATCCGGATACTCTGGAGCGGCTGATGCAGTTGGCGCTGGTGGTGCGCGATGAGAAACGTACGGATAACCTGGTCGCCCTGAATGTGATTAATGATAACAATGACTCGGTGCGTCTGGAGATGCGGGGCAAGCGGAGCTTGGAAAGGGCGGCGCAGATTGCGGCTTCGGCCAATGTCCCGCTGAAAACGGTCTCTCGTTTCGACTTGAACATTGCGACAGGAATTCTGCACACGGCTAAAGAAACGGAATCGACAACGATTGTCATCGGTTTGCATAACAAATCCAATCTGGTAGACTCTTTCTTTGGAAATCTGACGGAGGACTTGCTGAAAAATACTTATCAGCAGGTGATGATTGCCCGTTTTCAGATGCCGGTAAACACGTTGCGGCGTATCATTGTGGCTGTGCCTCCCAAGTCGGAATTTGAGCATGGCTTTGTGAAATGGATAACGCACCTGTGCCGGATGAGCAGTCAGCTGGGATGTCGCTTGCATTTCTTTGCGCATCCGCAGACGTTGGGCTACATCAAGGGATATATCCAGAAAAAGCATAAGGATGTGATGACGGAGTTCCAGGAACTGGACAACTGGGACGACCTGCTGATTATTACCGGGCAGGTGAATTATGATCATTTGCTGGTGATTGTAAGTTCCCGAAGAGGTTCTATCTCGTATGACTCTTCTTTTGAACGCTTGCCGATGCAGGTTTCCAAGTATTTCAATAATAACAGCATCATGTTGTTGTATCCTGACCAGAAAGGCGACCCGAATGAAACACTGAGCTTTGCCGACCCGCGCGGATGGGCCGAAACGCAGTATTATGACAAGGTGGGTAACTGGTTTTATAAATGGTTTAAGAAAGATTCATGAACGAAAATAACAGTATGGAATGGCAGCAGCGCACGGAACTGTTGCTGGGAAAAGAAAAAATGGACCGCTTGCGGAACGCACATGTGCTGGTTGTCGGCTTGGGCGGTGTAGGCGCCTACGCGGCGGAGATGATTTGCCGTGCCGGAGTGGGGCGGATGACGATTGTGGATGCGGATACGGTGCAGCCTAGCAACATCAACCGTCAGTTGCCGGCCACTCATTCCGTGATTGGCCGACCGAAGGCGGAGGTACTGGCAGCCCGTTTTAAGGATATCAATCCGGATTTGGATTTGACGGTACTGCCGGTCTATCTGAAGGATGAGGCGATTCCGCAGCTGTTGGACAGTGCTTCGTTCGATTTTGTGGTGGATGCCATTGATACGGTGGCCCCCAAGTGTTACCTGATTTATCATGCGCTTCAGCGGGGGCTGAAGATTGTCAGCAGCATGGGAGCCGGGGCCAAACGCGATATTACGCAGGTACGTTTTGCCGATTTGTGGGAAACGTACCACTGTGGGCTGAGTAAGGCAGTACGGAAGCGCTTGCAGAAGATGGGTATGAAGCGGAAGCTGCCGGTGGTGTTCAGCACGGAACAGGCCGACCCGAAGGCGGTGATATTGGTGGACAACGAGCAGAACAAGAAGTCGACGGCAGGTACGGTGAGCTACATGCCGGCTGTGTTTGGCTGTTATCTGGCGGAATATGTGATTCGTAAATTATAAAGCGTATGATTCAGTTGGAAGGAATAACCAAGAGCTTTGGTACGCTCCAAGTGTTGAAAGGAATCGACTTGGAGATTGCCAAAGGGGAAGTGGTGAGCATTGTAGGTCCCAGTGGCGCGGGAAAGACCACGTTGCTTCAGATTATGGGTACGCTTGACAAACCGGACAGCGGACGCATTGTCCTGAACGGGACGGAGGTGAACCGGCTGAAGGAGAAGGAACTTTCCGCTTTCCGGAACAGGGAAATCGGTTTCGTGTTTCAGTTCCATCAGTTGCTGCCGGAGTTTACGGCAGTGGAGAATGTGATGATGCCTGCCTTGATTCAGGGAAAAACGATGGGCACGGCCCGGAAAGAAGCGTTGGATATTCTGGCGTTTCTAGGTTTGTCGGAACGTGGCTCTCATAAGCCGGCCGAGCTGTCAGGAGGAGAGAAACAGCGGGTAGCTGTGGCCCGGGCTTTGATCAATCATCCTTCGGTGATATTGGCCGATGAGCCTTCGGGCAGCCTGGATACGCAGAACAAGGGCGAGCTACATCAGCTGTTCTTCGATTTGCGCGACAAACTGGGACAGACGTTCGTGATTGTGACCCACGATGAAGGGCTGGCGGCACAGACCGACCGTACGATTCACATGATAGATGGTAAAATAAAAATAGAAGCATTATGAGTCATATAAAATTAGGAAAATATAATCAGCTGGAAGTGGTGAAGGAAGTGGATTTCGGAGTGTATCTCAATGGAGATGAGGACGGTGAAATCCTGCTTCCGAAACGGTATGTGCCCGAAGGTACCAAACCGGGTGATGTGTTGAACGTGTTCATTTATTTGGACATGGAGGAAAGACTGGTAGCCACTACCTTGCAACCGTATGTGCAGGTGGGTGAGTTTGCCTGTCTGGAAGTGGCATGGGTGAACCAGTTCGGGGCTTTCCTGAACTGGGGACTGATGAAGGACTTGTTCGTGCCTTTCCGCGAGCAGAAAATGAAGATGCAGAAGGGGAAGCGTTACGTGGTCTATGTACATTTGGACGAGGAAAGCTACCGTATCGTGGCTTCAGCCAAAGTGGAGCATTTCTTGTCGACCGAGAAGCCGGATTACCAGCCGGGTCAGGAAGTGGAAGTGCTGGTATGGCAGCGCACGGAGCTGGGATACAAGGTGATTGTGGAAAACAAGTTCAGCGGTATGCTGTACCACAATGAGATTTTCCAGCCCCTGGAAGTCGGTATGCGGCTGACGGCGTTTATCAAGCAGGTACGTCCGGACGGAAAGATCGACCTGGTATTGCAGAAGGCAGGTGCCCGGAAGGTGGATGATTTTTCGGAGGTGCTGTGGCAATATATTAAGGACAACGACGGATTCACTCCTTTGAACGACAAGACGGATGCGGAAGTGATTTACCACACGTTTGGGGTAAGCAAGAAGACTTTCAAGAAAGCTGTCGGCGATTTGTATAAGAAACGTCGCATCGTATTGGAAGAAGACGGTATTCATTTGGCTTGAGTCAATCCATCTGAAATAAAAAGGCTGAAGTTCCCGGAGAAAGATCCGGAGGACTTCAGCACTTTGTTGTTTATAGACGCTTAGAGAGAGATTTTCGGTCGTGGCCTACTTCCTTTTTCTGATTCTGTCGGGAGTGGCTTTGTCCGGGCCTTACCGTGGTACTTTTGTTCGGCCTTGCCTGTGGGCGAGTGGCCGGCCGTCTTTGTGGAGCGGCTTCAGGTCTTCGTTGTGGTTGGTTTTCTGGCCTTCTTTGCGGACGGGCTTCCGGACGGGCCTGAGGCCGGTTGTTGGGCTTTTGTACAGGTCGGTATTCCGGTCTGCCGTTGGCCACGGGGCGATGTTCCGGGCGGGGAGCCGGCTGCCATTGGTTGTGTTTGGGCGGGCGGTTTCCCGGTTTCGGTCTGGCAAAATCTTTGGGACGTAGCTGGGGACTGATACGGCACGGACGGCTGTACACCGGATGACGATAGCGTATCGGATAGTTTCTTCGGTAGAAGCTGGCGCCGCCGAAATGGGCCCGGCAATGTCCTCCCCGGTAGGTCAGGTAGTGGCGGGGCGGACCGAAGTAAAAATAGTTCCGGTTGGGATATACCTGATAAATACGGAGGTAGCACACGCTGTTGAGGGCATAAATGGGGCGGAAGAAGTATTCTATTCCCATGAAGCGTACATATTCCGCATTGGAAAGTACCCAGCGGAGGTCATCGTTGCGTTCGTCCAGGTAGCGGTAGTAGGCATCCAAGGCGCGGCTGTCGGCTATGGCGATGCCTGAAAGGTAAGGACCTACGTTGTTCAGGAAATCATAGTTGATTTCATACAGATCGTTGTATTGGTCGGTGCTCAGATGCAGTTCGAAGGCCATGCGGTCGGTCAGGAAGCGTGCGTTGATTCGGAAGTCTCCGAGGCCGGAAGCGCGACCGGACAAGGCGGTCAGGCAGAAGGCCAGTAAGCAGAGGAAAAATGTCTTTGTTTTCATAAGCGTTGTCTTTACCGGCTGAATGTGATTCCTTCAGCTTTTTGTTATGTGACAAAATTAGCAGAAGAAAAAGCGCGGGTCAAGATGAAAACGCCCATTCTTTGATAGGGTTTTCCCTATCTTGTATAGGAATTTCGCCGTTTGGCTTACCGGATAATCTTGAGGAATTTCTCGATGTCTCTCCGAATCATCTGATAAAGAGGCGAGTGAGTATAGAAGTTGTTCCGGTGGATGACGACTTCCACGCCCACCTGGCTCCGCTGGTAGCTGGTCAGTTCGTTGTGCAGCTGCATGTCGTGAAGGGCCAGGTCATGAATCTGCTGTTCCCGTTCCCGGCGCAGCACGGTGCATACGGGGATTAACAGGCGCAGCACCACGTTGTCCATGATGTGATGGCCTTGGATGAACATATAGGTGTTGTCGGGATGTACACCGAGCTGTTCGAATTCTTTTTTCATGTCTTCAATTTCTCCCAAGGCATCGGGGTGACGGTGTTCCAGGTCGTGCAGTTTCCGGTTGACTTTTTTCGCCATGTTTTCCAGGCTACGTTCCGGATGGTGGGTGCTGACCTGATCCAGCTTGACGTACGAACAGAAATCCAGTAGGGAGAATTCGGAAAGGATGTGCCGGCGGTAGAACCACACCGACCAGATGAACAGCGGATAAGCAATCTGGGAATACAGTTTCATGAACTCCACAAAGTTGATGAGCTTGTGGTCGTTCAGGGTAGCCATGACACAGACCTCGTGCAGCCCTTCCGCGTAGCAATGATAGTTCTCGATGGCGTAGGCGTAGGTTTGCATCACGTAGGGACTCTCGATGATGTATTGGGAAGTATGGGTACGTCCTTGCAGGAGGTAATCGTAATCGCTGTCCACGCAGGCAATCATGTTTTCACCCAGCTGCTTGCCGAGCTGGTTCATCAGTACGGTTTTCTTGCCTTTGGCCAACGATGTCTGGGAAGGCAGCATCACTTCGAAGTAACGGGTGTTGTCTTCGTATTCCGAGAGGATGGTTCTCCAGAAAGAAATATCGTCGTAGCTTTCCACATAAGCCACGATTTTTCTTCTCGCACGTTTGGGCTTGAGGCGGTTGGCCGCTCCAATGTACAGGGAGGAAAGGTTCTCAGTCAGTCTTTTTCCCATACGGCTACTTCTTTTTTTTAATGGGTTGTAATGTCACTCACTTCGGTCACGGCATCCATCCAGCCGTTCATGATGAGGGCCGGAGAGTGGGTGGTCAGGATGATTTGTACGTTCGGATTCAGGCTCCGGATGAGGGAAATGAGGCGCTGCTGCCATTCCACGTGAAGGGAGATTTCCGGCTCGTCCATGAACAGAGTACACGGTTGGTTGTCCTGCACCAGTACCGTGAGCAGGATGACCAGCATCTGTTTTTCGCCGGAGGACAGTTGGTAGGGCGTCAGAATGTCACCGTCCTGTTCAAACAGAATTTCGTTGTTCTGGCGGAGGATTTTCTTTCCGGTCTCACTGAACAAATCGTCCATCAGGTCCTGGAAATGCGTCTTCGGTCGGGAAATTTCAGCCGCCTTTGCCTGGTTCTCCGGTTTTCCGCTCGTCAGCAGAGAGATAATCCGGTTGCCGATGTTCACCTGATAATCCAGGTAGCGCCGCTGGAGCAGATAAAGCTGCCAGTCGAGCTCCGTCTTCACGTTCTGGTTCCCGATTTTATCCAGCAGTCCCGCGCTGAGCAGCGGACGGTCGAAACTGCGTATCACATCGAAATGGATGTAGGTGGCATCTTCCGGATAGAAGGTGAACGAGACTCCTTCATGCACTCCGTTGCTGAGGGCACCGCCTTCCAGGTCGCTCAGACGGCGTACGGAGTTGTTCAGAATCGTGCTTTTCCCGATACCGTTCACTCCGCTCAGGATGTTGACGTCCGGGCGTAAATCCCAGGCAATGTTTTTCCGGCCCCATAAGCCTTTAATCTCAATGCGCTTGATGTATTCAGCTTGTTTCTTCATGGCTGTCTTTGTTTACACGTCAAACAAAAATAGCAAATTGTCGGGAATAAATCAACGGGGAGCCGGTTCTTTTTTCAAAAACCTCGTAACTTTGCAGAAATTAGAGGGAAAGAGGGTTTCCACACGACCGTGAAGAGGTCTTTTGTGGCTGGAAGCCCGACCTCTGCAAGCTGAAGAATACGAAATGAAGAAAGAAAATACAGTCATCCAATCGCCGGTGTTGTACTTGCAGCATCAGTATGAGCTGTTGAAGCTGGAGTATGAATATGAGAAAGCGCAGTTCAAGCAGCAGACCGAACTGATGGGCATCGGACGGAAAATCAAGCGGGGCATGTGCTGGTATCCCTTGTTGCTGGGAAGAAGTTATTACAACGCCTTGAACCAGCTGGTCATCGAGGTGGAACGGAAAGAGGACAAGGAGATTGAGCATCTGTTCGAGTATGGGCGTCCGGTGTGTTTCTTTACGCAGGACTTGTCGGGCAAGCTGACCTACCTGAACTTTGTGGCCACGGTGAACTATGTGGAGGAAGACCGCATGGTGGTGATTCTGCCGGATGCCAATGCGTTGCTGGCCTTGCAGAGCAAGGAAGTGCTGGGGGTACAGCTGTATTTCGACGAGACCAGCTACCGGCTGATGTTTGAGGCACTCAAGCAGGTACTCAGTGCGAAGAACAACCGTCTGGCGGAACTGAGGGATATTTTCCATGGCACACAGCCCGTGTCCACCTTCTCGTTTCAGCCGGTGCGTTTTCCGTGGCTAAACGCTACGCAGGAAGAGGCGGTCAACAAGGTGTTGCATGCCAAGGATGTGGCCATCGTACACGGTCCTCCCGGAACGGGAAAGACGACCACGCTGGTGGAAGCCATTTATGAAACCCTCCACCGGGAAAATCAGGTGCTGGTCTGTGCACAGAGCAACATGGCCGTCGATTGGATCAGTGAGAAGCTGGTCGACCGGGGCGTGAGTGTGCTGCGTATCGGAAATCCCAGCCGGGTAAACGACAAGATGCTGTCGTTCACCTATGAGCGGCGTTTCGAGGCTCATCCGGACTATCCTCAGCTGTGGAGCATCCGCAAGGCCGTGCGCGAACTATATGCCCGCAGCCGGAAAGGAGCCGACCGGGAGAGTATCCGGCAGAAAATCAATTCGCTGAAAGACCGGGCCACGGAACTGGAAATCCGCATCAACGAAGCTTTGTTCAGTGAGGCAAGGGTGATTGCCTGCACGCTGGTGGGGAGCGCCAACCGTCTGCTGATGGGACAGAAGTTCGGAACGGTATTTATTGACGAGGCGGCACAGGCGTTGGAAGCGGCCTGCTGGATTCCGTTGCGGAAAGCCGACCGGGTGATTCTGGCTGGCGACCATTGTCAGTTGCCGCCTACGGTGAAATGTCCGGAGGCCCTGCGTGCCGGACTGGGGCATACGCTGATGCAGTGCATTGTGAAGAACAAGCCGGAGGTGGTGTCGCTGTTGAAGGTGCAGTACCGTATGAACGACGAAATCATGCGCTTCTCGTCCGACTGGTTCTACGGGGGCATGCTTCGTTCGGCTCCCGAAGTGAAATACCGCAGCATCCTGGACTTTGATACCCCGATTGAATGGGTCAATACCGAGGGGATGGATTGCAACGAGGAGTTCGTAGGCGAAAATTACGGGCGCATCAACAAGCCGGAGGCGGAACTGTCCATCGGGCAGTTGAAGGAATACATCACGAAAATCGGCCGGGAGCGTTTCCTGGAAGAACGCATCGATGTGGGACTGATTTCTCCGTACAAGGCGCAGGTGCAGTACCTCCGCCAGCTGGTCAAGAAAGATGCGTTCTTCAAGCCCTACCGTTCCCTGATTACCATTAATACGGTAGACGGTTTCCAGGGGCAGGAACGCGACGTCATCCTTATCAGTCTGGTACGGGCCAACGAGGACGGACAGATTGGTTTCCTGAACGATTTGCGCCGTATGAACGTGGCCATCACGCGGGCCCGCATGAAACTCATTATTCTGGGGGATGCTTCCACTTTGACAAAACATGCCTTTTATAAGAAACTCTACGAGTATATCGGCAGTCTGCAGGAGTGAATTCGGGAATCGGGATAAAGATATTCGCAAAATTTGCTTATCTTTATCCCGATTTTATTCACACTATTCTAAATTTTTATGTTGACAGACTTACTGCAAACTTCGTATTTTGCAATTTTCTTGATTGTAGCCTTGGGCTTTATGCTCGGACGTATCAAAGTGATGGGGTTGTCGCTCGATGTGTCTGCCGTGATTTTTATCGCCCTTGCTTTCGGGCATTGGGGCGTGTCTATTCCAAAGGAACTGGGAACCTTCGGGTTGGTGTTGTTCATTTTCACCATCGGCATCCAGGCCGGTCCGGGTTTCTTTCATTCTTTCCGGAGCAAAGGAAAGACCTTGATTCTGATTACCTTGCTGATTGTGGCTTCTGCCTGTCTGACGGGGGTGGCCATGAAGTATCTTTTCGATATCGATACGCCCAGTATCGTGGGACTGATTGCGGGGGCGCTGACCAGTACGCCGGGTTTGGCGGTGGCCATCGACAGCACGCAGTCGCCGCTGGCTTCCATTGCCTACGGTATCGCCTATCCGTTTGGGGTGATTGGGGTGATTTTATTCGTGAAACTGCTTCCCAAGCTGATGCGTATCGACTTGAACGAAGAGGCCCGGCGTTTGGAAAAGGAACGGCGCAGCCAGTTCCCGGAACTGAACACGTGCCTGTTTAAAGTGACCAATCCCACGGTTTTCAACCGTACCCTGATTCAGTTGAATATCCGGGCCATGACGGGGGCTGTGATTTCGCGTTTGAAACGCGGCGACGAGATTCTGATTCCGAAAGCCCATACCGTGTTGCAGGAAGGCGACCACATCCAGGCGGTGGGCAGTGAGGATTCCTTGAAGAACCTGGCTCTGATGCTGGGTGAACGGGAGGAAGGAGAACTTCCGCTGAGCCATACGCAAAGCATCGAATCCTTGTTGCTGACCAAGAAAGACATGATCAACAAGCAGCTGGGGGAACTCAACTTGCAGAAAAACTTCGGTTGTACGGTGACCCGGGTCCGCCGAAGCGGTATCGATTTGTCTCCTTCGCCGGAACTGGCCTTGAAGTTTGGCGACAAACTGATGGTGGTGGGCGAGAAGGAAGGAATACAGGGAGTGGCCCGCTTGCTGGGGAATGACGTGAAACGCCTTTCGGATACCGATTTCTTCCCTATAGCCATGGGTATTGTGCTGGGCGTGCTGTTCGGCAAACTGCATATCTCCTTTGGAGGAGGAATGACCTTCTCTCCGGGACTGACCGGGGGCGTGCTGATGATGGCGTTGTTCCTGAGTGCCATTGGCAAGACGGGACCGATTATCTGGTCCATGTCGGGACCGGCCAACCAGCTGTTGCGTCAGTTGGGCTTGCTGCTGTTCCTGGCCGAAGTGGGTACGTCTGCCGGAAAAACCTTGGTGGCTACCTTCCAGGAGAGCGGTTTCCTGCTTTTCGGGGTAGGTGCTTTGATTACCCTCGTACCGATGCTGCTGGCGGCTGTCGTGGGACGGCTGGTGTTTAAGGTCAGTCTGCTCGATTTGCTGGGCACCATTACCGGCGGTATGACCAGTACCCCGGGACTTGCGGCTGCCGACTCCATGACCGACAGTAATATACCGGGAGTGGCCTACGCTACAGTGTACCCCATCGCCATGGTGTTTCTGATTCTGTTTATTCAGTTGATTGCACTGGCAGTAATATAGTTAGTATTTGAGAAGGCTTGTTTTGCCTTCGGTGAGGAAATCCTGAAAGTCTGCATCTCCAAAAAGAGCGACTTTCAGGATTTTTTTGTCGTATCCGGCAGATACTTTCAGCAGCCCCCGAGATAAAGTTCAAAGGCTTTGTCGCATACTTCTTTTTGTCCTGAAGAATCCTCTGTTTCACACTGCGGGATTTGTATCCCACACTGTGAAATATATATCCCACACTGTGGTTTTTGTATCCCACAGTGTGGGACAGAGAAATTGTCCCGAAGTTTGGGAGAAAATATAGGGGAAAATGAAAGTTTTTGTAGGGGCAAGTTTTATTTTTGCTGGGGAAGATGAGTCCTAATCTTGGAACAAATTAGGATAAATTCTTCTCCTTTTGTTCTTTTCACTTGGTTTTTCACTATATTTGTAATTAACAATTACTTCATCCTAATTATCAATTGAATCGTATGAAATACCCCATTGGAATACAGAGCTTCGACCAGCTGATAGAAGACGCTTATGTGTATGTGGACAAAACTGATTTGGTTTACCGTCTGGTGAAGGAAGGTAAGATTTATTTCCTGAGCCGTCCGCGCCGTTTCGGAAAGAGTCTGCTGGTATCCACGTTGAAAAACTATTTCCTCGGCAGGAAGGAGTTGTTCAAGGGCCTGAAGATGGAAGCCTTGGAGAAAGACTGGAAGGTGTATCCGGTGTTTCATATCGATTTCAATGGAGGAAACTTTACCCAAAAAGGCGTTTTGCAGAGTTGGATTAATGGGTATGTGTCTTCTTGGGAACGTGAAATGGGAATTGAAACGGACAAAAGTCTTCCCACCGGATTGAGGTTCATCGAACTGCTGAAAACGGCCTATGAGAAGTCTGGTCTGCGTGCCGTGGTACTGGTGGATGAATACGACAAACCTATTCTCGATGTTTTGGACTATGACAAGGACCTGGAGGAGGAACACCGTAATATTCTGAAAGGCTTTTATTCCACTTTCAAGGGGGCAGATGAATACTTGCAGTTTGTCTTCCTTACCGGTGTGACAAAGTTTTCGCAAGTGAGTGTGTTCAGCGGTTTCAATCAGCCTAAAGACATCAGCATGCACGCCAAGTACGAGACATTGTGCGGTATATCGCAGGCAGAATTTGAACATTATTTCAGAGAGTCTGTCGGGCAGATGGCAGATGATTACGGATGTTCTTTTGATGAAATGATGAATAGGCTGAAATTGCAGTATGATGGTTATCATTTCAGCAAACAAATGACCGATGTGTATAATCCCTTCAGTTTGCTCAATGCGTTTGATGCGGGAGAAATAAATGATTACTGGTTCAAGAGCGGTACGCCTACCTATCTTATCCGTTTGTTGGCGCACTCAAACGAAAATATGAACGAGATTACAGGAAAGTATTATTCTCCGGAGGAATTTATTGATTATAAGGCGAGTGTGGAACAACCTTTGCCGATGATTTATCAGAGCGGCTATCTGACCATCAAGGAGTTTGACATGGAAGAAAGAACGTTTCTTCTTGATTTTCCCAACAACGAGGTGAAGCGTGGGTTCCTTACAATGGTGGCTTCCTCGTACTTTGATAAGACTGAGACTGCCTCATGGATAAGGAAAGCGGTCTCACAACTGAAAAAGGGGGAACTCGATGATTTCCGCATAGGCATGACTTCTTTCCTGGCCAGTATTCCTTATGCCATGCGCCGTAAGGAGAACGAGCGTGAGAAGGAACGGTATTTCCACTATACTTTCTATCTGATTATGCGCCTGATTAGTGTCTATACGGTTTATACGGAGAAGGTGCAGAGTCAAGGTCGGGTAGATTGCATTGTGGAGACTCCTAATTATGTGTATATTTTTGAGTTCAAGCTTGACGGTACAGCCGCAGAGGCCATGCGGCAGATAGAAGAGAAAGGATATGCGAAGGAATATGGGGCAGATGCCCGTAAACTGTATCAGGTAGGAGCGGTATTCTCTTCGGAAACGGGTACGATAGAGGAGTGGATAGTCAGATGACGACTTATCCACTTTGACTCTTTTGTTATAGTTTGCTCAAGAAGCGTTCCCGGTCCACGATATATCGGATGTGGGTACCTTCTCCTACTAGTCCTTTTCGGTCGGAGGCACTTACCTTGAAGGTCAGTTTCCGGCCTTCTGCTTCGGTAAGTTCCGCAGTGGCGGTGACTTCCTCTCCCAGACCGGAAGGTTTGAGATGCGAGGTTTGTATCATGGCACCTACGGTGGTGGAGCCTTCCGGGAGAGACGGTTGGACGGCATGCATGGCTGCATTTTCCATTAAAGCCACCAGGGCGGGAGTGGCAAATACTTCCATGTCGCCCGAGCCGAGTGCCAAGGCGGTGTTGGTGGAATTTACCTGTACGGTACTGCTGTATGTAAGTCCTGTTTCCATTGTTCTTTTATTTTGAAGTTATAAATTCATTTTTCTCATTGGGTTGAAAGTCGGTTCCGGCGGGGCGCTGGAAGATATGCAGCCCGAACTCCGGTACCATGGCAATCAGGTGGTCGAAGAGTTCACCTTGCAAGGTTTCGTAGGGAATCCAGTCGGGCGTGTTCGAGAAGCAATAGACTTCTACAGGGATGCCTTCGGTGGTAGGTTGCAGCTGGCGGACCATCTGCATCAGGTCGTGGTTCACATCGGGATGGCTACTGATGTATTTGAGGGCATATTCCCGGAACACGTGCAGGTTGACGGGTGGTTCGCTGCCTTCTGCGGGGGCACTTATCCATCCTTTTTCCGTGAAGCGGGCCACTTCTTCCGGGGTACAGAAATGTACGGTGGTCATATCAATGAACAGTGAACGCTTGATGCGTCGTCCACCACTTTCACGCATGCCCCGCCAGTTCTGGAAGGAGTCACTCACCAAGGCGTAGGGAGGGATGGTCGTGATGGTCTTGTCGAAGTTCTGCACCTTGACCGTAGTCAGCGAGACTTCCACCACGTATCCGTCGGCCCCGTATTTGGTCATGGTAATCCAGTCGCCCGGACGCAGCATGTCGTTGGCCGAAAGTTGTACGCCGGCCACCAGCCCTAGAATACTGTCCTTGAATATCAACATCAGAATGGCGGCCGAGGCACCGAGTCCGGTCAGGATGGCCGTGGCGTTCTGATCTATCAGGATGCTGATAATCAGAATGATTCCAATGCCGATGGCTACCAGGTTAATCATCTGGTAAATTCCTTTGAGCGGACGGTTTTTCAACGCCTCGTGTTCGCTGGAAATCTCATACAGCGAGTCCAGAAAACATTTAATCAGCATGAGGGCGGTGATGATGAGGCAAATCAGACTGATTTTGAGTAGGATCTGAAGAAGATAGGCCGAGGAATCGTTGAAGGCGAAGGGGAGCAGGATGTACCAGATGATAGGGGGAATCATCCGGCAGAAAGAAGTCATCATCTTGTCGTTAAACAGATAGTCGTCCCAGGTAGCCTTGGTGCGGGCCGTGATTTTCCGTACAGCCGGCATAATCAGGTGGCGGAACACCAGCGTGGTGAGATAGGATATCAGTAAAATGGCTAAAATAAGCACCACTTGGGTGGTCCAGCTGAGGTCGTTCTTTTCAATGCCGGTCTGCTGGAGAAGTTGTGCGATTTCTTGATTCAGTGTATTCATATTTGCAGCGTCTTTTTATCTTTTCCGGACTCAAAGATAAACAAGTTCTGAGAGTTTGCAAAACTTGTGTTTCTTGTTTATCTTTACCGTATGAAGTGGATTCAGATTTTTTTAGGGGTTTTCTTCGGATGCCTGTGCGTTTCGTGCATCCGGGATGAGGTTCCGGCGGGTACGGATATCGTGGGGCCGGGAGATGGGTTGCCCGATTTTTCGGTAGTATTGAACGATGGTTCGGTGCTGAGCCGGGAATCGCTGAAGGGGAAGGTGGCGGTACTGGTGTTTTTTCATACGGGTTGCCCGGATTGCCAGAAAGAACTTCCTGTCATACAGCGGTTGCATGAGGAATATGCTTCTTCGTCCGAGGTGTGTATCTGTGCCATCAGCCGGGAAGAAGGGGAGGCCGAAGTGGCTTCCTATTGGCAGGCCCATGCGCTGACTATCCCTTATTCGGCACAGGAAGATCGGAGGGTTTATGCGCTTTTTTCTACGAGTGGGGTGCCTAAAGTCTATGTGTGCGGGCCAGACGGGAAAGTGATTTCTGTCTATTCCGACAATCCCATCGCCACCTATTCCGAGTTGAAGGAAGATGTGGAGAAAGCACGTATTTTTTCTTCATATCTTTTTGCGGAACAAATGGTTTCACTAAATTTGCCGACAAGAATTTACTAATACCAAAATAAGAATCTAATGAGTTTGAAAATTGTAGTATTGGCAAAACAAGTTCCCGATACACGTTGTGTGGGAAAAGATGCCATGAATGCCGACGGTACGATTAACCGTGCGGCACTTCCGGCGATTTTTAATCCGGAAGACTTGAATGCCTTGGAACAGGCACTCAGACTGAAAGACACACATCCCGGTTCTACTGTGACAATTCTGACAATGGGACCAGGCCGTGCCGCTGAAATCATTCGTGAAGGATTATACAGAGGAGCCGACAACGGTTATCTGCTGACAGACCGTGCCTTTGCCGGTGCCGATACGCTGGCTACTTCGTATGCATTGGCCACTGCCATCCGCAAGATTGGTGCATACGACATCATCGTGGGTGGACGTCAGGCTATCGACGGAGATACCGCACAGGTAGGTCCGCAGGTGGCCGAAAAACTGGGATTGCCGCAGGTAACTTACGTAGAAGAAATTGAAGAGGTAAAAGACGGACGCATCCGCGTGAAACGTCATATCGACGGGGGTGTGGAAACCGTAGAAGCTCCGCTGCCGATTGTATTGACGGTGAACGGCAGTGCCGCTCCTTGTCGTCCGCGCAATGCGAAACTGGTGCAGAAATACAAACGTGCACTGGGTGGTCAGGAAAAAGCAGCCGTTACCAAAGACGGGGCTGAACTGCCTTATGCTTCTTTGTATGAAAGCCGTCCTTATCTGAACATCACGGAATGGAGCGTAGCCGATGTAAACGGTGACACGAAACAATGCGGTCTGTCGGGTTCTCCGACCAAGGTGAAGAAGATTGAAAACATCATCTTCCAGGCAAAGGAAAGCAAGACACTTACCGGCAGCGATGCAGACGTAGAGAATTTGATTGTTGAACTGTTGGCTAACCATACTATCGGATAAAGACTATGAATAACGTATTTGTATATTGTGAGATGGAAGGTGCCCATGTGGCCGATGTCAGTCTCGAACTTTTAACCAAAGGTCGTAAGTTGGCCAATCAGCTGGGATGCCAGTTGGAAACGATTTGTGCCGGCAGTGGCCTTGCAGATGTAGAAAAACAAGTTTTGCCATACGGAGTAGACCGCGTGCATGTGTTCGACGCTCCGGGCTTGTTCCCTTATACTTCACTTCCTCATACTTCTATTCTTGTCAACTTGTTTAAGGAGGAAAAACCACAGATTTGCCTGATGGGTGCTACCGTCATCGGTCGTGACCTGGGTCCGCGTGTGTCTTCAGCCTTGACGAGTGGTCTGACTGCCGACTGTACGCAGCTGGAAATTGGTAACCACGAAGACAAGAAGAACGGTATCACTTACGAAAACCTGTTGTATCAGATTCGTCCGGCTTTCGGCGGTAACATCGTGGCTACCATCGTCAATCCGGAACATCGTCCGCAGATGGCTACCGTTCGTGAAGGGGTAATGAAGAAAGAAATCGTGGATGCTAACTACCAGGGTGAAGTGATTCGTCACGACGTAGCGAAGTATGTACCTGAAACGGATTATGTGGTGAAGGTTATCGACCGTCACGTGGAAAAAGCGAAACATAATCTGAAAGGAGCACCTATCGTGGTAGCCGGTGGTTACGGTATGGGCAGCAAGGAAGGTTTCGACATGCTGTTCGAACTGGCCAAGGAACTTCATGCAGAAGTAGGTGCCAGCCGTGCGGCGGTAGATGCCGGTTTCTGTGAACACGACCGTCAGATTGGTCAGACAGGGGTAACGGTACATCCGAAATTGTATATCGCTTGCGGTATTTCCGGACAGATTCAGCACATCGCCGGTATGCAGGATGCAGGTATTATCATCTCTGTGAACAGCGACCCGAATGCGCCGATCAACACCATCGCCGACTATGTCATCAACGGTACGGTGGAAGAAGTAATCCCGAAAATGATTAAGTATTACAAAAAGAACAGTAAATAATGGCAAACTTTTATACAGAACATCCGGAACTCAAGTTTCACTTGAACAATCCGATGATGGAGCGTATCTGTCAGTTGAAAGAACGCGATTACAGAGATAAAGACGAGTACGATTATGCGCCGCAGGATTATGCGGATGCCATCGACTCTTACGATAAAGTGTTGGAAATTACCGGTGAAATCACGGGTGAGGTGATTGCGCCCAATGCCGAAGGAGTAGACCAGGAAGGTCCGCATCATGCCAATGGCCGTGTGGAATATGCTTCGGGTACAAAGGCTAACCTGGAGGCCATGGTAAAGGCCGGATTGAACGGAATGACCATGCCACGCCGTTTCGGTGGCTTGAACTTCCCGATTACGCCGTACACCATGTGCGCGGAAATCGTGGCTCAGGCCGATGCCGGTTTCGGTAACATCTGGTCTTTGCAGGACTGTATCGAAACCTTGTATGAATTTGGTAACGAAGACCAGCACAGCCGTTTCATCCCGCGTATCTGTGCGGGCGAAACTATGTCTATGGACTTGACTGAGCCGGATGCTGGTTCCGACTTGCAGAGCGTGATGCTGAAGGCTACGTACGATGAGGCCAACAACTGCTGGCGTTTGAACGGAGTGAAACGTTTCATCACGAACGGTGATGCCAATATTCACCTGGTACTGGCCCGTTCGGAAGAAGGAACTCACGACGGTCGTGGTTTGTCTATGTTCATCTACGACAAGAACGATGGCGGAGTTGACGTACGTCGTATTGAAAACAAGCTGGGTATCCATGGTTCTCCGACTTGTGAATTGGTGTACAAGAATGCGAAGGCTGAACTTTGCGGCGACCGCAAGCTCGGTTTGATTAAATATGTCATGGCATTGATGAACGGTGCCCGTCTGGGTATCGCGGCTCAGTCTGTAGGTTTGAGCCAGGCTGCCTACGATGAGGCGTTGGCTTACGCAAAAGACCGTAAGCAGTTCGGTAAGGCGATTATCGAATTCCCGGCAGTGTACGACATGCTGGCTACCATTAAGGCGAAACTGGACGCCGGTCGTGCGTTGTTGTATCAAACTTCCCGTTATGTGGATATCTACAAAGCCTTGGACGACATCGCCCGTGAACGCAAGCTGACTCCGGAAGAACGTCAGGAACAGAAACGTTATGCAAAACTGGCCGACAGCTTTACTCCGTTGGCAAAAGGTATGAACTCTGAATATGCCAACCAGAATGCTTACGACTGTATTCAGGTACACGGTGGTTCTGGTTTCATGATGGAATATGCGTGTCAGCGTATCTACCGTGATGCCCGTATCACCAGTATCTACGAAGGAACTACTCAGTTGCAGACGGTAGCTGCCATCCGTTACGTGACCAACGGTTCGTATGCGGCTACTTTGCATGAATTTGAGGCAGTACCTTGTGCACCGGAATATGAAGGTTACATGGATCGTATCAAGGACATGACCCGTAAGCTGGAAGCCTGCACCAATGCAGTGAAGGAAGCACAGAACCAGGAACTCTTGGATTTGATGGCTCGTCGTTTGTATGAAATGGCGGCTGTCTGCGTGATGAGTCACTTGCTGTTGCAGGATGCCACCAAGGCTCCTGAACTGTTCAGCAAGTCACTGAATGTGTATGTGAACTATGCAGAGGCAGAAGTGGAAAAACATTTCAACTTTATCCGTAAGTTCCAGGCTGAAGAGCTGGCCAGCTATCGGCAATAAGATTTCTGATTGAGATATAAAAAGGCGAACTTCTTTCGAAAGAAGTTCGTCTTTTTTTATATTGTACAGTCTTTAAAGCGTTTTATGCATTTTCTTGTGTAGCCATCGGTTGAAGAAGAACAATAGACAGAGCGCACAGAATGTGGGCAAATAGAATAGGAGTGTATGGGAGTCTGGAAGTATTTCCTTGCAGGTTTGCCAATAACTGATGAAAGCTGCTCCGTATTTCCATATAAAAAGTCCGATGCAACTTCCTCCGCTGAGTATGGCGAAGATAAGGAAGAGGATGAATATTCTTTTTTCCTGCCGTTTTTCGCGTAAGATATTTTCCTCTTGTATCTTTTGCATCATGCGGTAACTGAAATTGCTGGGCAGTTTGTAACGAGGCTGCCTCTTTATGGCTTTCTGAAGTCCTTTATCTGTCGTTCTCATGATTTAAATCTCCTCTTTCATTAAAGTACATAGCTTTTTTCGAATGCGGTGCAATCTTACTTTTACATTGCTTTCTGTCAGGTGAAATATGTAGGCTATTTCTTCTATGGTTTTTTCTTCTTCATAGAATAAGGTAACAAGTGCTTGTTCATCAGGCTTGAGCTGAGTGAGTGCTTGCTGTAATCTTTGAATCTGCACTTCGTTTTCGGTATCCAATTCTTCATCAATTTCTTTATCTGAAAGACTGTTCCACATCCGGTCGTCGAATGAAAGCAGTTCTTTATCTTTTTTCCGGAGTGCGGAGGTCGCTTCATTGTAGGCAATGCGGTAAATCCAGGTAGAGAAACTGCTGTCTCCATGAAACGAGGAAAGATGGGTGAAGGCTTTCATGAAACAGTCTTGTGTCAGCTCTTCTGCATCCTCCGGTGAGCCTACCATGCGGACAATCAGGTGGAAGACCTGTGGCCCGTAGGTGTCAAGAAAGTAAGTGAACTGTTCGGTTCGTCCGCTCAGGATAGATGCTATGATATGTCGTTCCTCGTGATTCATGATGCCTTTTAGACGCAGAGCGAAGTAAAAGGTTACACTGAAATCGTAAAAATATTTTTTCCGGGTAAAAGTGTAACCTTTCTGTATGGGTTGCGTCTAAAGGGCAAAGTAACAAATTAAAAATCGAATGAAATGGAAGAATTGATGATTGTGGCCAATGTGGCGATTGTTTTTGGAGTGATTTATAAATTGTTTGAACTGTTTGTCTGTCGAAGAGAGCGGATGATGCTGATTGAAAAGATGGGCGACAAACTGACGCCAGAAACCTTTAAGAATGGTATTATGTATCGTCCCAGCTTGTATTCGTTTGGAGGACTGCGTATAGGATGCTTGCTGCTTGGATTGGGGGCAGGACTTTTGGTAGGATACGTGTTGACATGTACCACCCAACCGGATTACTTGTCTGATAATTACCCTTATACCGTAAAAGAGGCCGTTTCTATAATTTACGGAGCGTGCGTTCTGTTGGGAGGCGGTTTAGGCTTGGTCATCTCCTATTTGATTGAAAAGAAGCAGCTGGATAAGGAGAAATAAAAGTTTATTTTACTCTCGGACAAAGCGGTTTGATGCGAAATAAAGGTGTCAAATCGCTTTTTTAATGGCGTGATTTGCCTTAAATATGTGCATTTATTCTTTATTTATCCAAACAGATGCAATATTTTGAACCCAGATAGGATATTCTTTGTAATTTTACTGAGAGGTTAACTATGGAGATTTTGGGTTATGAAATGGAATTACATAGCAGGGGTGGTATGTGCTTTCATGCTGTTTGCAGGTCAGGTACATGCGCAAGTGGAAGGAACGGATTCGCTTCGGATGGTGATGTACCATGACGGAGCCAATGAATTGAAGGAGATAGTAATCTGTCCGCCGGTATTTTGTTCCTTACCCGACGGGAAGCGCGTGAAGATGAAAATCTGCAACGACGGCGATGAAACGGTGCGGAAAGTCTCGTTTTGCCTGTTTTATAAGAAGAAAAGAGTTTGTAAGGTCCGTCTGCCGCACATGCAGAAAGGAGCAACCTATGAGTTTGCGGTGAATATCCACGAAAAACTGTCGCGGAAAGACCGGGAGAATCTGGAGTTCGAGTTGAAAAAAGGCCGATGCTACCGAATGTACAAGCTCCCGTCTTATTAGAGGGAGGATGGTTCTGCACTTTTTTAACTTTGCTTCTTTACTTGTTAAGAGATTTAATCAAAGAGGAAGAAGTAGTTAATGTATGTTGTAAAACATGATTTTTTTAGTCTCAGGCTTTGCTGTTCCAAATAAAATAAATACTTTTGCACTGTGTTTTTCATAGTATTAGATTTAAGGTTAACAAAGGTTGGAGTTCAGCGGAACTCCTTTTTTTATGCCCGTACGTCTGGGTATGAAAAAAGGCCATTTCCACGAGCGGTGGAAACAGCCTTTTTAAAGTAATTCACTATTGTTTTTCTGATTGATTTTATTCCGATTTCAGGCAGTCTACCGGATTGCTGGTAGCCGTCCGGTAATTCTGTATCGTAATGGTAACCAATGTAATGGCGCTGATAAGCAGGCAGGTACCAAGGAAAACCCAAGGCGAGATGGCAATCCGTTCATTGAACTGCTTCAGCCATTCTGATACGGCATACCAGGCAATAGGACTGGCGATGAGGGAACATACCACTGAGAGTATCAAGTAGGAACGTCCGAACATCCAGAGAATTTGCCGGATGGAGGCTCCGTAGACCTTGCGCACGCCGATTTCTTTCTGCCGGTGTTCAGCCTCAAATATAATCAGGCCGAATACGCCTACCAAGGAAATGAGAATGGCCAGCAGACTGAACCAGGTTATAATTTTTTGTTGGTCGGTTTCCTTTTGATACAGTTGTCCGTAGATCTGGTCATAGAACTTCACTTCGGTGGGATAACCGGTGAAGCAGTCACTAATGGTCTCGCGGATGTGTTTCAGGGCGGTATCCATGTCGCTCCCGGCTTTTACGCGGATATAGGCAAACGGCAAGACTTGGTTGCTGTAGGCACCGTTGGGACAGAATACGTAAGGCACGGGATTCATCTTTAATGAGGTAAACTGCACGTTGTTCACATATCCTTTGAGGAGGGCCTTCATTCCCCACGAGGAAAAGTCGAGTGTCTCTCCTGCCGGAATACCGCTTTCTTGCTGCAAGTCCTGTGTGGCGATGAAGTTCAGCTGGGAGGTGTAGATGGAATCGCTGGGCAGAAAGTCACTTCCCGACAGGATGTGCAGGCCCATGACGCGGCAGAAATTGGGAGTGACGTCAATATACTGATGCCCATATTGAGTCCCTTTGTAGGTGAAAGCATATTGCGTGTATCCTTCGCTGGCCCCCAGTTCCCATTTGGCGTAGGCGATGTCGTCGATTTCCGCAAAACTCTTCAGCTGGCTGTCGAACTTGCGGTACGGACTGCTGTGGAAAGACTGTTGGGGAAGGGAAGCTACCAGTATCTGGTCTTTGTCGATGCCCAGTTCATGGTTGCGCATGAAGCGGTTCTGCAGGAAGATGAAAGCGGCAGTAGTAATCAGGGCAAACGAAACGATGTACTGGAAGCCGATGAGTATCGTACGCAACCGTTGTCCTTTTCCGCTCAGGGCGTAGTTGCCTTTCAGCACGAGGGCAGGCGGGAAGGAGGTCATGTACCACGCCGGATACAGTCCTGCCACGATGCCGGTGAGTAGGGCTATCAGGCCTGTGTAGACTACATATTTCCAGTAGACAAGCAGGGAGGGCGTAAAGCCCATGAAGGATAGCACGTTCAAGTGAATCAGGGCGGCCACGATGCACAATGACAGTAACCAGCTGACCAGTACGATGACGACCGATTCGAGGGTCAGGGCACGGCGCAATTCTCCGTTGGTACTTCCCAGCACTTTCTGGGTGTTGATGCTGCGCATGCGCATCGGAGCCAGTGCCGTACTGAAATTGATGAGGTTGATGCATGCAATGAGGATGATCAGGAAGCCGATGCTTACCAGTAAGGTCATGGTGCTGCGGCTGCCCGTCTTGAAATAGTAGGGGGAATACATGTCATAATACAGTTTCTGTATCGGGAAGACATAGAGTTTCTGTGTGCCTGGCTCTCCTGTGAACAGTCGTTCGTCGACCCCTGTAGCCGTAATCTGTTGGTTGACTTCTTCTACGCTGACGCCCGGTTTCAGCAGGAAGAACGCATAGAAGTTCTGGCTGCCCCAGTCGTTCTCCTGCAGCTTTCCCATCGGAACGAAAAGGTCGTTCTTGAACTGGCAGTTTTCGGGGAGGTCTTCAAAGATACCGCATATCCGGAACTTCGTGGCTTCCGGACTTCGCCAGTCTGGGGTGTCTGCATACAGATAGGAGCCCAAGGCATTTCCTTTGGGGAACAGCTTGCGGGCATAGCTCTCGGAGATAATGACACTTTCCGGCTGGTTCATCTCCTGGTCGCTGCCTTCCACGAACTTCAGTCCGATAATTTTGCCGAAGTCCGGATATACGGCCCACGGTTCCTCGTAGAAATATTGCGGATTCTTGGGGTCGGTGTAGAAAGCCTGTTTGGACCAGGCAGGGGAATAGATGGTACCGTATTCGATGCCGGGCACTTGCTGGATGAGGTAGTCGATAGGACCTCGGGGAAGGATACTGACATAATTGCTTCCTTTGGATTGTGACAGGTTCAGCATGACCAAGCGGTCGGCATGGGGATAGCAGGTATCGAAATTGCGCTCGTAGCTCACCTTCATCATGAGCAGGACAAAGGCGGCAAAGGCGGCCGAAAGTCCCAGGAGGTTCAGCACGGAGGCGGTCCGGAAACGCTTCAGGGTGTAAAATAGGTTTCGTAAAATGGTTTTCATATCGTTGCTATTTTATGTTTTGGATTTGATAGGAATTATTCAGTCTTCAGGTTGCATACCGGATTTTCCCGTACGGCTTTTCGGCTGATAAGCCAGACGGAGGCCAAGGAGATGAGGCTCACAATCAGGAAGGCGGCAATCGGTACCCACCAGGGGAAACTGCTCTCGTAGGTCACAATCTTGTCTATTTGGCGGATTCCCGCATACATCAACGGGAGCGCAATCAGCAGACTGATAACGAGTGAGACGGAAGAGAATCTCATCAGTTGCAGCATCTCGTGGCGGCTGTCGGAACCGAAGACCTTGCGGATGGCAATGTCGCGTTTCCGCTGGGCGATGAAATAGATGCTCATGGCGGTCAGTCCTAACAGGGAGATGACCAGTGCTGCACAGGTGAAAATGCGAATCAGCTGGCTCATGCGGGTAATGTTCTCATAGATGTCCTGCATCAGGGTGTCATACCATTCCGATTCAAACGGGTATCCGTCTATGATCTTGGAATAGAGCTGGTCGAGTCGCTTCTTATATGCATCAGGTTGGTCGTCACGTACTTCTACCAGAATGTTCCAGGGGCTGATGCTGTCGGCAGGAGCAATCTGCATGCGCAGCGGATGAGGCTCTTTTTCCAGCAGGGAGCGGATCTGGAAATCCTTGAATTCGCCGGTGATATTCCAGGAATAGTTTCCGTCGCTGCTGGAAACATGGTCGGTAAATCCCAGTTGTTTCAGCTTTTTCATGGCCGATTGGCTTATGAGGTAATTGTGCGTATCGAATCCGGCATGACGGTCGTCCGTGATTTGGATGTGAAACATGTCGATAAAGGCAGAATCAACGATAAAACTCTGGAAGCTCAGCACTTCTGTACTGTCGGCGGAGTTGAAGTTCATCGTGTCGTTGTTGCCTCCGTCCAAGGGGGTACCTTTTGAAAAACTGACGCGCTTCACAAAAGGAAGTTTCTGGGCTTCGTGGCGGAAGAGTTGCAGCTTCTGGTCGCTGGCCATAGGAGGGTAGTAAATGACGTGTCCGTATTCATATCCTAATGGGGCGTGCAGGATGCGGTAAATCTGTACAGTCAGATAGAGGGCGCATCCCAGCATGGCGATGGTCAGCCCGTTTTGCACAATGTTCAGCAAGCGGAGATATAACGTCTTGGTTTTCCGGCGGAAGGTACCTTTCACGATGTCCAGCGGATGGTAGTGCGACAGCATCGTGGCGGGTACGAAACCGGAAAGCAGGGAAAGTACGACAATCAGGAGCAGATAGCAGGATATGGTGACAGGATTTAACCCTCCTATGATATCGAGCCGTGTGTGGAGCAAGTCCATGGCGGTCGGTTCTGCGGCTTTGGCCAGCAAGAAACCCACCAGGAAAGCGAAGGTGGTCATCAGGAACGACTCGGCAATCATGCGCCAGAAAATATTTTTCTTGGAAGAACCTAGCAGACGGCGGGTAGCCATTTCCTTTGCCCGGTAGCTGGTCTGGGCCACGCTCATACTGATGTAGTTGAAAATGGCCATGCACAGAATCAGGATACCGATGGTCAGGAAAATAAGTACCAGTTTCCGGCTGTACTGGTTAAGGGTTGCTCCGGCAGCAGAAATATCAGAGAAATAAAAATCATGTACAGGTATAAAGCGTACTTCTTTGACGATGTCGTATTGGTAAATCCAGAAGAATTCCTTGAAGAAGCGGGCAATGTCACCGGCCTTGTTGTTGGGATTGACACCCGGATGGAAACGCAGGAAGAAGATGCAGCTGGCGGCGTTACCTAACTCGGTATTTTCTTCACTGGCACTCCATTGGACGTATCGTATATTTTTATGAGGACTGAATGCTTCAATGTGGGAAGGAAAGATGGAGTTGTCAATGTCTTCGATGATACCGCTTACTGTACATTTTTGGTTGTCAAATGCCTGTTCTGTGAGGGTCTTTCCCAGCGCATGCTCCGTACCGAACAGCTTGATGGCGCAGGAACGTGTCAGCACGATGCTGTTTGCATTGCTCAGCAAGGTTTCAGGATTTCCTTCCAGCAAATGAAAATTGAAGAACCGGAAGAAGTTGTCGCGGACAAACATCATTTGTATATTCACGGGTTTGTCGTTTGTCTTGACAAACTGTTCGTAGGAACCGCTCACGGCGCACCAGTCTTCTATTTCCGGATAACGGCTCTGTAGTTTGTCGCCCAACAGGATATGACCTCCTGCCCATATTTCGCTGGCCAGTACGTAAGTACGGTCTGCATCTTTCATGTCTTTGTCTACAGTGAGTTGTCGGGTCACCATGTGGCTGATCAGCAGGAAGAACATCAGGGAGATGCTCAACCCGATGACGTTGACAAAGGTGAAGAGTTTGTTGCGTTGTAAGAATGTAAGGTAAGTTTTCATATTTTGTGGTTATATTTTTTGTTTGTCGTGATTCTTAATACAATTTCCGTGCCATTATCGCAAGTGTCTGATTGATAGAATTATGCTGATTTTTCGATAGAGAAGGAGTGTCTAATTTTTTGACAATGGGTGTATGATTTTTAGACAACGGGAAACGCCTTCTCAAGAGGGGGATCATATCCGATTGTGGAATTCTGCACTTTTTTAGTTTTAAACCTTTATCTGTTAAGGGATTTAATTGGAATATGGTAGATGGTTAATATGTGTTGTAAAACATGATTTTTCGGCTGTTTCTTTTGTGGTTTCAACCGGAATGTTTACTTTTGCACTGTGTTTTTCATAGTATTAGATTTAAGGTTAACAAAGGTTGGAGTTCAGCGGAACTCCTTTTTTTATGTCCTTACGTGAGGTTTCTTTTTTCCTGATATCTGAACTGTTTTTATCGGTCTGTTTTTCTGGACGTTTTTTGTAAGCCGTTTCTTCAGTCTTTCCCATAAGCGGTCTGCTTGTTCTTTCCTTGCAAGCGGCCCGTTTGTTTTTCCTTTATGCCTGCTGTATTCTAGAAATGTCGGTAAGATAACCTTCCGCTGCCTTTATGTTTTCTATGTTTCCGTCAGGGGAGCCGTACGTTTTCCTGCCGTGAAACGTAGGTTTCCGCCGGGGAAAACGTATGTTTCACGGCAAGGAAACATAAAGAATGTCGGGAGTCTTGGAAAAAAATGTGCCTGTGGTTTTAAATTGTCAGGGTGATTCAGGTTGTGCTACATGGAAAAATCAAGGTTCTTGTACAGGCCTTGCTGTCCTTGTTTTCTGTTTTATCGTAAGTCCTTTTT
>URWA01000002.1 GCA_900551445.1 uncultured Bacteroides sp. | reverse complement strand
AGTACTCCTATCCTGATAATATTCTTTCTTTTAACTATATATGTCGTATTCATTACATTACTTTATACACATATACAAAAATATGTCTTTTCTCTTGAAAACAACTGTCTCTCTGCGCATTTTTTAATTAAGGATATGCAATACGGTTAAGCAGGATGTATGATACACTACATTATTAATGACAATCCAGTTTTAGTCATGGTAAAATGTAAATTATAAGCATCTATGGACACCAACAATCGAATCTGAAAACCAACATTAGCTATCTCTCAAAATCGAGTTCTTTTATTTCTTCCATCCTATGATGCTACTCTGTTCGCCAATCTGCTATCGTACCTGTTTCAGATGAGGTATCTCCATTCGAAAAATAGCTGGAAGCCACCATCGTAAGAAAGCCGCGCTTCACCTCCTTATTCGGATAATCCAAAAGGAAGGTGTTTTCTTCCAGATCGAAATCCTTTATCGTCAAGTAGCCGCTTTGGTAAATCATCGGCAACGGCTGTTCCACGTTGGCCTTGTAGTCGATGAACTCTTCCGCTGAATAGTACTTGCCCGTGATTTCGTTCATATTCTCGTCGGTGTGAGACAGTAGCCGGATAAGATAAGTCGGCGTACCGCTCTTGAACCAGTAATCAGATATATCCATCGAAGCAAACGCATTAAGAAGACTGAACGGATTATATACATCAGACAATTTCTTACTGAAATGATAACCGTCATATTGTGCTTTAAGCATCGCCCGCATTTCATCATACGAACAACGGTACACTTCCGACATGGCCTCCATCGGCTCCCGGAAAGTAGCATCCAGTTCTTCCTGAGATATGCCGCATAGCGTCTCATACTTGCCGTGCATACTAATATCGAAAGGCTGGTTGAAACCGCTGAACACACTTACCTGCGAGAACTTTGTCACCCCGGTCAGGAATACAAACTGGAGATGCTCGTCGGCACTCTTGAAAGCGGAATAAAAGGCTTTCAATGTATTCCGGTTCCGCTCTTCCAAGGAAGCGTCTGTATCCAACACGTCCAAGATGGGTTTGTCATATTCATCAATCAGGACAACGGCCCTCCTCCCGGTATGCTCATGGGCCGCACGAATGACCTCGGCAAAGAAATCGCCCAGCCCCAAATTACGGCTCTTTTCGGGAAAAGCATACTGGTCGGCCCACGAAGAAATGTAATAACCGAGCTTTCTTTCCAATTCGCCGGGAAGCGTGAAATCTGTTCCGTTGAAATCCAGATGAAATACGGGGTAGACTTTCCAGTCCTTCTCCAGCGCATCTATCTTCAACCCTTTGAACAGTTCTTTCCTTCCTAAGAAATAGTTCTTCAAGGTAGAGACAAGAAGACTCTTCCCGAAACGGCGCGGACGGCTGAGGAAGTAAATCTTGCCTTCCTTTACCAGACTGTAAACCAAATCTGTTTTATCCACATAAACATAGCCGTCTTCTATCAACTGGTCGAAACTCTGGATTCCTATTGGGTACTTCATCTTGATACAATCTTACAATTTGACTTTTTAGATGCACACATACAAAAATAACTTTTTCTTTTGAAAGCAACTGTCATTTTGCTCATTTTTTCTTCTTCAGAAAAGGAAATTCAGCCCTCAGGTCAATCCTCGTGTACAAACTGTGCAGGAAAAGAAGCTCTATAAATTCAAGAAGAAAAGAAAGTTCCACAAAATAAGATATGAAGAAAACAAGAAAGCTGTTTCAGCAACAAAAAGAACACAAATAAACGAAATAAACCTTCATTCAGTCATGCCAGGAAATTCCAAATTCACGTTTGAAATAGAAAATAAAGTCCTCAAAAATCTTCATTTTAAGACCTGCAAAAAAGACACAAGTGCGTTTGCCCGAAAGCTCCTAAGCGTTTACCGAAAAACGCTTTGACGTTTGGAGTGAAACGCCTTTACGTTTGCCTCCGAACGTCAAAGCGATTTTTCCGGATTTTCATTTTTCATTCTCCCGGGACGACCGTTTCACTCCCCTTCTACCCCCTCTACAGACCCCTGTGAGGCCGATGAGTTTTTCGGGGTCCCAAAGGCGTCTGCACAGAAGAGGCTTTTTGCCGCCAGACACGGTTAGCAAAACCCGTCAAATCCGTACTTTTTGACAGGGATTTCCCAAAACAGCAAACATTCTGACAAAAAAAGAATGTCATTCCCGAAGCAAGAAAGACTCCTGAAAGCCTTCGCGGGAATGACATTCCTTATTTCAAATCATCTCTGGCGGCGCACTCACACGCCCCGCATCTTAAATGCCCAAAGATTTCTTTACTGCATCTACTTTTTCTTTGGCGTCGGCCAATGCACCTGCATAGCACTTCGGACAATGCATTTCGCCCTTGATTTCCATGTAGAACTTAATCTTAGGTTCTGTGCCGGAAGGACGTACAGAAACTTTTGTACCGTCGGCTGTAAAGAACTGAAGCACGTTGGAAGGTTCCGGCATATCCAAGTCTGTGGCTTTTCCGGTGTTGTCGGTAGCCTTCAAGGTCTTGTAGTCTTTTACCAGAACCACTTCCGAACCACCCAGTTCTTTCGGCGGACATGCACGGAAGTTGTCCATCATGGCCTTGATTTCATCGGCACCCGTCTTACCCGGTTTCACTACGTTGACAGTCACTTCCAGTGAGAAGCCGTATTCTACGTAGATTTCCATCAGTATGTCATACAAGGTCTTGCCCTGGTCTTTGGCCCATGCGCAGATTTCAGCCAGCAGTGAGCAGGCAGAAACGGCATCTTTATCACGTACGAAGTCTTCAGCCAGGAATCCGTAGCTTTCTTCACCGCCACCGATGTATTGTTCCTTGCCTTCACGCAGACGGATTTCACGGGCAATCCATTTGAAACCAGTGTAGCAGTCGAGCATCTTGATGTGGTTCTTGTCGGCCACTTTCTTGATTAGTTCTGTGGTTACGATGGTCTTCACGATGAACTCGTTGCCTTTCATCTTGCCCATGGCGATACGGTTCTTGATGATGTAGTACAGGAAAATCAAGCAGGTCTGGTTACCGTTGATCAATACCCATTCGCCCTTGCTGTCCTTGCAAGCCATACCCACACGGTCGGCATCGGGGTCGGAAGCCATCACGATATCGGCATCGATTTCCTTGGCCAGCTTGATGGCCAATGTCAGTGCTTCTGCATTTTCCGGGTTCGGAGATACCACTGTAGGGAAGTCGCCGCTCTTCACCATCTGTTCGGCCACGCAATGTACGTTTTCAAAGCCCCACAATTTGAGTGACTGCGGAATCAGTTTCATACCGGTACCGTGAATCGGCGTGTAGACAATCTTCAGGTCTTTCTGACGCTTGATTACTTCCGGATCGATAGACAAGGTGTGAACCTGACGCAGGTATTCGTCATCGATTTCCTTACCGATAATCTGAATCAGTTCCTTGTTGCCCTGGAACTTGATTTCGCTCACGCTGGAAATCTTGTTCACTTCGTCGATGATGCCCTTGTCGTGTGGAGCCAGTACCTGTGCACCGTCGTCCCAGTAAGCCTTGTAACCGTTGTATTCTTTCGGGTTGTGTGAAGCCGTGATGTTGATACCGCTCTGGCAACCCAGGTGACGGATGGCAAATGACATTTCCGGTGTAGGACGCATGTCATCGAACAGATAAACCTTGATGCCGTTGGCCGTGAAGATGTCGGCAGAAATTTCCGCAAACTTGCGGCTGTTGTTGCGGCAGTCGTGACCTACCACTACCGAGATGTCTTTCTTTCCGGCAAAGCATTTGTTCAGGTAGTTGGCCAAGCCCTGTGTAGCGGCACCTACCGTGTAGATATTCATTCTGTTGGAACCGGCTCCCATGATACCGCGCAAACCACCTGTACCGAATTCAAGGTCTTTGTAGAAGGCATCAATCAATTCCGACTTGTCGGGATTTTCAAGCATGCGTTTCACTTCAGCCTGTGTTTCGGCATCGTAGGCAGCCGTCAGCCATGTCTGAGCTTTCTCTGTACACTGTTGAATCAATTCATTGTTTTCCATGATTATACTGTTTTATAAATAATAAATTGCATATCAATACACTGACAAAAATAGACCATTCGGATAAATTATCCTAATAAAAAACGACGTATTTTTTAGAGTCATTCCAAAAAGATTGCAGCTTCGGGATTTCTTAATATCTTTGTAACCGCTTAACAAATACGAAAAAATGAGACAGAAAATGATACTGGCACTGGCCTTGACGGGGGTACTCTCCGGACAGGCCCAGAATGTCACCGACAACTACTTCCGTTCTCCGTTCGACTTCCCGATTCTGCTCAGCGCCAACTTTGGCGAGCTGCGCCCCAATCATTTCCACAACGGACTGGACATCAAGACACAAGGGGTAACCGGCAAACCCATTTATTGCATTGCCGACGGCTATGTATCGCGTGTGGCGGTATTGCACGGAGGATACGGACAGGCTCTCTACATCACCCATCCCAACGGACTGACTTCGGTGTACGGACACGTGGTGTCATTTGCCAAGAACATACAGGCTTACGTGCGCCAGTACCAGTATGCGCACGAAACGTTTACCTGCGACCTGAAATTCCAACCCGGACAGTTCCCGGTGAAGAAGGGGGATATCATTGCCCTGAGCGGCAACGAGGGGGCTTCGGCTGGACCTCACCTGCACCTGGAGCTGCGGCAGACGGAAACGGGAGAATACATTGACCCCATGCCTTATTTCAAGCGTTTCCTGAAAGACAGCAAGGCGCCCGTGGCCAGCCTCATCGGCATTTATCCGATTCAGGGAGAGGGCGTGGTGAACGGCAGCACGCAAAAGAAACTGCTCAACGTGAATGCCCTGAGACAGCCCATCCACGCGTGGGGGAAAATCTACACGGGCATCAGCGCCAAGGATTACATGGACGGCACCTCGAACTTCTACGGCGTACACTCGGTCACGCTTTATGTGGACTCGGTACAAGTGTTCAACAGCACGACCGACCGGGTGCTGCCCGACGAGAACCGCATGATCAACGGGTTTACGGACTACGACGAGCTGACCCGCACGCGGCGGCTGATTATGCGTTCCTATAAGTTGCCCGGCAACCGGCTCCGGCTGCTCCGCACGGATGAGAACCGGGGTGCTGTAAACATCAACGAGGAACGGGACTATCATTTCCGCTACGTGCTGGAAGACAATTTCGGCAACCGCAGAACGTATGCATTTACCATAAAGGGCAAACGGCAGGACATTCCCGCCTACAAGCCGGAGGCTGACGAGATGCTTTACTGGAACCGGACCAACATCATCCAGCAACCGGGCATGGAACTGGTGGTGCCCCGCTACTACGTATATGACAACGTGCCGCTCCACACCCGCGTCAAGGGGGACAGCTCGCACATCGCCTTCGACTATGTGCTGGATGCCGGACGGACGCCTATCCACAGCTACTGCGACTTGTCCATCGGCCTGCGCCACAAGCCGGTGGCCGACACCACGAAATACTACATCGTGCAGAAGGCCGGCAAATGGCGGAGTTCCATGGGCGGGAAATACGAGAACGGATGGGTCAAGACCCGGATACGTTCCCTCGGCACCTTCTCTGTCGACGTGGATACCGTGGCGCCGAAAATCACTCCCGTCGGACAGGGCGGATGGCGCAGCAACCGGCAAATCCGGTTCCGCATCAGCGACGCCGAATCGGGTATCGGCACCTACAAGGTGTACATTGACGGGAAGTTTGTCCTCTTCGGCCTGAAGAAAGGTATCCTGGTGATACAAGACCCGGAAAAGGTGAAAAAGGGAGTTCCCCACAAGGCCGAGGTGACCGTGACCGACCAATGCGGAAACACGGCCCGCAAGGAATACAAGTTCTGAAAGAATCAATAACTCAAATCATAAACAACCTACCTACATGAAAATGAAAAAAATAATGCTGGCTGTCTTTCTGCTGACAGCATGTATTGCCAACGGATGGGCATGTACCAACTTCATTGTCGGAAAGAAGGCTTCGGCCGACGGTTCCGTCATCGTCTCTTACTCGGCCGACTCTTACGGCATGTTCGGCTACCTGTGCCACTACCCGGCTGCCCAGCATGCACCGGGCGAGATGCGCGACATCTACGACTGGGATTCGGGCAAATACCTGGGCAAAATCAAGGAAGCCAAACAGACCTACAACGTCATCGGCAACACGAACGAGTTTCAGGTGACCATCGGGGAAACCACTTTCGGCGGACGTCCGGAACTGGTGGACAGCACTGGCATCATGGACTACGGAAGCCTGATTTACGTGGCCCTGCAACGTTCGCGCACGGCCAAGGAAGCCATCAAAATCATGACCGACCTGGTGAAAGAATACGGTTACTACAGCAGCGGTGAATCGTTCTCGATTGCCGACCCGAACGAAGCCTGGATCATGGAGATGATTGGAAAAGGACCGGGCGTGAAAGGGGCTGTATGGGTGGCTGTCCGTATTCCGGACGACTGCATTGCCGCTCATGCCAACCAGAGCCGCATCCACAAGTTCGACATGAACGACAAGGAGAACTGCCTGTATGCACCCGACGTGATTTCCTTTGCCCGCGAAAAAGGCTATTTCAGCGGCAACAACAAGGACTTCAGCTTTGCTGATGCCTACTGCCCGCTCGATTTCAGCGGCCTGCGTTTCTGCGAGGCGCGTGTGTGGAGCTTCTACAACATGTTCAGCAAGGCGACCGGACAGTCTTACCTTTCTTATATCCAGGGCGAGAGCAAGGAGCCGATGCCGCTTTACGTAAAACCGGACCAGAAGATTTCGGTACGCGACATCCAGCATGCCATGCGTGACCACTACGAAGGTACTCCGCTCGACATCACCAAGGACATGGGTGCCGGCTGTTTCGAAATGCCTTACCGCCTGTCGCCGCTGACCTTCAAGGTGGACGGACAGGAATATTTCAACGAACGCCCCATCTCTACCCAGCAGAGCGGTTTCGTGTTCGTTTCACAGATGCGTTCCAACCTGCCCGACGCCATCGGCGGTGTGCTCTGGTTCGGTCTGGACGACGCCAACATGACGGTCTTCACTCCGGTGTACTGCAACACGGACAAGGTGCCTTATCCTTACCAGCAGGGACACGGTGACTGCGTGACCTTCTCATGGGATTCCGCTTTCTGGATTTACAACTGGGTGGCCGACATGATCCGTCCGCGCTACAACCTGATGGTGGAAGACATGCGCACCGTGCAGAACAGCCTGGAAGATACTTATGCACAGGCACAGGAAGGTATTGAAAGCACGGCCCTGAAACTGTATCAGCAAGACCCGGCCAAAGCCAAGGAATTCCTGACCAATTACACGCAGATGACGGCACAGACTGCCGTAGACAGCTGGAAGAAACTGGGCGAATTCCTCATCGTACGCTACAACGACGGTGCCGTGAAACGCATGCAGAACGGACAGTTGCAACGCCCGGCTACCGGCAACACGGCTCCGCTGGACCGCCCGGGATACAGCAAGGAATTCTTGCAGGAACTGGTGAAATCGACCGGCGAACGCTACAAAATGAAAGAACTGAAGTAAGCAGATTTTCTTCTGCTTTCTCGTTCTACAATCAAAAGTTATGATTATTTTTGCAAAAAATAAAATACAAGCGAATCTGAAGAAACTCAATGATAGAGAAACATATCGTACTCGAAGATATTGACCCAGTGATTTTCTATGGCGTGAATAATGCCAACATGCAGATGATCAAGGCCCTGTTTCCCAAGCTGCGGATTGTGGCGCGCGGAAACGTCATCAAAATCATGGGAGACGAGGAGGAAATGTGCGCTTTCGAAGAGGCCGTCCTGGCGCTGGAGAAACACTGCGTGCAGTACAACTCGCTCAACGAAGAAGTGATTCTGGACATCGTGAAGGGCAATGCCCCGAAAATTGAAAAGACGGGCGATGCCATCGTGTTCAGTGTGACGGGCAAGCCGATTACTCCGAGAAGTGAAAACCAGCTGAAGCTGGTGCGCGAATTCGAAAAGAATGACATGATTTTTGCCATCGGTCCGGCGGGTTCAGGAAAGACCTACACGGCCATCGCCCTGGCAGTACGGGCCCTGAAGAACAAGGAAATCAAGAAAATCATCCTCAGCCGTCCGGCCGTGGAAGCGGGCGAGAAACTGGGATTCCTGCCCGGCGACATGAAGGACAAGATTGACCCTTACCTGCAACCGCTGTATGATGCGCTTCAGGACATGATTCCGGCGGCCAAGCTGAAGGAATACATGGAACTGAACGTCATCCAGATTGCACCGCTGGCCTTCATGCGCGGACGTACGCTGAACGACGCGGTGGTCATCCTGGACGAAGCGCAGAACACCACCACCCAGCAAATCAAAATGTTTCTCACCCGAATGGGCATGAACACCAAGATGATTGTGACGGGCGACATGACGCAGATTGACCTTCCCGCCTCGCAGACTTCGGGACTCGTGCAGGCCATGAAAATCCTGAAAGACGTGAAAGGCATCAGCTTCATCGAACTGAACAAGAAAGACATTGTCCGCCACAAGCTGGTGACCCGCATCGTGGAAGCCTACGAGAAATTCGAGGAAAAAGAGAAAGCGGAAAGAAAACAACTGCGCGCTGCCAGAGAAGCCGAAAAGACTCCACAGGCATGAACATAACGAATCCTATTCATTACTAAACATAACAAGACAATGAGCAAAGCATTAACAAAAACAGACTTCCACTTTCCTGGACAGAAAAGTGTGTATCACGGAAAAGTACGTGATGTGTACAACATCAACGATGAAAAGTTAGTAATGGTTGCTACCGACCGTATCTCGGCATTCGATGTCGTGCTGCCGGAAGGTATCCCTTATAAAGGACAGATGCTGAACCAGATTGCGGCTAAATTCCTGGACGCTACCACAGACATCTGCCCGAACTGGAAACTGGCTACTCCCGACCCGATGGTTACCGTGGGCGTGATGTGCCAGGGATTCCCTGTAGAAATGATTGTACGTGGCTACCTTTGCGGAAGCGCATGGCGTGCCTACAAGAGCGGCGTGCGTGAAATCTGCGGTGTGCGTCTGCCGGAAGGCATGAGAGAAAACGAGAAGTTCCCTCATCCGATTATCACTCCGACCACCAAGGCCGAAATGGGTATGCACGACGAAGATATCTCCAAAGAAGAAATCCTGGCCAGAGGGTTGGCTACTCCGGAAGAATATGCCATCCTAGAGAAATATACACTGGCTTTGTTCGAACGCGGTACGCAGATGGCGGCTGAACGTGGCCTGATTCTGGTAGACACGAAATATGAATTCGGAAAGCACAACGGCCAGATTTACCTGATGGACGAAATCCATACACCGGACTCCAGCCGTTACTTCTACTCAGAAGGTTATCAGGAACGCTTCGAAAAGGAAGAACCGCAGAAGCAGCTTTCAAAGGAATTCGTTCGCGAATGGCTGATGGCCAACGGCTTCCAGGGCAAGGAAGGACAGCAGGTGCCTGAAATGACTCCGGCCATCGTGGAATCTATCAGCGACCGCTACATCGAGTTGTTTGAGCACATCACGGGCGAAAGCTTCGTAAAAGGTGACACAGACAACCTGGCCAAACGTATCGAAAAGAACGTAACTGACTATTTGTTGCTTTAATTTAAAAGCATCTGACCCTAATCTCCCTTTGCGGAATGAAACGGCTTTCATTCGCAGAGGGAGATTCACCATCACATTGTCCCATCTTAACTTTCCACGCATGTCTCATTACCCACAAGAAAATATCAAGCCATACAACGAAAAAGAGGGCAAGGCTGCCCAGGTAGAAAAAATGTTCGACCACATCGCACCGGCATACGACAACCTGAACCACCTGATGTCATGGGGCATCGACAAAAGCTGGCGACGGAAGGCTATCCGCCTGCTGGAACCTTATCATCCCCAGCACATCATGGACGTGGCTACCGGCACGGGCGACTTCGCCATCCAGGCCTGCCAGATGTTGCAACCGGCCGAGCTGATTGGTACGGATATCTCGGAGGGCATGATGAACGTGGGACGCGAGAAGGTGAAACAGCTGGGACTCGACCCACAGATTTCTTTTGCGAAAGAAGACTGTACGGCACTGTCCTTCCCCGAAAGCCGGTTTGATGCCATCACGGTGGCATTCGGAATCCGCAACTTCGAGCATCTGGACAAGGGCCTGAAAGAGATGTACAGAGTATTGGTGCCCGGCGGACATCTCGTCATTCTGGAACTGTCGGAACCGGCACATTTCCCCATGAAACAGGGTTACGCACTTTATTCCAAATTCGTGATTCCGGCCATGGGCTGGCTGCTTTCGAAAGACCGCAGCGCTTATACTTACCTGCCCGAATCAATCAAGGCTTTCCCCCAAGGAGAAGTCATGCAGGAAATTATCCGGAAGGCCGGCTTCAGTGAGGTAAAGTTCAAACGACTGACCATGGGTACGTGTACACTCTATTTTGCGACAAAATAACTAATATCTTTGAACCTTATGAAAAAATTTGGCTTAATCGGTTATCCGCTTGGACATTCTTTTTCCAAGAACTTTTTCAATGAAAAATTCCATTCAGAAAATATTGACGCGGAATACGTGAACTTTGAGATTCCGACCATTGAAGAATTTCCGCAAATCATCAAGACCAACCCCAATCTGGTGGGCCTGAATGTGACCATCCCTTACAAGGAAAAAGTGATTTCGTATTTGGACGAACTGGACAAAGACGCGCAGGCAATCGGGGCTGTCAATGTCATCAAAATAGAGCATACCAAAGGGGGCCCCAAACTGATTGGCTATAATTCCGACATCATCGGGTTTGTCCGTTCCATCGAGGCCTTGCTGGAACCCTACCACAAAAAAGCGCTGATTCTGGGTACTGGCGGAGCTTCAAAAGCCATTCATCAGGGGTTGAAACAACTGGGGCTGGAAACGCTGTTCGTATCGCGCAGCAAACACAATGATGAAGTTATTACGTACGAAGAAATTACACCCGAAATCATGCAGGACTACAAGGTGATTGTGAACTGTACGCCGGTGGGCATGTATCCGAAGGCTGACGAGTGTCCAAATATTCCCTACGAACTGCTGACTCCGCAGCATCTGTTGTACGACCTGCTCTACAATCCGAACACCACGCTTTTCATGAAGAAGGGAAGCGACCAGGGAGCCATCGTCAAAAACGGGCTGGAAATGCTCTTGTTGCAGGCTTTCGGGGCATGGGATATCTGGAACAGCTAACCACGGACTCAATATCCATTTTCAATGACCACAAAAAAGAAAATCCTCTGGTCGGCAGGCATCGTGATACTGCTGGTCGTGGGAATCGTCGTCGGGGGAGGTCTCTACCTGATTGATTTTGCACTCCGCCCGGAAAACCGGGGGAAAAACATGGTGGAATCTGAAACTTTCATGCGAAAGGAATATCCTCAGATTGTCCAATGGCTGGACAGTCTGGAGGAGCATCATGCGCTCCGGGATACGTTTATCCTCGCGCCCGACGGCATCCGGATGCATGCGTTTTATGCACACGCCTCCCGCCCTACTGCCCGCACGGCGATTATCGTGCACGGCTATACGGACAATGCCATCCGCATGTTTCACATCGGGTATCTCTACAACCATTCGCTGGACTGTAATATCTTGCTGCCGGACTTGCGCTATGCGGGACTGACGGAAGGGGATGCCATCCAGATGGGGTGGCTGGACCGGAAGGACGTGAAGCAATGGATAGACGTGGCACCGGCTTTGTTCGGTGATTCCTTGCAGGCGGTGGTGCATGGCATCTCCATGGGGGCGGCCACTACCATGATGCTGTCGGGGGATGCAACGCCCGACTACGTGACTTGCTTCGTGGAAGACTGTGGCTACACCAGCGTGTGGGACCAGTTCAGCAAGGAACTGAAAGGATTGTTCGGCTTGCCTCCTTTCCCGTTGCTCTACACGGCCAGCTGGATCTGCCAGCTACAGAACGGATGGAATTTTCAGGAAGCATCGGCTTTGTCGCAGGTGGCGAAATGCCGGAAGCCGATGCTGTTCATCCACGGTGACAACGATGACTTTGTACCGACGTGGATGGTGTATAAGCTTTATGAGGCCAAACCGGCTCCCAAGGAGCTGTGGATTACAGAGGGTGTGGACCATGCCCATTCCTACAAACTGTACCCGGACGAATACACGGAACGGGTAAAGGCTTTTACGGAAAAATACTTGCACTGACTCTCAGAAGAAGGCGGTCTTGAAATGGAAGCTCTGAACAGGCCGACTTACAATTCCTAAATAATACTCTAAAAAAATCTCCTGCTTCAGTCCTCATTTATCTTCGATGAAAGGACGAAAGCAGGAGATTTTTTACATTGGAATTCCAATGGATCAAATATTGACTTTCACATTTTTTTCTTTGAGACGGCTGTGTTCTATATCGGTTTGCCTCTCTCCGAATCAAGCCTGAAGTTCCTCACATTCTTTCAGCCACAGCGCTGCACTGGCATCGCTCGGCATGCGCCAGTCGCCCCGCGGACTCAAGGAAACGGAACCGACTTTCGGACCGTCAGGTAAGCAAGAACGCTTGAACTGCTGGGCAAAGAAACGACGATAGAAGTTCGTCAGCCATTTCTTGATGGTCGTGCTGTCGTACGTGCCGCGGAAAGCAATCTCGGCCAGATAGAAGATTTTGGACGGACGAAAACCGAAACGCAGGAAATGGAAGAGGAAGAAGTCGTGCAGCTCGTAAGGACCTACCAAGTCTTCGGTCTTCTGCTTGATGTTGCCGTTCTCGTCGGCTGGAATCAGTTCCGGACTGATTGGGGTATCGATGATGTCGAGCAGGGTATTGCGGGACAAGGTATCCACTCCCGTCTGTGCCACCCAATTGACCAGATAGCGTACCAAAGTCTTGGGGATGCTGGCATTCACACCGTACATTGACATGTGGTCACCGTTGTAGGTAGCCCATCCCAAGGCAAGTTCCGACAGGTCGCCGGTACCGATGACCAGTCCACCCAACTTGTTGGCATAATCCATCAGTATCTGCGTCCGCTCACGGGCCTGTCCGTTCTCGTAAGTCACATCGTGTACCGACATGTCCTGACCAATATCCTGAAAATGCTGGATACAGGCATCCTTGATGCTGATTTCTTTCGTAGTCACTTGCAGAGAGGCCATCAGGGAGAGGGCATTGTGATACGTGCGGTCGGTGGTTCCGAAACCCGGCATGGTCACTCCCACGATTCCTTTTCGCGGCAAGCCCAGCTTGTCGAAGGTCTTGACACAAACCAACAGGGCCAGCGTGGAGTCCAGTCCCCCGGAAATACCCAATACGACGGTCTTGCAATGGGTGTGCACCAGACGTTTGGCCAATCCGGCCACCTGAATAGAGAAGATTTCCTCACAGCGCTCGTCCAGCTGACGGCTGCCTGAAGGCACGAAAGGATGCGGTTCTACCGGACGGGTCAGACTCAGTTCACGCGAAGAAACCAGTTCCGTACTGACATGCTGTACCGGCATCTCCTGATGAGTCCGTACGCTGGCCGCAAACGTGGTGTTCACCAAGCGTTCCCCTCTCAGACGCTCCACATCAATCTCACTGATGACCAGCTGTTCTTCGAAAGAGAAACGTTCGGAAGCGGCAAGCAGACTGCCGTTTTCGTAAATCAGGGCATTCCCCGCGAAAACCACGTCGGTAGTCGATTCGCCAAAACCGCAGGAAGAGAATACGTATCCCGCCAGGCACCGTGCCGATTGCTGTGCCAGCAAAGAACGGAGGTACTGGTGCTTACAGATATTTTCCGTATCGGCCGACAGGTTGAAGATAATCTCGGCTCCTTTCAGTACCAGTGTGGAACTGGGGGGGACGGGTGCCCATACATCCTCGCAGATTTCTACGCCAAAGCAGACCTCCGGCGTATCGAAGAGCAAACGGGCACTCATGGGAACTACCTGTCCGCAGAGACGGACGGTGGTGGAATCGGGATGAGCCACCGACGGAGTGAACCAACGCTGCTCATAAAATTCTTTATAGTTAGGAAGGTAAGTCTTAGGCACGAGTCCCAGAATCTTTCCCTTCTGAAAAATCACCGCACAATTCATCAAAGTGGAATTCACCATGATCGGCATGCCGACAATGGAAATAATATCCAGCTGACGCGTGTTGTTGACTATCTGCATCAGGGCGAACTCCGCCTGCTCCAGCAACAAACTCTGGGCAAACAAATCTCCACAGGAATATCCGGTCAGGTTCAATTCCGGAAAAGCGATAATCTGTACGCCCTTCCCATCGGCAATGACAATCTGTTTCTCTGTCTGCTGCGCATTAAACTTGCAGTCGGCTACCTTCACGGCAGGAATAGCAGCCGCCACTTTTACAAAACCAAATCTCATATAAATTTGTTATATATAATATAGTGATGCAAAAATAAACAATATTTACACACGCCCCTATCCTGAGGCGGGAGATTTTAACGCAGAAACACAAAGTAAAAAAAACAAAAAACTGAGCGTTCTGTTTGCCAGAAGAAAAAATCTTTGTATATTTGCCTTCGAATTAGAATTGTAACAATTACAGAATTGAAAAATATGACAGCATACGAATATTTGCTCGACCATCAGATTAAGCCCTCGGTACAACGCATTGCCATCATGGATTATTTGCTGAAGCACAAAACGCATCCATGCATTGACGAGATTTATACGGCGTTGTGCAAAGAGATTCCTACGCTCTCCAAGACTACAGTGTACAACACCCTCAAGTTGTTTGTGGAGCATGGCGCGGCAAAGATGCTGACTATAGATGAAAAGAACGCTTGTTTTGACGGCGACATGCAGCCGCATGCGCATTTTCAGTGCAAGGTATGCAACAAGATATATGATGTACCTGCAAAGATGGACCCGAGTGAAGCCGAAATGTTCCAGAAAGACGGATTCATCGTGGAAGAGGTACACCAATATTACAAAGGTATCTGCCCGGAATGTGCAGGCAAAGACATGATGAAGAACTAAAAAAATATAACTTATTAATATATAACTAACTACTTAAAATTTTTGACGTATGAAGAAATTTATCTGTACTGTTTGTGGTTACATCTATGAAGGTGAAGCAGCTCCTGAAAAATGTCCGATGTGTAAAGCTCCTGCTTCTAAGTTCAAAGAACTGGAAGAAGCTGAAGGTGGCTTGCAGTTCGTAGACGAACACGTTATCGGCGTAGCTAAAGGTTGCGACGACGAAATGATTAAGGACTTGAACAACCACTTCATGGGTGAATGTACTGAAGTTGGTATGTACTTGGCCATGAGCCGTCAGGCTGACCGCGAAGGTTATCCGGAAGTTGCAGAAGCTTTCAAGCGCTATGCTTGGGAAGAAGCTGAACACGCTGCTAAATTCGCTGAACTGCTGGGTGACTGCGTATGGGATACTAAGACAAACCTTGAAAAGCGTATGAACGCTGAATGTGGCGCTTGCGAAGACAAGAAGCGTATCGCTACTCGCGCTAAACAGCTGAACTTGGATGCTATCCATGACACTGTTCATGAAATGGCTAAAGACGAAGCTCGTCACGGAAAAGGTTTCGAAGGTCTGTACAACAGATATTTCAAGAAATAATTCAAACTGACCATCAAATCACAATGAAAAAAGACCGCACGGTATGTCCGATGCGGTCTTTTTTTTATATCTGCAACTCCATTTCAGTACTTTCTGGGGAGTACCAGAGTCCTTCCAAGAAAGTACCGTAGTACTTCTTAGACAGTGCTGGAGTACTCCCTTGGAAGTACTGGAATATTTTTTCAGAAAGTACGGAGAAAACGTAACAGATTAACTGACTGTTTTTCCCAGCCAAGTCAGTTTGTGCCAAAGGGTCTCCAGAGGACCGCGCTTGAAATGCCGGAACCACCAATGGGCAAAAGCCAGCTGCAACAGGAAGAAAACAATGCCCACGCACAGACTGACTGTCGTACCGCAGTATTGGTGCAAAGCCAGTCCGTAACCGAAATACAGGAAACTCCCGATGACCGACTGCATGATGTAATCGGTAAGACTCATTCTTCCATAGGGCACCAGAATCTTCTGAATCTTGCCTTTTCCCATCCAGTAAAGCAACAGGAATACAGAGACCATGGTCAGCATAAAACAGAAATTATACCAGGAATTCAGGATGGTCTTCAGGCTGTCCAGCATCAGAGGCTGAGACACTAACGAAAAGACAAGGGTCTTGACAAAGTAAAACACCACTGCCAGCGGAAGAGAAAAGCACAACACGTAAGTCCAGAAGTTGCGGGAACGTCCCAGGGCCGTTTCTGAAGATGAATCAAAATAGCCCATCCGGCCAATCCACAGGCCGAGCACAAACAAGGCGCAAGTCTGAAACACTCTCCCGTAACACCAGGCCCAGTTCAGGCTGGCCAGCTGACCGATGGTAAAGTTCATCTTCACCATCTCCCACCAGGAATCGCCTCCCAGCTGAGGATACACGTCCCCCAACGAGAAAATCATCTGACGGGGCGCATAGTCCGGACTGAGCCATCCACACACCACTTTTATCCATTCCACCGGCTGAAGCATCAGTATGAAGGAAAGTATCAGCAAAGACTGGTTCTTCCAATGACGGACGGGTACCAGAATGAAACCCAGGATGGCATAAAGCACCAATATCTCACCGGGGAAGAACAAGGAATTCACAAAGCCGAATCCCAACAGCAGCACCAGTCTCCACATGTAACGCCCCTTGAAATCCTCTCCACGCTTGGCAGCACTACGACTCTGCAAATAGAAAGTGAAACCAAACAGCAAGGCGAAAATGGCGTAAGCCTTCCCTGAGAACAAGAAAAACAACATGTCCCACAATGTTTTATCCAAATGAGCCAATGCGGGAGAAGAAGGTTCGGGAAAAGAATAAAAATTGAAATGTTCGATGTTATGGAGCAGAATAATCCCCATTACGGCAAATCCCCTCAGCGCATCAATGGCCAGGATCCGCTCTTTTTTCTGTACGTTTTCCATAAAAGATTCATATTAACAAAAAAGAAAACGGAAAACCGTATCATTCATCATCCGGATTTCCGTTTTCGCACCCAAAATGAAGACCTTTCAGTCCTTCATTTTGTCTACTATTTCTTTATTCTCAATTCTTGGTAGAATCAGTTGCAGCAGCCGGAGCAGTTGTAGCAGCTGCATCTTTCTGAGGAGCAGCAAAACCAGCAGGAGCATTCAACGGATTGGTCTTCTGTTCTTTCACTGCCTGTTCCATGATGACTGAAGAACCTTCAGCCTGAGAAGGAACCACGTATGCAGTAGCCACACTGACAATCACCATAAATGCAGCCAGACCCCAAGTCAGTTTTTCAATAAAATCGGTTGTCTTACGAACTCCCATAATCTGATTGGAAGATGCAAAGCTGGAAGAAAGGCCTCCTCCTTTTGAATTCTGTATCAATACCACAAAGCACATCAATACAGCTGCAAGTACCATTAATACGACAAATAATAAATACATTTTCTTTTATTTTGATTTAGCGTTAATAATCAACTTCTCTAAAAACCTGATTTGGTCTGCAAAGTAAGTATTTTTTTTCGGATATTTCAAATTTAATTTTTTAATAATTTCCAGCGCCTTATCATATCGTTGCTGTTTAACATAAATTTTAGCCAAGGTTTCCGTGAAATAATTCTCCTCATCTTCCGGCTCGGACTGTTCCGTTTCAGCCTGTTCCGGCTCCTCCTCCTTTTCCAGAGGCTTTTCCTCTTCTTCCTTCAAAGGAAGCGCTTCGCCGAAGGAAGTATCCTCCATTAAGGGAACTTCCCCTTTCCCCTCTTCTTTCGAAGCCTTTTCAATAAAGTTGTCAATCAGTTCCTGTCCTTTCAATGGCACAGTTTCCGCATCTTCGGCCGGAAACTCCTCTGCCAGTACAGAGGTATAGTCCACAGCCTCAGCCGGCAACGGGAGCAGGCTGTCCGTGGTTGCTCCACTGGTATCCGACAGGAAACGGTCAATCAAATCCAAGGTTCTGTCTTCGGCCCCTGCTGCAGGTATATCCGTTTTCTCCGCATGCTGCCTGATGATAAAATGTTCGCCTTCGATGGCATAAAACAACACACTCAAATCGGCCACGAACAAAGCTCCCTTGCGTAATTCTTCCTGAAAAGAAGGATCGTGCAGCAAAAACAAATTTTTCAGATACAAAATCCGGGCAGTCTGAAAATAGGGATAACGCTCCAATAACCTTTTCAACTCGTAAAGGCTTTCCGTTCCCAACAATTCCGGGTGCTCAATCCATTGCTGTAACCGTTGCTGTATCATTCCGCTCCTACCAATTGGCTACTGTAGCATTAAAAATCTGTTCCACAATTTCGTCAATCATCTGCTGTACAAGCTCTTCTTGCACGGATGACAGCTGCTGGCTCGCGTTGTACTCACGGCTGGCCGTAAACTGCTGATCAGAGAAATCTTCCGCGTGGTTTGAATTGTTCACAAACCGTACATTTACAGTCATTCTCAACTCTGCCATCGTAGAATAACCGTCGGAACCAACTCCCTTGTTGTAGGCATCGTAATTGGTAATCTCACCCGAAAGTTCCAAGTCGCCCCCCTGACGCACCTGCTTCAAACGGGTCTGCTGCATGTATTTGTCCTGCAAAGCCGTATTGAACATAGACTCCATCGGGCCCCATACAAAGGCAGCCGAACGGTTCGGGAAGTTCTGGAAACTGATGGTCTTCACCTTATCATAATTGATGGAAGACCCATTAAACTTATAGGACACGGTGCATGCAGTCAGAATACACAATACCACCGGAAGCACATACTTTGTCAGTCGGATATATTTCTTACTCAAGTCCATATTCTTTTATTTTTCTATAAAGTGTACGTTCTGATATCTTCAAATCATTCGCTGCATTTTTCCGTTTCCCGTGATGACGTTCCAGCGCCTTACGAATCATCTCTTTCTCCACTTCATCCAGTGAAAGATTCTCTTCTACGTATTCTTCCGTATCCTGCACATCCGACACATCCGCCGGAGTGACTTTCACACCGGAGTGCACAGGAGATACATTGCCGACGGAAGTCACATTGGAAACCTTTCCTACTTCCGTCACCGGATTCAGCACCACCGAAGGAGTCTGCATCAAACTGACCGGAGTTTCCGGAATATAATGAACCGGAGTCGTAGAAGCAGGTGTTATAGGAGCACCCCCTGCCCGTTCCGCCATAATATCATGCACCAGTTTCTTCAGTTCCGTCACATCCCGGCGCATATCGAACAGCACCTGATAAAGAATCTCCCTCTCACTCTGAAAACCTTTCTCCCCTTCCGGTTTCAATCCGCCTAAAAGAGTGGGATACTTCGATACAGGCTGTGCCGGCAGATATCCTTGCAGAATATCAGCAGTTATATCACGATTAGTCTCAATAATGGAAATCTGTTCGGTAATGTTTTTCAACTGCCGGATGTTTCCCGGCCATGTATAAGACACCAGCAAACGCCGCGCATCGTCCGTAAGTTGGATAGCCGGCATCCGGTATTTTTCCGCAAAGTCGGCCGCAAACTTCCGAAACAGGAGAGGGATATCATCCGGACGTTCACGCAAGGCCGGCACCTTGATAGGCACTGTGTTCAAACGATAATACAAATCTTCACGAAACCGTCCGTCGGCTATCGCTTCAGAGAAATCCACGTTTGTGGCAGCCACAATACGTACATCCGTTTTCTGTACCTTGGAAGAACCTACCTTGATATACTCTCCGGTCTCCAGCACACGGAGCAGACGGGCCTGTGTGGAAAGAGGCAGCTCTCCCACCTCATCCAAGAAAATAGTACCTCCGTTTGCCTCCGCAAAATACCCGTTACGGTCACTGATGGCTCCCGTAAAAGCTCCCTTTTCATGTCCGAACAGTTCCGAGTCAATCGTACCTTCCGGAATGGCTCCACAGTTGACCGCAATATACGGACCGTGCTTCCGCCGGCTAAACTGATGAATAATCTGCGGAAAACTTTCCTTTCCGACACCACTTTCACCCGTAACCAATACAGACAGGTCCGTAGGAGCCACCTGCATGGCCACGTCAATCGCCCGATTCAACCCTTCACAGTTTCCGATAATGCCGAACCGCAGTTTCACATTTTGTATTTCTGATTTCACCATACATTCCTCGATTATATGACAAAATTACAAAAAGTTTGAGACCCGCCCATGCATTTAGTAAAAATTAGAAGACCGTACGAATCATGAAACGGATTCCCCACTTGCTGGCAGTTGGCAATTCATTATAATTCAACCGGCGCACATACTCCACATGCAATAATTTGAAGATATTGTGAATACCTGCGCTCACCTCCACATACGGTTTCTTGGGGTCCATCACATAACTGGAAGTATGGAAGTTTCCCGCCGCATCGTAATGTCCAGGGAACAGCATCAGTTCCGTATCATTCGCGTTTTGTGGAAGCAGCGGATTATTCTTGTCCGTCAGCGTTCCCCACAAACATTTGATGCCGATAAACTCACGCCATTTCAGTTTTTTCAGCAAAGGAATACGATTGAATATCTTTCCCTGCAAATTCCATGACACATCCAAAGAAGCATAACGGTCGTTCAGGAACTCCATATTATTAATCAGGTTGAACGTTTCATCCTGAATAATATAAGACAAATTGGCAGCCGGCATAATCAGCAACGGGAAAGGAACCTTGTTCCACTGGATACCCCCTTTCACACAGGTATCAATGTTTCCCCAAGAGCTGAGCCACCAGCGCTTGTAAAGACTTATCTCCGTCATGTTATACGTATAATCACTTCCCAAGATGCCTTTCAGTCCCAACGTGTGCTGCAAAGTGAACACCGGCGCATCGAGATTAATCGGCAAACGGCGTTGCTTGGTATTGACAAACGTTTTACCCGGTGCATAACGGAATGCCAGAGTAGCCTCCGCCAGCGAGAAATCCCTTGTGTTGTAAGGAGAATGTACCCACTCTGTGCCGCTCAGTTCACCCGATGCCAGCGCCTGCTGCAACTGGTTTTCCTGAGCCATTGTGCGATAAAACAGTTTTCCACAAGCTTCCAGATTGGTATGCTTCAACATCAACGTGGTTTTCAGGCCACTCTCTTTCTCCAGCTCATACTTCACACTGGCCGTACGCTCGTAATTGTACTGGTCGACCGAAGTCACCTTGAACGAAGTGAACACATTATCCTTGTCCGTACCCATGAACTTGTCGGACGGCAACATGTTATCGTATGAATAGGAAACGGTCAACGAATTAATCGGATACTCACGCGGCAGGTATTCCTTCTTATTGAAAGAATATTCCACCTCAGCCTTGTATTTCGACTTCTCATCCTTGAAGCCATACGCATAATATCCTCTCAAAAAGAGATGCGGGTTCAAGTTTGCCGTGGTCTGTGCAGAAGCTCTCAGGCGAAGCCCGTCAATATAGTTGCTGGATATCATCGTATTGATCGGACCGATATCCACCTTGCTGGGCCTTCCCTTCACTCCGGTTTCCACAAAGTTCTCAATGAAAGCCTTCGCCACAAACATGATGTACTTGAATCCTTTTATCTTTGAGAGATTGTCTACAAACGAATCCATATTATCCTCCGACTTGGTCAGTTCTGTCGGACGATACTCCTCCCAGAAAGAGTCATCCCGCATCATTGCATTCACATCCTTGATTTCATCCCCCTTCTTCTTAAAAATCTTCGCAGGGATTTCATCAAACCCGAAATCGGAATATCGTGTGGTACGCCTTACTTGAAACGAGCCCAATAACTTCTTCAGATAAGACAGCTCACACACCATATCATCCTCCATCAGCACCCACTCTCCTGAGTCCAGCTGTCCGAACTTCTGTTCGATAATCATGTTGTCCACAAAGTTGATATCGGTCTTCTTAGGAAGATTCAAGATACATTTATTCACCCGGAAAGTAGAGTCCGCCAGAATATACAAATGCCCCGTAAAGCCAAAATCCTGCGAGTTGTTAGGAACGAAAGTCAGGTGAAAACATTTCTCACGATCCACCATCACCGTATCCATGATGTAATACTTATAGAAATTGATACCCGCATTCGAAATCGGGCTGTCGAACGGATACTGCAAAAAGCGGAAACGGTCCTGATAGATATTGATATCCTGGAACACATCCTTCAACACCGTCGACAACATGTCACCCGTGTTGAACAATTCGTTCACACCCGTAGAATTGATACCTTTCACCACCGTCTTTTCATCATGCGGGTTTTTACGGTACAACTTCTCCGTCACCGTTTCATCGACAGATATGGGCAGAATATTCTTCCCCGTCACCTCGCAGACCTCTACCTGGTCGCGGAAGAACGGATATTTCTTAAACAGATTAGACTCCCGAAGCGAATCGGTCGTAATGTTGTTCAAAGAGAAAGTAATCTTCTGGTATTTATTATAATGATAGAAATCATTGACACCCAAATCATTCAGTTTCTTGGCCGCAATGACTTTCTTCATCATCTCCACCGCCGGATTGTTTTTCCGGGAATATTTTTCCTTCTTGGGTTTTACAATCACCTCATCCAGCACCAAGTCCGGCTTCATTTTCACATCCAGCTTCTTGGTATTGACCGACACATTACGTACCTCCGTACCATAGCCCACCATGGAGAAAGTCAGTTTAGTCCATCCGGGATGAGTGGCAATGGTATATTGCCCGTCTATATCGGTAATGGTACCCACTCCTTTACCGTCGTAATACACGTTCAAATAAGGAATAGGGTCACCTGTTTCAGAATCTGTCACAACTCCTGTAATCTGCGCTGAAAGTTTCACAACTCCCATACACAAGACAAGTAAAAAAAACAATCTTTTTATCATACCTGAATTTAATACTTAAGTAATACGCACTTAATCGTTTTGTAAAAGTACATAGTGTAAAGGTCTCCTACAAATTTCACTCCCCTAAAAATGACATTCTTACCTTTTTTTATGAATAATGGAATATAAATTTTTTCATTCACAAAAAAAACCGGCAATGAAATGCCCTTTCATTACCGGTTCAAAAAATATCTGTCAAAGATACAATCTCTCGTCAATCAATCTCTTCATCGGCCTCGTATCCTCCCATCTCACGCAAGGCATTTTTCAGCATGACATATTGCTGGAACAAATGGTTGACAGGAATTTCCCCTTCCGTATAATCGTGCATCGGACTCTTCAAGAAGAAACTCAAGAACCGTTGGATACCATAACGTCCTGCACGAGCGGCCAAATCACTCAAAAGCACCAGATCCAGACACAGCGGAGCTGCCAGAATGGAGTCACGGCACAAGAAATTAATCTTAATCTGCATCGGATAACCCATCCAGCCGAAAATATCAATATTGTCCCATCCTTCCTTGTTGTCATTACGGGGAGGGTAATAATTAATACGTACTTTATGATAATAATTGGAATACAAATCCGGCTGGTTTTCCGGTACCAGAATGGATTCCAGCGTAGAAAGCTTACTCACCTCCTTGGTATGGAAGTTAGCCGGTTCATCCAATACCAGTCCGTCGCGGTTTCCCAAGATATTGGTAGAGAACCATCCGGACAAGCCCAGGCAACGCGTACCGATAATCGGCGCAAAGCCCGATTTCACCAAAGTCTGTCCGGTCTTGAAATCCTTACCTGCAATCGGCATTCTGGTCTTTTCAGCCAGTTCCCACATTGCCGGAATATCAACCGTCGTATTCGGAGCCCCCATAATGAACGGAGCTCCTTCCGCCAAAGCCGCATACGCATAACACATGGAAGGAGCCACATGCTCACGGTCGTCCTGCTTCATGGCGTTCTCCAACGCAGACAAAGTGCCATGCACTTCTTCACAAACCGGCACATAAATTTCAGTGGAAGCCGCCCACAACACCACTACACGCGCGCAATCATTCTCCGCCTTAAATTTGCGGATATCCTCCCGCAACTGCTCCACCATCTCCCAGCGAGTGGCGCAGTCCTTCACGTTGTTTCCGTCCAAACGTTTGGCATAATTACGGTCGAAAGCTGCTTTCATCGGTACAATCTTTTCCAGCTCCTCCTTCACCGGGCGGATGTCTTTTTCACGCAACACCTCACAGTTCATGGCCGACTCATAGGCATTGGCCGGATACACATCCCAGGCACCGAACACCATATCATCCAGTTTGGCCATCGGAACAATCTCGCCATAATGCAGGTATTTTTTCTTTTCTCCGCGTCCGACACGAATCTTATCATACTGTGTCATAGCGCCTACCGGCTTTGACAGCCCTTTACGCACCATTAAAACTCCGGTCATAAATGTGGTAGCTACAGCTCCCAGACCCACACATAATACGCCCAGCTTACCTTCAGCGGGCTTCACATTCATTTTTTCCATTTCTAAATTTCTTTTTTTCTTTCACTTTCCATCTTTTCCGGAAATCCATCACTTTGAACTTCAGAAAAAGACATATTGCTCAAAGTTAAACTTTTGTTTGATTAAATCAGCACTTTACTACCTCTTTTATTGGAATATACGTAAAAATAAGACACAAATTCAGAAGAAAAAGCCATCAACTGTTTCCCTAGACAGTAAAATTATCCGTATCTTTGCAACCGCATAAAAAGACATACCAATCCATGAATGATATTTGTTGCATCGGACACATTACATTAGATAAAATTGTGACTCCAAAACAAACTACTTACATGCCGGGAGGCACTTCTTATTATTTCTCTCACGGAATCCGCCGGTTGAATGACTTCAAGAACTACAAACTGGTCACAGCGGTTGCACCCAGTGAATACGGCATCGTGGAAGAAATGAGAAAAGAAGGTATCCAAGTGGAAGTCCTTCCAAGCCGTCATACGGTGTACTTCGAAAACACATACGAAGAAAACCAAGACAACCGTTCCCAGCGTGTACTGGCAAAGGCTGACCCTTTTACAGCCGATGCCCTCAAGGATGAAAACGCGCGCATCTTCCATCTGGGAAGTCTGCTGGCCGATGATTTTCCTTTGGAAGTCGTAAAAGAACTGGCACAGAAAGGCACACTAGCCGTAGATGCACAAGGATATTTGCGGGAAGTGAAAGGCGAACAGGTTTATCCTGTCGACTGGCACGAAAAGAAGAAAGCCTTGAAATACATTGATATACTGAAAGTCAACGAACACGAAGCAGAAGTGCTGACCGGATTCAAGGACCCGCAGCAGGCGGCCCGCCAGTTGGCCCAATGGGGAGTGAAAGAAGTTCTGCTGACTTTAGGCAGTTTAGGCAGCATTATCTATGCCGAAGGAAAGTTCTACAAGATACCGGCCTATGCGCCGAAAGAAGTGGTGGATGCCACAGGTTGTGGAGATACCTATGTGCTGGGTTATTTGTACATGCGCAACAAAGGCGCCTCCTATGCCGAAGCCGGATGTTTTGCCGCCGCCATGTCGACCATCAAACTGGAAAAATCAGGTCCTTTCTCCGGAACGGAAGAAGAAGTCTGGCACATCCTGCAGACCGACAAGGCCAAACCGGAAGTACTGGCTGCCAAATAAGCAAAACAAAATATTACATTATAAAGAAAGGGTTTGCACACTGAATCGCTCAGTTGCAAACCCTTGTTTTTTACCTGTCATCGGTTCCCGGATTATCCCATCTTACCCGTCAGATAAGCACGGGTACGTTCGTCTACCGGATTCTTAAACATCTTTTCCGTATCATCGTACTCAATCAGTTCTCCCATATACATGAACATGGAGCGGTCGGAGATACGCATCGCCTGCGACATGTTGTGTGTCACAATCAAGATGGTCACCTCCTTCTTCAGCTGGTCCATCAGACCCTCAATGTGCTTGGTGGCAATCGGGTCCAAGGCAGAAGTCGGTTCGTCCATCAAGAGCACATCCGGCTGAAGCGCCAGTGAACGGGCAATGCACAAACGCTGCTGCTGTCCTCCGGAAAGGAAAGTACCCCGTTTGGTCAAGGCATCCTTCACCTCGTCCCACAGACACACGTTCCGCAAGTTGCGTTCCACAATTTCATCCTTCTGCGACTTGGAAAGATGAATACCGTTCAGGATGTATCCCGCCAGCACATTGTCGTAAATGTTCATGGTCGGGAACGGATTCGGACGCTGGAACACCATACCGATGCGGCGTCGCTCCTCCATCGGGTGCATCTGCAGCACGTTCTCCCCATTCAGCAAAATCTCACCCGTCACACGGATATTCTTGTATAGCTCATGCATACGGTTCACCGCACGCAACAAGGTACTCTTTCCGCATCCGGAAGGCCCCATGATGGCCGTAATCGTATTCTTCTCAATATCGGCCGACACGTGTTTCACGGCCATCACACTGCTGGTGTACGAGATGCACACATCTTTTATCTGGAGAATCGGATTCTTTATATTTTCCATTTCTTTGCAATTCGTTTAGCTAATAAATTCAGACATAACACAAAAGTCAACAGGAAGAGGGAAGCTCCCCATATCAGGCTCTGCAGGTTCGGGTCGTTGAAGAATTCCCAAATCAGCAACGGTACGGCCGACATCGGCTTGGTCATGTTCCAGCTGATGGCAGCACCTCCCAGAGCCGTAAACATCAACGGGGCTGTTTCACCTACCACACGCGAGATGGCCAGCAAAATACCGGTAAAGATACTGCCCAATGCGGAAGGCAACATCACCTTCAACATCACCCGCCAATAACTTCCTCCCAAAGCCAGTCCGGCTTCTTTCAACGTTTCCGGAAGTACCTTCATGGTCTCTTCCGTAGAACGGATGATCAGCGGAAGCATCATGATGAACAGAGCCACACTTCCGGCAATGGCCGAATAACCTTTCATCGGCACCACCACCCAGATGTAGGTAATGATACCAATAATGATGGACGGAGTTCCCTGAAGCAAGTCGGTCAGGTAACTGACAATCACCGCAAACCAGCTTTTTCTGTATTCCGAAAGGCAAATACCACAGAGTATCCCTACCGGAATGGCTACCACAGCCGCCAGAATCAACATCAGGAAGGTTCCGATAATTCCGTTGGCAATTCCTCCCGGAATGGCTTCTCCGGCAGAAGCGGCCATCATTGCCTTGTAGGCATTCGGTGTGGCTTCCGTAATGAACGACCAGCCTAACTGCTTCCATCCTTTCACCAATACTTCTCCCAGTATGGCCAGCAACGGAATGGCCGTCACCCCTGACAGCACACATACCAGGATATAAAGCAACCGGCTCTTCAGGATACGCAATTTTATATTATTTCCATACAACATACATTCTTCTTTTTAGAGAGTTAGACATGACGGGCACGGCGAATCAGAATCTTACCGATGATATTGATGATAGCTGTAATCAGGAACAACAGCAATCCGATGGCAATCAGTGAAGACAGTTTCAAGCCATCCGCTTCTCCAAACTGGTTGGCGATGATACTTGCCATGGTATTTCCCGTGGTACGCAATGTGTCGGGCATCTGGTTGGTATTTCCAATCAGCATGGTCACGGTCATCGTTTCTCCCAATGCGCGGCCGATAGCCAAGATATACGAAGAGAAGATACCAGAACCCGCCATCGGGAAAATCACCCTCCGGATGACTTCTGCCCGGGTGGCTCCCATGGCATAAGCCCCTTCCTTCAAGTCGAAAGGCACCATCTTGATGAACTCCGAACTCAAAGAAGCCGCATAGGGCACAATCATGATGGCCAGCACAAACGAAGCGGTCAGGATGCCCGAGCCTTGCGGCGACAGATTCAGATGCATGAACACCGTACGAAGTACGTAGAATCCCCACAGACCATAGATAATAGAAGGAATACCTGCCAGCAAATCAATCACTGTTCCCAGTATGGCGGCGATTTTCTTTCCGCGGAAATACTCACCGGTAAACAATGCGACAGGAAGAGAAAAAGGAATACACATCAGCAAGGCCAATATCGTGGTCAGCAGTGTACCTGTGATAAAAGGAAGAGCGCCATAACTTTCTTTGCCGGCGGTGGTCACCCAGTCGTCCGAGAAAATGAAGTTCCAGAAGCCGAACGTTTCAAAAGCTCCAGAAGCGTCAACGGTGAGGGAGTAAATAATTCCCCCACCAATGACTGGTATCACAATCGCCGATAAGATAAGTAAGACTTTAAAAATTTTGTCTTGCATAATCTATCTTCTTCATTATTTAAGAATCGGCTGTCCGTCGTATGTCACGCTCTTCAAGTTCTGAAGGCTCAATTCTACGGCTTTCTTAGGCAGCGGAGCGTAGTGTACGGTAGCTGTAGTCTGCTGCACACTATCACTCAACATATACTGCATCAAGTCCAATGTAGCCTTTGCCTGATCCAAAGAACGTTCTGCGTAATGCTGTTCCTTGTAAATCAACAGCCAGGTGAAACAGCTGATAGGATAAGCACCGGCTGCATCGGCATCGGTAATGGAGCAGCGAGTATCCTGAGGAATGTCGCCAGCCGCAGCCGAAATACTTTCAGTAGAAGGAGTCACCAGTTCACCACGCTTGTTGTACACGCTGGCATACGCAATCTTCTGTGCGAAAGCATATTCAGAACCGATATATCCCAGTGAATAAGGAGTCTGCGCGATGATTCCCGCTACACCCGGATTACCTTTGGCAGCCTGTCCCACCGGGAAGTCGACCGTCTTTCCTGCTCCATAAGTGTTCTTCCAGTTTTCGCTGACCTTTGACAGATAATCAGTGAAGATGAAAGTCGTACCACTACCGTCTGAACGATAAGCCAGAATGATTTTCTTGGCCGGCAATGTCACGTCCGGATTCAGTTTCTGCAAACGAGCGTCGTTCCAGTCAGTAATCTTGCCGGCATAGATATCGGCAATCACGTCACCTGAAAGATTCAGTTTCACCACATCCGGCAAATTGTAAGCCATCACTACAGCTCCCATACAGGTCGGGATGTGTACCACCGGCTGCATTTCCTTCATTTCGTCGTCACTCAGGAACGCATCACTACCGGCAAAGTCTACGATGCCGTCTTTCAGGTTACGGACACCACCGCCACTACCGATACCACCGTAAGAAACTTTGTCGCCGGAAGTGGCATTGTAGTTCTCGAATGACATATTATAAAATGGCAAGGGGAAAGTGGCTCCTGCACCAGTCAGTTCCACGGATTCACGTCCATTAGCAGATTTCTGTCCACCACAAGCTGCGAGTGACAAAGCCATCGCTCCAGCAATTAAAGGCAAATAAAACTTTTTCATTGTGTTATACATTTTATATAAGTTATGAATCTATTTGTGTTCTCGTCTCACGTCTTAAATGGCAAAGGAAGCATTCAGGTACACATAGCTTGACAGTTTTCCTCCTTCTGCTTTCGGCGACCAGAGGCGGAAATTCGGAGCCAGCTTCACGTACTTGCCCAGTCTGAACTCTGCTCCCAGCATACCAGCCATTCCATCGGTATCCTTGCTCCAGTCATTCTTGGAAGAAAGCATGTCCCAACGTCCGAAAAGAGCGATTTTCTTGTTCAACTGAGCCGAAGCGTACACCGACACACCATCCTGGTCACAACCGTCCACATATTTGGTGTTGGTCTGGTAGTTGTATTCGGCCGCAACCGAGAAAGCGTCATTCTTATAACCCACAAAGGCTGCCAGGTTGGTAATGCCTTTCAGATTGTCTTCTGAGGCCTCATTGAAAGAGCCGTAAGCACGAACCACCAGCCCTTTCACGGGAGTCAATGTCACGCCAGCCCCATATTGCAAACCGTCTTTCACCTGCACTTTCTTATAACCTTCTCCATTGGCCACAATCACATCGGCCGAAACTACTTTGTTGAACTTATAGGCTACAGAAAATGCCAAGTCGGCACTGCTTCCGAACTTGTATTCATCCTGGAAAGATTTCATCACATAACGCTTACCCCAGAAATCTTCCTGCAGTTTGAACTGTGTGGTACTGATCAATCCGGCGTTCAGCGTCCATCCTTTCTGCTTCCACGTAATCTGTGCGTTCTTGATATAACCGATACGATGGTAATCGCCCACATCCTGCGACTGACCGAAGTCCACCACCGCCTTCATCTGCAGGCCGTGAGGCAAATTGTACTGGTATCCCAGATACGCACGGTCCAATCCAAATCCCCTGTCGTCATTCACATGGCCGAAACCGGAATGTACATCAGAATAGATGGTAATAATAGCCGCACCCTTTTTCTCGGCGGGTTCCGACTTGTCGGGATTACTCTCAGCAAAAGTTGGCACCGCAACATAGGCACATGCCATCAAAAACCATAAAATTCTTTTCTTCATTTTCATCTTATTTTGGAGATTCATTTTTTTGACACCACAAAGGTCTTGAATTGGTATTACAAACAGATGTCATCCACTTAAAGAAAATGTAACACCCTGTTACAAACATATTACAAAAGCAGAATATCGCCTTCCGAAGCCCAACCGCAAAAAGAAGACGATTGATTCAGAAGACGATATCCAGCTTATTTCCAACAATTTACACTCCTTCAACTTCACCAAGTCAAAGGAACTATAATCAGGTTACTTAATTTCCAGCGTTACGATAGATTTGGCCGGCAATTGGATTTCCAACCCGTTCTTGGTCAGTTTGGCACCTTTGAAATCGGCCAGTTTCACCTTGTCAGGCTGTTCAAACGTATTATAATCGTCTATCTTATCGGAGGTCAGAATACGACCGGTCACCGATTTGGCTTTCACATCGCCCAAGGTCAGCGTGATGTCCTGCGACTCTTTCAAGTCAATGTTCGACAAGGATACGTGAATCACTCCGTCCTTGTTGCGGGAAGCGGTAGCACTGACCATCGGCACAATGCGGTCGTCGCGTACGATTTTCCGTTCACACTGCAAGTCCAGCGGCAAGTAAGTGGCATCCTGATGTACATTATACATCTGGAACACATAATACGTCGGTGTGAGCACCATCTTATCGCCCTTTGTCAGAATCATAGACTGAAGCACATTGACCACCTGTGCAATGTTTGTCATCTTTATACGGTCGGTGTACTTATGGAAAATATCCAGACTCAAAGAAGCGACGAACGCATCACGCAGCGTGTTCTGCTGATAAAGATGACCGCTGACGGTACCCGGCTCTTCGTCCCACCAGGTTCCCCATTCATCGACCATCAACCCAATCTGCTTCTTCGGGTCATATTTGTCCATGATGGCAATGTGACGTTTGAGCACATCTTCTATTTCGCGACACTTGCCTACCGTCCAGTAATAATCTTCGTCGTTGAATTTTGTGGCTGAACCCTTGCTGCCGCTCCAACCCAGCACCGTATAATAATGTAAAGAGATGCCATCCATACGATGTCCGATGTTCTTCATCAGCACTTCCGTCCAGTTGTAGTCATAATCGCTGGCTCCACTGGCAATCTTGAAAAGACGGTTACCGTTGTAATTGCGGCAATAAGTGGAATAACGGCGATACAAATCGGAATAATATTCCGGACGCATGCTGCCCCCGCAGCCCCAGCTTTCATTTCCTACACCGAAATATTTCACCTTCCACGGCTTTTCGCGTCCGTTTTCCTTTCTCAGTTTCGCCATCGGGCTTCCCTGCTCGGAGGTCATATATTCCACCCACTTGGCCATTTCTTCCACACTTCCGCTACCTACGTTTCCGCTGATGTAAGGTTCACATCCCAGCATTTCACACAGGTTCAGGAATTCGTGTGTACCAAAACTGTTGTCTTCCACGGTACCACCCCAGTTGTTGTTGACCATGCGCGGACGTTTTTCACGCGGACCAATACCGTCCATCCAGTGATATTCATCGGCAAAACATCCTCCCGGCCAGCGGAGTACCGGCACTTTCAATGCCTTCAAGGCCTCGAACACATCCTTGCGGTAGCCGTTGATGTTCGGTATCGGAGAATCTTCTCCTACCCACAATCCGCCATAGATACAGGTACCGAGGTGTTCGGCAAACTGGCCATAAATTTCTTTGTTGATGATTTGTTTTCCCTGTTCCGGATGAACAGTCACAGTCGCCTTCTGTTGGGCAAACAAAGGCATTGCGGCAAAAAGAGCCAACCCTAGAATTGCATTTTTCATACTTAGTAATTTTCTGTCGTTTTTACTCCACAAAAGTAGAAAAATTTTCTACTTTCAAAAGGAAATTTGAACATTCTTTTCCTTTTCCCGATACCAGATACAAAGTTTTCTTACTACTTTTGCACCCAAAATTATTCCACATGCATACTAAAAAACGAATCATTGTCTGGGCTGTCATAGCGGCTATCCTTCTGGCGGGAATCATCAGCATTTTCTGCCTGCTGTTCAACCGTCCGCTTCACCTCACGCAGCCTACCTTTATTTATATTGACGGCGACGATACCGCCGATTCGGTCTATGTCAAGATACAGAATGACCTGCATGGAAAGCACCTAGCGGGTTTCCGCATGCTTTCCCGCTTCAAGTCTTATGACAAGCATATTCACACCGGAGCTTACCGTTTCGATGCACAGACCAACACCCTGACCCTGTTCCGCCGTCTGAGCAGCGGATACCAGACACCGGTAAAGGTAACCATTCCCAGCGTCCGCACACTGGACCGCCTGGCACATTCACTGGACCGCCAGCTCATGGCCGACTCCACGGAAATTTTCACGCTAATGTGCGACAGCAGTTTCTGTGATTCTTTGGGATTCACCTACGAAACGCTTCCGGCTCTCTTCATCCCGAACACCTACGAGGTGTACTGGAACATGCAGACGAAAGATTTTTTTCAACGCATGAAAAAGGAATATAACCGCTTCTGGAACGAAGAGCGGAAAGCGAAGGCAAAGGCTGCCGGACTGACTCCGGTAGAGGTGAGCACACTCGCCTCCATCGTGGAAGAAGAGACTGCCAACCGGGGAGAGATGCCCATGGTGGCCGAACTCTATCTGAACCGCCTGCAAGCCGACATGCCGCTACAGGCCGATCCCACCGTGAAATTCAGCTTGCAGGAATTCGGTCTGCGCCGTATCCTCCACAAGCACTTGGAGGCAGACAGCCCCTACAACACCTACAAGCATACCGGACTTCCTCCCGGCCCTATCCGCATTGCTTCCATCCAGGGGATTGAAAGCGTGTTGAATCATGCACAGCATGACTATCTCTACATGTGTGCCAAGGAAGACTTCTCGGGCACGCATAATTTCGCCGTCACCTTTGCCGAACACCAGGCGAACGCACGCCGTTACCAGCAAGCGCTGAACAAGAGAAACATCCGTTAGGCTTACCTAACGGACGGATTTCCAGAACTGCATGAAACGGGAATAGGGACCGTAGCACACCAGCCCGTCGCCTTGCTGAAGGGCATAGTCTTCCGGAAATGCATTCGAAATTTCACGCTCAAAGACGGAGATTCCCAGAAAGTTCTGAACCTGTTTTCCCTTTATCAGCGATATCAGCTTGATGCCGAACTCCTGCTCCAGGTTCAGTTCATTCAAATGATAACCTACCAGTTTGGAAGGTACCACAAATTTAAACACATACGTGTTTTCGTCAACCTGAAACAGTTCAGCCCCTCCGTCCAGTTCCAGCTGCTGCGCCAGCAAACGGGCGGCATCCTGCTCGGGAGTCAGGATACGGTCGATGGAAAAAGCCTCCAGCACCGCCTTATGTACCTCATCGACGGCCCGGGCATAGATACGTTTCACCTTCAGCTTCTTCAGCAACGACACAATACGGACCGAAGCCCCGAAATTGTCACCTATCGCCACGATGGCGGCATCCACGCTTTTTAAAGGCAGCACGGAAAGGGCCGTTTCGTCCGTAGCATCGAGCACGAACGAAGCCGCCATGCGGTCTTTCACACTGTCCACATGCAGGCTGTTGCTGTCGACCCCTGCCACTTCATGCCCCATGGCAGTCAGTTCCATTGCCAGCATACCGCCATAATGCCCCAAACCAATAATCAGATATTTCATACGTCAGTTGATGATAATGTTGTCACTCGGATATTTGTAATTTCGTTTTCTCTCCTGCCGCACCAGTCCGGTGAGCAAGGTAAATGCTCCCACACGTCCTACGTACATCAGCAGGATAACCAGCAGTTTGCTGGTATCGCCCAGCGTAGGCGTCAGGTTCAGACTGGACCCCACGGTGCTCAATGCCGACACACATTCAAAGGTCACCGCCAGCAGGCCGGCTTGCGGCTCTAACATACTCAACGCAAAAATAGCTATGAAAGCCAGGAACAAATAGAGCATCATGGCCGCATTGGAACGCCGGATGGAATCGTGCGAAAGTTCCCTCCGCAAAATGGTCACCCGGTCGGCACCGCGTATCACCGCCCACAGGTTAATCAGCACCACGGCACACACATTCACCTTCACACCGCCAGCCGTAGACTGCGTGCCCCCTCCAATCACCATCAGTACAATCATGAGCAGCAGGGTTTGCATAGAAAGAGAAGTAAGGCTCACACTGGCAAAACCTGCCGTACGGGGACAGGACGAATTGAAGAAAGCATGCACCCACTTATCCAGCACCGGCATCCCGGCAAACGAGTGGTTCCATTCCAAGGCCGCGATGACCAGTGTACCTCCCACCAGCAGGATACCCGTGGCCACCAGCACAATCTTGGTGTTCAGGTTATACAGATGCACTTTCTTACGGAATCGCCCCGCACGATGCAACACCCGCCATTTCAAGTAGCCCAGATAGTAGGCCACTGTTTCATAGAGGTTGACCAATATCGGGAAACCGATTCCTCCCAACGCAATGAGCAGCCCTAAAGTGATATAGAGCAAATTGTGTTGCTGCATGACCGCCGGGTTGCTCATTCCACCCGGCAAAGTGGAAAAGCCGGCATTACAGAAAGCCGACACCGAATGAAAGGCCGAGAAAAAGAGTTCTTCCCGCAAATTCATCCCCAGCGTATCATGGATGCTGAACCAGATAACGGCCATCCCGGCCCCTTCGATGGCCAGCGTGAATCCCAATATATATAATAAAGTAGATAAAAGGGAGTTCAACGAATTGGAACTGATCATGTCGCCCACCATCAGCTGGTTGTAGAGCGAAGTGTTTCCCATGAAGAACATGGCGAAAAAGCTGGTCAGCGTCATCACGCCCAGACCGCCGATTTGAATCAGCAGAATAATCAGCACCTGCCCCTCCAGCGTAAAGGTGGAAGGTACATCCACACTGACCAGCCCCGTCACACAAGTGGCACTGGTCGCGGTGAACAAGGCATCAATGAAGGATATTCCCTGATAAGTGGCGCGAGGCAACATCAGCAGCCCCGTTCCCACCAGAATGAAGACCAGGAAACTGCCGGCCAGAATCAACGACGGGTTGGTGCGCTTGCCCAGCAGCCGGACCAGGATGCCCGAAAGCTGAGAGAACGAAAGCAACAACAACACCGCTCCCTTGTAATATGTATGATGAAAGAAAACCCATACCCAATATACGCCCGTAGTCTCTTCCGGCTTCTTGAAAATGACAGGCAGCAAGGTGAGATAAAGCAACACGGTCAGTATCCAAGTCCAGGGTGTGAACTTGAACGGAGAATCTTCCTGCCGGAACAGAATCTGCAAGGTAGTGGTCAGCAGGTAAACAATCCAGACCGCATGATACACCCCATGCACCACTGTCTGTTCTCCTGCTGAAATCCGGAAACCATATTCATACACGATGGTGAGCAGGAAAACCATCCCACACAGGAAATTCACTCCCATTACCCAATTGAGCAACCGGTTGATGCGTGGCACCAGCAGCTTCTTCTTATATAAATAAAGTCGTTCCCAATAATCCATCTCTCGTCTCGTTTTGAGCTACGGCTACAAATGTATGGAAAAATCCATATACTTACACTCCCGATACCAGAAATCTGCCTGAATCCGGAGCCGGAAATAAAAAGGTGATAAGAAAAAAGCAAAATGAGTTGTTTGTTATCATTTATTTCCATATTTTTGGCAAAACCTTAAAAAAAGTAAGCAATTATGAGCAACAGACAGAAAAGATTCATCTTACCTGAAGATGAAATACCAAAATATTGGTATAACATTCAAGCCGACATGGTGAACAAACCCATGCCGCCACTGAACCCGGCCACCAAAGAACCTTTGAAACCGGAAGACCTTTATCCGATTTTTGCCAAAGAACTCTGCCATCAGGAACTGAACCAGACAGACACTTGGATTGAGATTCCGGAAGAGGTGAGAGAAATGTACAAATACTACCGCAGCACCCCGCTGGTACGTGCCTACGGACTGGAAAAGGCACTGGGAACACCTGCCCATATCTATTTCAAGAACGAAAGCGTCAGCCCCATCGGTTCACACAAGTTGAACTCGGCACTGGCACAGGCCTACTACTGCAAGAAGGAAGGGGTGACGAACATCACGACCGAAACAGGAGCCGGACAATGGGGAGCCGCACTGGCATACGCCGCCAAGGTATTCGGACTGGAAGCCGCCGTTTATCAGGTAAAAATCAGCTACGAACAGAAACCTTACCGCCGCAGCATCATGCAGACCTTTGGAGCACAGGTCACTCCTTCTCCCTCCATGTCTACCCGTGCCGGGAAAAATATCCTGACTAAATATCCGAATCATCAAGGCTCACTGGGTACTGCCATCTCGGAAGCCATCGAACTGGCACGTACCACCCCGAACTGTAAATACACCCTCGGTTCTGTATTGAGCCATGTAACCCTGCACCAGACGGTTATCGGACTGGAAGCTGAAAAGCAGATGGCAATGGCCGGAGAATATCCCGACATCATTATCGGATGCTTCGGAGGAGGTTCCAACTTTGGAGGCATCAGCTTCCCGTTCATGCGCCACACCATCCTGGAAGGAAAGAAAACACGCTATATCGCCGCCGAACCGGCTTCCTGCCCGAAACTGACACGCGGAAAATTTGAATATGACTTCGGCGACGAAGCCGGCTATACACCGCTGTTGCCGATGTTCACCCTGGGACACAACTTCACCCCGGCCAACATTCATGCCGGAGGTCTCCGCTACCACGGGGCAGGTGTCATCGTTTCCCAACTGATGAAAGACCACCTGATGGAAGCGGTCGACATCGAACAGCTCGACACCTTCAAGGCTGGCTGTTTGTTTGCCCAGGCTGAAGGTATTATTCCGGCACCGGAATCTTGCCACGCCATTGCCGCCACCATTCAGGAGGCTGAAAAGTGCAAGAAAACGGGCGAGGAAAAGGTCATCCTCTTCAACCTGTCAGGTCATGGACTGATTGACATGAGCGCTTACGACCAGTATCTGTCGGGCAACCTGACCAACTATTCCCTGACGGAAGAAGACATTGAAAAAAGTCTTGAGGATGTGCCACAGGTGGATTTGAAGTAAATTTTGGAAGCCCGAAAAAAACGCAAAGGCGTTTGGAGGAAAACGCTTTGACGTTTTACCTGAAACGCAAGTACGTTTTGATTAAAACGCAAAGGCGTTTGCCCTAAAACGCCGAAGCGTTTTTGAGCAAACGTACTTGCGTTTTTTTACACACGTCCAAATGCCTGAAAATGAATAAAAAAGAGCGGTGCCGGAAAAGTAAGATTTCTCTTCCGGCACCGCTCTTTTATTTCAGGTTCGATATAAATTCTACAGAAGACGATTGGTGGCCGTATCCGGGAACACCACGGTCGGCTTGAAGGTTTTAGCTTCCTCAAAGTCCATCAGGGCATACGACATGATAATCACCACATCACCCACCTGCACCTTACGGGCCGCCGCTCCATTCAAGCAGATGCATCCAGACCCACGTTCACCTTTAATGATGTAGGTTTCAAAACGTTCTCCGTTGTTGTTGTCCACAATCTGCACTTTTTCGCCGGCAATCAGGTTAGCCGCATCCATCAAATCTTCATCAATCGTAATGCTGCCCATGTAGTTCAGGTTCGCTTCTGTCACCGTTACGCAATGAAGCTTCGATTTCAACACTTCAATCATCATCATCCGTTATCCTTTATATTTAATGTTATCAATCAGACGTACATCACCGCAATATACTGTGATGCAACCTACAATGTAATTGCTTTCGTCCCAAGCCTTTACCGGCTGCAAGGTATTTCCGTCGACAATTTCGAAATACTCCAGTTCCAGTCCCGGTGCCCGGCGGATACATTGTTCCACATACTCTTTCGTTTCGCGCAATACCCGTGATTTGCTGAAATCCACGCTGGCAAACAACGCTCTGGAAATCTGTACCGCTTCCTTACGCTGTTCCGGAGTGAGCCGTGCATTGCGGCTGCTCAAGGCCAGGCCGTCTTCTTCACGTACAATCGGACAGCCTACAATCTGAATGTCGAAAGGATACTTACGTACCATCTCACGGATAATGGCCAGCTGCTGGAAGTCTTTCTCACCAAAGTAAGCCCGGTCAGGCTCTACAATCAAGAACAGCTTGCTCACAATCTGACATACTCCATTGAAATGGCCCGGACGGTATTTTCCTTCCATCACCGTGTCAAGCGGTGCATAGCTGAACTGGCGTGTATCCGGTTCCGGATAGATTTCTTCTACCGAAGGAGCAAACACCAACGTAGCTCCACATTTCTCCAGCAACGCGCAATCCGCTTCCAAGGTACGCGGATATTTCAAAAGGTCATTCTGGTCGTTAAACTGGGTAGGGTTCACAAAATCGCTGACTACCACTACTTCATTCTCAGCTACGGCACGTTTCACCAATGAAGCGTGTCCCGCATGCAAAGCTCCCATCGTCGGAACCAGCCCGATTGTCTTTCCCGCCTTGCGGAAAGCATCCAGTTCGGCGCGAAGCTCACTGATTGTTCGAATTAACTTCATCTTATTCCTGTTTTTAATCATAAATTCAGAAAACGGCTGCAAAGTAACTATTTATTTGCCATAAAAAGAAACAGAAAAGAAAAATTCTTTCTGCATTTACAGAATTTACCCCGTCTATAACGTAGAGCAAACACTATTATAGCACGCTGTTTATCAATACATTAACATACTATAAGGATTTATAAACGACTGCCGGCTCGCTTCATTGCCTTATTTTTTGTATCTTTGCAACCTGTTAAGAGCAACAATAATACAATGAGCGCGAAAAAAGTTTTATTCATTACACAAGAAATTACTCCTTACGTACCCGAAAGTAACCTGGCATTGATTGGCCAGAATTTACCGCAAGCCATACAAGACAAAGGCCGCGAAATCAGAACATTCATGCCTAAATGGGGCATTGTGAACGAACGCAGGAATCAGTTGCATGAAGTAATCCGTCTGTCTGGAATGAATTTAATTATCGACGATACGGATCATCCGCTGATTATCAAGGTGGCATCTATCCAGGCTGCGCGCAGACAAGTGTACTTTATTGATAATGATGATTATTTCCAGCACCGCCAGATGACGTGTGACGAAAACGGAAATGACTATGAAGACAATGGTGAACGCGCCATTTTCTATGCCCGCGGGGTATTGGAAACTGTAAAGAAACTGCGCTGGTGTCCGGATGTGATTCATTGTCACGGCTGGATGAGCGCGATGGTTCCTCTTTATATCAAGAAGGCTTACTATGATGAACCTTCTTTCCGCGACTCAAAAGTAATTTATTCTCTTTATCAGGAAGGATTCAAATCGAACCTCGCTCCTAACTTCGCCGACCAGGTGCTCTTCAAGGAAGTGACTCCGGAAGATGTCAGCATGATGAAATCTCCGGCAAGCTATGAAGACCTTTGCAAACTGGCCGTAGCCTACTCCGACGGAGTAATACAAAACGATGAGACTGTCAACCAGAATGTAATCGACTATGCACGAAGCCTGAACATTCCGGTGCTTGAATACGCTTCGGGTGATGCCTACGCAGATGCATGTGATGCATTCTATGATAAGGTATTCGATGGAGCCGAATAAATACGAATAGATAAAAAAGTACAAAAATGAGACTTAAGTTCTTGGCCGCAATCGGACTTGCAGCCACACTCTACAGTTGTGATGATACCACTACCGGTATCGGTGATTTTGTGGCAGATACCGATGAAATTACGGCATCGGCTCAAACTTTCGAAGCGACCACAAAGACACTGAAGTATACAGACTTGAATCCGAACGGCGTATTCTCCCGTACCAGCAATGCGTATCTGGGGAAATTCACAGACCCGGATTTCGGAACCTATACCACCGATTTCATCACACAAGTCAACTGTACGGAAGACTTTGAATTTCCGGAAACCATGCAGGATATAGTATCTACCACTTTGATATTGTCCTATTCCAGTTTCTTCGGCGATTCACTGGCTCCCATGCGTGTAAGGGTAGATATGTTGAATCAGGCCATTGACGATACGGGTGAAGACTTAAACCTATATTATACTTCTTACAATCCGGAAAATTTTTACAATAAGGACGAAGCTCCTTTGGCAGAACAAGACTATGCCGTACGCGACAATTCATGGACTGACGCACAAATTGACTCTATAAAAAAAGCTGACGGTGGATATCCTCCTGTGATAATCGATTTGGACAAAGCCAGAAAAGCAAGAGGAGAAGAAACGCTCAGCGCCTTCTTAAAAAGGAAGTACAAAGAGAATAAAAACTATTTTAAAGATTCTCACTCTTTCATCCATAATGTGATCCCTGGATTTTATATCCACAACACGAGTGGAGAAGGCTCTATCTTATACATCGGAAGTATTTGGTTAAGAACAAAAGTCAGCTATCTGGTAGAAAGACCTTCTACCGGTAAAATTGACTCTCTGGTCTATACTTACATCCCGTTTGCGGCTACCAATGAGGTATATATGTCTACGCGCTTGAGTAACACTGGCGATAACCTGGAAAGACTGGCAGCTGAAACGCACAACACGTATCTGAAAACGCCTGCCGGACTTTGCACGGAAGTGAAGCTCCCGCTGAAAGAGATGTACGAAGCCCTTGGCAATGATACACTGAATTCGGTATCCATGTCATTTACCAAGTATAAAAATATCAGCGAAAGCTCAGCAAACAGTCCCTATAAAATGGGAACCCCACAAAATTTGCTGCTCATCCGAAAGAGTGAAGTAAAGAACTTCTTTGAACAGAAGCAAACATACGACAGCAAGACGTCTTTCCTCGGCACTTACAGCAGCACAACAAATTCTTATTCATTCTCACAGATGAACCGTCTGATCAGTCAGATATTCAGTGACATGAGAACAAAGGAAGAACCTGCTGAAGGATGGGATGAATACAATACGCTGGTACTGATTCCGGTGAAAACAGAAACAGACTCAAAAGGAAACACAATCGGACTTTCGCACGACCTGGAAGTGAACTCAGCTAAATTGGTAGGTGGTGAAGACGGCGAAAAGATAAAAATGGAAGTTATCTACACCAAGCCTAAATTCAATAAATAATAAGCATTTGAATTCTATATCATAAAAAATCCTGGAATCGATTGATTCCAGGATTTTTTTATTCCGATAACTTATCGGATTTATGCTTTCTTTGAAGTGGTTTTCTTAGCTGTGGAAGAAGCCGTCTTCTTGGCTGGAGCTTTCTTTGCCGGAGCTTTTTCCGCTTTCTGCTCTTTCTCCTTCAGCTGTTCCTGCAAATGTTTCACCTCATCGTTCAACTGTACCAGTTCTTCCTCTTGGTTGCGTATAGTAGTCAACAAAGAATTCAATTCCTCATCTTCCATATCCACCGGATACAAAGCATTGACACGTCCGATAAAGTCACCCAAAATATTCATATAATTGGTAAATGCATCATACGGAGAATCATAGATGCCACGATCCAAAGCCACTCCCATCTGTTTGGTGGTCATGAAACGGAAATTATTGCTTGCCTGCAGGTAATCCCAGTCTTGCTTGATTCGGCGGTCTGAGCACAAATGTACACGTTCTGCTACGCTGTAAAGCTTATCAAAAGCTTCACGCTGCATCACGTTACCCAACCAAGGACTGATATCACGCTCTTCGTCTACCCATGACATCGGATAAGGCACATCAATCATATCTACCGATTTCAGTTTGGTCACAATTTCTGAAGGAGTAGAGAACGTAATTCCTTTCTGACGGGCACATTCAGGCAACGCTTTCAGGAATTCCAGAATATTGGAAGACAACGGCTGGAAAATACCCAATGCAGAGAGTTCCATAAAGATATTGATGACCTGTTCGTTTTCCGGCAAAGAAGCAATCCAACCAATGTACTTATCGGCAAACAGCGGATATTCGCTCCATTCACTGTTAGAGAAACGCAAGCTGATATCGTCCGACAACTTAAAGTCACGAAGCAACAGTTTCAGGTTCGGATTTTCGGCACAATGATACAAGTAGTGAGGACTCTTCCAGCCCAATACATGTTTCGCACCTTCAGCCAACATTCCTTTGAAACCCATATCGGCCACAATGCCTCCGATTTCGTTATCGTAAATCAAACTGGAATTGCGGAATACCTTGGGTTCCTGACCGAAATAATCTTTAATCTTCACACGCATACGTTCTACTTCTTCCCGGAAGCAGGTTTCATTCTTCAAAGAAGACAAACCGTGTGAGTAAGGCTCACAAAGGAACTCGCAGCAACCTGTCGCATTCAGCTCATGCAACAGTTCAATGACTGCAGGGGCATGAATTTCCAGCTGCTCCAAAGCAACTCCTGAAATAGACAATGCGACCTTAAAGGCTCCGTTTGAAGCTTTTGCCATCTCAATCAGGGTTTTCAAAGCGGGAATATAAGAGCGTTCAGCCACTTCATTCATACCCTGCTCATTGGCATAATCATCGTAATAATAATGTTCCGAACCGATTTCAAAGAAACGATAACGTTTCAGATGGATAATCTGGTGTATTTCAAAGTAAAGACAAATTGTTTTCATATCGTATTGCTGTTTTTATTTTCCATAATTTTTTAAGACTTGCTCATAAAGTCCACGAATCTTCACGCCGACCTTTTCCCATACAATACCATCCACTTCCTTCTTTCCTTCATCACGGAGATATTCATACAATGAATTGTTGGTACAAATAGAATGGATAGCGTCTGCCATGGCATGTATATCCCAATAATCGGTCTTTATACACTTGGAAAGGATTTCCGCACAACCAGACTGTTTGGAAATAATCGTCGGTACGCAACACTGCATGGCCTCCAACGGAGAAATACCAAATGGCTCGGATACCGAAGGCATGATATATACATCGCTCAGCTTCAACACCTCATACACCTGTTTCCCTTTCATGAATCCCGGGAAATGGAACCGGTCGGCAATGCCTCTTTCTGCTGCCAAGCGAATCATGGCGTTCATCATGTCACCGCTTCCGGCCATCACGAAACGAACGTTACGGGCACGCTTCAACACCATGGCGGCAGCCTCCACGAAATACTCTGGTCCTTTCTGCATGGTGATACGTCCAAGGAAGGTCACGATTTTTTCTTTCGGATTCTTCTTTACCTGAATATCCTGAATCTCCTTGGAAAGTGGAGATACGGCATTGTGTACGGTAAAGACCTTGCGAGGATCCTGATAATACTTATTGATTACAGTCTGACGGGTAAGTTCACTCACACACATAATGCAGTCTGCATGGTCCATACCGTTCTTCTCAATGGAATAAACCGTCGGATTGACATTACCTCTACTGCGGTCAAAGTCTGTGGCATGCACGTGGATAACCAGCGGTTTGCCAGATACCTGTTTTGCATGGATACCTGCCGGATAAGTCAGCCAGTCGTGTGAATGGATAATATCAAACTGCTGCTGACGGGCCACTACCCCTGCCACAATGGAATAATTGTTGATTTCTTCATGCAGATTGTCCGGATAACGTCCAGAAAACTCCAGGCAACCCAAATCATTGGTATGCATATAATTGAAGTCCGCATAGATATGATCACGCAAATCATAATACAGCTGCGGATCCATATAGCTTCCCACTCTGTCTTTTACATGATCCCACTGTACGTCACGCCACACAATGGGCACACTGTTCATGCCTATGATACGCAAAAAACTCTGGTCTTCATCGCCCCAAGGCTTCGGAATACAGAAAGTGATTTCCATATCCTGCTGCTGGGCAAGTCCATGAGTCAGTCCATAACTGGCTGTACCTAATCCTCCCAAGATATGAGGAGGAAATTCCCAACCAAACATCAAAACTTTCATACAAACTCCTCCTCTTATTGATTGTTATATTTCTCCAACAAATTCAATGTACGTAAAATCTCGGCTACATTCATCGCAAACGAAATGGCTCCTCTTCCCTGGAAAGGCGGATTGCCATCAAACAGTTCCGGAATAGAACCGATGCAATGACAAGTCATCTGGTCTTCATAACTAATCAGCTGACGTTCTACAAAAGAGATTGCACTCCGCTTGTAGATACGCAGATAAGCCTCCAAGTAGAAACCTTCCAGCCACGGCCATGCCGTACCCTGATGATAGGCATAATCACGCTGAAGCTGAGGACCCACATAATTGGGATTGTATCCCCCGCTCTTCGGACTCAAAGAACGGAGTCCTTTTGGAGTCAGCAATTCTTTGGTCACAATGTCAATCACACCTTTCTTCTGTTTGGAGTCAAGTGGCGAATAATCAAATGCGGCAGCAAAAATCATGTTCGGACGTACGCTCCAGTCCATCATGTCTCCATCTACATAATCCAGCAAATAGCCATATTCATTCAGGAAAGTATGGATGAAAGAAGGAGCAGCCTTTTCCGAGAACTGGTGTAAATAAGCAGCAAAGCCCTCGTCTCCGGCCAGTAAATCAGCTACGAAACAAAGGGCATTGTACCACAACGCATTAAATTCCACGATATAGCCCGTTCGTGCAACCACCGGACGTCCGTTGACCGTAGAATTCATCCATGTCACAGCTTTATCTCTTCCGTTTGCATAAACCAAGCCATTGTCATGCACTGCCAGATTGGGATGTTTGTTGCCAGCCAGATATTCCATCACATCCTTCAGCAGTTTTCCGTATTTCACTCGGGCTTCATCCCAAGACACCATCTTGGCATACTGCTGTATGGCCCAAACCATCCACAAAAGCACATCCGGATGTTCAATCTCTGTTACTTTCAGATGACTGTCTTTTCCTTCCATAAACGCATAAACGGCTTTTATGGCAGTTTCCATAATCATCTCAAACTTGCTAATCTCTCCGACAGAAAGAGTCAATCCCGGCAAGGAAATGAACATGTCACGCGCACGGCATTTGAACCAAGGATATCCAGCCAAAATATAAGATTCCCCATCCTGCTTGTTCAAGAACTGATGAGCTGAATTAATCAAGCAGTTTTTAAAATTGTCGCGTGGAGTACGCTGCTCCACTTCGGCTGCGAACAACGCATTTAAAGAAAGCGTTTCAATAGGAGATACCCCCCCAGAGAAAGTCACTGATTCCCCTTTCTTGATACTTACCTCAAAATAGCCTGGAACATACAAATCCTCGTTAAAGTCATATCCACGTTCACGTTCCTTAGGATATTCAATGCCTCTGTACCAGTCAGGATGGAAACAAAACTCATTTTCTTTACTCAACTGCATGTAGAGTTCGGGATATCCCGGATACATGCATGTCTTGATTCCATTCTCCACAATGTCATAATGACGGCTGGCCCGCGCATTTTCATGCGTGTACTGACGTACGCTACGGAATGCCAGATAAGGACGAAGTCGAAGAGTGGTTTCCGAATGTGCATCCACCAACGTGTAGCGAATCAAAATACGGTTTTCATGGTGCACGAACACTTTTTCCTTCTTCAGTACGACTCCTCCGACCCGATAAACCGTAGTCGGCACTTTTTCACACTCAAACTCCCGAATGTACTTGTGCCCCCTAGGACTGAAATTGTCACCTCCATATTTATGGAGACCCAGATTGAATTCCGCCCCATGCTGAATGACGGTTTCATCCAAAGAAGAAAGCAACACATGATTTTCATCGTCCAACTCAGGTACAGGTATTACCAGCAAGCCATGATACTTACGGGTATTACAATCTACGATAGTCGAACAATGATAAGCCCCCGAGCGATTTGTACGAAGAATTTCTCTAGTCAGAGTTTCTTCCAGATTTGTCATTATAGTCTTATCAAATCGTAAATAACTCATAGTTGTATATTAAGGTTATAAATTAATATTCGTTCTAAAAAGATGTTATTTATTTTCCCTCAAAATTAATGATTAAAAACTAATAGCAAAACCAAAATCCTTTTTTTTTGTCTCCAGATATTATTTTTTCTACAAAAAGTGAGATTTCCCCAAAAATCACGCCTCCTAAATGTCAAAAACATATCAAAATGTCTGATTCCAACGGGACGGCACATAAAAAAATCATCTGACAAACCTTCTTTTCTAACTCACGAAGAAGGTCTGTCAGACGACGCTATATTAAAAAAAATTCAGTTTGTAATATCAATCAATAATATCAAAACCGCAATAAGGTACCAAAGCTTTCGGGATACGGATTCCTTCAGGAGTCTGATTATTTTCAAGCAAGGCGGCCACAATACGCGGCAAAGCCAATGCGGAACCATTCAACGTATGGCACAATTCCGTTTTCTTGTCAGCGGTACGGTAACGGCATTTCAAACGGTTGGCCTGGTAAGTATCAAAGTTAGAAACAGAACTAACTTCCAACCAGCGTTTCTGAGCCTCAGAATAGACTTCGAAGTCAAAGCAAAGTGCAGCTGTGAAACTCATATCTCCACCGCAAAGACGAAGAATACGGTAAGGAAGTTCCAGCTTTTTCAACAAGCCTTCCACATGATCCAACATTTCTTGGTGAGACTGCTTGGAATGTTCCGGCTTATCGATGCGTACCAGCTCAATTTTAGAGAACTCATGCAGACGGTTCAAACCACGTACGTCTTTTCCATAAGAACCAGCTTCACGACGGAAACACTGTGTATAAGCACAGTTCTTAATCGGCAACTGTTTTTCATCCAGAATCACATCACGATAGATATTAGTCACCGGAACCTCGGCAGTAGGAATCAGATACAAATCATCCATTTCACAGTGATACATCTGTGCTTCTTTGTCAGGCAACTGTCCTGTACCATAACCAGAGGCGGCATTTACCACTGTAGGAGGCATAATTTCTTCATAGCCAGCTGCACGAGCCTCATCCAAGAAGAAATTGATCAGCGCACGCTGCAAACGAGCACCTTTTCCTTTATATACAGGGAAACCTGCTCCCGTAATCTTCACACCCAGGTCAAAATCAATCAAATCATATTTTTTGGCCAGTTCCCAGTGAGGCAGTGCGTTCTTCGGAAGTTCAGTTTCCATTCCTCCCATTTTTTCTACCACATTGTCTTCTGCGCCAAAACCTTCCGGCACACATTCGTATGGCACATTCGGAATAGTGTAAAGCAAATTCTGCATATCCTCGGCCGCCTTATCCATTTCTGCCTGCAAATTCTTGCTGACTTCCTTGATTTCTGCCACACGTGCCTTGGCTGCTTCTGCTTCTTCTTCCTTTCCCTCTTTCATCAAAGCCCCAATCGTCTTTGAGGTAGAATTCACTTCTGAAAGATTTTTATCTAATTGGTTCTGTGCACTCCGTCTTTTATCATTCAGTTCAAGCACTTTGGCAATTGTTTCCTTTGCATTAGCAAAATGCTTCTTTTCCAATCCACGAATCACCTTGTCGGTATCTTCTGTAATTTGTTTAATGGTAAGCATATCTTTTTACTTTTTAGTATAATCCTCACTGTTTCGTGCTGCAAAGATATAGTTTTTTATTGGAATACGTAAACAGATGTCACGTATAAAATCAGCTCCCTTTAGAAAACGGGAAGTGTATAAACCAAACCCAACGAGATTCGCTGGTGATTATAGCTCTCAGCTCCCCAACGAGTAGCTCTTTCCGTCAGGTGCACATTCTTATACAGCAAATGCAGATAGCACAACAGTTCGCTGTTCTTCAGAGGGTAATACTCGGCACAAAGCTGAGCGTTCCAAACCCTACGGTAAGTCCCGGCTGAAATATCACCGGATGATTTAAATACATTTCCCTGCTCATAGACTCCCTTCACATAGAGATTCCAATGGGAAGCTATCCGATAATCCAGATTGAAAATAGTTGTAAAATAATCTACATCCGACAACGTCTGTCCCACTCCATCCTGTACGGTCACCCCACTAATCAATCCTTTCGAATCGATTCCTTCACGGGAATACATAAAATCAATATACCCCAAGAAAGGTTTCTTGTCCCACACATTACCGCAGGTAAAATAAAAGACATTCTTATTTTTGGCCAGCTGCCCATACGACAACGAATAACGGAGTTGCATGGCATGATCCACGAAATATCCGTCCCAATTCACCGTAGCCAGCAAAGGAATCTTGGTTGCTTCCACTCCTTCCGGTAATCCGTACATAAACTGGTCATTACTGTCTCCATTCCGGTTGTTTGTCAACTGAAAATTGAATTCATGACTGTCGTTCATTTTATAAGCCACATTCAAGCCCGCCTGATAACAAGGAATCGTATTATTGAAATCAGAATAATGCCGCACTTTAATGGCATTGACCCAGCACTCATAACCGCTGAACTGTACGGGCTGTTTTCCTGCCGTCAATTTCCATTTGTCGTTCAACTGCCAACCGACCATGGCCAGCTCTACCGACCCGGAAAGATTGTCCAACGGGATATTAGGTGTTGTGTACTGGTTCAAGGACTGCCGGAAATGATACGTAAATTTCTCATGGAATCCCCCCAGCACCTCCAAACGGATACGATGCACCTTGAAAGCCGCCTCATCCAGTTTCCCGTTCTGAAAAGACGCATCCACTGCCGAGCAGAACTGAATATTCATATCTGCCCAATCAACCTTCCGTTTGCCGTCGGTCAACCGTTCCAACAACGACTCTTCCCCAGAGGAAATCATCGGTTCACTCTGTGCGGCTGCCATTGTCACTCCTCCCAGCCACAGGCATAAGATGATTCCACTCCGTTTCATGTATTTTCCCATTCTGTTTCCGAACCGCCACATAAAAGATTACAGACTTTGGCGGATTCGAACCAGTTTCACAAGCAAGTCTTCCAGCAAATCCAACTTCAGCATGTTGGCTCCATCACTTTTTGCCTTCGAAGGATCCTCGTGTGTCTCCATAAACAAGCCATCCACTCCGACAGCCACTCCCGCTTTTGCCATTGTTTCAATGAGTTGCGGCATCCCTCCGGTAACCCCTGAAGCCTGATTTGGCTGTTGCAAAGAATGGGTCACATCCAGAATAACCGGATATCCAAACGACTGCATTTCGGGAATACCTCTAAAATCCACAATCAAATCCTGATAACCAAACGTCGTTCCACGTTCTGTCAACATCACTTGAGCGTTTCCCGCCTCTACCACCTTCTCTGCCGCAAATCGCATGGCAGCCGGTGAAAGGAACTGCCCCTTCTTGATATTGACCATCTTTCCCGTATGGGCAGCCGCTACCAGCAAATCGGTCTGTCGGCAAAGGAAAGCGGGAATCTGCAGAATATCCACATATTCCGCAGCCATTTCTGCCTCCGGTGCCGTATGGATATCTGTCACCACAGGCACATCGAACGTACTCCGGACCTTCGCCAGAATCTTCAATGCCTTTTCATCTCCAATGCCTGTAAAAGAATCCAGACGTGACCGGTTTGCTTTCCGATAAGACCCCTTAAACACATAAGGGATATGCAACTTATCCGTAATCTTTACAATCCGTTCCGCAATACGAAGAGCCATATCCTCTCCTTCTATCACACACGGTCCTGCCAGCAGGAAAAACATATCTTCTCGCTTTAAATCAGAAATATTCTTTATCATATATCAGTTAGGTATTATCAATGTTATCGCTTCTGGAGCAATCGTTATCTCAATAGGGAAATGGCGGTCCAGCCAAAGACGTCCGTCCAGACTGACTTCCGCATTCTGGGCACGCAAAACCTTTACACAACGCGTGCGATAAGGCTTTACAATCTTATGATTCAGCAACCTGCCTTGTTGCAGCATCCACAAACCGGAAATCAACTCACGAAGTTCCGGCCGGTACACAATTGATACATCAAGCCACCCGTTATAAGGGACCGCACTGGGAGTAAGACCATACCCGTAGGCACTTCCTACCGCCACCGCCATAATACGCCCCCGGATATGCTCATCGTTCACTTTCAGATGCATCCGGTATAATTTCCGCTCAAAAGCCACCAAGAACAAAGAAGCCAGATAAGAAATCAATGGAATTCCCCAAAACCTTCGGGTTTCATTGGTAATCCGTACAATCCGAGCCCCGAGCCCCATATAAACTGCATTCAAGAAATAACGGGTCTGATGTTGTTCTCCATCAAAGTAACAGAATACTCCAATGTCGATTTTCCGCAAGCGGCGGTTAATCAAGACATCTACCGCCATTTTATAATCGTCTGAACTCAATCCCCAATATTTGGCAAAATCATTTCCGATTCCATTTGGAATAATTCCCAATGCGATTTTCTGTTTGTCTTCCACCTCGGAATTCATAATGCCATTCAACGCATCATTCATGGCACCGTCTCCTCCCACCACCACAATGGTAAGATATCCGTTATTTGCCATCGTTTTTGCCAGACGTTCCACAGACCCAAATCCTTCCGACTGCACATAGTCATACTTCACCTTACATTCATCCATGTAAGCACGAATATTCCGCCAGCGCTTCTGGGCTTTGCGACTTCCGGCCTTCGGGTTATATATCACCCCCCATCTGTCTGGTTCTACTGCCATATCCGTTTAATTTATCAAGTCCATAATTCGTTTTACATTCTCCTCAGTCGAAGACTCCGCATTAATCCAATGAATGTGAAATCCTCTTCTTTCCATACCTCTGAACCATGTCATCTGCCGTTTGGCAAACTGATGTATGGCTATCTCAAGCTGAGTAAACATCTCCTCATACGAAAGCTTTCCAATCACATACAAGGTCAGATACTTATACTCCAATCCATAATAAATCAAATCATCCGGATGGATACCCTCAGCCAACAAGGATTTCACCTCATCCACCATTCCTTCCTCCAAACGCTTCTTTAATCGGCGCGTAATCCTTTCCCTTCGTAACTCCCGGTCAATATCCACTCCGACAATCAGACTTTTTATTTCTGGGAAAGAACGGGCATTGACATCCTGCTTTAAATAATATTCTTCTATTTCAATGGCACGGATGGCCCGCTTCACGGTATCCACATCGGTGGAATTATGCAATTTCTTGTAATGTCCTAAGATTTCGGTCAATTCCGGCAAAGACTTGGAAGCCAAACGCTCTCGCAACTCCTTATTTTCCGGCACGGGAAGAAGACGATACCCTTTCAAGATAGATTCCAGATACATACCTGTTCCTCCGCATAAAATCGGCATTAGCCCTCTGGATTTCATATCTTCATACGCCACTAAAAAATCCCGCTGGTATTCAAAGACATTGTATTTATATCCAGGCTCCACAATATCAATCAAATGATATGGAACCCGATATCCATCTACTACATAATCCGACAAATCCTTGCCTGTTCCCAAATCCATCTTACGATACACCTGACGGCTGTCACCACTAATAATCTCCGTTTTCAGATGAGCCGCCAGCGCAGCAGCCAATGACGTTTTTCCGGAAGCCGTAGGACCAAGTATCGTAATCAAATCATAATTCATAAGACCCAAGTTGAGAAGTTCGGCAACAAAGATAACCTTTTTCTGCACATCAAGCATGATAATGAGCAAAAAAAAGCCGCCAGGAAAATCCTGACGGCTTTCGCTATATGGTTTTAAACTAATTAGCAGTTTACAGAAGCCATGTGAGCGATCAAATCCAATACTTTGTTAGAGTAACCGATTTCGTTGTCATACCAAGAAACGACCTTAACGAAAGTATCAGTCAAAGCGATACCAGCTTTAGCATCGAAGATAGAAGTGTGAGTATCACCCAAGAAGTCAGAAGAAACAACTGCATCTTCAGTGTAACCCAGGATACCCTTCAATTCGCCTTCAGAAGCTTCCTTCATTGCAGCGCAGATTTCAGCGTAAGTAGCCGGTTTAGCCAAGTTAACTGTCAAGTCAACTACAGATACATCCAAAGTCGGAACACGCATAGACATACCAGTCAGTTTACCGTTCAAAGCCGGGATAACTTTACCTACAGCCTTAGCAGCACCTGTTGAAGACGGGATGATGTTACCAGAAGCAGCACGACCACCTCTCCAGTCTTTCATAGAAGGACCGTCAACAGTTTTCTGAGTAGCAGTAGTAGAGTGAACTGTAGTCATCAAACCATCAGTGATACCCCATTTGTCGTTCAAAACTTTAGCGATCGGAGCCAAGCAGTTAGTAGTACAAGAAGCGTTAGAAACGAACTGAGTACCCTTAACGTAAGTCTTTTCGTTAACACCGCAAACGAACATCGGAGTGTCATCCTTAGAAGGAGCTGACATTACTACATATTTAGCACCTGCCTGAATGTGAGCCTGAGCTTTTTCTTTAGTCAGGAACAAACCAGTTGATTCAACAACGTATTCAGCGCCAACTGCATCCCATTTCAAATCAGCAGGATTCTTTTCAGCAGTTACACGGATTTCTTTACCGTTAACAATCAATTTGCTGTTTTCAACGTCAGCTTCGATAGTACCGTTGAATTTACCGTGCATAGTATCATATTTCAACATATATGCCAAGTAATCAACCGGGCACAAGTCGTTAATACCTACGATCTGAATATCGTTTCTGTTCTGAGCTGCACGGAATACGAAACGGCCGATACGACCGAAACCGTTAATACCTACTTTAATCATTTTGTTTAAAATTTAAAGGTTTTATAATTGCTTTATAAACACTCACTCTGTCCGTAACCAAAGAGAAGTATTAAAATGTCATCTCTTTCTCCCTGATTGCGATGCAAAAATAAGTATTTCTTTTGAAAGTCAATCAAGAAATAGGAGAAAATTTAATCAAAAACAATCAGCTTTTACACCTTATTTATATATAAGGCCTTTTTTTATTTCATTTTTACTTCTCAAAAACGTAATTTGCAAACTCAATATACCAAATTGACATTGTCAATCCACAACTTGTTTCCAGGTGAACCAATAAAAGCTCCCCCCATACTGGAGGTGAACTGAAGAATCAAATGAGTAGGATGTTCATTTTCTCCGGCCCAGCCTACTTCCTTAATCAGCTTGCTCTCTCCCTTACTGTTGCGGGCATAATATCCACCTGTTCCCAATTGCATCAAATCGGGCACATAACGTTTGTCATGCGTAATGTCTCCATACATAATTTCATACGTAGCCCCGTTGTGCCATCCTTGCGTCTTGTTATATTTCACAGCCACCGTACCCACTCGTCTGGCAATAATATTTCCTTCCGCATCTTCCGTACGCTTCTGCAAAAAGCAAACCATAATGGCACAGTCTTGCCCGGGAACGGTAGATTTCTTGCTGAATCCAGTCTGGCGAATACGATTCGGCTCACCCGACATCTGTACCTTATAATCATAACGAATGGCTTTGGGACGCGAAGTAAAAGGCAACCCGGAATTCAATGCCTTTTCTCCGTCTTTAGTTCCAGTTATCGGTTCCTTCATATCTCCAAGGAACATCGAGCCTGAGGCCAATACCGTAATATTCACCAATCCAAGTACCTTTACACTTTCCACATGTGTTTCCAGACGGGCGCAATACCCATCCCCTCGTTTCTCAGGATACACACTGGTATTCGTCTTCACAATCCCCATCACTTTCGCCATGACATTAGAATTACCCCATGGAGAACCACCTTGATTCAGATAAGCCACATTCCCATCAATTTCTTTTGTCGGTCCAAGCTCATACAACAGTTTTGTGTTTCCTCCAATAATTCCTGATTCATGAATTTTACGTGTTACCCATTGGTCCATATCACCATATTTAATAGGAACAACCTTTTCCTGTGCTTGTATAGCCAAAGGCATGCCAAGCAATACCATACCTATAATCTTATTCAGTTTCATACGTTGTCTAAATTTTCCGGCGGCAAATATAATAAAAAAAGCGACTGTCAGAAAACAGTCGCTTCCAATCCTGATATATGGGATAATAAATCTTATCTATATCACATTTTAATACACCCGATACAACAGCCAAGAACCCTGAAAATCTTCACGGTTAGGATATTTGGCCTTAAACGCATCTCTTGCCCGGGCAGCTTCATCTCTTGTGTCAAATGATTCCACTACCACACGATACATGTTACGTTCTGCGTTATATACCACTTTGGCATTATAACCGTCTCTGTCAAGCATAGACTTCAAACCGTCTGCATTAGCCTTCACACCAAAGCTGCCACAAACCACACTGTAAGCTTTCAGTCCGTCACCAGAAACAAGTTCCACTTTTTCCTCACGTACAGGAGCCGTAGAAACGACAGGTGCAGGAGCAGCCTCTACTGCCGGAGCCTCTGCCGGTGCTTCCGTAGCAGCCGATGCTTCAGCCAGTTCTTGCTGTTTAGCTTTTTCATAAGCTTTCTTGTAAGCACTTTCACTTGATTTACAAGAAGAGAAGGCCAATGCAGTACACAATGCCATTCCCATTACAACTACTTTCTTCATGTTATCTATACAAATTAGATGAATATTCAGTTTAACACGTTGCAAAGGTAACAATATAAAATCTGCCTGACTATTAAAATCAGTTAATTATATACCTTATACCATATAGATATGCATTTTTCAATAAAAAAAGAACAACATATCAGGATTATTATTAGATTTGTAAAGTAATAACTTTTAAAAAGTAGATTTATGAAAGCATTAAGTATCGTAGCAGCATTCTTGGGTGGCGTAACTTTAGGAGCTGCAGCAGGCATTTTGTTTGCCCCGGAAAAAGGCGAAGAAACCCGTAGAAAAATTGCAGAAGTTCTTCGCAAAAAAGGTATTCGGCTGAACCATGCAGAAATGGAAGATTTGGTCGATCAGATAGCAGCAGAAGTAAAAGACGCTGAATAATTTTGTCGTAAATATATAAAGCAGGCTTTTTCCAAGGAAAAGTCTGCTTTATATTTTTTTCATCTTAGAATAACTGCCTATGTTTGCAAACGATAAAAGCATTGACAACCTGGAAGCCCTTTTCAAGGAGGTCAAAAAATACATAGAACTCCAAGGACAGTATATTAAGTTAGATCTAGTAGAAAAACTAACCGTCCTTCTCTCCACTCTCATACTCATACTCATACTCATTATCCTCAGCATGATGGCACTATTCTATTTTTCATTCATGCTGGTTTATGCTTTGGCCCCACTTGTAGGAAGTCTCATCGGTGGATATGCCATCATCGGGGGTGTCGTCCTCCTTTTGGCTGTTCTTATCTACCGCATGCGAAAAAAATGGATATTCCAACCGATGGTACATTTCCTGGCCCGACTGTTTCTGGATGAATCTACCCCTAAAAAATAAGATATAATGGACGAAACAAAAACCCCAATCAACTATAGCGTGGAAACGATATCCCAACTGAGAGCCCAAAAGAGGCAAGAACTCAGAGACTCGAAGGAACGCATACAGCGACTGACTGAAAATTTATTCGCTCCACAACAAAGCAAAAATAAAATGGAGAATATCATGCAGCATGTCAATGCAGGAATCGCCGCTTACGACGGACTCCGGACAGGCATCATGATATTCCAACGTATTCACCGTTTTTTTAACCGAAAGAAAAGATAAAATCACAGATGAGAATTCCATTACTTATTGCTGCGCTTGCCACATGCAGTGTAGCCGGAGCGGCAGAGAATCCGTTATGGATGCGCTATTGCTCCATCTCCCCCGATGGCAGTACCATTGCATTCTGTTATAAAGGAGACATTTACACCGTGGCTTCCACAGGCGGGGAAGCCAAACAGTTGACCACCAACCAGGCCTTTGATACCCATCCCATCTGGAGTCCGGATGGAAAGCAAATAGCTTTTGCCTCTTCCCGCCAAGGCAGTCTGGACATCTACCTTGTATCCAAAGACGGTGGAGCGCCCAAAAGACTTACCACCCACTCCGGAAATGAATTACCTGTGACTTTCACTGACGAGGAACATCTTTTGTTCAGGGCGAGTGTTATGCCGGATGCGACAGACCTTTCCTTCCCCAGTTCCCAGTTTCCACAAGTGTATGAAGTCAGTACTCAAGGAGGACGCCCTGTCTTGTATTCGTCTTTCCCCATGGAGGACATCAGCGTAGGTAAAGATGGAACAACCCTGCTCTATCACGACCAGAAGGGATATGAAGACCCTTGGCGCAAGCATCATACCTCTTCTATTACGCGTGACATCTGGCTCAGCAAGGAAGACGGCAACCACCAGCGCACTTATCAGAAACTGACGTCCTTCAACGGAGAAGACCGCAGCCCGGTATGGAGTGCCGACAACCAGTCATTCTACTACTTAAGCGAAAAAGACGGTTCTTTCAACGTATTCAAACGAAACCTGGATGGAAGCAATGAGATTCAGCTGACCCATCACACCCAACATCCGGTCCGTTTTCTGTCTGCTTCACGAGACGGCCTTCTATGCTATGGCTACGACGGTGAAATCTATACGGTAAAAGAAGGACAATCTCCACAGAAAGTCAATATCCGTATTGTGACGGACCAAACAGAAACGGAGCTGGCACATCAGATAAGAACCTCCGGAGCGACGGAGATTGCCGTTTCTCCCAATGGGAAAGAAGTGGCTTTCGTACTCCATGGAGATGTATTCGTCACTTCTACCGACTACAAAACCACCAAGCAAATCACAGATACCCCCGAACAGGAACGCAGCATAGACTTTTCTCCAGACGGACGAAGCATCGTATATGCCTCCGAACGGAATGGTATCTGGCAAATTTATCAGTCCAGCCTTACCGAAAAGGAGGAAAAGTTATTCACTTATGCCACCGGCATTAAGGAAGAACGGCTTACGCAGACACAAGTCACCTCTTTCCAGCCTCAATACAGCCCGGACGGGAAGAAAGTGGCCTTCCTTGAAAACCGCACCACACTACGCGTACTCAATCTGAAAGACAAATCCGTATGTACCGCCATGGACGGGAAGTACGAATATTCTTACAGCGACGGAGACCAGTGGTTCCAGTGGAGTCCAGACAGCCGCTGGCTGCTTTGCGGCTATATCGGCACAGGCGGATGGAACAACAGCGACGTGGCATTGGTCAATGCTTCCGGCAACGGCGAAATCCATAACCTGACAGAAAGCGGATACAATGATTCCAACGCGAAATGGGTATTGGATGGAAAAGCCATGATTTGGGAAAGCGACCGGGCCGGCTACAGAAGTCATGGAAGCTGGGGTGCCGAAAGTGATGTCTACATCATGTTCTTCGACTTGGATGCCTACGAGCGCTTCCGGCTAAGTAAGGAAGAACTGGCACTCGTGGAAGAAAAAGAGAAAAAGGAGGAAGACAAGGACAAGCAGGACGACAAGAAAAAGGACAAAAAGAAAAACAAAGAAAAATCAGAGGAAGAAGAAGTTACTCCTCTCACTTTTGACTTGGAAAATTGCCGTGACCGCATAATCCGACTGACAGGAAATTCTTCTTTCCTGGGTGATGCCGTACTTTCTCCCAAAGGTGACAAATTGTATTACCAGGCTTCCTTTGAAGATGGAGCTGACTTGTGGGTACACGACTTGAAGGAACAGAAGACCGAACGTTTGCTCAAGGACATCGGATATGGTTCTTTGATTTACAACAAAGAAAACAAACAGCTGTTCTTGTGCAGCAACGGGGCCATCAAGAAGATAGACACTGAAAAGAACAACATCCAGAATGTTGACTTTGAAGCTATATTCAACTATCGTCCTTACAAGGAACGGGAATATATTTTCAATCATGTATGGCAGCAAGTGCTCGACAAGTTCTATGTGCCCGACTTGCACGGAGCCGACTGGAAATTCTACCGTGAAAGCTATGCCCGCTTCCTGCCATACATCAACAACAACTATGATTTCCAGGAAATGCTGAGCGAACTGCTGGGCGAACTGAACGGTTCCCATACCGGCGCCCGCTATTCTGCTCCGGGAGCCACCCTCTCCACTGCCTGTCTGGGGGCTTTCTTCGACAACCAGTACGAAGGTGACGGTTTGAAGATACAGGAAATCATCGCCAAAGGTCCGTTTGCTGTCAAGAAAACCGATGTGACTGCGGGATGCATCATCGAAAAGATCGACGGCCAACCGATACTGAAAAATGCGGATTATTTCCCGATGCTGGAAGGAAAAGCCGGGAAGAACGTACAACTCAGCATCTATAATCCAGCCAACGGAAAACGATTCCAGGTGAGCATCAAGCCTATCAGTATGGGGGCTCAGAACGAGCTTCTTTACAAGCGCTGGGTGAAACGGAATGAGCAAATGGTAGAAAAACTTTCCGGAGGACGCATTGCATACGTACACGTGAAAGGCATGGACAGTCCAAGCTTCCGCACCGTGTACAGCGAATTGCTGAGCGACCGGAACCGTAACAAGGAAGCGGTCATCGTCGACACCCGTCATAATGGCGGAGGATGGCTTCACGACGACCTGGCCACTTTGCTGAGCGGCAAAGAATACCAACGTTTCGTGCCACGTGGCCAATACATCGGCAGCGATCCGTTCAACAAATGGCTGAAGCCTTCTTGTGTCATGGTCTGCGAAGACAACTACAGTAACGCACATGGTTTCCCATGGGTATATAAGGAACTGAAAATCGGAAAGCTGATTGGTGCTCCTGTACCCGGCACCATGACTGCCGTATGGTGGGAACGTCAGATAGACCCAACTATCGTGTTCGGTATCCCGCAGGTAGGCTGCATGGATATGCGTGGCCAGTACATGGAGAACCATCTGCTGGAACCCGACATTACCGTGTATAATACCCCCGAAAAATCATTGAAAGGCGAAGATGAGCAACTGGAAGCAGCCGTAAAAGAAATGCTTAAAGAGGCCGACGCCGTAAAGAATAAGAAATAAGATTCCAACTACCTGAAACAAACGGGCGGGGAAAGCTGATTCATATTCAACTTTCCCCGCCTTTATAATTTCCTACCTCATTGCCTTTCTCTTCCGTCGTTCGGAAGTCTTGGCGAATCACCCGACAGCATCTATTCTCCTTTCACCACCAGTTCCTGATGCATCACTTCCTGACGGTTATAATTCCGCTGGTGTGTTTTCCAATATTCCTCCAGATTATCCGCCTCTTCTTTCGTCAGATGAATCACGGCTCCATGCTTGGGAGAAGTATAATTGGTCGTCTTCATGACCCCTTCGTTAAAGTGTCCCAAATTCTTGAAATGCACGAAGTCGGAAGTCTCGGCAAATCCGAAATTATGAGGCGTAATACTGAAGATGTCATACATCAACACCCATTTGTCCTCACCAATCCTTTTCCATACATTGGGGGCCTCACAGGCCTTCGGCTCAAAGTCATACCAACGGGCATCGTACACATAGCCTCCGTTCATCCGGTCGGATACGGCCTGTTTGATTCCTCCAATTCCATCATGCGCCACATAAAACAAGTGGTACTTGTCGCCCACCTTCGTGATGTCGCCATCAATGGCCGACACCCCGTCCATCGGATACTCAAACAAAATCTGGGGTGTGCTTTCTATCTTGTTGAAATCATCGTTCACATACACATAATACAATTTGTTGGCCTCGTTCTTGAACCGCATGGTATAATAAATCATCAGCTTGCCCTTCTTGTCATCGTATGCCACTTCAGGCGCCCATACGCAACCCACTTCGCTCAGCCCGGCAGACAATTTGTCGAAGCGGATATTGGCCCGGTTCCAGTGAATCAAATCCCATGATTTCATCAGCACCAGTCCCCGGTTGTTTCCCCATCCGTACTCCGGACCACGTTCCCATTCTGTAGTGCGGTAGCCGTCCCGCCGACCAAACACATGCAGGTCGGTCATCGCCAGATAAAAGGCCCCGTCCGGTCCACGGAAGATATGCGGGTCACGAATGCCTCGCTGATAGGCAATGGTATCGCCTGCCAATACAGGTTCTCCATTGTTGACGGCTGTAAAGGTATAGCCGTCACGGCTTACGGCCATATACAGACCATGCGTTTCATCCCGGTGGAAGACCATGAGGTAAGCAGCCATATCTTTTTCTTCCGGTATGGCATTACGATAGCGGAAATCACGGAACCCTACCTTTCCTTTTCCGGCAGCAAAGAGTGCCGGACGCAAGGCATAGAAACCTTTATATACATTATGGTTCAAGCGAGATACATCCACATTCTCGGCCAATACCTTCCAAGTCTTTCCATCCGCACTAACCGACATTTTCAAGCGGTTACCCTGATTCAGGATTCTGATGCTGAACTTGTTTCCCAGCCGATTGGCTACTGTCAGCGGTTTTTCCTCTCCGCGATAGAGGGTAAACATTTTCCCATCAGATGCCACTCCTGCATACGCCCGCTCATTGTAATAAAGCAGCAGGCCACCCATATTGCCACTACCCAATGCTATTTCCACTTCCGTTTCATAACATTTATCCACGGCCGTAGTCAAAAGCAAACGACCATCTGCCGGAGTATGTCCCTTGGCTTTTACCTGCATTTCTCCATCGGCGAATGTCAGTGCTTTCGGCGCATATTCTCTCCAGAAAGTCCACTGCAATCCCAGTTCAGATCCACTAAAATCATCGGAAATGTCCATTTTCAGTTCAGGTTCCCGGTTTCCACCCGGACAAATGCCTTCCTGCGCCGTACGGCACCACCCGTCGGAAGTCCATTCTATCGGTTCAATCAAGGTAGACCGTCCCAAAGTATGATACCCGTTGGCATACGCATGATATACCACCCACCAGTTACCGTTCACATCGTCGATAAGTGTTCCATGTCCCTTCGACCACCAATTCTCACTGGCACTATATGTATGCACAATTGGATTATACGGAGAGTTTTCCCAAGGCCCGAACACAGATTTGGAACGAGCCACCATACACATGTGACTTGTAGCCGGTCCGGCTGTTCCTCCTTCCGCCGACATCATATAATAATATCCGTCTTTCCGGCACAGTTTCGGAGACTCCAGATACATATCCTTTCCTTCTGTCACCCACTTGTCGGGATACTTCCATCCGTCGTACACTTTCCGGCTCGGCCCGATGACTTTCAACCCGTCCTCACTTAAGGGAGTAATCCAACCGTTGTTTGTAAACAGATACCGTTTTCCGTCTTCACCCACTACATGTCCTGGATCAATACCTTTTACATCCAGCTTCACCGGCTTGCTCCACAGGCCGCGGATATCATCGGCATAAATCACGTAGTTTTCCCCCGTTGAAGTCGGATAATAAATGTAATAGCGTCCTTGATATTTCAATAAATCCGGTGCCATAGCCGAACCCTCATATTCCGGCAGTGCCCGGCACACTGGTTCCCAGTGCATCAAATCGGTGGAATGCCAAATCAGGAAACCCGGCGCATAATAAAAAGGTGAATGTGTGATGTAATAATCCTTTCCGTCACGCAGGATGGACGGATCCGGATAGTCGCCGGGGAAAATAACTTTTGGAAAATTCTGCGCCCCTATTCCAGACCCCAAAGAAATAAAAAGCACAATCAACAAGAATAGTTTTTTCATGAGATTTATAAGATGCTAAATTATACAATATACAAAAATAGCAAGTAAAATCTGAAAAAACGGAGAAAAAAGACTTGAAAATACAGAAAAGTGTAACTGTTAAAAAGACCTCCTCAAAACGCAAGTGCGTTTGGAGTAAAACGCCTAAGCGTTTAAGTCAAAACGCTTTGACGTTTTGATTCAAACGCAAGTGCGTTTTAGTTGAAACGCAAGTGCGTTTTTTCCAATAAAAAACCGTTGCCTGAAAATAAACAATCAGACAACGGTTTCTATCATAAAAAATAGTCAGTCTACAGCTCAATAGCTATGCTCGTCTTCTTTTACCTCTTTCATGGTCAGCGGCTTGCGGTCGATAGCCCGCCATGCATAGATGATATAAGCCAGTACGAACGGAACCAAAATAGACACATAGGCCATGGTTTTCAGTGTAAACTGGCTGGAGCAGCTGTTGGCAATGGTCAGTGAACTCTGCAAGTCGGCGGTAGACGGATAATAAGCCGTATGGTTATAGCCGGCCACCAACAACAAGGCCAGCACCGTCAGCACGGTACCGATTCCGGCAAACCAAATGCCACGGGTATAGGTCTTGCAGAAAATGCTCTTGCCGATTCCATACAACACACCCACTACTCCTATCAGGAACAGGACGAGCAGATACGGCATTTCTATCAGATTATGGAAATATTTGAACGGCTCCATCACAATCAGCCCGTTGTCCGGGTTCACCGAAAAGCCGTCTTTCAACAACGTACGGATAACAAACGCCAGGAAGAAGACCAGGAAAGGCACTACATCCGCAATCAGCTGCCGGCGAAAGCGGGCATTCAGTTCTTCATGACGAATGTTGTTGATGAAATACAGATTTCCCAACAAACGGGCAAGGAACAGCACGGCAAATCCCAGTACCAAGTTCCAAGGGTCACCAAAAGCATCCAGTCCATGCCAGCCGTTTCCCCAATGACTGATGACCGGCATCATCTCATCGGTCAAATTTCCTTTGCTCACCACAAAATTGGAACCGTTGAAGAAAGTAGCCACAGCCGCACCCAGCAACAGCGGACCGACCACTCCGTTCAACACCAAGAAGAACTGATAAGTGCGCTTACCCAGCCAGTTGCCCAGTTTCGACTGAAACTCGTAGGACACCGCCTGCAGCACAAAACTGAAAAGGATAATCATCCACAGCCAGTAAGCCCCTCCAAAACTGGTACTGTAGAACAAGGGAAAAGAAGCAAAGAAAGCTCCTCCAAAAGTGACCAGCGTCGTAAAGGTAAATTCCCATTTACGCCCCGTGGAGTTCACCAGCAAAGTACGTTCATCTTCTGTACGTCCCAGGCAATACAGCAAAGAGTTTCCTCCCTGCACAAACAGCAGAAACACCAGCAATGCACCCAGCAAAGAAACCAGGAACCACCAGTAATGCTGCAAGAATATATAAGTTGAATCCATATTTTTTCGGTTTTAAGATAAAGTATCGGTTAGTTTATTTTTCGTCTGGTCCTTTGCGGATAGCTTTCACCATAATACCGATTTCCGCAATCAGCAACACGGTAAACATCACAAGGAAAATAAAGAAAGTGGTCTGTACGGAACCCGTTTCCAGTTTCGACACGGCTGCATTGACGGGCAGCATGTCCTGAATGGTCCAAGGCTGACGGCCCATCTCGGCCACAATCCATCCGGCCTGACTGGCAATGTAAGCCAACGGGATGCTCCACAAGGCAATCCAGTGCAACCAGTTCAGCTTGGCCAACTGCTTCTTGCAGACCAGTACCAGGATAACCAGGAAAAACAAGATGAAATACATACCCAGTCCCACCATCACACGGAACGACCAGAACAGCAGTCCCACATGCGGAACCAGTGCATCTTTGTCCTGAATATATCCGTAACCGAAATAAGGCATATACTCATCCAACGCGCTGCGGGCAATCTGCATAGCCGACTCGTCGCCTTGCTGTTTGGCTCTGCGGAAATCAGCCAATGCCGTAATAGCCTTCTTTCCGTTGGCTATCTTCTCCTCCGCAGAAAGTGCGGTAGAACCGTCCGGAAGCGTATAGCCACCGTTCTGCAAGTCATTGATGCCCGGCACATAGCCCGAAGTGCTGTGTGTAGCCAAGAAGGAAAGCATTTCCGGAATCTTAATGGCACCGACCACCGTAAGCGGCTCGTGCGTACCTCCTTCATATAGCGCTTCCATGGCAGCCAGTTTCATTGGCTGCACCTGGGCTACCTGATAGGCAGATTTGTCGCCCGTTCCAGCCGTTACCAGTGCCGCGAACAGTCCGACAGCCGCAGCCACCTTCATGCTGGCCAGCGCAAATTCCTTTTCACGCTTGCGAATCAGATACCAAGCACTTATACCGACGACAAAGGCAGCACCTACCATCCAGCTGCTCAATACCGTATGGAAGAACTTCACTACTGCCACCGGAGAAAAAGCCACCGACATGAGGTCGACCATCTCATTACGCATGGTTTCCGGATTGAATTCCATCCCTACAGGATATTGCATCCAGGAATTTGCCACCAGAATCCACCAGGCAGAAATTGTAGCTCCCAACCCAGTCAGCCAAGTGGAAGCCAGGTGGAACCCCTTGCTCACCTTGTGCCAGCCAAAGAACATGACAGCCACAAAAGTGGCTTCCATAAAGAAGGCCAGAATTCCTTCGATGGCCAGCGGGGCTCCGAAGATATCGCCCACAAACCAAGAATAGTTACTCCAGTTGGTACCAAACTGGAATTCCAAAATCAATCCGGTAGCCACGCCAATGGCAAAATTAATTCCAAAAAGTTTCATCCAGAACTTTGCCGTACGCTTCCAAAACTCATTTCCCGTACGCACATACAGTGTCTCCATAGTTGCCATAATTACGGCCAAGCCCAATGTCAATGGCACAAACAACCAATGGTAAATGGCCGTCAAGGCAAATTGCGCCCTCGACCAGTCAATCATCGAAGTGTCGATTGTTTCAAGCATAAAAAATCACTTTATCGGTTAATATTAATAAGGTATAGTTATTCTGCCATCCGGTCGGTCAGTTCCACTCCTACATAATCCTGTTTTTCTTCTTCACTCTTCCCACTCAGAAACGAAGGGAAGAAAAACAATTTCAGGATGAAGAACATGACAAAAAGCTTTATCAGGATAATGGCCCACAAGGTCCGGCCGATGGTCATCTCCCGAAAACCGTCACGGTAAAAATGAAAAATTCGAATGATAGTCTTTTTAATCATAATCTAGTTTTATAATGATTACAAAGTAAATGCTTTATCGGGAAAAAACAAGAGTTTATCGAGATATTCTGTGGAAAAATCTATCTGTTTTGCCCTTCTTTTTATAAAGGAATACATTTGCAATGCAAAAATTCAACGAAATATGAAAAAAAGAGAACTCATTTTCTTCGCCGCATTCGCGACTTTCCTGTCGGCTAATGCTCAAGAGAAACAAACCTGGTCGCTTGATGACTGCATAAATTATGCGCTGGAGAAAAATATCCAGCTGCAGCAGAACAAGATTTCCTTACAGGAAAGCGAAGTGGATGTGAAAACCGCAAAGGCTGCACTCTTCCCCAGTCTTTCATTCAATACCGGACAGAACGTGGTGAACCGTCCTTATCAACAAAACAGTGCCACCGTAAGCGGAACTGAAATTATCAGCAGTAACAATAAAACCACTTACAACGGCAGTTACAGCTTGTCGGCACAATGGACACTCTGGAACGGCGGACAGCGCCTGAACAACATCAAACAGCAAAAGAAAAATCAGGAAATAGCCGAACTGAGTGTAGCAGAAACCGAGAATACCCTCAAGGAAGAAATCACAAAACTCTTCCTGCAGATTCTTTATGCAGACGAATCGGTCCACATCAACAAAGGAACACTGGAAGTGAGCAAGGCCACTTATGAACGGGCTAAGGAACTGTTTAACCAAGGGACTATTTCAAAAGCTGACCTGGCACAGCTGGAATCACAAGTTGGAAACGACGAATACCAGTTGGTGACTTCCGAAAGTTCACTGAGAAACTACAAGCTTCAGCTGAAACAGATGCTGGAACTGGACGGCACAGCCGAAATGGAACTGGAACTTCCGGTACTGGATGATGCCAAAGTGATGCAGCTGCTTCCGAACCAGGAAGATGTGTACCAGACAGCACTGGCCAACCGTCCGGAAATCCAGAGCAGCAAACTGAGCATCGACAATGCCAAACTGGCCATCTCTTCTGCCAAGAGCGGCTATTTCCCGACCATCAGCCTGTCGGCCTCTACCTCAAGTATGACCAACAACTCCAGCCAGAACAACTGGGCACAACAGATGAAATATGGCTGGAACAACATGATTGGATTGAACATCAGCGTACCGATTTTCAACAACCGCCAAACCAAAAGTGCGGTAGAAAAAGCACAGTTCCAATACAATTCTTCCTTGCTGAACCTTCAGGACAAACAGAAAGGATTGTACACGGACATCGAGACCATCTGGCTGGACGCACTGAATGCACAGCAACAATATGCAGCAGCCGAGGTAAAACTGAAAAGCAGCCAGACCAGCTTCGATATGGTCAACGAACAGTTCAAACTGGGTATGAAGAATACCGTAGAACTGCTGACAGAAAAAAACAACCTGCTCAGCGCACAGCAGCAGCGGATTCAGGCCAAGTATATGGCGATATTGAACCGTACACTACTTGATTTTTATGCAGGAAAAGAGATTGAATTATAATAACCCAACAATATGAACAAGAAAAAAATAATTATCACAGCTGGCGTCGTAATTGTACTGGCTGTGGCAGGATGCTGGATTTTTGGCAAGAAGAGCGCACAAGGCAAAGTAGACTTCGTCACCGAAACAGTAGCAAAAGGCAACATCAGCAATTCCATTACAGCTACAGGAACCATCGAACCTGTCACTGAAGTGGAGGTCGGTACACAGGTATCAGGTATCATTGATAAAATATACGTAGACTATAATTCGGTAGTAAAAGAAGGGGAAGTGATAGCCGAGATGGATAGAGTGACCCTGCTCAGTGATTTACAGTCAGCGCAAGCTACATACGACGGCGCAAAAGCCGAATACGATTACCAAAAGAAACTATACGAGAGAAACAAAAAGCTACATGAAAAGCAACTAATCAGTGAAACCGACTACGAGCAGAGTGCATACGACTACGAACGTGCCAAGAGTACGTTCGAACAAAGTCAGGCGGCTCTGTCAAAAGCGGAACGAAACCTTTCTTATGCTACCATCACCTCTCCAATCAATGGTATCGTCACCAGTAAGGACGTAGAAGAAGGACAGACCGTGGCTTCCGGTTTCGAAACACCGACCCTGTTTACCATCGCTGCCGATTTGACCAAGATGCAGGTAGTGGCCGATGTGGACGAAGCCGATATTGCCGGAGTGAGAGACAGTGCCAGAGTGACATTCACTGTTGACGCCTATCCGAATGATGTATTCGAAGGACGGGTTCACCAAATCCGACTGGGCAGCGCCAACAGCAGCAGTTCAAGCAGTACCAGTACCAGCAGCGAAACAGTTGTTACTTATGAGGTAGTCATTACTGCCGACAATCCGGACCTGAAGCTGAAACCAAGACTAACTGCCAATGTGACCATCTATACGGATACACGTGACAATGTGCTTGTGGTTCCCAACAAGGCGTTGCGCTTCACTCCAGAAAAAAATCTGGTAGGCAAAAAGACCATCACCGACTGTGAAGGTGAACACAAGGTATGGACCATGGATGCCAATGGTTTCACAGCTCACCCGGTGAAAATCGGTCTGAGCGATGGAAGCCATACGGAAATTCTGGAGGGTATCAGCGAAGGAACACCGATTGTCACAGAAACCGTATTGAAAGGATTTGCCGATACTACAGCATCTGAAACTTCTGCCGACGGAGAAAGAAGCCCATTCATGCCAGGCCCTCCGGGAAATGACAAGAAGAAACAAAAATAAGGAGATACTGTCATGAAAAAGACTGTCATAGAATTACAAAATATCAAACGGAATTTCCAGGTAGGAGACGAAACAGTACATGCGTTGCGTGGCATCTCGTTCAGCATTCAGGAAGGAGAGTTCGTGACCATCATGGGTACATCCGGTTCCGGTAAGTCCACCCTTCTGAACACGTTGGGATGCCTGGATACGCCGACCAGCGGGGAATATCTTCTTGACGGAGTATCTGTACGTACGATGAGCAAACCGCAAAGGGCGGTGCTGCGAAACCGGAAAATCGGATTCGTCTTCCAGAACTACAACCTGCTGCCCAAAACTACGGCGGTGGAAAATGTAGAGCTTCCATTGATGTACAACAGTGCCGTCAGTGCCGCTGAACGCCGCCGTCGGGCTATAGAAGCCCTGACGGCCGTGGGACTGGCCGACCGTCTGGAACACAAATCCAACCAGATGTCCGGTGGACAGATGCAGCGTGTGGCCATTGCCCGTGCACTGGTCAACAATCCGGCGGTTATCCTGGCCGATGAAGCGACCGGTAACCTGGACACACGTACTTCTTTCGAAATCCTGGTCCTTTTCCAGAAGCTTCACAAAGAAGGACGTACCATCATCTTCGTGACACACAACCCGGAATTGTCACAATACAGCAGCCGCAACATCCGACTGCGTGACGGACATGTCATTGAAGACGTAACCAACCCCCATATTCTTTCGGCTGCGGAAGCACTGGCTGCCCTGCCGAAAAACGATGATGACTGACAATTTATCGAGATGACTTATGAATGGAACAAACCTTTTTAAAATAGCCTTCCGGGCATTGGCCAACAACAAGCTCCGCGCTTTCCTGACCATGCTGGGAATCATTATCGGAGTAGCTTCCGTCATTGCCATGCTGGCCATCGGACAGGGCTCCAAACGGAGCATCCAAAAACAAATCTCCGAAATGGGCTCCAATATGATCATGATTCATCCGGGAGCCGAGATGCGAGGAGGTGTCCGCCAGGACCCGTCGAGCATGCAAACGCTGAAACTGGAGAATTATGAGACTTTACGTGATGAATGTATGTACTTGTCGGCTATCAGCCCGGATGTTTCGGCTTCCGGACAGCTGATTTCAGGCTCCAACAACTACCCTTCTTCGGTGAGCGGAGTAAGCCTCGGCTATCTGACCATCCGTCAGCTGACCGTGGAACAAGGGGACATGTTTACGGAAGAAGATATCCGTACGGCCGCAAAAGTGTGTGTCATTGGTAAAACCATTGTAGACAACCTGTTCCCCGACGGACAAGACCCGATTGGAAAGATTATCCGCTGCAACCAGGTTCCCCTCCGTGTAATCGGTGTCCTTAAATCCAAAGGATATAACTCCATGGGTATGGACCAGGACGATGTGGTACTGGCACCTTACAGCACGGTAATGAAACGTCTGCTTGCCCAAACCTATCTGAGCGGTATCTTTGCTTCTGCCCTGACAGAAGATATGACGGAAGAAGCCGTTGACGAAATCACGAATATCCTCAGAAGAGAACATAAGCTGAAAGAAACGGACGATGATGATTTCACTATCCGTACACAACAGGAACTCAGTTCTATGCTGAATACTACCACCGACCTGATGACCACCCTGCTGGCCTGTATCGCGGGAATCTCTCTGGTGGTAGGAGGTATCGGTATCATGAACATCATGTATGTCAGCGTAACCGAACGTACCCGCGAAATCGGCCTTCGTATGTCTGTGGGTGCGAGAGGAGTAGACATTCTGTCACAATTCTTGATAGAATCCATTCTAATCAGTATCACAGGAGGATTGATTGGGGTGATTCTGGGCTGTGGAGCCAGCTTCGTCATCAAAACGGTTGCCCACTGGCCTGTATTCATCCAGCCATGGAGTGTATTGCTGTCATTCGCAGTATGTACCTTCACCGGTGTATTCTTCGGATGGTATCCGGCCAAGAAAGCGGCCGACCTGGATCCGATTGAAGCACTGCGCTATGAATAAAAACATAACGGAACTACTTTGTTCTTCATAACTTTGGTTTCCTGTCCGGCCGTCTATCTCTGCAGTAATATTTCGAAGTATTTGCTGCGTGTGACGGCCGGACTTTTCTTAAATTATCGTATCTTTGCTTTAAATCAATCTAATATGGTGCATCTAACCCACAACAAACACCGCTTACTGGAATTAATCATCCACACTATATGCTGGGGATTGTTCTTCGGATTTCCGCTGTTTTTTACCCAACATGACAACGGAAATATCGACTGGAAAGAATTTATCAACCATTCTGGGGTATCACTTGCCTTTTTTATCATCTTTTACGTCAACTATCTGGTTCTGATTCCCAGAATACTCTTCAAAGAACATATCGGACATTTCATCTTCCTGAACATCCTTCTTATTCTCGTGGCCTCTATCGGACTACGCTACTGGCACAACATGATTGCATTTCCACCTCCCGTACGCCCGCGCTCTTACCTGCCTCCCCGATACATCTTCTATATAAGAGACATGACCAGCATGATTTTTATGGTAGGATTGAGTGTGGCCATCCGGATGAGTCTCCGCTGGAGTGACACAGAACTGGCACGCCGGGAAGCAGTGAAAAGTCGTACGGAGGCAGAACTCAAGAACCTGCGCAACCAGCTGAATCCGCATTTCTTGCTGAATACCCTGAACAATATCTATGCACTCACCGCATTCGATACGGAAAAGGCCCAGCAAGCTATTCAGGAACTCAGCAAGCTGTTACGATACGTGCTGTACGACAACCAGGAAAATTTTGTCCCTCTCACCAAAGAGGTGGAATTCATACGGAACTACATCGAACTGATGCGTATCCGGGTTTCTTCGCAAGTAAAAATCAGTACGCATTTTCAAATCCATCCGAACAGTCAGAGCCCTGTGGCTCCTTTGTTGTTCATTTCACTGATAGAAAATGCCTTCAAACATGGAGTATCTCCCACCGAACCCAGCTTCATTGACATTACATTGGCTGAAAAAGATAATAAAATTCACTGTATTATACGTAACAGTAACTACCCCAAGAACTCCACTGACAAAAGCGGATCGGGTATCGGACTGGAACAAGTACGCAAAAGACTGGAACTGTTATATGCCGGACACTATGAATGGCAACAACAAATCAGTCCCAATCAAAAAGAATACAGCTCGATACTGACAATCGATATACCTGACACTAATCATAAAAAAACAATGCCATGACAATCAAATGCGCCATTATTGATGATGAACCTCTGGCACTCGGGTTGCTGGAAAGCTATGTAAAGAAAACGCCCTCACTGGAATTGTGCGGAGCATATTCCAGTGCCATACAAGCCATGGAACTTCTGAATGGACATCCGGTAGACTTGATATTTCTGGACATCCAGATGCCGGAACTGAACGGACTGGAGTTTTCCAAAATAATTCCGAACAGCACACGTATCATATTCACAACAGCTTTCGGACAATATGCATTGGACGGCTACAAGGTAAACGCCCTTGATTATCTGCTCAAGCCTATCAGCTATGCCGACTTCATGACAGCTGTGAATAAGGCCGTGCAGTGGTTTGAACTTTGCCAGAAAGCCGAAAATACCCCTGAAGAAGTACAGTCTTCCGAAGATCTGAAATATATTTATGTGAAAAGCGATTATAAGCTGATTCAAATTGAGCTGGATAAGATTTTATACATTGAAGGACTCAAAGATTACATTAAAATTCACTTGGAAGACAATCCTCGTCCTATCCTCTCACTGGTCAGTATGAAAATGATGGAAGACAAATTGCCTGCCAACCGCTTCATACGTATTCACCGGTCTTTCATTGTGCAAAAACAAAAAATAAAAATTATAGAAAAAGGAAGGATTGTTTTCGGGAAAGACTACATTCCGATATCTGACAGCTACAAGCAAGAGCTCCAAAATTATGTTAATAAACATACTATTTGAGAATTTGTTGTATTTTCAACATTTTTTTTTGAAACAATCCAATTTTTTACTGATTTTCTTTGGCTACAATCAATCTAAACCCTATATTTGTAGCGTACATAATAAAAGCGGAAGTTGTGAAACTTCCTTTAGAATAGTTTAGTTAAGTCTAGTTTAGTTTTTGTGTTGTGATACTCCTGCTAATAGTGATTAGCGGGAGTATCTTTTTATTTTTAAAGAAACATCCAATTCTGCAAAAAACATGTTTGTTAACAAATACCCCGTGAAAGTTGTTAAAAAACAACAATACCACAAAACTGTATATTCTTACAATTTGTATAAGAAAATCAAGGAATAGCAATCAGTTTATGAATTTGCAAACTCAAACGCCAGACAGGATGCTCCTTTATATAATCCACCACTTCTGAGGTATTCATGCAAGAACAAGGTTGCAGGAAATAGGCAGAAGCGGGTATCTGTAAATACGATTCCACTTCTTGTCCCTGATAGACCACCTTTATTTCATCGACCCTCCGCACACACAACTGCGAACCTTGCTTGGGAGAACAGGTCACCCAGTCGATACCTTCAGGAAGTACACGGGTTCCATTCGTTTCTATACACACATATTTTCCAGCCGCATGCAGTGTTGCGACCAGATTGTCATCCACCCACAGTCCAGGTTCACCCCCAGTCAAAATCACCATTCTACAGGGATATTTCTCCACCTCTGCCAGAATTTCTTCATCAGACATCATCCTCCCCTGCTCATGCTGCGTATCGCAAAAATCACATTTCAGGTTACATCCAGAGAAACGGACAAAAACCGCAGGTGTACCCACATGAAAGCCTTCCCCCTGAAGGCTATAGAAAATCTCATTAATCTTTTTCATAAATTACGGTGTTTCCTTCTGATTCACAGACTTCCACTTTCACACAATGGGGCACACGCTCACAAATCCATCGGGCTATATTCTCAGCTGTCGGATTACAAGACAACACGTCGTTCAGGTTTTTATGATCCAACTGCCCTTTTACCACCTCTTTAATATGCGTAAAATCTACCACCATACCATCTGCATTCAATTCTGCCGACTGGCAATAAACCGTAATAATCCAATTGTGACCATGCAGGTTTTCACACTTACTTTCATAGGAAAGTTCCAGACGATGAGAAGCCGAAATCTCCATCCGTTTAATAACTGTATACATAACGATTTGATTTTTAAAAGATTAAAAACTCCGCATTTAATGTCACCTCAATGCAACTACAAAGGTAAAAAGAATTATCAGACAGAAAAAATTCACGCACAAAGATTTGCACGCCCATCAAATCTCACAATTTTTAATAAAATCCACAACAAATATTTTTGAAATTCCAATCAATACAGTATATTTGTATATACTTTTTTGATATACGAATGACAGAAGAGGACAAAAAACTGCTGCACACTTTCGAAGGCAAGTTAAGGCAATTGCTGTTTCTTTATGAAGAACTGAGAAAAGAAAACCTTTCATTGAGAAAAGAAATTGACGCAAAAAACACAGAAATCGATGAGTTAAAAAGCAGTTGGAAAGAATTGGAAACCAAATATATCAATTTGAAAAACGCCCGTATCCTCAGTATCAACGACAATGACCTCCGCGATACGAAACAAAGGCTGGCGAAACTTGTGCGTGAAGTCGATAAATGCATCGCTTTGCTGAATGAATAAGACAAAACGGTAAAGTATATACTTTTATGGACGAAAAAAAGAGATTTAATCTACTAATTGACAACGAACGTTATCCAGTGTCCATATTTCCATCGGAAGAGGAGGGATATCGGGAAGCTGCCAAACAGATTAACTATAAACTAAACAAATATCGCAGTGCATTTCCGGAATTTAACAGCATACAGCACTGGAAAATGGTAGCACTCGATTTAGCGTATGAAAATACATCCATGAAAGACAGGAATGATACCCGTCCATATATGGAGAAACTAAAGGAACTGGATGAGGATATTGAAAAATGTATCCAACAAAGCCAGAATAAAGGTTTATAGAGAAAAAGACGTTTATTTTAAAGCAATTTCACGCATAAGCTTGACCTGAAGGATTCCGACGGAAAAGCTTATGCGTTTTTTATTTATATATTTAAATTAATTATAATGTTGACGACAGTAATACTAGCGATTGTGGCCTTCCTGGTGGGAGGTGCATTGTCGTATGGATTCTTTAAGTATGGCTTAAAGACGAAATATGACACCATTATCAAAGAAGCCGAAACAGAGGCCGAAGTTATCAAGAAAAACAAGCTTCTGGAAGTAAAAGAAAAATTCCTGAATAAAAAAGCCGACTTGGAAAAAGAAGTTGCCCAACGAAACCAAAAGATCCAACAGGCAGAAAACAAACTGAAGCAACGTGAAATGGTGCTCAACCAAAAGAACGAAGAACTTCAGCGCAAGCGCAATGAAACAGAGGCTATCAAAGAGAACTTGGACGCACAGCTGGTAATCATCGAAAAGAAAAAAGAAGAACTGGATAACCTGCAATCACAGGAAAGAGAAAAACTGGAAACCATCTCAGGACTGTCGGCAGAGGAAGCAAAAGAACGCCTGGTGGAGTCCTTAAAGGAAGAGGCCAAGACACAGGCTCAATCATATATCAATGACATCATGGACGATGCCAAGCTTACGGCGAACCGTGAAGCCAAACGTATTGTCATCCAGTCTATCCAAAGAGTGGCTACTGAAACTGCCATTGAAAATTCTGTCACTGTATTCCACATCGAATCAGATGAAATCAAGGGACGTATCATTGGACGTGAAGGACGTAACATCCGCGCCTTGGAAGCAGCTACCGGTGTAGAAATTGTAGTAGATGATACTCCGGAAGCCATTGTGCTTTCTGCCTTCGACCCAGTTCGCCGTGAAATTGCCCGTCTGGCTTTGCACCAACTGGTAACCGATGGACGTATCCACCCGGCACGTATTGAGGAGGTAGTAGCCAAAGTACGCAAACAGGTAGAAGATGAAATTATTGAAACGGGTAAACGTACTACTATTGACTTGGGTATCCACGGCCTGCATCCGGAACTGATCCGCATCATCGGTAAGATGAAATACCGTTCTTCCTATGGACAGAACCTGCTGCAACATGCCCGTGAAACTGCCAACTTATGTGCTGTCATGGCTTCCGAGCTGGGATTGAATCCGAAAAAAGCCAAACGTGCCGGTCTGTTGCACGATATCGGTAAGGTGCCCGATGAAGAACCAGAATTGCCACATGCATTGTTGGGTATGAAACTGGCCGAGAAATACAAAGAAAAAGCAGATATCTGTAACGCCATCGGTGCACACCATGATGAAGTGGAAATGACCAGCCTTCTGGCACCTATCGTTCAGGTATGTGATGCCATCTCTGGTGCCCGCCCGGGAGCACGCCGTGAAATTGTAGAAGCCTACATCAAGCGCTTGAACGACCTTGAACAGCTGGCTATGTCTTATCCGGGTGTAACCAAAACTTACGCTATCCAGGCAGGACGTGAGCTCCGTGTCATTGTAGGCGCCGACAAGATTGATGACAAACAGACGGAAAGCCTGTCAACCGAAATTGCCAAGAAGATTCAAGATGAAATGACCTATCCGGGACAAGTAAAAATCACGGTTATCCGTGAAACCCGTGCGGTCAGCTTCGCGAAATAAAAACCATAAAAAAATCCGGAACGCTCACATTCCGGATTTTTTTATTTGCTCATCTCAACAGGTTTATTCCTTTTCTTTTTCCAATAAAGGCATCAGCACCTTTTCGGCACATGCATAGCCTTCTTCATACAAGTCGGTCAGTTTCTTCACATCCTTTTCTATCCGGTTCACCACGACCTTTTTCTCCGGACGAATGGTAATGATACGTCCCTCGTCTTCCAGCTTTTCCACCAGTTCCAACTGCTCATTATATACCGCACACCGCCTGCTAAGCAACAATCTCAGACGAGGATAACGACGATAAATAAACCGGGGCACCCGAATGTCCTTTTCCGACTTACGATACCCTCTGTTACGGGTCAGGACCACGACATTCCGCTCATACCCTTGCGATATCGCACGCAAAACCGGAATGGAATCCACAATCCCTCCATCCAACATCGGACGTCCATCCACGTATGCAATAGGACAAACGTAAGGCAAACTGCTGGAAGCCTTGGCAATATCAACCAGACGTTCCCGGTTCCGTCCCTTTTTCTCCTCCAAATAACAAGCCCTTCCAGTTACGCAGTTGGTTGTCACCATCTCAAACCGTGCCGGATTATCAAAATATGCCTCATAATCGAAAGGCAAAATCTGACTTGGGAACAAATCATAAAGCAAATGCTGATCCAAAATGCTATGCTGATACCACAAGTACTTCAATCCGATATAATGATACTTATCCAGCATATCGATATTACTGAACTTGGCACGACCACGCTGGTGAGACATATACGACAAGCCGTTGCAGGCCCCCGCAGAAACACCTATCACATAAGGAAATTCCAGCTTATGATCCATCATGAAATCCAGAACTCCACATGTGAATACACCTCGCATGCCTCCACCCTCAAGAACCAATCCTGTTTTTTCAAAGTCTAGTTTCATACTTCGCGTTTTTTTAAAGTAACCTTGGAATTGCAAATATATGTTTTTCCAATACATTCCAGCCATTTTTTCTATTTTATTTACTACATTTGCAACATAATTTTCACACATGTGATATTAAAATGTAATGAATATGTTTGATTCTCTAACTTATCAGAAACGCCGAAAAGCCTTGCGGGAAAAGATGAGCAATGGTATTATTCTCATCTTGGGCAATAACGAAGCCCCAGCCAACTATCCCGACAACACATACAAATTCCGTCAAGACAGTTCGTTTGTCTACTTCTTCGGACATTCACATCCTGGTTATGCCGGTATCCTCGATATTGACAATGGAACAGATTATTTCTTTGGAGATGATGTTGACATGGACGATATCATCTGGATGGGACCTCAACCCAGTGTAAAAGAACTGGCAGCACAAGTGGGAGTGGAAAAAAGCTATCCTTTCGACAAACTGAAAGAAATGGTGGGAAAAGCTATCGCACAACGCAGAAAAGTACACTTTCTTCCTCCCTACCGATATGACAACATGCAGCTACTTGAAGATTTGACTGGCATCCGGGCATCCATGACTCCCAAACATGCCTCGCTTGAACTCATCAAAGCAGTCATTTCCCTGCGAGCTGTCAAAGAAGAATGTGAAATAGCTGAAATAGACAAAGCCTGCAACGTAGGATATGAAATGCACACAGCAGCCATGCGCCTGTGCAAACCCGGAGTATCGGAACAATACATCGCGGGGGTGCTCGACGGCATTGCTTCTTCCTATGGACGAATGGTTTCATTTGCTACTATCCTAACCCAAAACGGCCAGACGCTTCACAACCATGACCACAGTCACATCCTGCAGGAAGGACGAATGATGCTGACCGATGCGGGTGCCGAACTGATGAATTATTACTGCTCCGACCATACACGTACGATTCCGGTCGGTGGAAAATTCACCAGCCGCCAACGTGATGTTTACGGTATCGTACTGGCCTGCCACGACAAGGCACTCGAACTGGCCCGCCCGGGAGTGACCTACAAATCCGTACACTTGGAAGTGTGCAAAGTGCTGGCCAACGGTCTAAAAGATTTGGGACTGATGAAAGGAAATACAGAAGATGCCGTAGCCGCAGGAGCACATGCCTTGTTCCTCCCTCACGGACTGGGACACATGATGGGACTGGATGTACACGATATGGAAGACTTGGGCCAATGCTATGTAGGCTATGACGAAGAGGTACAACCTTCCACCCAATTCGGTCTGGCTTCTCTCCGCATGGGAAGAAAACTGCAAAAAGGATTTGTCATTACGGACGAACCGGGTTGTTACTTCATTCCGGCACTTATCGACAAATGGAAAGCAGAAAAGTTGCACACCGACTTCCTGAACTTCGATGAAATTGAAAAATACAAAGATTTCGGAGGTATCCGCCTGGAAGACGACATTCTGATTACAGATAATGGTTCGCGGTTCTTAGGCGAAAAACATATTCCTATCACTTTTGAAGAAGTGGAAGCAATCATGAATGAATAAAATTATTTATTAACTCTATAACATTTTCTAGAAACAATGAACAAACTGATTTTATTAGCCGCAGCAGGACTCTGTTTTGGAAGCATTTATGCCAAGAGCCCGAAAAAAGACAAAGCGGAAGAAGGATTTACCTTCACCACTGTAAAAGAAAACCCAATCACTTCCATAAAGAACCAGAACCAATCAGGTACATGCTGGTCTTTCTCCAGCATTGGTTTCCTGGAATCTGAACTGCTTCGTACTGGAAAAGGAGAATTCGACTTGTCTGAAATGTTCGTCGTACACAAAACAATGGAAGACCGTGCCGTAAACTATGTACGTTACCACGGCGACGCTTCATTCTCTCCGGGCGGAAGCTTTGAAGATATCGTTTACTGCTACAAGAACTATGGTATGGTGCCGCAAGATATCATGCCGGGTATCGAATACGGAGATTCTCTCCCGAACCACAACGAACTGGATGCAGTAGCCGGTGCTTACGTAGAAGCTATTGGAAAAGGTAAACAGCATAGACTGACTCCGGTTTGGAAAAAAGGAGTAACTGCCATTTACGACACCTACTTGGGAGAGTGCCCGAAAGAATTTACTTACAAAGGTAAAACTTATACGCCGAGAACTTTTGCGGATGAAGTGCTGGGACTGAACATGGACGATTATGTATCTCTGACTTCATTTACACATCACCCTTTCTACCAGCCGTTCAGCATTGAAGTACAGGACAACTGGCGTAATGCCCTGTCATACAACCTGCCGATTGACGAACTGATGGAAGTGATGGATAACGCAATCAACAACGGATACACTTTTGCCTGGGGAGCAGACGTCAGTGAAGAAGGATTCACACGTGACGGAGTAGCTGTATGTCCAGATGTAGCAAAAGGTGCTGAACTGACCGGTTCAGATATGGCACGCTGGCTGGGCTTGAGCAAAGCAGACAAACGCAAAGAACTGACTAGCAAACCGCTTCCTGAAATCAACGTAACACAGGAAATGCGTCAGACTGCTTTCGACAACTGGGAAACCACAGACGACCACGGTATGCTGATTTACGGTATCGCCAAAGACCAGAATGGAAAAGAATACTACATGGTGAAAAACTCATGGGGCTTAAGCGGAAAGTACAAAGGTATCTGGTATGCATCTAAAGCATTCGTCAAATACAAAACCATGAATATTCTGGTCAACAAAAAAGCAATCCCTGCAGACATCGCAAAGAAATTGGGATTCTAAAAACTTAGTATATAGACTAATTATAAATAATAAGCGGCTCGTTCCATAAATTTAAGATGGAATGAGCCGCTTTTTTTCTTTCTTTTTACTAATTTTACGGATTGAAGCGAAGAATAAGTACTTTATTCTCCAAGAAAGATTCTTACTCGGCGGGAAATTGCTCATATCTCGTGCTTGTCAATATCAGACAAACCCCAGGAGAATCTTACGTGATAAAGAAAAAAAGAAAAAAACATATATAAATGAACTACAAATGGAACTATCAACCTCCAACACTTCAAGAAAGAGAAGCAGCTAGAGCCCTCTCCAGAGAAATAGGCATCAGCCCCATCTTGTGCAAGTTGCTACAAGAAAGAGGCATACATACAGCCGCTGAAGCCAAGCGTTTCTTCCGCCCTCAGCTGAACGACCTGCACGATCCGTTTCTGATGAAAGATATGGATGTAGCCGTGGAACGCCTCAATCTGGCCATGGGACGCAAGGAGAGAATTCTGGTGTATGGAGACTATGACGTGGACGGGACCACAGCCGTCGCACTGGTTTTCAAGTTTTTGCAACAGTTCTACTCGAACATCGACTATTACATCCCCGACAGATACAATGAAGGGTATGGCGTGTCGAAAAAAGGAGTAGACTATGCGTATGAAACAGGAGTCAAACTGGTCATCGTACTAGACTGTGGCATAAAAGCGGTAGAAGAAATCAGTTATGCCAAAGAGAAAGGCATTGACTTTATTATCTGTGACCATCATGTGCCCGATGAAGTTCTTCCACCTGCCGTGGCCATCCTGAATGCCAAGCGGTTTGATTCCACCTATCCCTATGAACATCTTTCCGGATGTGGAGTGGGCTTTAAATTCATGCAGGCCTTCGCCCAGAACAATGGCATCGAATTCCATCAGCTGACTCCCCTGCTCGACCTGGTGGCCGTGAGCATCGCTTCCGACATTGTACCCATCATGGGAGAAAACCGTATTCTGGCCTATCATGGCCTCCGGCAGCTCAATGCCAACCCCAGCATCGGACTGAAAGCCATCATTGACGTGTGCGGACTGGCTGAAAGAGAAATCACGATAAGTGACATCGTATTCAAAATCGGACCACGAATCAATGCCTCCGGACGTATCCAAAATGGAAAAGAGGCTGTCGACCTTTTGATAGAAAGGGACTTCGCCTCCGCACTGAAGAAAGCCAACCGTATCAACAGCTACAATGAAACCCGAAAGGATTTGGATAAAAGCATGACGGAAGAGGCCAACAAAATTGTGGACAACCTGTCCGACCTGTCTGAAAGAAGATCGATTGTCATCTTCAATGAAGACTGGCACAAAGGGGTCATCGGCATCGTAGCCTCCCGGCTGACGGAAATCTACTATCGCCCAGCTGTAGTACTGACACGTACAGACAACCTGGCAACAGGTTCTGCACGTTCCGTATCGGGTTTCGACGTATATAAAGCCATTGAATATTGCCGCGATTTATTGGAAAACTTTGGCGGACACACCTATGCCGCCGGACTCTCCATGAAAGTGGAAAATGTACCGGAATTTACACGTCGGTTTGAGGAATATGTCACCAATCACATTCTTCCGGAACAGACCAATGCCACCATTCAGATTGATGCACAACTGGATTTCAGAGACATTACTCCGAAGTTTTTCTTCGACCTGAAGAAGTTCAATCCGTTTGGGCCGGAAAACCACAAACCTATCTTTGCCACACTGAACGTGTATGATTACGGTACCAGCAAGGTGGTAGGCAGAGACCAGGAACACATCAAGCTGGAGTTAGTAGACAACAAATCGAACAACGTCATGAATGGCATCGCTTTCGGACAAAGCTCACAAGTCCGCTACATAAAGACCAAGCAATCGTTCAACATCTGCTACACCATTGAGGAAAATACCCATAAACGAGGAGAAATCCAGCTGCAGATTGAAGACATCAAGCCGAGTCGAAGCTAGAAATCCATGGCCGACTATCTGAAAATCCTGAAACAATACTGGGGATACGACCACTTCCGAGGCATACAGGAAGATATCATCCGCAGCGTAGGCGAAGGCAAGGACACTTTGGGGCTTATGCCCACAGGAGGAGGTAAATCCATTACTTTCCAAGTGCCGGCCCTCGCCCAGGAAGGATTGTGTCTGGTCATTACCCCCCTGATTGCCCTGATGAAAGACCAGGTAAGAAACCTGCGTGAACGGGGTATCAAGGCCACTGCCGTTTATTCCGGCATGACGCGCGAAGAGATTCTGATTGCCTTGGAAAACTGCATTTTCGGCAACTACAAATTTCTTTATATCTCACCGGAAAGACTGGGTACCGAAATATTTCAAATCAAGCTTCGCAGCATGCATGTGAGCCTCATCACCGTGGATGAATCCCATTGCATCTCGCAATGGGGATACGATTTCCGCCCTGCCTACCTGAAAATAGCCGAGATACGCCAACTGCTTCCGGGAGTTCCTGTCATTGCCCTGACTGCCACAGCCACTCCGGAAGTGGTCAAGGACATCCAGGAACGACTCCAGTTCCGCCAGGAGAATGTATTCCGCATGAGTTTCGAAAGGAAGAATCTGGCCTACATCGTCCGCCACACGGAAGACAAAGAAGGCGAAATGCTGCACATCCTGCAACGGGTAAACGGCTCCAGCATTGTTTACACACGCAACCGGAAAAAGACCAAAGAAATAGCTCAGCTCCTGAACCGGAACCACATCACAGCCACGTTCTACCATGCCGGACTCAGCGATGAGACCAAAGACCTACGCCAAAAAGCATGGCTGAAAGGAGAATATCGTGTCATGGTGGCGACCAATGCTTTCGGAATGGGAATTGACAAGCCCGATGTACGCCTGGTGATTCATGCCGATGTGCCCGACTCTCCCGAGGCATACTTCCAGGAGGCTGGACGAGCCGGAAGAGACGGCATGAAGGCGTATGCCGTGCTGTTGTTCTGCCCCCGCGACAAGATTACCCTCAAACAACGTATCAGTGACACTTTCCCTGAAAAGGATTATATCCGAAAAGTGTACGAAGACATCAATTTCTACTACCAGATGGCCATGGGAGACGGATTGGGCTGTACCTTCGCCTTCAATTTGGATGAATTTTGCCACAATTTCAAGCATTTCCCTGTACAGACCGACAGTGCACTGAAAATTCTGACACGTGCCGGCTATCTGGAATATACCGATGAACAGGACAATGCTTCCCGAATCATGTTCACCATCACCAAAGAAGAACTGTATCGCATTCATGAGCAAAACGCAGATACAGAAAAACTGCTCCGTATTCTATTGCGGACCTATACCGGACTTTTCACCGATTATGCCTATATCAATGAAGAGCTGCTGTCCAAACGTTCCGGATTGAGCAGGCCCCAAATCTATGAGACTTTGCTCTTCCTGACCCGGCAGCACATCTTGCACTACATTCCGGGGAAAAAGACCCCTTATATCATTTACACCCGTGAACGACAGGAGACCGACCGTATCTACTTGAGCAAGGAAGTGTACGAGGAACGAAAGGAAAGCTACCGTCGGCGAATAGAGGCCATGATAGAATATGCTGAAAGCGAAAACAACTGCCGAAGCCGCATGTTACTCCATTATTTTGGAGAAAAGAACGAGCACAACTGCGGACAATGCGATGTATGCCTGCAGCATCATCACTCCGGACTGAAACAAAGCCAGTTTGACGAAATCAGCCGTCAGATACTTGCCTTACTAAAGACTTCTCCTCTTTCTCCGCAAGAACTCAAAGCCCAAATTCAGGTCCCGGAGGAACAAGTGAGTAAAGTCATAGCCTATCTCCTCTCGGAAGAAATCATCCGTCAGGAAAATGGCCGACTTCTCCTTTAAGCGAGTTTATATTAGTCAAATATTTTACCATTCTAAAAAAAGGTGTATCTTTGCCGGAAAACACCAAAAAACTTGATCCACATGGAAGAAGGAGGAGAATTCCGGGAACTCATGATACAGATTTTCCGCACCCGCATGGCGTTTCGACGTGCCATGCAACGTACACTAAAAGACAATCATGCAGGAATCACTTTCGAGATGCTTCAAGTGCTGAGCAGTCTTTGGCATGAACAAGGTATCACCCAGCAGGCACTGGCAGAGCGAACCGCTAAAGACAAGGCCTGCCTGACCAATCTGATGAACAATCTGGAAAAGAAAGGATATGTCTATCGTAAAGAGGATGTCAGTGACCGCCGAAACAAGTTGGTGTATCTTACTCCGGAAGGGGAAAAACTGAAAGAACAGATCCGCCCTATCCTCAATTTAGTATATGCCAACGCGGAGCATATCTTATCTACCGAACGAACCGGAAATATTTTATCTGAACTAAAAACAGTGCAAAATGTTCTTGAAGATTTCTAGCACCCTACGAATCCTGCTTTTCATCGGAAATCTCTTTCTTATCCTCCCGGCCATGGCCCAACAAGATTCACTGTTCCTATCCGTAGAACAGCTTTTTGAATCGGGCGTAAAAAGCAGTCTGCGACTGCAAGCCGACAGCCTGAAAGAAAGAATGGCCTATGAACGAAAACGTCATGCCCAAACGGCCTTACTTCCTGACCTGGAAATCGGTCTCAAAGGAGGGGTTATCGGACAACCTGTGGTCTTTCAGGAAGGACTTTCTCATCCTACCTATCCGGACACTCCCGACTGGTCACAAAACTATACGGTCGACTTCAACCAACCGCTGTATCAGGGAGGGAAAATCCGTTATTCCATCCGTAAGGCAGATATTGAAACAGAAATCGCCGCCTTGCAACGAATGAGCAATCAAGCTGATATCAAGCTGGGATTACTCAACCAATACCTGAATCTCTTTACCTTGTTCAAGCAACACATCGTACTTACCCGTAACATCGAAGAGTCGCTTCGGCGCCTGCAAGACATACGGCAGATGAAGAAAGAAGGACTCATCACCAACAACGACGTGCTGCGCAGTGAGATGCAACTCACCAACGACCGGCTTTCTCTGCAAGAAACAGAGAACAGCATCCTCATCGTATCCCAACAACTGAACCTGCTGCTGGGAAATTCCGAAAACCGTATAATAAAGCCCGACACCACACTGCTGCAGAAAGCGACTCCTCTGGAAAGCTACGAAGCCTATCTCCTGTCGGCTTACGAGCAGGCCCCAGACATGAAACTGCTGCAAAAAGAAACCGAACTGGCCCGGAACCAGATACAGATGGACCGCGCCTCCCGCAAGCCCAATGTCAACCTGTACGCATCCAACACTCTGGCACGCCCCATCACCCGTACCATGACCGACTTGTATAACAACAACTGGAACATCGGACTTTCGGTTTCCTATCCCCTCTCGTCCTTATTCAAGTCCGACCACAAAATCAAGGAAAGCCAGTTGCAGGTGTCCGTGCAAAAGAAAGAAGAGGAACTGAAAAAGCAACAGCTCCAAATGGACATTTACAATGCGATTCTCCGCCACAAAGAAGCCCTGCAGCAGGCTGACGCCTGGAAACTCTCCGTCCGTCAGGCACAGGAAAACTATCGTATCATGCAGAACCGCTACATGAACCAACTGGCCATACTGACCGATTTGCTGGATGCCAACTCTGTCCTGCTCAACGCCGAGCTCCAGCTGACAGCCTCACGCACACGAATCATTTACACCTATTACCAACTGCAGAAAGTCTGCGGAAGATTATAACCCGTTCAATCCTACAAGAATATGACACTAAAAGATACTCATAGCAAACTACGGAAGAGAAGATTGCAGAACATCATTCTCAACTTACTTTGCATACTGATTGCCGGCTCCGGGCTGGTATGGGTGGGCAACTACTTCTGGAAATACATCCATTATGAGATTACGAACGATGCGTTCATCGACCAGTATGTGGCCCCTTTGAACATACGTGCTTCGGGCTACATCAAGGAAGTCCGCTTCAAGGAACATCAATATGTACATCAAGGAGATACACTGCTGGTACTGGATAACCGTGAATATCAGATAAAGGTCAAAGAAGCCGAAGCAGCCCTGCTGGATGTGCAAGGTTCACGCGACGTACTACATTCCGGCATAGAGACCTCACAAACGAACGTGGCAGTGCAGGAAGCCAACATTGCCGAAGCAAAAGCCAAACTGTGGCAACTGGAGCAGGATTATCACCGCTTTGCCCGCCTGCTGCAGGAAGAATCGGTCCCCGAACAGCAGTACGAACAGGCAAAAGCCTCTTATGAAGCTGCCAAAGCCCGCTACCAAGCCCTGCTGGCACAACATAAGGCTGCGCAATCACAGTTCACAGAAACCAGCAAGAAAACCACCAGTGCCGAAGCGGCCATCCTGCGCAAGGAAGCCGACCTGGATCTGGCCAAGCTGAATCTTTCTTATACCGTACTCACCGCTCCATACGACGGATACATGGGGCGCAGAACCCTTGAACCCGGACAGTTCGTGCAAGCCGGGCAAACCATCTCCTACCTGGTCCGAAACACAGACAAATGGGTGACAGCCAACTATAAGGAAACCCAGATTGTCCACATCTACATTGGTCAGGAAGTACGTATCAAGGTCGATGCCTTTCCCGGAAAGGTCTTCCACGGGACGGTAACAGCCATCTCAGAAGCGACCGGCTCCAAATACTCGCTGGTGCCTACCGACAATTCTGCCGGAAATTTCGTGAAGGTACAGCAGCGAATTCCTGTAAGAATAGACTTGAAAGACATTTCTCCTGAAGAAATGAGCGAATTGAGAGCCGGTATGATGGTAGAAACAGAAGCCTTACGCAAATGATGACCATGCAACAACTGGACGTCCCCGTACGTCAATGGGTCCCCGACTGGCTCGGAATGATATGTATCTTCACCATCATTCTGCCTGTCACCATGCTGAACGGTTCCTACACCGGAAGCATGCTTGAAGTATCCAACACACTGGGTACCAATACAGAAGACATCACCATGGGGTATTATGCCGCTTCGGCTGGAATGGCGGTAGCCTATCCCATTGTCCCCAAAGTGCTCGACGCCCTTTCCTCCAAATTCCTGTTGCTGACCGACCTGACCCTGCAATTCTTTCTCAGCTGGATATGTGCCCGTTCGCAAAACATCGATTTAGTCATCATTTGCAGCTTCTTCATCGGTTTTCTGAAAGGTTTCCTCATGCTCTGGTTCATCCGAAGAGCCACCAAGATTTTCAGTCCCAAGAACGTACGAAGCGAGTTCTATTCTTATTTTTACCCGCTGGTATTTGCCGGAGGACAGGTATCCATGGTGCTTACAGCTGAACTGGCTTACCATTACAACTGGCAGTATATGTACTACTTCATGATGCTGCTCCTCATGACTGCCATCCTGATAGTGATTATCTGTTTCCGACACGACCGCCCGTTGAAGCCCATACCGCTCTCCGAACTTCACCTGCGCGAGATGCTGGTCATTGCCACCGGACTCCTGATGCTGGTCTATGTCATCAACTATGGGAAAGTGCTCGACTGGACCTCTTCATTCAAAATCCGGCTCTATATCGTCATTGCTCCCATCCTGATAGCCTTTTTCATCTGGCAGCAATACCACTCCAAACACCCCTTTGTCAGTTTGGCCCCATTGTATCAGCCCAAAGCCATCGTAGGCTACTTGTATATGATGCTGGTCATGTTTTTCAGCACCTCCACCACCCTGCTCACCAACTACATGACGAGTATCCTGAAGGTAGACAGCACACACACTTATCTGCTCTATGGTTACCTGCTACCAGGTTATGCCCTGGGGGCTTTTATCTGTTTCTGGTGGTTCCGCTGGCAACGGTGGCGTTTCCGTTTTCTGATTGCCGGAGGGATGGGGTGCTTTGCCGCCTTCTTCGGCATCCTGTATTTCACCGTCTCCCCCGACAGCACCTACGAGATGCTTTTCCTCCCCGTGTTTCTGCGAGGGCTGGGCATGCTGGTGTTAATCATCGCTTTTGCCTTGTTTGCCGTAGAAGAACTCAATCCCAAATACCTGCTGGCCAATGCCTTTTTCCTGATTTCCTTCCGGTCGGTACTGGCTCCCATTCTGGCTACCTCTTTTTACAGCAACGCTCTCTATCGGATGGAACAGAAGTACCTACATTCTTTGTCGGAGACCGTCAGCCAGACCGACCCGCTGGCCGCCAGCCAGTTTAACCAGTCACTCAGCCAATATCTTTCACAAGGACACGAATATACCGAGGCCACCCAGATGGCAACCCAAACCCTCTATGCCACTTTGCAACAACAAAGCCTCCTGCTTTCGCTCAAACATATACTAGGCTATCTGTTTATCATCACCCTGGTCATCGCCATCGTTTCACGCTTCATCCCCTTCCACAAAACTATTCGTGTAAGATATGCCAAAACCGGAGATGATATGGTATAAAACGGCATAAAAAAACAGCGGAAAGAAAAAATCCTTCCGCTGTTTTTATAAGAAATTTCATCAGAATTCAATAATCAATGACTTGCGAGGAGAAACCACAAGATTCTTTGTCAAATCGATTCTCTTCCCGCTCGATACATCTCTACCTTCTTTAGAATCCTTAGTCAAGACAGTATAGTACTCAGCAGCCAATGTCTGCTCATCACTCGTACTATTCAGCACAATCATTTCAGTTTTTCCGTCATGTACATGAGAATACATATATATTCCTCGCTGAGGAATATGATACTTCACTGTTCTGTTTTCTGCCATATACGTTGTTTAGTTTAATTTTGCGAGGCAAATATATGTATTTAAAACATAACTCTTAAACATAACAGCGAAATTTTTAATGTATTTATTCTTTTTTCATGACATAAATCAACTTTAATAGACTTCTACCTTCGCAGCCAGTGACTTACACTTGTCACGAAGTGCATCCAGGTCGCCATCGTTCTTGTCATAGCAAACTACTACTCCCATACGACGATTCAGGCGAGTGGTCGGTTTGCCAAAGATACGGAGATAGGTATTCGGCTGAGAACAAACCAGTTCCTCACCTCTGTACTGCGGAGCTTTCTGGCTGGCAATCGGAGAAAGAATCACTGCACTTGCACCAATGTGTTCCTGCGTAATGCCCGGAATCGGCAGCCCCAGTACCGCATACAGATGCAATTCAAACTCATTCAAGTTCTGCGTATTGGCCAAAGTAACCATACCCGTATCGTGAGGACGAGGAGAAAGTTCAGAGAAATATACTCCGTTTTCATGGCTCAGGAAGAACTCCACTCCCCACAGACCATATCCTGTCAGTGCTTTTGTCACCTTGTCGGCCATCCGCTGTGCTTCAGCCAGATGTTCCGGTGCGATGTGAGCCGGCTGGAAACTTTCACGATAGTCTCCTCCCTTCTGCACGTGTCCGATAGGAGGACAGAACAAAGTCGGTCCGTTCTTCTGGGTCACTGTCAGCAAAGTGATTTCACTGTCAAAATGAATGAATTCCTCTACAATCAGTTCCTTGATATCGCCACGGCTGCCATTGCATCCATATTCCCATGAATACTTCAGGTCTTCTTCAGATTTTGCTACTGACTGGCCTTTGCCGGAAGACGACATCAACGGTTTGATGACACACGGATAACCGATTTTGCTGGCTGCCTCTTTCAGTTCTTCGTAAGAGGAAGCATAAAAATACTTCGCTGTTTTCAGTCCCAGTTCCTTAGCTGCCAAATCGCGGATAGCCTTACGGTTCATGGTAAAATTCACCGCACGCGCACTCGGCACCACTTGAATACCTTCTTTTTCCAAATGATAAAGCCGTTCAGTACGTATTGCTTCTATTTCAGGAACAATAATATCCGGATGATACTTTTCTACCACACGGTCCAAAGCCTCTCCATCCAACATACTGAATACCTCGCACGCATCTGCCACCTGCATAGCCGGCGCACCTGCATAAGAGTCGCACGCAATCACATACTGGCCCAAACGCTGGGCTGCAATGGTAAATTCCTTACCTAACTCTCCAGAACCTAACAAAAGTATTTTTTTAGTCATATATATAAGGTTTATGCTTCTTTCCTGCAAAGATAATATTTTTCTTCGGACCTTATACCACGACCAACCGATTTATCAAGCTTCAGTTTCCGCCTCCGTCAGTTTCTTCAGGGTCAGCAATTCAGTACCGTCTTCGCCCAACAGACTCACCGTACCATTTTCTTTCACCTCAAAGCTGCGCACCTTGTTCAATGCATCCAGAATATTTCTTTCCGTTTCCATATCCGGACAAGCCATCATGGTGGAAATCATCTGGCTGAACTGCAGAGAAGAAGATTTTCCCTCTTCCTGAGAGAACCCGCCATTGATGGTATTGCAACTGGCATTTCCATACACCCGTTTCTCTGTCAGGTCGAAAGTCAGCTGGGGCGTTTTTTCCGTTTTGCCGATTTCAGTTCCATTTACGGTCGTAATCTGCCATGTCCCTTCCAAATCATTTATAGAGACTTCCTTTACTTCCCGTTTCTGTAACAAGATGACCGATTTTCCATCGGCGTCGTTCAAAGATACGCCTTCACCCACTTCTTCATATCCGGCTACTTTGTTCAAGGCTTCCAACACACTCTGTTCCACCTTCATGTCCGGACACATCATCCGCGTCGCACCCACCTGTTCAAATGAAATCTTTCCTGCATTTAACGTATCCAGGTTGAAGGTTCCCATCAGACGGTTGCATCCTGCATTACCATACAAGCGGTGTTCAGCGTTATCAAAGCCCAGGAAAGGCGTATTTTCTGCACTTACTTTTTCCCCGTTCACCTCTACGATGTTCCATTCCCCTGAAAAATCAACCACGGCTACCGAATTCTTTCCCGCGCCGCAACTCATCAGCAGACAAGCAAAAGCCGCTGCCGCCAAATACTGTCTATTCATAACTTGTTTCTCTTTAATCGTAATTCCATTTACACAAACAATTCATTTTTAAGAATTGTTCATTTACAAAAATACGGATATCCCTTGAATACTGCACCATGTTTGGATTTATTTTCTATCTTTGCATGTTGAACGGTAACGTTTACCGGGCATTTAAAGTATCAAATTAATAAATGAGTAAAGTATTGATTATCGGTGCAGGCGGTGTAGGTACCGTTGTTGCACACAAAGTGGCTCAGCATCCGGAAGTCTTCTCCGAAGTCATGATTGCAAGCCGCACACAGTCCAAATGCGACGCTATTGTCAAAGCGATTGGCAATCCTCACATCAAAACCGCCAAGGTAGATGCCGACAATGTGGATGAACTTGTGTCTTTATTCAACAGTTTTAAACCCGAAATCGTTATTAACGTAGCACTTCCCTACCAGGATTTAACGATTATGGAAGCATGTCTGCAAACGGGAGTGAACTACTTGGATACAGCAAACTACGAGCCGAAAGACGAGGCTCACTTTGAATACAGTTGGCAATGGGCTTACAAGAAACGCTTCGAGGAAGCCGGACTGACTGCCATTCTGGGTTGTGGATTCGACCCGGGAGTAAGTGGTGTATATACCGCATACGCAGCCAAGCATCACTTCGACGAAATCCAGTATCTGGACATCGTGGACTGCAACGCCGGAAACCACCACAAGGCTTTTGCCACCAACTTCAACCCGGAAATCAACATCCGCGAAATCACTCAGAACGGACGTTACTACGAGAACGGAAAATGGATTACTACCAAACCGTTGGAATTCCACAAGGACCTGACTTATCCGAACATCGGCCCGCGTGATTCTTACCTTCTGTACCACGAAGAACTGGAATCACTGGTCAAGAACTTCCCGACCATCAAGCGTGCCCGCTTCTGGATGACCTTCGGTCAGGAATACCTGACTCACCTGCGCGTAATTCAGGACATCGGTATGGCCAGCATCGAGCCTATCAACTACAACGGCATGCAGATTGTTCCGTTGCAGTTCCTGAAAGCCGTGCTGCCTAACCCGCAGGATTTGGGTGAGAACTACGAAGGAGAGACTTCCATCGGATGCCGCATCCGTGGTATCAAGGACGGAAAGGAACATACTTACTATGTGTACAACAACTGCTCTCACCAGGCTGCTTACAAAGAAACAGGCATGCAGGGCGTAAGTTACACGACCGGTGTACCGGCCATGATTGGAGCTATGATGTTCCTGAAAGGACTGTGGAAACGTCCGGGAGTATGGAACGTGGAAGAGTTCGATCCAGACCCATTCATGGATGCCCTGAACAAATACGGACTGCCTTGGCATGAAGTATTCGACGGCGATCTGGAACTATAATTGATTGACAGATTATCTATATTAAAGAATCAAGAATGGAGAACCGGATTACTCATTCTTCATTCTTGGTTCTTTTCTTTTTCCCACTTTTACAAAGAAACAATTATGAACATAGGAGACAAAGCTCCCGAAATACTGGGAATCAACGAAAAAGGTGAAGAAGTCCGCCTGAGCGACTACGCAGGCAAGAAAATCGTACTCTATTTCTATCCCAAGGATATGACTTCGGGCTGTACGGCACAGGCCTGCAACCTCCGTGACAACTACGCCGAACTCCAGAAAGCCGGCTACGAAGTCATCGGCGTAAGTATCAACGACGAGAAGTCACACCAGAAATTCATCGAGAAAAACCAGCTTCCGTTCACGCTGATTGCCGACACCGACCACAAACTGGTGGAAACCTTCGGTGTTTGGGGAGAAAAAAGCATGTACGGACGCAAATACATGGGTACCTTCCGTACCACTTTCATTATTAACGAACAAGGCATCATCGAACGGATTATTTCACCCAAGGAAGTGAAGACCAAAGATCATGCCGCACAAATCCTACAATAATTATGGCAAAGAAAGACGAACTTGAATTTGAAGGAGGCATTGAAAACGCCCCCAAACCCGATAACAGTGAGAAACTGAAAGCCCTGCAAGCCGCCATGGACAAAATTGAGAAGAGCTTCGGAAAAGGCTCCATCATGAAAATGGGCGACGACCACGTGCAGGAAGTAGAAGTCATCCCGACCGGCTCCATTGCCCTGAATGCGGCATTGGGCGTAGGTGGTTATCCGAAGGGACGTATCATCGAAATCTACGGTCCGGAATCCTCCGGTAAAACTACACTGGCCATCCATGCCATTGCCGAGGCACAGAAAGCCGGCGGTATTGCGGCCTTCATCGATGCGGAACATGCTTTCGACCGTTTTTATGCAGCCAAACTGGGAGTGGACATCGACAACTTGTGGATTTCACAGCCCGACAACGGCGAGCAGGCATTGGAGATTGCCGAACAGTTGATCCGTTCTTCCGCCATCGACATCATTGTCATCGACTCTGTAGCCGCCTTGACTCCGAAAGCTGAAATTGAAGGCGACATGGGCGACAACAAGGTAGGTCTGCAAGCCCGACTGATGTCACAGGCCCTGCGCAAGCTGACTTCTGCCATCAGCAAGACCAACACGACCTGTATCTTCATCAACCAGCTGCGTGAGAAAATCGGTGTCATGTTCGGCAACCCGGAAACCACTACCGGTGGTAACGCGTTGAAGTTCTATGCATCTGTCCGTCTGGATATCCGTCGTGCCTCTCAGCTGAAAGACGGTGAAGAAGTCATCGGTAATCAGGTACGTGTGAAGGTCGTAAAGAACAAAGTGGCTCCTCCTTTCCGCAAAGCCGAATTCGACATCATGTTCGGTGAAGGTATTTCCCGCAGCGGTGAAATCATCGACTTGGGTGCCGAACTGGGTATCATCAAGAAAAGCGGTTCATGGTACAGCTACAACGACACCAAACTAGGCCAGGGTCGCGATGCCGCCAAACAATGCATCCAGGACAATCCGGAACTGGCCGACGAACTGGAAAAACTGATTTTCGATGCACTGAAGGATAAAGAATAAACCACTTCTTTTCCATACAATATAAGAGCGCGGGTTCTACTTTGCCAAATCCCAGCAAAGTAGGACCCGTTTTTTGTACACTTACAGAGTCCACTGTATCTGTCCATTCGCAACCGGATTCTGTAGTAAAGAAGCTTTTCAAACCCCTCCACAAAAATTCAACCCCTTAACTATTTTTCCCAAACTTCACAACAATTTCTCTGTCCCACACTGTGGGATACAAAAACCACAGTGTGGGATATATATTTCACAGTGCGGGATACAAAAACCACACTGTGAAACAGAACTATCTCTTGGAGAAAAAACAGTATGCTTGCCTGCGTTTTTATCTTTATCACACAGCTGCATCACACAATGTTTTCGAGCCTCTCCTCCATCGCACGCACAGCCCTAATTATCCCATTTTCTTTCTCTAAAACTTTTTTCTCGCCAAAAAGCAAGGAAAAAAACAAAAAAATACGCTATATTTACCACAAAGAATTATCGTGAACCACTAAAAAACAAAACTATGACCTTAAAGCATCAATTTCTTTTCATATTTTGTCTGGCTTTTTCCACTGTGGCTTCGTGGGCACAGAGTAATAAATTCGCCAATTCGGCTTTCCGTTTCGCCACTCGTGCCGAGGCCCAAATGCTGATTACAGAACTGGATGACTATACCCGCAACTGGAATCAGTTTGACATCGACGTACGCTTGCAGAAACCGCAAGGACGCAAGTCCGAACTGCTGCAGTTCGCCATGGACCAGACCCTCAACTGGAGCGACAAGGACAAGGAACGCATCAGCAAGGCCATGAAAGCCCTGGATACGGAAATCAAGAAACAAAAATATAATCTGACGTTTCCGAAAGAAATCATCTTTGTGAAAACCACACAGAAAGAAGAAGGAAGCGCACAGGCCTACACCCGCATGAACTGGATTGCTGTCGGAGAAGAAGCGCTGCAAAGCACTTCCGACGAGGATTTGAAATACCTGGTGGCACACGAACTGTTCCACTTACTGACCCGACAGAGTACCGATTTCAAAAAAGACATGTATCAGCTTATCGGATTCACCGTCATCGAGAAAGAAATCCTGTTCCCGTCCGACTTGGCTGAAAAGCATATCTCGAATCCGGATATCAGCCGCTATGACAGCTACGGAACCTTTACCATCGGTGGACAGAAACAATATTGTACCATGGTGATTTATACCGACAAACCCTACGAGGGAAATACACTGGTAGATTATCTGAAAATAGGACTTGTCCCCCTGAACGGAGATTTTATTCCTATCCAGAAAGCGGGAAAGACTCTTATTTATACGTTGGATGAAGCCGAAGACTTCTACACACAGGTTGGTAAAAATACCAGCTATGTCATCCACCCGGAAGAAATCATGGCCGACAATTTTGCCTACACGCTGATCGGAAAGAAAGACCTTCCCAATCCGGAGCTTATCCAAGGAGTGCAGAAAATATTGAAAGCCAACAACCGATAATCCAATCCTTATACAAATCATACAAAAAAGTCAGGCCCTTTCAAAGTGACCTGACTTTTTTTGTATGATGGCTTATTTCTTCCGGAAATCCTTTTCCAACGCCAAGGTAATCCAATTGGCCAAAGCCTGCCGGTTGTCCGCGATGACCAGACGTTTCTGGTCCTGTGCATTCTGAATGTTTCCTACTTCCAGAAACACCCCCACCGGAGTGGTATTACGAAGCACAAACAGGTTTCGTTCGCTGACTGTACCGTCGAATCCCCGGTTAGGCTGATGCCGGTCGTACTTGGCCCGGAACGTATGCTGGATTTCTCTTGCCAGCCGCTTTCCTTTCGAACTGCCTGGCGCATAATAGAAGAACACATCGGTCTGGTTGTTGCGTGCCCGGCTGTCCACATGGATAAACACGGCCCGCTTGTAACTGCTCTTTTCTTTCCGGTACAGGCGGTTGATGGCATCGCAACGCTGCTGCAAACGGGCCACCTGATTCAACGGAATGGCTTTGCCCATACAAGTCTCCCGCTTGCTGTTGTTCAATACTGCCTGGTTGCGGATACCGTCTTTCGCATCCTGAATGATGAAATGCACCTTTGCCCCGCGCTTCAGCAGTTCCCGTCCAAGCCGGAGGATAATGTCGTAGGCATATTCATCTTCGTGCAGCTCCTTTCCCTGATATTTGCCGATGCAACCGGGGTCGGGACCGCCGTGTCCGCTCACCAAATAAAAGACCGCCCCTTTCAAAGAACTGGAGGTCACGGCATACGACGCATATCTTTTTCCCAACAGCGGCTCATAGTTGCCTTTCTTCCGTCCGTTCATCCCTAAAGGGAAACACAGCAGAAAGGCCAACAATACATACCCATATTTCTTCATCACTTCAGCAGCTCTTCTATTTTCTGACAAAGAGAAGCAAATTCCTCTTCATTATACAAACGCGTCATCATGACAATCTTTCCATCCTTTCCAATCAGTACGTTGCGGGTGATTCCGGCATTGCGCTCCGCATACTTGGCAAAGATATCTGCCCCCGGATCAAGGCCCAACGGATAGGTCACCCCTGTCTGCTTGGCAAAAGCCTTCACGCGTTCCAGCGGTTCATCACGATCTACCCCGTAGAGCACAAATGACGCATTGTCTTTATGTTTCTGCCAGATGTCTTTTTCGATAAAAGGCATTTCCTTGCGGCAGACCCCACACCAGCTGGCCGTGAACTGCAACATCACCACCTTGCCTTTCAGGTCGGACAGCTTCACTTTGCTGCCATCCGTCAGCGTCATCTCAAAATCGGGTGCCTCATCGCCCACCTTTACAATATATCCAGCCGCATCGGGAACCGGCTGGCTGGCCTGAAGAGGGGCATGGCTCCCCATACATCCCATCAAAGCCAATGCTAAAAACAGCTTCTTCATATTCATTCTAAATTATAATCCGGGCCAAAGATAACACAAAAAAGTGAAAAACAGGCATATCGGAAGAGAAACACGTATTTTATCCACTGCACCGGATGTTTATACGGAAACTTTATTACCTTTGCGAAACATGAAAAACTCAAAACAACCCGACCTATGGACTGCACAAACATTATCGGAGAAAAAATCAAAGCACTCCGAAGCAATCAGGAAATAAGTATTCAGGAACTGGCCGAACGTGCCGGCCTGACCGTGGAACAGGTGAGCCGCATCGAAGAAAACATTGACATTCCTTCGCTTGCCCCACTGATAAAAATCGCCCGCGTACTAGGCGTACGGCTGGGTACTTTTCTGGACGACCAGCCCAATGAAACGGGACCAGTGGTCTGCCGGAAGGGAGAGGCAGACGATACCATCGGCTTTTCCAACAATGCGACACAGGCACGGCAGCACATGCACTACCACTCACTGGCAAGAAGCAAGGCCGACCGCCACATGGACCCGTTTATCATCGACATCGAAGCCGACAGCGAAAAGGATTTCTTCCTTTCCGGACATGAAGGAGAGGAGTTCATTATGGTGCTGAAAGGGGAACTGGAAATCAGCTACGGGAAAAGTACTTACCGGCTGAAGGAAGGTGACACCATCTACTACGATTCCATCGTGCCGCACCACGTACACGCTGCCGAAGGGCAAGCCGCACAAATTCTGGCCGTGGTCTACACTCCGGCCTAAGTCTCACTCAAACCTTCAACGACATGTTACAACTATCTGAAAGAACCTTGGGCGACTGGCTGGAGCACTGGGCGGAAGTGACTCCCGACAAAGAATACATCGTATATTCCGACCGCAACCTGCGTTTCACCTGGAAACAGTTCAACGAGCGGGTGGACCGTATGGCCAAAGGCTTGCTGGCCATCGGAGTGCAAAAAGACACACACGTAGGCATCTGGGCCCGCAACGTACCCGACTGGCTGACTTTCCTGTATGCCTGTGCCAAAATCGGGGCTGTGGCGGTCACCGTCAACACGAACTACAAGCAGGCGGAACTGGAGTATCTTTGTGAGAACTCCGACATGCATACGCTGTGTATCGTCGACGGGGAAAAGGACAGCAACTTCGTGGAAATGACCTACACCATGCTGCCCGAACTGAAACTCTTTGAACGGGGACACATGAAAAGCAAGCGCTTCCCCCACATGCGCAACGTGATTTACATCGGACAGGAAAAATACCGAGGGATGTACAACACGGCAGAGATTCTGCTGCTGGGACATAACGTGGACAACGAAGAACTGACACGGGCCAAAAAGCAGGTGAACTGCCACGACACCGTGAACATGCAGTACACCTCGGGCACTACGGGATTCCCCAAAGGCGTCATGCTGACCCACTACAACATCGCCAACAACGGATTCCTGACGGGCGAACACATGAAATTCACCCCCGACGACAAACTGTGTGTCTGCGTACCGCTGTTCCATTGTTTCGGAGTGGTACTGGCCACCATGAACTGCCTGACACATGGCTGTACACAGGTGATGATTGAGCGTTTTGACCCGTTGCTGGTCCTGGCTTCCGTCCACAAGGAACGGTGTACGGCCCTCTATGGCGTACCGACCATGTTCATTGCCGAACTGAATCATCCGATGTTCAGTCTGTTCGACCTGTCGAGCCTGCGCACCGGCATCATGGCCGGCTCTCTCTGTCCGGTGGAACTCATGAAACAGGTGGAAGAAAAGATGTTCATGCGCGTCACCAGCGTGTACGGACTGACGGAAACCTCACCGGGCATGACGCACAGCCGCATCGACGATGATCCGGAAGTGAGATACCACACCGTAGGACACGACTTTGAATTTACTGAAGTAAAGGTGCTCGACCCGGAAACCGGCGAGGAATGTCCGATAGGGGTACAGGGAGAGATGTGCAACCGGGGCTACAACAACATGAAAGGATATTACAAGAATCCGGAGGCTACGGCTGAGGTCATCGATGCCCAGGGATTCCTCCATTCGGGCGACTTGGGAGTAAAGGATGAAAACGGGAACTACCGTATCACGGGCCGCATCAAGGACATGATTATCCGTGGCGGTGAAAACATCTACCCGCGTGAAATAGAGGAATTTCTCTACAAGATGCCGGGCATCAAGGATGTACAGGTGGCCGGCGTGCCTTCCAAGAAATACGGAGAAGCCGTAGGGGCCTTCATCATCCTGCACGAGGGATACACCATGAACGAATTCGATGTCCGGGAGTTCTGTCAGGGGAAAATCGCCCGCTACAAAATTCCCAAATACATCTTCTTCGTCAAGGAGTTCCCGATGACGGGCAGCGGCAAAATCCAGAAATTCAAACTGAAAGACTTGAGCTTGAAACTCTGTGCCGAACAGGGTATCGAAATTATATAGAAAGTGACTCGAACAACCAAAAAGAAAATGGCTCCCCCAGTGGCAATGCACTTGTGGGGAGCCATTTGTTTGTTTCGTTACGGAAAAGGACCGTCAGGCAAGCTGCTGCAGGATGTCTGCGGCAATCTGCGGAGCGGTCAGGTGGTTCTGCTCCAGGAACTCCTGCACGTCGAAACGGTCTACAAATTCCTTCCGGGCTCCGAAGTTGAGTACCTTCATCGGACTGCAACCGAAATAGCGGGCAATCTTCTCGCCGAATCCGCCGTCCAAGACTCCGTCTTCCAGCGTCACTACCAGTTCGTGGTCGGCTTTCAGTTCTTCCATCAGGGCCTCATCTATTCCCGTAATGTAGCGCGGGTTGATCAACGTCACTTCCATACCATGTTGACCCTTAAGCAAATCAGCCGTTTCTTCCGCCAGTCCGAAGAAAGAGCCCAACCCCAGGATGGCTACGCGGCTTCCCTTCCGGACGGTCTGATAACGGTTCAACCGACTGTAATCTGCATCCACCGGACGATTCCCGTAAGCCAGTTCCGTAGCCGGCACACGGATAGCTACCGGATGCTCATTCTGCCGGATACTCCATTCCAGCATGGCCATGTACTCCTCCCGGCAGGTCGGTGCCAGGTAGACCAGATTCGGGATATTGCTGAGCAGCGGAATGTCGAAAAAGCACAGGTGTGTCACATCGTTCATAGCCGAGAGCGAGCCCCAGAACACCAGAAGTACCGCCGGATTGCGGTTGATACACAAGTCCTGTGAAATCTGGTCGTAGGCACGCTGGATGAAGGTACTGTACACCCCGAACAAGGGCTTGCCTCCATTCTTGGCAATACCGGAAGCCAGGGCCACGGCATGCTCCTCGGCAATACCCACATCGACAAACTGCTTCCCGGCAGCCTTCCGGCGGTCAGGGGTAAATCCCATTACGGTAGGCGTACCGGCTGAAATGGCCACAATGCGGCGGTCTTCCTGCATACGCTGCAACAGGTAGCGGGCGGTCAGGTCGGCATAGTCCTGCGGCTCTTCACTCGGATGGAACACCACTCCCGTTTCAGGATTGAACGGCATGGTCCAGTGGTACGTCTCTTTGTCTTTTTCGGCCGGCGCATACCCTTTCCCCTTCAGCGTGTTGATGTGCACCACAATCGGATGGTCGATATCCTTCACCTGCTGGAAAGCCTTGATAAGTGCTTCCACATTGTTGCCTTCGTTCACATAAAGATAATCCAGTCCCATGGCCCGGAATAGATTGCAAGGACACTGACCGTTGCTTTCGCGCAACTCCTGCAGATTGCGGTAAAGTCCTCCGTGATTCTCGGCAATCGACATCTGGTTGTCGTTGACTATAATGATGAAATTAGTACCCAGTTCTGCCGCATAATCCAGTCCTTCCAAAGCTTCTCCGCCACTGAGCGAACCGTCGCCGATGACTGCAATCACATTGCCGCCTTCCCCGGTCAAGTCCCGTCCTTTGGCCAGTCCGCCCGCCAGGCTGACAGAAGTCGAAGTATGACCCATCACAAAATGGTCGTGTACACTTTCCGTCGGTTCAGAGTAACCGGACACCTCGTCATACTGTTCCGGATGCAGGAAGGCATCCTTACGCCCGGTCAGCATTTTATGGGTATAACTTTGATGTGACACGTCGAACACAATCTTGTCTTCCGGTGAATGGAACACGTAGTGCAAGGCAATCGTAGCTTCCACCATTCCGAAGTTAGGACCGAAATGTCCTCCGTGTGCGCTCAGCTTCTGCAACAGAGCCTTGCGTATTTCGTGGCTTAATACATTCATTTCTTCTACCGACAACTTTTTGACATCGGCCGGTGAATTGATTTTTTCCAGATACATAAAATGATATTTAAACAAGTTATACATTAAAGATGCAATTTCACGAAGCAAAATTAGGTTTTATTCCGCCTTATGCACGTATATAAATTACGGCTTTTTATACCTGGATTACTTGCATGAAGTCCTACAAAACAAAAGAGACCGTTCCACCTGTCTTATGGTGAAACAGCCTCTTTGTATGGATGTGTATCGTCTCAGATTATTTCTTTACAATCTTGACCAGCAACGTTTTGCTGTCCAGTTTTCCTTTCGTATCGTATGCCTCCGACTTTACCAGTCCTACCCCTTCTGCATACCATTCCGTGACACGCAGGGTCGTTGTTTTCAGTACGATTTTCGTACGCTGCAGGTAAGAAATCTTCACGCAATCGAACTTTCCGGCAGTGGTACTGATGGTTTCATTTCCCATATAAGCCGCGCCAGAGATATTCACTTCGTTTTTCAACATATTGCGGACCACCTGATAGGAACGGTCGGGAATGCTCTCCCCACCCTTGGCACCGTCTTTAATGGTAAACGAATTGTCGCCTTTGAATTTGAGTTTTTCCAGCAAACCCAGACGAGCTGCTTCATTATACTTATCAGGGTCGGAATCTGAATCCACATACGGACCGTACATCAAGTCTTCCGTACAAACCGTATTCGTCCCGTCGTAACTCCAATTGAACAATGTGTAGCTGGTATTGTTCTTTGCCTTTGTAGTCACAATCTTATCATAATAAGAAGCCTGTACCTTCCCGTCTGCTTTGGTCACCTTGCTTACCGTCATCGTTTCGTCGGCAGTGCTCTGACCAATTTCATCATAATTCACATAGTGTAACTCCGTTCCTTCTGTCGTACAGAAATATTGTGCCTGCATAGAATGACAGCCTAAAATGGCTGCAACCAAAAACATAAGCCTCTTCATAGATTCATCTTTTTAAAATAAAATACGGTGCAAACATACAAATTTCTTTCTTTTTTCTATCTATCTTTGTCACAGAAAAAACATTAAATCGACTATACATGGGATTATTATCATCTTTATTCGGAAAAAGCCAATCCGATGAAAACGAACAGGAAAAGCAAGACAAAAGAAATTTTGACATTCTGAAATACGACGGCATCCGTGCCCGCAACATGGGAAAACTGGACTACGCCATCAAATGTTTTGAAGAGGCGGTAGCGCTCAACGATGAGAACGAAACACTGGGACTGCTGGCCAGCGCCTACCTTCAGGCCAACCGGACGGACGATGCGCGCATCACGCTCGACCGGCTCGTAGCGAAGGATGACACCAATGTGCCGGCCCTACTGTCATTGGCCAGTGTATGCTTCCTGCAAGAAGATTACGACGGCATGGAAAAAGTCTGCCAAAAAGCCATCGCCGCAGATGATAAAAACGCACAGGCCTACTACCTGGCCGGAAAAGCGGCTCATGGCATGAAAAACGGATTGCAGGCCATCGTGATGCTGACCAAAGCCCTTGCCCAGAACGAAAGTTATACGGAAGCATACCTGCTCCGTGCGGAGGTGTTGTGGGAAATGCGTCAAGCAAAGGACGCCTTGGACGACTTGGAGCAGGTGTTGAAACTCAATCCGGAGGAGGAAGAAGCTCTTCTGCTGAAAGCCACCATACACATCCAGCTCGGACAAACGGAAGAAGGTGAGGGATGCCTGGATCAGGTGATTTCACTGAACCCATTTAACGTAAAGGCTTACCTGCTGAAAGGAAGCTTACTGACAGAAGAGAAGAAACTGGATAAAGCCTTGGAGAACTACCAGGAAGCCATCGAACTGATTCCGCAAGACGCTCAACTGTATCAGGAAAGAGGACGGGTACGTCTGCTGATGGGTGACAAGGACGGAGCTACGGAAGACATGAAAAAAGCCATCGAACTGGCTCCTGAAAAAGAGAATCTGATTTCCGGTCATTTCGATAATTTTGAAAAGAACAACTTGCAGACGGGAATTTATTGATTCAAACTCTTATCTATAAAAAGAAAAAACGGCTGTGGAATCCTCCTTCAAAGAGATTTCCACAGCCGTTTCTTTTATATGTCTTCTAATCAAAGCGTGTCGTAAGCTGCTTTCAATTGCTGCAAAGCTTTTTCGAGGGTGATTCGCGGACAGCCCACGTTCATCCGCATGAAACCAGCTCCTTCCTTCCCAAACATCTCCCCGTCGTTCAACGCCAGTCCGGCCTTGTCCACAAAGAAAGCGTTCAGGGCCTCGTGCGAAAGTCCCAGTTCCCGGCAGTCCAGCCAAATCAAGTAAGAAGCCTGAGGACGCATCACCTTAATCTTAGGCATATTGGCCTCCACATAGTCTGCCACATAATCAATATTTCCCTGAATATAGGCCAGACACTGCGCCAGCCACTCCTCTCCTTTGGTATAAGCGGCCGTCACGGCAGGCCAGGCAAATACATGACCCGCATTCAGTTCACCGGCATCCAGATAATTCACGAAACGCTCCCGGAGCACCTCATTATGTATAAAGGTATGCGAAGCAGCTACTCCCGGCATGTTGAACGTCTTGCTGGGCGCCATAAAGGTGACGGAATTATTGCGTGCCTTTTCCGAAACCATGGCAAACGGCGTATGCTGGAAAGGAGGCAAGGTCAGGTCGGCATGAATCTCGTCTGAGAACACAATCACGTTGTCATCGGCACAAATCTCGGCCAGCTCCTGCAATTCTTCTTTCTTCCACACGACTCCTCCCGGATTGTGAGGATTGCAGAGAATCAGCACCCGTATGCCTTTAATGGAACGTCGAATCAAATCCAGGTCCATACGGTAGTGTCCGTCCACCTCTTTCAGCGGACATTCCACCAACCGACGGTTGTTGCGCGTCACCAGCCAGGCAAACGGATGATACACCGGCGGCATAATCATGATTTTATCTCCCGGCTCCGTGAAACAGTTGATAGCCATTCCCAGTCCGGGCACAATGCCAGGTACAAAATTAATCTCTTCCTTCTGCACCGTCATGCCATAACGTTTCTTCACCCAGCCGATAATGGCCTGATAATAACTGTCCGGACGGAACGTATATCCCAGCACCGGATGTGCACAACGCTCACGGATGGCATCCAGAATAAACGGAGGAGTGGCAAAATCCATATCGGCCACCCACATGGGAATCAAATCCGAACGTCCCCACACATTCACTATACCGTCCACTTTCTCACTGCAAGTGCCCCGACGGTCTATTACTTCATCAAAATTATAGTTCATGTTCTTTTACTGTTTGGCTGTTTTGTAAATGAAATATCTCTATACAACAAAGGTAAGAAAATACCTTCACATCCGGCATTAAGAACGTATTTTTTAAAAATGAGTAGAAAAAATTTGATGTAATATTTGTTTTTTAAAGAAAAGTATTACTTTTGCAGCAGAAATAACAACAAAATAACAAGAACATGAGAACATTTGCATCTTACTTCTTCTTTTACTTTTATTTCTTTTACTTTAGCAATGAAGTGAAGCGGGAGTTTGCATGCATACGGTAAGAAGAAAATTAATTGAAATGATAATACAAAGTCCCGCTTCCATGGAGCGGGACTTTTTTTATAGTTATAGTTACAAAAGATGAAGAAGATAGCCATACAAGGAGTTCCGGGCTCATATCATGACATCGCAGCCCATAAGTTTTTCAAGGACGAGGAAATCGAACTGATTTGCTGTAATACGTTCGAAGACGTGTTCGACACCCTTCGGAAAGACAGCAGTGTCATCGGAATGATTGCCATTGAAAATACGATTGCCGGAAGCCTCCTTCACAATTACGAGTTGCTCAGAGACAGCGGGGCAACGATTATCGGAGAACACAAACTGCGCATCAGCCACAGCATCATGTGCCTGCCCGGAGAGGACTGGAGCACACTGACCGAAGTCAACTCCCATCCGGTGGCACTGGCACAATGCCGGGATTTCCTGCAGCATCACCCACAGCTGAAAGTGGTGGAAACGGAAGATACCGCAGGCAGCGCACGCGACATCAAGGAAAAGGGTCTGAAAGGACATGCCGCCATCTGCTCCAAGTATGCCGCCGAACTTTACGGCATGAAAATCCTGCAGGAAGGTATCGAGACCAACAAGCACAATTTCACCCGCTTCTTGGTGGTATGCGACCCCTGGATGGCCGATGAACTGAAAGACCGTTCGAAAATCAATAAAGCCAACATCGTTTTTTCATTGCCTCATAGCGAAGGAAGCCTCTCACAAGTGTTGTCCATCTTTTCATTCTATCACATCAACCTGACCAAAATACAGTCGTTGCCCATCATCGGACGGGAATGGGAATACCTGTTCTACGTGGATGTCCTCTTCAACGACTACCTGAGATACAAACAATCCATTGACGCAGTCATGCCATTAACCAAAGCACTTAAAATTTTAGGAGAATATGCAGAAGGAGAATCAACCATATAAAATAGAGCCGGCCAACCGGTTAAGCAGTGTCAGCGAATATTATTTCAGCCGGAAGCTGAAAGAAGTGGCACAGATGAATGCCGAAGGTAAGAACGTCATCAGCCTGGGAATCGGAAGTCCCGATATGCCGCCTTCAGAAGAAACCATCAACGTGTTGTGCGAAAATGCCCGCAAGCCGGATGCGCACGGCTACCAACCCACCGTGGGAATACCGGAACTGCGCAAGGCCATGGCCGACTGGTACAAGAGATGGTACAACGTAGACCTGGACCCGGCTACGGAAATCCAGCCGCTCATCGGTTCCAAGGAAGGAATCCTGCATGTCACCCTGGCACTGGTCAATCCGGGCGACCAGGTGCTGGTCCCAAATCCGGGATACCCCACTTACACTTCACTGAACAAAATTCTGGGGAGTGAAATCGTGAACTACAACCTGCGGGAAGACAATCATTGGCAACCCGACTTCGACGAACTGGAGAAGATGGATTTGAGCCGGGTGAAAATCATGTGGACCAACTATCCGAACATGCCGACTGGTGCCAATGCCACACTGGAACTTTACGAAAAACTGGTTGACTTCGCCCGCCGTCATCAACTGGTGGTAGTGAACGACAACCCCTACAGCTTCATCCTGAACCGCAAGCCTCTCAGTATCCTGAACATTCCGGGAGCCAAGGAATGTTGCATCGAGTTCAACTCCATGAGCAAGAGCCACAACATGCCAGGCTGGCGTGTAGGTATGCTGGCCACCAACGCCACCTTCGTACAGTGGATTCTGAAGATAAAGAGCAACATTGACTCCGGCACCTTCCGTCCCTTGCAGCTGGCTGCCGCTCAAGCCTACCGCAACAGTGCGGAATGGCACGAAGAAGCCAACATCCGCACCTATGCACGCCGCCGGAAACTGGCCGAGGAAATCATGCATACCCTGGGATGTACCTTCGATCCGGAACAAGTGGGCATGTTCCTGTGGGGCCGTATCCCCGACACTTATGCCGATGTGGAAGACCTGACCGAAAAGATTCTTCACGAGGCCCGCGTCTTCATCACGCCGGGATTCATCTTCGGAAGCAACGGGAAACGCTACATCCGCATCTCACTTTGCGCCAAGGAACCCCAACTGGAAGAGGCTCTGAAACGTATTCAAGCAGTTATGAACAAATAAACATTACAAAAGTCAAATACTACCATGGAACAATTGGATTTATTACCTATCGAACTGGAAGGTGTTTCTCAGGAACGCCCTCTGATTATTGCAGGTCCCTGCAGTGCTGAAACCGAAGAGCAAGTCATGACTACGGCCAGAGCTTTGGCCGACAAAGGCATCAAGATTTTCCGTGCCGGAATCTGGAAGCCCCGTACCAAACCGGGAGGATTTGAAGGTATCGGCGTGGAAGGACTTTCCTGGCTGAAGGAAGTGAAGAAAGAAACCGGTATGTACGTGGCCACGGAAGTCGCTACCGCCAAGCATGTGTACGAATGTTTGAAAGCCGACGTGGACATCGTATGGATTGGTGCCCGTACCACAGCCAACCCGTTTGCCGTACAGGAAATAGCTGATGCCCTGAAAGGTGTGGATATTCCGGTGTATGTGAAGAACCCGGTCAATCCGGATCTGGAACTCTGGATTGGCGCACTGGAACGCATCAATAATGCAGGACTGAAACGTATCGGAGCCATCCATCGCGGATTCTCTTCCTACGACAAAAAGATATACCGCAACCTGCCGCAATGGCACATTCCTATTGAACTGCGTCGCCGTATTCCGAACCTGCCTATCCTTTGCGACCCGAGCCACATTGGCGGAAAGCGTGAACTGATTGCTCCGCTCTGCCAGCAGGCCATGGACCTGGGATTTGACGGACTCATCATCGAATCACACTGCAATCCGGAATGTGCATGGAGTGATGCCGCCCAGCAGGTAACACCCGACATCCTCGACTACATTCTGAACCTGCTCGTAATCCGTTCAGAACACCAGACCACGGAAAACCTGAACGAACTGCGCCGCCAGATTGATGAATGTGACAACGAACTGATGGACATCCTGGCCAAACGTATGCGGGTGTGCCGGGAAATCGGAACCTTCAAGAAGGAACACAACATGACCATCCTGCAGACCGGACGTTACAACGAGATTCTGGACAAGCGAGGTGCTCAAGGCTCACTTTGCGGAATGGACCCGGATTTCATCAAACAGGTATTCGAGCTGATTCACGAAGAAAGTGTCCGTCAGCAAATGGAAATCATCAACAAATAAGCACGGGAGCGAGAAATGAAGATATTGATTTTAGGAGCCGGAAAAATGGGCTCCTTCTTTACTGATGTGTTGAGTTTTGAACATGAAGTGGCTGTGTACGATGTAAATCCCCAGCGCCTGCGCTTCATGTACAACTGCTACCGTTTTACCCAACTGGATGAAATCAAGGAATTCCAACCGGAACTGGTCATCAATGCCGCCACGGTGAAATACACCCTCGATGCGTTCAACCAGGTGCTTCCGCTCCTTCCAAAGGACTGCATCATCAGCGACATTGCTTCCGTGAAAACCGGGCTGAAAGAGTTCTACGAGCACTGCGGTTTCCGTTACGTGTCCACCCACCCGATGTTCGGTCCCACGTTTGCCAACCTCGACAAGCTGAGCACCGAAAACGCCATCATCATCAAGGAAGGCGACCATCTGGGCAAGATTTTCTTCAAGGACTTCTACCAGCGTCTGAAGCTGAACATCTTTGAATACACGTTCGAAGAACACGATGAAACCGTGGCCTACTCCTTGTCCATCCCGTTCGTATCGACCTTCGTGTTTGCGGCCGTCATGAAACACCAGGATGCTCCGGGTACCACCTTCAAGCGCCACATGGCCATTGCCCAAGGTGTGCTGAGCGAAGACGATTTTCTCTTGCAGGAAATCCTGTTCAATCCCCGTACCCCGGCACAAGTGGAAGGTATCCGCACGGAACTGAACGAACTGCTGGACATCATCAGCCGGAAAGATGCGGAAGGTATGCATGCCTACCTGACCAAAATCCGTAAGAACATCAAATAATAAACTGAGAAAAAGTCTCAGACTAAAATTACGAAAATAAAAATCCTCCTGCCTTTAGCCATAGAATTCAAGACAAACTAAAGCTAAAAACAGGAGGATTTTTTATATAATCACAAATAGATTCCTTGTTATCTCCAACAGATTCATCTGCAATCAGAACCGGTATCCTACCGTCAACAAGAAAGCCAGATTCTTGTTATTTTCATTGGCAAAACTATCTTTAACCATATTGGTAAATCCATACTGTCCGGTCAAGTTAATCAAATAATGGTCGTCCAGTTCAAACCCAACACCATACTGCAAACCTACAGCACAGCGGTTCATCACGGCCTCATCGTTGTTACCAACCTTCTTAAACAACTTGGTACCTATTTCTGCCCCACTAGCTTCGACAGTCATTTTTCCACCCAAGCCAAATCCTACGTACGGACCAAGGTTAATCACAAAGCGATTCCCTTCTGTAATATTAAACTTTACTGCTGCCAGCAACGGAATATCAAGATACACCGGATTCATCTTTGTATCGACTCCTCCCTCACTCTCTTTACAGCCCTTGCTGGTAAAGTTCAATCCAGACTGGAAAGACCACATGTCGTTAAAAGCATAATCCATACCCAATCCAACCGTATAGCCTACTTTCATATCTGCCTCACTGTTGGTAATGTTTGCCATTGACATACCTCCATGGATGTCAAATCTTGCTTGAGAATAACCCGCAACGGCCAGCAAGCCCAATAACAAAGTCAATAATGTTTTCTTCATAGCCAAAAATCTTTAAGTTAAGTTTCTGTCTCCCTCGAAACAAATTCATTTATTTAAAGAAACATGGAGACTCGCCATTCGGCCATGTTTCCATTCACCAAACTCTAAACCTTTCTATATATAAAAAACAAGTGTCCCTTTTTGTTCATTTTCACTAAAAACAGACCAGAAAATAAACAAAAAGGAACACTTCTATTCTTTACAGCCCTACGCTTTACAGCTTGATTTTCTTTGACACGGATTTCGATTCATTGTGCAGACGGTCGAGCGCAGTCACCACATAACGGTATTTCGTCTTTCCGTCCTCATACGGCAGCTTATAGAATTCAGCGTGCGTGATGGCCACAATGTGAGACGGGTCGTTCAAATTCACCTTCTCCTTCTTATCGAAGCGATATACCACGTAATGATAAGCCTTGTCCATTTCCGTCTTGGCTTTCGGTGCGGTCCAGAACAAGATATAACCATCTGCCGTCCACACCGGTTTCAGCTTGCGCACCTTCCCTGGAGCCTTGTCGTCCATAAACGGCGAGGTAGGAAGCAACGCCGGATACTTATGGTATTCCTTCACCAGCATGTCCCGATAATGGCCCTTGTTTTCCACCACGGCAGCCGCATACCACTGGCAACTTCCCTGTACGGTAGGCAAAGAACGCTGCAAATTGTACTTAGCCGGTATCTGGCTCTGGTTCGGATTCATCAAATCTGCTTTAGAGACTGTACGTACCACATCCTGCCCGATATACAACGGACGAGCAGCCGCATGACGTGCCCACCAGCGAATCAATGTCTCATAATCGGCAGCCGGATGACCGATTTCCCAGTAAATCTGCGGAATATTGTAGTCCACCCAACCGTTGTTCACCCACAGCAGCACATCGGCATACAAGTCATCGTAGTTCTGCAATCCGTTGGTCTCACTTCCGTTCGGGTCGTTTTTCCGGTTCCGGTAAATGCCAAACGGAGATACCCCGAACTTCACCCACGGCTTACATTCGCGTACCGTCTCGTGAATCTCCTTAATCAGCACGTTCACATTGTCCCGGCGCCAGTCGGCCCGACGGGTAAATCCACGGCCATACGCCGCAAAACTGATATTGTCCGGAAAATCCTCTCCCGGATTCGGGTACGGATAGAAATAATCGTCCATGTGAATGGCATCCACATCGTAACGGCTCACAATGTCGCGCACAATCTTGCAGATATATTTTCTGGATTCCGGCAATCCCGGGTCAAAATACAACTGCCCGGCATACTGCACAAACCATTCCGGATGCTGGTTATAAGGATGCATCGGCGACAAAGCCCCTGTTCCTTTCGTCTTGGCCCGATACGGATTGATCCACGCATGTAGCTCCATGTTCCGCTTGTGACATTCCTCAATCATGAACTGCAACGGGTCCCACATCGGTGAAGGAGCCTTCCCCTGTACACCTGTCAAAAAACGGCTCCAGGGTTCGTAGGGTGATTTATACAGGGCATCCGCTTCCGCTCTCACCTGGAAAATGATGGCATTGATACCCGCTTTCTGTAAATTGTCGAGCTGGCTCACCAATACTTTTTTCATTTTCTCCGTAGGCATTCCTTGGAACTGTCCGTTCACACACTGTATCCATGCTCCGCGGAACTCCCGTTTGGGATAACGCACCTGCGCATGCAAGCTGCCTGCCCACAGGCTTCCCAACAGGACAAACAGCATCAATAGTCTAGTCTTCATATCTGTAAATTTTATCATATCCTTTTTACCTTTCCGGACGATTGTCCGATTAAGTCGCAAAGATAATGAATTAATGCTTTAAAAACAGATACCGTTGAATAATTAAGGCTATAGTCCTTTCAATTTGTAGAAAAGAATACCGGCAATTTGCTAATCAGGAAAATATTCAGTCTTCACATAAAGCGTGGATAGTTATCGTCCCGGCATGATGGTAGGATTGCCACCTTGGTTTTTAAATTTAACACTTCTTACTATTTCATACAGAATACCTCCCACATCCAGACCTATCTTGGTCTTATTGAACTTATAGTAAGGTATTGCTATAGGGCGGGTATCCCAATTTCTTCTCATAGGGTCGTATATTCTTTCAACGCCCACTTCCACTCCCCAACGATCGTTGAACTCATAGCCGATAGTCCCCCCGTAACGGTTCATGTAAAACCCGTAGGCACTTGTGGGAGCGTATGAGCCAAAGGCTCTGAAGCTCAATTTGTCGGTTGGTCTGTAGATGAGGGCTCCTGCCGCACCGAAAGCCTGACCCGTACTGAATGGGAAATTATACTTTGTCATATTCACTCCTCCCTGAATTTCCCAAAAGTCGTTTATATCATACCGGTACATCAGTGAGGCTTCGTTGATTCGTCCAATTCCGGGTAATGTAGATTGTGAACCATAGCCGTACAGATTCGGAGCAATCTTCCCATTTGTGCTGTAATCACCGTAGAACATCGGAGAAGGATTTGTGTAGTAAGGCATATAAAATGGGCGAGGATACCTTATTTCCTGAATCTCCATTTGAGGAGTATCCGTTTCTGATTTTATTTCCGGCATCTTTTCTTTTACAGCGAATGGTTTCACCGTCGGATTTTCACTATTTAAATATTCATTCGATATTGTCTTCAGACTATCTTTCTTCAGTCCGGAGATATCTTCCTGAGCATATACACTGCCTGCAATGCAATATAATACTGTAATTAAAAACATTCTGATGCTCATACCGTTGGCTATGTTAGTGAATACAATACAAATATAAGAATTATATTGTAAAACAGATGATTAGAAAGTATCTATTTTACCAGGTTTTCTACTGATTATCCATATTTAGTCGCCACATTTCACATTCAGACGCACTCTGGTGATTCATTGTCCGTCCGGTGTGGAAACAGTATGCGATTATTTTTCATTCTCCCTAAAAATAATACGTCAACGAAGCCACAAACGTTCTGAACTTGGTGTCCGGATTATGCTGATAAGTCTTCGTCATGCCCCAGTCGTATCCTATGGCTATCTGCACATGGCGGGCTATCTCCACTCCGGCACGAAAGCCCACTCCCCAGTCGAAGCGAGGCATCGTTCCGTCCTTAAACACATTAGAGGAAACTGTTTTGACGACTTCCGGCTCTCCAAAATTGCTGCTTATCTGCTTCATTTGACCGAACAGACCGACATTGAAGTGGGGACCGGCATCCAGAAACAGACTGACATTCTTCCCGACCTTCAGTTTATAACCTAAGTGAATGGGAATATGAAGATAGTAAGGTGTACTGTCATATTCGTAAGTATTTTCGTTCATCACATAATAATAAGGGCTTTTCCAGCCGTAGGAGGAAAACATAAGTCCCATATCCACATACAACCCTTTCGCCGCCTCACGGAAGGCATATTCCCCTTTCAATCCGGAATGAAAACCGGATTTAGGCATGTTTTCCTTGGTGGAGTGATAATTATATCCTCCTGAAAGTCCGTACCTGAATTCCTGTGCCTGCACCGAAGCAAACAACGACGCGCATATTGCCAGCGTAAGTAAAAATCTTGTCTTCATAATCTTATGGTTTTTAATTCATTATCAATCATCATTCTTTTTCTTTCGGAGAGCTTATCCAATCGCTTTCGTACACATTGCATCCTCCTAAAAGTCCGATGCCGTTTTCCACATTGGTATAATGGCTGCGGATGGGAGCCAATCCATATTTTCCCAAATCATTGTTTTGGATACGATTGAGCGATTGCAGGTAAGTGTACATTTCTTTCGACAGCTTGTACAAATAGATTTTATACGCGATGGTTTCCTTTTGCTCTTCATCTTCATAACCGGGATCGTAATATGTACCTACCTTCAGCATATAGCTCTTCCCGTCTATCTTGCTGTCATCCCAACAATACAGATAACGGTAATACTCTTTCGAAATATCGAACACATCATCAAATCCGGTCTTTTCCGAAAGCAACGGTTCCTTTTCCAGATCAAGGTCTACAGGCATATACTGTATGGTATCCCGCATTTCGGGAATCGAATACACCGTCTTTTTCTTCTTAATGACTCTCATCCCATAATAATCCTCCGTACCGGCCGTATCGGTGAAAGAGATGCGAAACTGTATGCCCCTGCCATAATTGCCGTCTGTCAGCCCCACCTCCAGTTTCTCCAATGGAAAGGCCTTCGGTATCACCGTTTGTGCCTTGGCAAGCGGCAAATCGGAATACGAGACTTCCATTTCGATACGATCATCTTCTTTCAGCCTGCCCAACACATAATACGACTGAGCCGGAAGCAACTCGGTAGCTGTTTCCGTGTATTTTATCGCCTTCTCCTCTCCGTTCAGCTTGAACACCAGCGTAGGCTTGCCGTCTGTACTCGCCTCCTGGCGGTGAATCACCCGGCTCCGGGCCACCTGTATCAAGGTCGTATCACTCCCCGTAAAAGGCATGCAGAAAAGCACGGCCTTGCTCTCGGCACCCATTTCTTTCAGACTGAAGTCGTGCGTACACGACTGGCATACAAAGACTCCTAAGAGGATAAACCACATTCTGTATCTCATACGAATTTAAAATTTAAGTGTGTAACTGAAGGACGGTATGACAGGAAACACTCCGTGAGCTTTCCCCACAAACGTACCGTCCGGATTTTGCTGTACGGTGGCATAAAGCGGGTTCATCCGGCAATACGCATTATACAGGCTGACATTCCAGATGCGCTCGAACCCTCTTTTCGTGGTTTTACGGAAGTTAATCCCTACATCCAACCTGTGATAGGCCGGAAGGGAGACATTGTTGGGCATCTCGTACACCAGCATCCCTTCATCCGTTCTTTCCACTCCCGGTAGGACAGGAGTATCCACCTGCTGCGACGGAAGGGTAATACGGTTCCCGCTCCGGTAGTTCCACGAGGCGTATGCATCGATCCGGTCATTGAACTTATGCGAGATATGTACGGAGAATTTATGCCGGTTGTCAAACTTGTCGGGATACCATGCAGGATAGAAGTCCGGGAAATACCGCTTGCTCCACGACAAGGTGTAGGAGGCATCGACCGAGGTCTTCCCATGGCTGTAACTGACATCGGTCTCCATCCCGTAGGCTTTCCCTTTTCCGGTTCTCACCTCATTCTCCCACCGGTCTGCTGCCGGATTGAGCATGCCACTTCTGCCGTCATATTCTATCAGGTTGTCCATGGTCTTATAGAATCCCTCCAGACTCCACCGGATGCCATACGGCAGTCTGCCGTAGACTCCTGCGGCATATTGCTGCGATTTCATCGGCGTAATGTGCGCGGTGGAAGGCACCCAATAATCAGTGGGCAGGTTCAGATAAGTGGCCGAAAGCTGGTGCATGAACTGGCTCATCTCCGTGTACGAAACCTTCAGACTGGCATTGTCGCACAGTCTAAGGTTGATTGCCGCACGCGGCTCTATCGAATGATATTTCGTACCCGATATGCCAAACAGTGTGTAATGTATCCCTCCATTCAGCTTCACGCGTTTGCCTATCGACAGCTCATCTTCTGCATAAAGCGTGAATTCATTGCTCTTATACCGGCTGGAGATTTGGTTGGTCAGCGCGTTTTGAGAAGCATCGTCATACTTGGAATAATAATTCTGGGGCACAAAAAGATGGTGCATATAATTGGAGCCGAAACGGATGTGATTCCACACATTCGGGCGATAGTCAAACTCCATCCGGTAGCCGAAATCATGGATGGTGGAACGATTGCGCTGCTCTTTTACGATGGCTCCCTTCGTTCCTTCAATATACCCCAACCGCTCTTCACTCAGGTAATTGAAGTTCGACTGATTATGGGTATAGACCCCGGTAATATTGGCAAACATCTTGTGCGAGAAAATGTATTTCCAGTTGGCGGATGCAGTGAAGTTTCCCCACTGTAGAGTGAACTTGTCTACATTGGTCGGCTCCGGGGCAAACAGGTATTCTTTATGCCTGAACTTGAAAAGGTCATTTCCCGAATAAAGGCTGATATCCGCACGACTTTTTTCCGAAAAGATATGGGTTACCTTTGCATTGAAGTCATGAAACGCATACCGCAGATTCTGCTTGTTCCGACGACTGGAGTTTATGATGGCAAGAGCCGGAGCCGTGAGCAAGTCCATCCACGTACGGCGCAGGGCCACATTGAACGAAGTACGGTTCTTCACAATCGGTCCTTCAAACTGTATTCTGCCTTCCAGAAGTCCCAGCGTGAAACTGCCCCGGTACTCCTTCATGTTTCCGTCATTGGTACGTACATCGACCACTGAAGAAAGCCGTCCGCCGTAGCGGGCCGGGAAGCCACTCTTATAGAAATCTATATTCTTGATAATGTCCGTATTGAATGTAGAAAACAGTCCTCCGGCATGGTTCACCTGATACAAGGGAGTACCATCCAGCAGAAACAGGTTTTCATCGTTATTGCCGCCATGCACGTACAACCCGGAGATAAGTTCCGTCCCGCTGGCCACTCCCGAGAGACTTTGAAGTTTCTTCACCACATCGGGCGAACTCATAAAGTTGTTTCCGTTCACAAAATCCTTTGCCGTAAGCGACACCTTCCCTGTCTGGGTAGTGTATAAAGGAGAATTCAAATCGGCGGTCACGACCACTTCCTCGATTCGGTAATCCGATTTCAGCCAAATATTTTTTGTATTATTTCCCTTCAACGTAATCTCTTCCATCAGTTCTCCGCTACCGATGTGCGAGAATCGGATTTTGTGGGTTCCTTCACTCAAGGTCAGGCTGTAAAAACCATGCTCGTTGGTCAGTGTCCCCGTATGGGAGGTCATATCCCACACGGTGGCATTGATTACCGTCTCTCCGTTTTCCTGATAGACGTATCCGCTTAACGTATAGGAAGACAGTTTCTTAAGTATCACATACTCGCCGTTCACTTCCCATCGGATACCCGTATGCTCGAACAGGGTAGCAAGGGCACTTTCCAGACTGTGCATATCGAGATGCTTACCGGCATACGGAATGTCATGCTTGATAGAAGCATCGTACACAAAGCTGACCGGATAGACTTGCTTCACCTGTTCCATCAGGTCTTCTACAGTGACCCGATGCTGTGCATGCAGGGATAAGACATTCATCAAGGAAGCCAGAAAAAATAAAGATAGGATGCGTGTCTTCATCTGCTTTTCTTTGTGATTTTTATATCCAGTGTCTTTTCAATCAACGCGATGATTTCCTCCAAGTTATCCGTCTTGAACTCTCCGGTAATCGTCCGGTAATGTGCCGACGAATACAGTGGTGTGCCATAATAGAGGGACAGTTCTTTGAGTACCTCTTCAATCGGGGTGTTCCGGTAAACGAATTTACCTGTCGCCCATGCCGACGGATTGGGAAAGGCCGGACGGCTCACCACCGGCATTTCATCGCCATGAGTCAGCATGCCGCACATGTCTTTCGTAAGAATAATCCCGTCTTTGCCGTATCGGGCCTTGAACACCACCTTACCGGATTTTACATACACACGGGTAGCCGTGTCCTGTCTGGATTCGTCCACTTCAAACTCGGTACCCAGCACTTTCACCTGGGCATAGTTGCTCGTGGCCAGGAAAGGAGCATGCACATTCCTGCGGACGGAAAAATACACCTTCCCGGACAAGTTCACCGCCCGACATTCTTTTCCGTATGTATCCGCATCGTATGATACCGTAGCCCCTTGGGAAAGGACGAGCAGTGTACTGTCCGGCAGAAAATGCCGGGTTACTCCTGCCTCTGCCGTGAGACACACGGTATGAGGTTCCTTTCCATTCCACAGGGTATGATACCCCACGATACAAAGGAATATCGCCGCGGCTATACCCGAAAAATATAGCCAGCGCCTGACGGACGGATGGGACTGTCTCTCACCCATTATTTTTCGTAAGGCCTTTTGGGTATCCAGTTTCCCGTATGTGTAATACCGAAGGACAAACTGGAGTTTTCTTTCTTCTTTATCTTTCATGATTGAATGTGTTTTTAGCTAATACTGAATGTCCGGCAGAAAATCCTATGCCGGAAACAAAAAAATTATCCGAAAAAGAACAGATACACCTTTTGCACTCCTGCCTTCACGGTTTTAATCGCCTTGCTCATCTGGTTCTTCACCGTATGGACGGAGATGTGCAATCTGACGGCTATTTCTTCGTATTTCAACCCCTCCCTCTTGGCCAGCAGAAACACTTCCCTGCACTTTTCCGGCAAAGAGTCTATGGCCGTCCACATACGGGCCTCATCGTAAGCCCATTCTTCACATTCTTCGTCCGAAAGGACCTCTTCAAGGTCGGAAGGCTGCACGTTGCTGTCAATCAATGAATCTTTTTTCAAAATGTCTATGCAGCGGTTTCTTACCATGGAGTACAGGTACGATTTAAGGCCACTTGCGTCCATTCCCCTGTCCTTCCGTCTCCACAGTTCCATGAAACAGTCCTGTACCGTATCTTCCGCATCATCAATATCTTTCAGGTAATGAAGTGCGAACAGACAAAGCGGACGGTAATATTGAAGGAAATGCTCTCTGAATATTTTTGTATTGATGTCCATGTCCAAGTGTGATTGATAGATTCGCATTTTTAAGAAAACTCAGAATCGAAAGTTTACCACTATGAAAGGGCCCGTTTTTTATTATATTTAAACACAAGGACAGTTTTTTATACATTCTTTAAATAGGATACACTTTTAGAAACTTCACAGCGGATACATTTCATATAAGAATTAAGAAAGAAAAAACTTATATTTGCATTACCTGAACCAACAATCCTAAAAGTATGAGCAAGATTTATCCGGTAGGCATACAAAGTTTTGAAGAGATACGTAAAAACGGCTACTGCTATGTAGACAAGACGGCATTGATCTACCAACTGGTAAGCAGTGGCAAATACTACTTTCTGAGCCGTCCCCGACGCTTCGGAAAGAGTCTGCTTCTCTCCACACTTGAAGCCTATTTTTCAGGTAAAAAAGAGCTGTTTAAAGGCCTTGCCATGGAACAAAAGGAAAAAGAATGGACAGCCTATCCCGTACTGCATCTCGACCTGAATGCCCGGAGATACGAGGATGAAGCTTCTCTTTATGCCATACTCAACCAACATCTGGAAAGTTGGGAAGCAATCTATGGAGATGAGAAAAAGAATCGGGCACCGGAAGAACGTTTTGCCTACCTGATAGAAAAAATCAGCCGTACTACGGGAAAAAATGTAGTCGTATTAGTAGATGAATACGACAAACCGATGTTGCAGGCCATCGGTAACGAGCCCCTTCTCTGCAATTACCGCAACGCACTGAAAGCTTTCTACGGAGTATTGAAGACCTGCGACAAGTACCTCCGGTTCGCTCTGCTGACAGGTGTGACAAAATTCAGTAAGGTCAGTGTATTCAGCGACCTGAACAACCTGGAAGACATTTCCTTACAGTCCATGTACAACAATCTATGCGGAATCACAGAAAAAGAATTATCGGAAGTCTTTGCAGAAGACATCGAGCTATTGGCCGACAACAACGCACTGACCTATACGGAAACTTGTCACCAACTGAAAGATTGGTATGACGGATACCATTTTGCCTATCGGTCGGAAGACATATACAATCCTTTCAGTCTGCTTAACGCCATGAAAAGCAGAGAATTCGGAAGTTATTGGTTTGAAACAGGTACACCGACTTTCCTCGTAGAATTAATCAAACGCAGCAAATATAATTTGCAACGGCTTACGGAAGAAATAGCCACCGCCGATTCATTGGGAAGCATTGACACTATGGAGGCCAACCCCGTTCCCATTCTCTACCAAAGCGGATACCTCACCATTAAAGGATACGACAAAGAATTCAAGGTGTATAAACTGGGATTCCCCAACAAGGAAGTGGCAGAAGGATTTACCCGCTTCTTGCTGCCTTGCTATGCCTATATGCCTTCCGGCAATCCGTCCTTTGAACTCATGTGTTTCGTAAAAGAGGTCCGAAACGGAGATATAGACGCTTTCATGAAACGTCTGCAAAGCTTCTTTGCAGACACTCCCTATGAGCTGGTACGTGATTTGGAATTACATTATCAGAATGTGTTGTTTATTGTCTTCAAACTGTTAGGCTTTTATACTCAGGCAGAATACCATACCTCGGAAGGCCGCATTGACCTGGTAGTGAAAACAGAGCAGTATATCTATGTCATGGAGTTCAAACTGGACGGAAGCGCGGAGGAAGCGCTAAAGCAAATCAATGACAAACAATATGCACTTCCCTTTGCCAACGATACGAGAAAAGTCTACAAACTGGGAGTGAACTTCAGCCACCGTACACGCAGCATCGAAAGATGGGTGACAGAAGAATTATAAACCTATTTTCCAAACGCCCCTACCTCTTTCTCTCCACCTCAAAGCACTTTCTATGTTTTCCCGGCGTGAAACCTACGTTTCCCGATGCGGAAACCTACGTTTCGCGCAAGGAAAACGTACGGCTCCGCACCGCAAAACGTAAAAGACTTCTTTCCGTCCGGAAGTATTCGCTTTGATAATTCCAGCTATTTTTCGTAACTTCGCACGTTCATCTAACAAGAAGAGACACATGTCAGAAAATGATTTTATTACCATAAAGGGTGCCCGGGTGAATAACCTGAAAAACATCGACGTACGTATCCCCCGCAACAAGCTGGTAGTCATTACCGGACTGTCCGGTTCGGGAAAATCGTCGCTGGCATTCGACACGCTGTATGCCGAAGGGCAAAGACGTTATGTGGAAAGCCTGTCTGCCTACGCCCGCCAGTTTCTCGGACGTATGAGCAAACCGGAATGTGACTTTATCAAGGGTATCCCGCCAGCCATCGCCATCGAACAGAAGGTGACGAGCCGCAACCCGCGTTCTACCGTAGGCACATCGACCGAAATTTATGAGTACCTGCGTCTGCTTTTCGCACGGGTGGGAAAGACTTATTCGCCCGTGAGCGGACAACTGGTGAAGAAGGACAGCGTGGAAGACATCGTGAACTGCATGCTGTCGTATCCGAAGGGCACGCGCTACACGGTGCTGACCCCCATCCTTCCCCGCGACGGAAGAACCGTGGCGGAACAGCTGGACATGGACATGAAGCAAGGATTCACCCGACTGGAGGTGGACGGCGAGATGGTACGCATTGAAGACTACACCTACCACGAGAGCGACAAGGTGTATCTGCTGGTCGACCGTATGAGCTGCGACGACAGCAAGGATGCCATCAGCCGACTGACGGATTCTGCCGAAACGGCCATGTACGAAGGCGACGGCACGTGCATGCTCCGTTTTTACTTGTCGGACGACACCCGCCTGCATGTGTTCAGCACAAAATTTGAAGCTGACGGCATTAAGTTTGAAGAACCGAACGACCAGATGTTCTCGTTCAACTCTCCGCTGGGAGCCTGTCCTACGTGTGAAGGCTTCGGCAAGATTATCGGCATCGATGAACATCTGGTAATCCCCAACCGGGCACTGAGTGTGTACGACGGGGCCGTGCTCTGCTGGCGAGGCGAGAAAATGGGAGAATGGCTGAACGAGTTCCTGCGGGAAGCGCCGGCCCACGATTTCCCCATCTTCACGCCGTACTACGAACTGACACAGGCACAGAAGGATTACCTCTGGCACGGACCGAGAGAGAAGGTCTGTATCGACTCTTTCTTCAAGATGCTGGAGGAAAACCAATACAAGATACAGTATCGCGTGATGCTGGCCCGCTACCGCGGAAAAACGACCTGCCCCACCTGTCACGGCAGCCGGCTGAAAAAGGAAGCCAGCTACGTGCGGGTAGGCGGAAAGAACATCTCGGAACTGGTGGAAATGCCGATTACCCAGTTGCAGGAGTTTTTCCGTACCTTGACCTTGGATGCCCACGACACCCTCGTGGCACAACGGTTGTTGAGTGAAATCAAGAACCGCCTGACTTTCCTGTCGGATGTGGGATTGGGTTACCTGACACTGAACCGGTTGAGCAACTCACTCTCCGGAGGGGAAAGTCAGCGAATCAACCTGGCAACCTCGCTGGGAAGCAGTCTGGTGGGGTCGTTATACATCCTCGACGAACCGAGCATCGGACTGCACAGCCGCGACACCACCCGCCTCATCAAGGTGCTGCGCCAGTTGCAACAGTTGGGCAACACGGTGGTAGTGGTGGAACATGACGAGGAAATCATCCGCGCAGCCGACTACATCATCGACATCGGTCCGAAAGCCGGACGACTGGGCGGACAGGTGGTATATCAGGGCGATATGAAAGACTTGCACAAAGGCAGCGACAGCTATACCGTGAAATACCTGCTGGGAGAAGAAACCATCGACCCTCCTGCCAGCCATCGCCCGTGGAACAACTACATCGAAATCAAGGGGGCCCGCGAGAACAACCTGAAAGGCATCGACGTACGCTTCCCGCTCAACGTGATGACGGTGGTGACGGGTGTCAGCGGTTCCGGAAAGAGTACGCTGGTGCGCGACATTTTCTACAAAGCCCTGAAGCGGGAATACAGTGAATCGAGCGAACGCCCGGGCGAATTTGTCTCATTGGGCGGCGACATCCATCAGGTGAACGACATCGAGTTTGTAGACCAGAATCCGATTGGAAAATCTTCCCGAAGCAATCCGGTGACCTACGTCAAGGCGTACGATGAAATCCGGAAGCTGTTTGCCGACCAGCCGCTGGCCAAGCAGATGGGATACAGCGCAGGCTATTTCTCGTTCAACACGGAAGGCGGACGCTGCGAAGAATGTAAGGGAGAAGGTACGGTGACAGTCGAAATGCAGTTCATGGCCGACCTGGTGCTGGAGTGCGAATCGTGCCACGGCAAACGCTTCAAGAACGACACGCTGGAAGTGAAGTTCGAAGGGAAAAACATTTACGACGTACTGGAAATGACGGTCAACCAGGCCATCGAGTTCTTCACGGAACACAACCAGAAGAAGATTGTCAAGAAACTGCGTCCGTTGCAGGATGTGGGACTGGGCTACATCAAGCTGGGACAGTCCTCGTCTACCCTTTCCGGAGGAGAAAACCAGCGCGTGAAACTGGCCTACTTCCTCAGCATCGAAAAGGCACAGCCTACCATCTTCGTGTTCGACGAACCGACCACAGGTCTGCACTTCCACGACATCAAGAAACTGCTGGAGGCCTTCGACGCCCTCATCAGCCGGGGACATACCCTGGTCATCATCGAGCACAACCTGGATGTCATCAAGTGTGCCGACTATGTCATCGACCTCGGACCGGAAGGAGGCGACAAGGGAGGCAACCTGGTAGTGGCCGGTACACCGGAAGAGGTGGCTAAATGTGCGGCTTCCTATACGGGGCAATACCTGGCCGAAAAACTCAATCCGCAATCTTAACGTATCAACTACATGACTCAAATACTTGAAACCCTATACAGCCGACTGACCGGACATGCCCCTGAAAGCATAGAGGCACTGCCGGGAGCCGGCTCCAACCGAAGCTATTACCGTCTGAAGGGCAGCCCGACCCTTATCGGGGTGTGCGGTACTTCGCATGAAGAGAATGAAGCCTTCATCTACCTGTCGCATCATTTCCAGGCGCAGCATTTACCCGTGCCGGCAGTGCATGCCGTTTCCGACGACGGGCTCTGCTACCTGCAGGATGATTTGGGCACGGATTCCCTGTTCCAGCTCATCGCCCACGGAAGAGAGACGGGAGAGTTTGACGAAGCGGAACGAGACCTATTGAAAAAGGTCATCCGGCTGTTGCCCCGCGTGCAGTTTGAAGGGGCGAAGGGGCTGGATTTCGGAAAATGCTATCCGGCAGTAGATTTTGACCATAGAAGCATCCTGTGGGACTTGAACTACTTCAAATATTGTTTTCTGAAAGCGACGGGCGTAGATTTCCGGGAGGATTTGCTGGAAGATGACTTCGATGCCCTCTGCCAGACCCTGATGGGAAGCATGGAAACCCAACCTGTATTCATGTACCGCGACTTCCAAAGCCGGAACATCATGGTGAAAGACGGAGAACCTTACCTGATAGACTTTCAGGGAGGACGTAAAGGACCGATTTATTATGACGTGGCTTCTTTCCTCTGGCAGGCAAAAGCCAATTATCCGGACAGCCTCCGCCAAGAACTGATAGACGAGTACCTGGACGCCCTTCGCCCGTACAAGCCAATCGAAAAAACGGAATTCCTGTCGCACCTGCGCCATGTGGTATTGTTCCGCACGCTGCAGGTATTGGGTGCCTACGGATTCCGAGGGTATTTTGAGAAGAAGGCCCATTTCATTGAAAGCATTCCTTTTGCCATCGAGAACCTGCGCCAGCTGTTGCAGGAAGGCTTCCCGGAATACCCCTATCTCTGCGAGGTGTTGCAGCGCATGACGGAACTGAAACAGTTTACCGTTGTCCGCAACCGCCGCAACCTGACCGTGACGGTGATGAGTTTCTCCTACCGGAAAGGAATTCCGACAGACGAAAGCGGAAACGGCGGAGGATACGTGTTCGACTGCCGCGCCGTACACAATCCCGGACGCTACGAGCAGTACAAGTCGCTCACGGGACGGGATGCACCGGTCATCGAGTTTCTGGAAAAAGACGGAGAAATCACGGAATTCCTGCGCCACACCGATGCCTTGGTGGATGCCCACGTACAACGTTTTCTGGAACGGGGTTTCTCGCACCTGATGATTTGCTTCGGCTGTACCGGTGGACAGCACCGCTCGGTATATTCCGCACAGCATACGGCCGAACACCTATATGAGAAGTTCAAAATCAACGTACACCTGATTCATAGGGAACAACAAATAGACCAATTACTGAAAGCCAAATGAAAGCCATGATATTTGCCGCCGGACTGGGTACCCGGCTCAAACCACTGACCGACCACATGCCCAAAGCCTTGGTGCCGGTGGCCGGACGCCCCATGCTGGAGCATGTGATTCTTAAACTGAAAGAAGCGGGATTTACCGAACTGGTCATCAACATCCATCATTTCGGGGAACAGATTCTCGATTTTCTGAAAGCCAACCAGGATTTCGGACTGACCATCCACATCAGTGACGAGCGCGACAAGCTGCTGGATACGGGAGGCGGCATCAAGAAGGCAGCTACGTTCTTCACGGGAACGGAACCCTTCCTGGTACACAATGTGGACATCCTGTCGAATGTCGACCTGAAAGAAGTCTACGATTTTCATCGGAAGAGCCAGAATCTGGCCACCCTGCTGGTCAGCCCGCGCAAGACCTCGCGCTACCTGCTGTTCGATGTAGACAACCGCCTGCAAGGATGGATTCACAAAGACACCCTGCAGACCAAGCCGGAAGGGTTCGTATATGAACCGGGGAAATACCGCGAATACGCATTCAGCGGGATTCATGTGATTTCACCGGAGCTGTTTCATTACATGGATGGAGAACAATGGAACGGCAAATTTCCCATCATGGATTTTTACCTGCATACCTGCCAGCAGGTCCAGCTCGGCGGATGCGTGAAGGAAGATTTGCAACTGATTGACATCGGCAAACCGGACACGCTGGCCCGGGCCGAAGAATTTCTACTGCATTAATACCATGTAACGGCACTACCCGTATTGCTTCGCTGATCCCACTTCAGGGCATCGGTCAGCATACTGGAGTTGGCACGGATGGAGAAGTTGTAGGAAGTGAACGGACCAAACACCAATCCGCAGCTCATATTGAAACAGTGCAGGTCGCGGGTAATGTTCAAGGTGGTCATAGACATTTCCTTGGAAGTAAAATCATATCCGGTAGAATACGTCATGTTCCAGCGGCTACCAATCTTGAAGTTACCCGACACGTTCAACGAGTGGGTCAATGAATAGGGGTAGCGCATCTTCTTGATGTTGATATTCTTCGAACGGTCTTCACGGATACTGTAACTGTAACTCAAGCTGATGCTCCAAGGAAACTTAAAGGCCAAGTAACCATCTGAATCGACAGAAGCCTTCTCCGTTTTTCGCATGTTGGATTTATTCTCCTGTTCTTCATTTTCCTCCGTATCCTCTTCCTCGTCTTCCGAATCTCCTTTTTTCTTCTTGTTCTTGTCTTCGTTCTCATCCTTCTTGCCGAAGAGTTTCTTGAAGGTATCGTTGTTCAAGGTATAAGAGAACGAACCGCTGTATCCTTGGAATCGTCCGAAACGTCCGTACGACCATTCCGTACGGTCGCCTACCACTACATTCCCGTTTTCATCAAACTGATAGGCGTAGGTAGCGAACGAAGCGTTCATATTGAACGTATAGCTCTTGGTCAGTTTCAGACGGAGGTTCATGCTCAAGTCACTCCAGCGTTTGTTAGCCACATCATAAGAAAGAGATGCTCCCAACTGGTCAATCAGACTGATTTTCTTATAACCGGTACTATCCTTGTCCGACTTCATCTTCATTTCAAGGTTATTATCCACCGAGAAACTGATATTCTGTGACATGTTCTTTCCAGGATAACCGTATACAGCCCCTTCATACGGTGAATATTCCACTGTACGCACCTCCCCGTTTTCATCGGTATAAGTATAGGTATCATAATACCCATAACGCGACTTACCGAAATCCGGAGTATAGGTATAGCTGATTGTCGGCGTAAAGACGTGACGAATCTGAATTTCCTTGCTCTTCATGAACAACGGTTTGTACATACCATACAGCTTGGTATTCATCTGCAACGCCAGGTTATAGTCGTACACACGGTTGAAACCATTGATGGTGTCCCGGCGTACATGGTCATTGGAAGCCGGACTCGGGTCGTAACTTTGCTTCACCTTCCGCAAATACCAGCGCTCCGTGTAATTGAACGAAGGTACGATGTTGATGTACTTGAACAGGTTGAAGGTCGCCGAAACCGGAATCTTATGCTGCATACCATTTTCCCACTGAGTCAGCGGCGTCTTGAAAAGCAGGTTGTCCTTCGTACTGATGGAGTTCGTGATACTTCCGGTATACTGCAAAGAAATCTTCTCATACCACCGTTCATCGCCTGCCGCTTTCTTCCGCTTGAACGGATAGATACGATTCAACGAAATGTTGACATCCGGCAAGGTCATGCTCAAAGAAGAGTCACGCGTGTTCTGCGTGATATTGAAGGCACCTGAAATATTCAAACCAATTTCCGGGAAGTTACGGGAGTAGCTCACACTGGAAGCTTTGGTATTTTGGGCATACTGCTGTGGATTGTACAAGCTGCTCAAACTGGAGCGGTCGTAACTACTGGTGGCAAAGTTCACGCTGGCCGAGAACGAACTGTTCGGATTCGCCTTGGCATCCTGCCGGTGACTCCACTGGATACGGAAGTCCTTCGACACTGAATAGTCGGGCATATTCTTTTCACCGGTTTTCGTCACCAGGTAACTGGCATTGAAGGAGCCGCTGAATTTATAGCGTTTGTTATAGTTGGACGCAGCCGAAAGTCCCCATGACCCTTTCGTAAAGATTTCGCCCAACACCTTCAAGTCCATCTTGTCGCTGATGGCGAAATAATATCCTCCATCGCGCAGATAGAAACCACGGTTCATTTCATCTCCATACGTCGGCATGATGAAACCGGAAGAATAACTGCTGTTGAACGGGAAAAATCCGAACGGTACGGCAATGGGCAGAGGTACATCTTCCACCACCAGCTGGGCCGGACCAAATACTACATTCTTCTTGGGACGGACCTTCGCCATGGAAAGCTTCAGATAAAAATGCGGATGGTCATGATTGTCACACGTCGTGTATTGACCATGGCGCATGTAAATCTCATCATTCGCGCCTTTCTTTCCTTCCTCACTGGTGACATATCCTTCACCCTGCTGTGTGACAATATTATTGATGAATCCTTTCTTCGTCTTGAAGTTATAGCGCATAATTTTGGATTCATACGGGGTCTCTCCATCCTTGAATACCGGCGTACCACTCTCCACTCCCGTCGTATCGGCCACACCTCTGGCATAGACCGTACTACTGTCCATATTCATGGAGATAATTGCCGAAGTCAGTTCGATGTTCTGGTAATTGACTTTTCCTTCCCCGTAAAGATGCGCATAGCCTCCCTTGGTAAAGACAATGGAATCGCTGGCCTCATAAATGACAGGGGCATCCAGCGGCTCCTTCTTCTTGGCTGTGTCTGCGGCCAAAGTATCCATTCCCAGCGAATCCATCGCCAATGAATCCCGCTGAAGAGAATCGGCTGTCACAGAATTTCGGTCCCCTCCCCGCATACGTTTTCCTCTCACGCGCTGCGCTTCGGCATAGAATGAGCAGAAAAAGCCAAAAACAAACAAGGATAGCAGTAAATATATGGTTCTTTTAAATGATGTCATTACCGTTTTCTTACGCAATATGCGGTGCAAAAGTAAGCATTATCCGATAAATAAACGCCAAACCCTTTCTTATTTATGTATTTTTAGTTCTATAAGAAGAGTTTACACCAGGCATCGAAACGGGTGAGGCCTTCGTCGCCATGCTTCTCGATGCTCTTACGGGCCTTCTCCACACTCTTCTCCTTATCCAGTTTGGTTTTTGAATAGAACTTATCGGCAAAACAGATAATCTGTTCTTCCAGGCTGACGGGAATCATATCGCGGTGAGGTATCGGCAGGTTCTGTTTAAGAATAGCCTGCAAGGACAGTCCGGCCCCCGTGTGACGCTCACACACCAAGGCATGACGCGGATACCCTTCACGCGCCACCAGCTCTGCTCCCAGATAACCATGGCAGATATAGGGATATTTACCAAAACAGTAAATGCCGTCGGCATCGGTCTCAAAAATACCGATATCGTGCAACATGGCAGCTTCCTCAATGAAATTCAAGTCCAGATTCAGTTCCGGATGTTTTCGGGCCATGGCCAGTGCCTTGTCGGCCACCGAACGGCTGTGTACCAGCAGAATGTGTCTCAACTCATTTTCTACCGGATAATATTTGTCTATCAATGCAAGTGGATTCATCATAAAGGTGCTATATTTGTAAAAAGTCTCACAAATCTATAAAAAATCCATGAGTTACACGAAAAGATTCCGATGGAATTACATACTGGGGCTGTGCAGCCTCTGGTTTTGGGTACTGCAAGGACAAGCTACCGTACGCAACGGGGCCGACCAACTGGATAAATTACTTCCGCTACTGGAAGGGAAACGGGTTTCGCTCGTTGTCAACCACACTTCACTTTGCGGGAAAACCCATTTGCTGGACACCCTGTCTACCTACCTCAAAATCGTGCAGGTGTTTGCACCGGAACACGGATTCCGGGGAGAGGCCGACGCCGGAGAAAGTGTCAAAGACGGGAAAGACCTGCGCACGGGAGTCCCCATCCGTTCCCTTTATGGGAAAAACAAGAAACCGCTTCCCTCCCAACTGACGGGTACGGATGTGTTGGTTTTCGATATGCAGGATGTAGGTGCCCGGTTCTATACCTATCTCAGTACGCTCTACTACGTGATGCAAGCCTGTGCGGAGAATCATAAGGAACTGATCGTGCTGGACCGCCCCAATCCATGCGATTACGTAGACGGCCCGGTACGCGAAACAGCTTACAAAAGTTTTGTGGGCATGCTTCCTATCCCGGTGCTTCACGGCTGTACGCTGGGCGAACTGGCCCGGATGATCAACGGGGAAGGATGGCTGGGCCACCAGCTGCAATGCTCCTTGCGCATCATCCCCGTGGAAGGCTGGAAACACGGACAACCGTATTCGCTTCCGGTGAAGCCCTCTCCCAATCTTCCCAATGACCTTTCCATTGCACTCTATCCTTCCCTCTGCCCGTTTGAAGGTACTGCGGTGAGTGTAGGAAGAGGTACCCTGTTCCCGTTCCAGGTAGCCGGCTCACCCGACCTGCGCAAAGCCTTTTCCTTCCATTTCACTCCCAAGGCCCTGGAAGGATTCGACAAGCATCCCCTGCACCGCGACCGCCCCTGCTACGGAATAGATTTACGTACAACAGACCAGCTCCCTCAAGGCTTTTCCCTGCAATACGTCATCCAATTCTACCGGGCCTACCAATCCCTCTATCCGGATGCCGCCAAACGGTTCTTCACCCGTCCCCAATGGTTCGATCTGCTGATGGGGACCTCGCAAGTACGCAAGGACATCCTGCAAGGAAAGGCCGAAACGGAAATCCGCCAGAAATGGGAAAAAGAGTTGCAACTCTATCGGGCTATCCGTGCAAAATATCTGCTGTATGAATAAAAAAAGAGCGGGCAGCAGTCTCTTCCTGGAAGATTCCTGCTGTCCGCTTCTGTATTCTTTCAATTTCAAGAATTATTTTTTCTTCATTTTCTGCATCATACCGGCCATCTTGCTGCCTGTCACCATCTTCATCATCTTGCGGGTCTGGTCGAACTGCTTCAGCAAGCGGTTCACTTCCTGAATACTGGTACCACTACCTTTGGCGATACGGGTACGGCGTGTACCGTTCAGAATTTCCGGATGTGTACGTTCTTCCGGTGTCATGGAATAGATGATGGCTTCAATGCTCTTGAAGGCATTGTCGTCAATGTCGATATCCTTGATGGCCTTTCCCACTCCCGGAATCATGGAAGCCAGTTCCTTCAGGTTACCCATCTTCTTAATCTGATGAATCTGTGTCAGGAAGTCGTTGAAATCAAACTGGTTCTTCTGGATTTTCTTCTGCAGGCGTTTAGCCTCTTCTTCATCATACTGCTCCTGTGCACGTTCTACCAAAGAAACGATATCACCCATACCCAGAATACGGTCGGCCATACGGGCTGGATGGAACTGGTCTACGGCGTCCAGTTTTTCACCTGTACCGACAAACATAATCGGCTTGTTGACCACGGTACGGATAGACAGGGCCGCACCACCACGGGTATCACCATCCAACTTGGTCAGTACCACACCGGTGAAATCCAGACGTTCGTTGAATTCACGGGCTGTATTCACCGCATCCTGTCCGGTCATGGCATCTACCACGAACAGGGTCGCATCCGGATTGATGGCTTTCTTGATGGCTTCAATCTCGTTCATCATCTGCTCGTCAATCGCCAGACGTCCGGCCGTATCGACAATCACCAGGTCATAACCTTTTGCCTTGGCTTCCTGAATGGCGTTCAACGCAATCTGTACCGGGTCTTTGCTATCCGGTTCGCTGAACACCGGCACTTCCACCTGCTGCCCCAGCACTTTCAACTGTTCGATAGCAGCCGGACGATACACGTCGCAGGCTACCAGCAAAGGCTTGCGGTTCTTCTTGGCCTTCATCATACGGGCCAGCTTGCCAGAGAAAGTAGTCTTACCGGAACCCTGCAGACCCGACATCAGGATGACAGCCGGACGGTTTTTCAACTCGATTTCTGCCGTATCTCCTCCCATCAGGGTGGTCAGCTCATCGTGTACAATCTTCACCATCAACTGGCTGGGCTTGACAGCTGTCAATACGTTCTGTCCCAACGCCTTTTCCTTTACCGTATCGGTAAAGTTCTTCGCCACTTTATAATTCACGTCCGCATCCAACAGGGCACGACGGACATCTTTCAAGGTTTCGGCCACATTGATTTCGGTGATTTTACCTTCACCCTTCAATATCTTAAACGACCGTTCCAGTCTTTCACTTAAATTATCGAACATATATGTTGCTTTTTATTTATTATCAAAATTTTCCAGCGTGCAAAATTACAAAAAAATCAGTATGCTCAAATCTTTTTATTCTGCCATTTTGCTTTTTTCAGATAAATGAGGCTGAAAGTCAGCATCAATATATAGTAAATGACTTCGGTAGTGAAGCAAATAGCCACCGGAGCCTGGAGAATCATACCTACCCCTACCACATAGAGGGCATAGAACACTTGCACACATACTTCAAGCACCAAGGCAGCCTGCGTGTTTCCCGTACCGGATATGCCATTAAAGTACACATTGGCCAATGAGGAAATCAACATGGCCCCACACACCACATACAAGGCCGATACAGACTCGCGCAACAAGGCTTCTTCATTGGTATAAACCGACAAAATACTTTCAGGAAAAGCGACACAAAGTGCCACACAGACGACCATAATCAAAAAAGACATGCGGGCAATCTTATGCAGCAACGTCAATACGCCCGAAACTCCTCCTGCCCCAATCAGGTTGCTGACCAACGTGTTGGCCGAGGTGGACAGCGCCTGCACGGGTATCAGCAATACCACATACACACTACGCACAATATTGGCGATTGCCAACTGCCGCTGTCCCAAACGTTCCAGTGCCATGAAGAAGACAAACCAGATGGCCATGGCCAGAAAATACTGCACCATCGTGAAGCAGGAGATACGCAGAATTCGCATCACCATCGCCAAATCCAATTGTCCGAAACGGTTCAATCCGTATTTCTTCAAATCTACCTTATAATAGGTATAAAGCAGGAAAAAGACCAGTGAAGAAGCTTCCGCAATGACAGAGGCCAAGGCGGCTCCCCGTACCCCCATCTCCGGCAAGCCCAATTCTCCAAAAACCAGTCCGTAATCAAGCACCACGTTCACCAGTGCCATAACCACCGCATTCAAGGTCAGTACCTTGGTACGGGTAATCCCGATATACAATCCGCGGAACATGACATTCACAAAGGCAAACAGAAACCCCCAAATACGCCAGACAAAGAATTCATACGTCGCTTCATAAATGGAATCGGAAGTAATCAGCAGGCGAATCAACGGTCCGGCCGCGAAATACATCAAGAACAGCAAACAGGCCCCCATCCCAAAGCTGAAAGCGGATCCTTGCCACATGACCGGTCCCACGGCCCGGTAATTGCCCTCACCGTTACGACGGGCTATCAGGATCTGTGAGCCGACGCTGAATCCAAAGGCAATGGTGTACACACAGATATACAACAATCCTCCCATGGCCGATGCCCCCAACGCGACCTCGCCCACACGTCCTAAAAAGGCCGTATCGGTCACGTTAATCACATTCTGAGCCAGCAAGCCCAGAAAAATCGGATAGGTCACATGCCAGATTTCTTTATTGGTGTACATACGTCAGGGATTAGAATTGAGTAAAAAACGCATACTTTTGCAAAGATACACATTTCGCACAAGATGTGAAGAAAAAGGTATGAAATCACCTCCGCCCTCTTGTTAGTTTCAAATAAAACAATTTCATTTAAAATAAATTTTGCACATTTTATTGGTTCCTGCGCAATTTTAGATTACTTTTGCGACCTATTTCTAACAAACAACCTATTAAAACGAATGAAAAAAATTCTTTTCCTCAGTGCAGCGACACTGTGTCTTTCTTTCCCTGCCTTTGCGGGAGATTATCTTACGAATACCAACCAGCATGCCGCTTTCCTCCGTATGGTCGCACGAGGAGCTTCCATTGATGTAGACGGTGTGTACAGTAATCCTGCCGGACTTTCCTTCCTGTCTCACGAAGGATTCTATCTGTCACTGACCGGACAAAGTGCTTATCAGACACGCGAAATAAATGCCACGTTTCCACTTTTCCAACAAGCGGACGGTGCCGGAACCAACCGCCAGTACAAAGGAACCGCATCTGCCCCTCTCATCCCCAGCTTTCAAGGACTTTACAAAAAAGACAACTGGGTGATTTCTGCCAGCTTCGCGATTACGGGAGGTGGAGGAAAGGCCTCGTTCAGCAACGGTCTGCCCATGTTTGATGCCCTGGCCATGGGAATGATCAGCCAGCAGACGGGCGGGAAAGTCACTCCGCAAATGTACGACACCAATACCGCCATGGACGGCAAACAATATATTTACGGGCTGCAACTGGGAGTAAGCTATAAAATCAATGACTGGCTGAGCGTTTTTGCAGGTGGACGAATGAACTACGTAAGCAGTGGATACGAGGGATACCTGAAAGCGTACCTGAAAGAAAATCTGGGTGGCAGCCAGCTGGCCAACCTGGAACTGAACTGTGACCAAAGCGGATGGGGACTGACTCCTATCCTCGGGATAGATGCCAAACTGGGACGCTGGAACCTGGCAGCCAAATATGAATTCAAGACAAACCTGAACATCGAAAACAAAACCAACGTACTGGAAGTGCCTGCGGGTACCCCGGAAGCCATCATGAAACCTTACGCCGACGGTGAACAGACACCAAGCGACATTCCTGCCTTCCTGAGTGTAGCCGCCGGATACGAAATTCTGCCCAACCTTCGTGCTTCGGTAGAATATCATTTCTTCGATGACAAGCATGCAGGCATGCTGAACGACCGTCAGAAAACGCTGAAACACGGTACACATGAATACCTGGCAGGTCTGGAATGGGACATCACCAAACGGCTGACCGTCAGCGGGGGCTATCAACGGACAAATTATGGCCTCAGTGATGAATTCCAGACCGACACCAGCTTCTATTGTGATTCCTATTCGTTGGGCTTTGGGGCCAGAATCAACTTCACGCAAGCCTGGAGCATCGATGTGGCTTACTTTTGGACATACTATGATAAATATACCAAAGAAGTGGCCAGCTACAACGGTACCGGACTCAGTGGAACAGACGTCTACTATCGCACCAACAAAGTCTTCGGTCTGAGCTTGAACTATAAATTTTAAACTTTCCCGCTCCGTATCACATGCATCCAGTCATTTCTGATACGGAGCGGATTTTTTATGTCCGGCATCCTCTTTCAGACAATTTGTTACATTTCGGCTCCATCCATGAAAAAAGCTACAATTTATTGCCTTTATTCTTCTCTTTTTATATATTTGTGACCTAATATCCTTACAAACCCTTCAAAAATTAAACTATGAGCCAGAAACTATCGTGGGTACTCTTGTTTGCCCTATTAGGAAGCGTCACATTCAGTGGATGTGCGGATGAAGATCCACAAGACAACAACTCTTCCACCAACCAATCCGACAATAATAACGAGGATAAGAATGACGATTCATCTCAAAGCATATCCAATGAAACCTATTATGCCAACATGTTTGGAAAAGACGCTTTGGAGACTTATTATCTGTGGAACGAGGAAATTCGCGATGACCTGAACCAATGGATCATTGAAACCAACAACGACCCTATCGGGACATTCGACCGCATAAGATATCATGAAGGGGAAAAATACATAGACAAATGGTCTATGCTTACCAACGATATGGCTTCCTTTGAAAATGAAGTAAACGGTACAGTCACCACCTTCGGCTGGAATTTGAGCTTATACGATATCTCAAGTTCCGAAGGAGAGGAACGCTACGTAGGAGTGGTCAATTATGTGCACAAAGATTCTCCCGCCGCCAAAGCCGGTCTCAAACGAGGAGATATCCTACTCACCTTGGATGGTAAAATCATTAATTCCAGTAATTACCTGAACCTGTATAACAGCAGCACACTGACCGTCACGCTTGGATTATTGGAATCGGACAATTACATCCACGCCCAAAACAAGGAAGTATCACTTACTGCCGTTTCCATGTATGAGAATCCGATTATCTGTGATTCCATCTATGAATTCAACGGCAAAAAGGTAGGTTATCTGGCCTACACCAGTTTTGACCTTGCTTCTATCCCTCAGCTCATCGACATCAGCCGTAAATTCAAGTCAGAACAAATCAAAGAACTCGTTCTGGACTTACGCTACAATGGAGGAGGATATGTGACAACAGAACAGGTGCTGGCTTCTCTATTCGCTCCCCAAAGCGCAGTAACCAACAAAGAAGTTTTTGAAAAAGAAGTTTACAACAAAGCCCTGACTCAATATTACCAACAAGAAGGCATGGATTTGGAATCTCGTTTTGAAACTGATTTTGAGTATCAGGATCAAAATCAAACCGTCAAAGTGAGTACCAAAGATGCCAATATCGGTTTGGAAAAAGTTTATGGCCTGATAAGTTCCGGATCGGCATCTGCTTCGGAAGCCCTTTTGGGAGGATTGATGCCTTACACGCAGATAAAACTTATCGGAAGCCAGTCTCACGGGAAATACTGTACCGGAGCCTTACTCCCAGCCAAAGACTTCTATGTGAAAACACCGGCTGAACTTAACAATTGGGGAGCTTATGTCATGATCAGTATTTATCAGAACGCACTAGGCGAAACACCTTGCATGCCCGACGGCCTGACCCCTGATATTAAAATTGAAGACGACCCGCTCCTGCCTTATGTCATAGGCGATGTGAACGAACCGCTGTTAAAGCAGGCACTCATCGAAGCCGGACGTACATACGATGAAGGCACGGCATCTGCAAGCCTCAGCCGGAGCATGGTTTCCCAATTCCGTAAACTGCCCCAGGTAGAAAGTGCGACTTTTGGAAAACGCATTCTGACATTGCCTTCAAAGGCCACACACAATATACCGTTTAAAACAGAGCCACAATAACACAATCCTGCCGAAAAGGAAAAATCCGCCGACCAACCTTGTAAAGAGTTAGCCGGCGGATTTTTTTGCCAAGAAATCTACAGATATTTTTCAAAGAATCACTCTTCCCACACCAGATATGCGGAAATCAGCCAGTGGTTCAATTCATTACCGCTTGCAGGCTGTGCCTCAGGAATACTTACCGTAAAGGTATGCTTGCCGGCCTTCAAATCCTTCAAACTTATTTCCTCCGGTGTCACATCCGAACCCGGACACCAGTTAGAACGAGACAAATCGGAAGAGGCCAAAGGTTCTTCCACTTCTTTGGTCTTATAGCCCTCCTCACTGATATAAGCTGCCAGACGTTTGATCAACCATACTCCCGTAGCCGGATTAAAACGACGGAAAGAAGCGCAATCATCCCGCCAAGGAACGAAACTATACACCTCTTTTCCATCCACAGAGAGGATATTCCGCTTCTGCACAAATTCATCTCCTCCTTCATGACCTCCATGGCCGGTGACAATGTATTTCAGACGTACGTTCTTTGCATTTTCCGGTAACACAAAATCGGTAGAAACAGATTTGCGGGCGAAAATATCCGGATACGTCTGTCCGATATAGTACACTGTATTCATCAAGGGTTCCACATGACGGCGTACCAGTTTTTCGCAGGTGACCGGAGTCTCCTTTATCTTCAAATCCATACTGGCCACATAACCTTCTTTTGTCCAAGTATCAATAAAAATACCGACATAGGCTTCTCCTTTCAACGCCGAATACAAATCGGTGATATCCTGTTCCCACTGTACACATTTCTCCCATTTGGGAATATAGACCGGACGACGCTTGCTGGACAACGAATCGTCATTCTCACTGAAATGTCCCACTCCGAAAGGCGTCATGAAACGCATCAGTTCAATCGTAGGCAAGTAATCTTTTCCAGGAACGATTCCTACCATATTCTCCAACTTCAAGCTGTCGATTTCCGGAAACTTCTTTTTTCCCTGCGCAATACTCAACAGATTGATGGCTGAATGTTTGGGAATCACGAAGCAAGAACCCGACTTATCCCAGCGGTCGCCATTCGAAGCCAACGTTACTTTCACACTGACCGTTACATCCCGTTGGTAATCGGGTATCTGAATCTTCTTCAGAATAATACGTCCGTTCACCAGGTGAATGACGCCATTGGTATCAGCTTCAGCGTAATTGGGATACATATCCGGTGCGAAATGGATATTTTCCTTATTAAACACTGCCAAGTTTAAATCGCCCTTGGCCGGAAGTTCCTTATGTCCTGCCGCATAGATATTCATGGCCACGAACAAGGAAACAAACATACTAACTATCTTCATATATTTATAAATGATTATTTTACGACTTCAAAACCTCTCTTCTCCAAATAGGCCTTAAACTTATGAAGGTATTCCTCATCTGGCCCATCAAAGAAAGAAACACCTGAAGCACCGTTGTTAAAAGCTTCATCCAACGCCTGTTCGAATGTATTTTTAATATCCGGGAACATCAGCCCTGCATAAATTTTGGCTTTCCCGTGCACGGTCTCTACGCTTTCTTTCACCGAACGTCCAATCCATTTCGGTCCTTCATAATAAAAGCCATTATAAATCATCGGGAAATAGGCATCGAGTGACCATTCGCCCCAATCCTGACGCACCATCTTACGAGCCATCGACGGACCGGGGAATACGGCTGCAGAGATTTGTTTTCCTTCTGCCTTGAGAGTCTGCGTAATCTTATCCACCACACGCGTAATGGCATCCAAGCGGAAGTTTATCCACGACTGGTCTTCCATCGGATATTTCAAATCCAACGGATCCTTTCCGGTCTGTTCCTTAAACATTCTCCGACACACCTCACAATAACAATAATCATATTCCGGTAATTCCGCTGTCTGCTCAATGCCATAATTCTTCCATAAACTAACCGGAAGCACCACATCCGGGAAACGAACATAATCCAGATGTACCCCATCCACATAAGGCAGATTCGCTTCTTTCAGATAATCGGCAGCCAGATATTCAGCCACACCTTCATGATTCGGGCACAAGAAACGATAATAATCCACATAAGCCGGTTTATCGCAACAAGACTCCCCCTTGCGGTTTACGGCAAACCAGTCGGGATGCGTAGAAAGGACCTCTCTACGGTTCATCGTCCACTTCCAATAATGAGCTTCCAGCCCCGCATCTTTACACATCCGGTATGTATTCTCGTCATATCCTTCAAACATGACTCCACTAATGCCACATTCTTTCATCAAGGCAAAATAGTTTTTATAAAACTCATCACCCTTCTCTTTATTGATACGCATCCATACCCAGTTTTTTACCTGTCGGGGAGTAATCGCCTCACAGGTAAACCGTCCGTTCTGGTCCACCACATAACGTACTTTTTCTTCCGGCACGGTTACTGACATGCAAAATGTACGACTGGTAGCTTCTACGGATATTCCCGAACCCACAGGCAAATCCTGTAATTCAGCATCCGTCAAAAAGAAATTCTCTTTGGCGCGCAGATAGTTCTTCTCTTTGGCATAATAATCCAACTGGGCATAAAACATAGCCCACAGCAATTTATAAGCAGCTAAGTTATAGGGATATTTAAATGCATCTGTGCCTTTTCCGACCACCTTATCCGAAAGATACAAGAATCCCCATCGGTCGGGCATGTGCATATCAATTCGTCCCGTAGGCATCCACACCCAGTTTTCCTCCCGCTGTCCGGGCTTCAACCACTGCACCCGTGAAAAATTAATACGCCAGTATTTCCCTGCCTCAGCCGGGTTGGAGAAATTCACCGTCAGCGCCTTATGAGGTATAGCCATCTCCACCGTCCATCGCTTGTCCTTATCGTTCGATTTGTTCAGGGTTCCTTCGCGATGCACAGCCAGCTGTAATCCCGGACAATCCCATTGCACCAGGAAGTTACCCCCTGAACGGTAAGGCTTATCCAACATCAAATCGAATATCACTCCCTTTGCATTAGTTTCTATTTCAAAGTAATTCTGTCCATCGCCATCCGGGTCTAAAAATACCTCAAAATCATTATCATAATAAATAATGGTATCCCGCTGACTCAGCTTTGCCTTAATATCCTCTTCCTGCAAAGTGGCAGCCACATAAAGATAGTGATCATCCCACAACATTTTGGCCGATGTATCATAACAAGGCTTGGCAAATCCCTTTCCACTTATATCTACAAAAGAAGAAGTGGGCTGCGCCTTCTGCCAGTCCGCCTCATCCAGCTTCCCATCAATCTTTATTTTTCCATTTGTACGATAGCAGACATAACCTTCGGGCAACGTAAGCATACGCTCGTATCTTGTATATAAATTCTGCGCCCAAAGTTGTCCCACTACCAACAATGCAAACAAACTACATATTACTTGTTTCCTCATGTCCTGTTTTTATTAATTACTTTCAATCACCTGCCCCGCTCCCCGATACAATTTAACTGGTCCATCCAACAGCACGGCCACAACCGTTATCTGCGGATCCAGCACACGATCGGGCACATCAATATACAGATTACCGGGAACCTCACTCCAATAGTTCTTATTGTAAACCTTGTAAGACAACATGGCTCCATTGCCCACTACCCACACCCGGTTTACCTTATTCATCAATCCCTTGACTTCTATCGGTCCGTTAGGCTTGTAAGGCAAATACAGATACAGAATATCTCCACCCTTATTCAAAGTAGTATATCCTTGAAAATGTTCCGTCGGGATACCTGCACGAGTGTCATAAATAGCCTCTTTATGTTTCTTGGTCCAACGGCCAAATTCCTTTAAGATAGCCACTTGCTCCTCAGGGATGGTTCCATCTTCCTTCGGACCGATATCCAGCAACAGATTTCCTCCCATACTCAGACAGTCGACAAACGTACGCAACAAGATAAAAGGAGACTTATAATTGGTATCCGTATGCTGATACCCCCACGAGTCATTCATCGTCATACACAACTCCCAGTATTTATCCTGAGGACGCACAATAGGAACACCCTGTTCAGGAGTAGCATAATCGCCATAACCTTGGATACGGGAATTGATAATCACATTCTTATTATCCGAACGCAACAAATCTACAATGCCCTTTGAATTCCAAGCCTCAGCCGTTTGTTCCCAGTCACCATCAAACCAATACAAATCCGGTTTCCACGTCTTGTTCAATTCCGATAACTGTGCCATGTTGAATTCCACAAATCGTTTCCAACGCACAGAATCATTCGTATAACGCACATCAGTACGTGTCATATTCGGATAATCAGGATGAGACCAATCCAACAACGAATAATAGAATCCCAGCTTCAACCCTTGTTTGCGAACTTCTTTTACAAAAGGATCGATTAAATCCCGTTTTGCCGGCGTACACTTTACGGTACTCAACTCTCCAACTTTTGTGTTCCACAAAGCCATGCCATCATGATGTTTGGTCGTAATAACGGTATAACGTGCCCCGCTTTCTTTTATCAAATCCACCCAGGCCTTTGGATCATATTTTGAGGCAGTAAAACCATCTTTCTGACTCATATATTCCTCATAAGGCAGATACTTGTTGAAAAAAGACCAGCTCTCGGAAACCCCTTTTACTGAATAAATACCCCAGTGGATAAAAATGCCTAATTTGGCATTCGCAAACCACTCCATTCTTTTTTCCTTCTGTACATCCACTTGTTCCTTTTCCGGTGTCTGTCCCCAAACAGAAGTCCCCAAAATTCCAAACAAAAACAATACTGCGAACAATTGATTTTTCATGATAATATAAAGACTTAAATTAACAATAAACTCCTATACTTAAACTCCATGAAAGAACTCAAACCAGGCTTTTCTTCAAATACCCTGTGAGTAAAAACGAAAATAGCCTAACAATGCCCAAATATACAGATTTATCCTCTGCAAATTAGGTTGTCAGGCTATTTTTTAGTGATTATTTCTGATTATATCCCAATGACCACCACAATGGAACCATTGTAGTATTCGAACCACCCAACAATTCCAACGCATGATAATATTCAACTTCATCGGAAGTCAACAAAGACATCGGATAACGCATACGCTGCGGATAATATTTCCAGCTTTGACCAGACTCCCAGGCTTTCGGCGTCCAATCAGACATATCCGAACCTGTCATGATATTTTCATTGGCCGTCATATCAAAGAAAGGCAAACCCAAACGACGCTGGTCAGCCCATGCTTCCAATACCAGATACGGCATCTGCGCCAAATATTTTTGAGTGATGATTTTCGTCAACTTATCATTCAAAGCTTTCCCATACAAGGTCTTTGAAGCTACAGGATACTGATACTCAACTTTCTTCTCAGCCTTTGTATATCCGTCTATATAAGTAGCTTCAAAGGAAGAAGGTTCTGCAGTATGCGTGTACTTCACAGAAGTACCTACGCGGTTGTATTCTTCAGAATTAAGATATGCGTCTGCATATTGGCTGACTCCAAAATAACTGAAGCTAGCCCGTACGCCCTCTTCATAAGCCTGCTCATCAGAAATACCAGAAGTATTCCATCCACGAAGAGCCGCTTCTGCCAGCAAGAAATAGGATTCCCAAGCACCATAGAATACTACACGACCTAATCCTTCTTCACCTCCAGTGCAATATTCTTTGCCCCACAGCGGATAACAAGAACGGATACCACTTGCAGTCGTAATCAGTTTATTCTTGGAAAGCATAGGTGACCAACTGGTAGAAGCACCACTAGGAACTCCATTCCAGGTATAAGTTCCTGTCACTCGTACTTTGTTTTTACCTTCATCATCTAAAAGCAATTCTCCCCCATCCGGATTAATAGCAGTACCTTTACTCGATGCATCAATCATATTCTCAGCTTTCGTGTCATTGACCAGCCAGAACATCTTCAACGCACGAGGGTCCAGATTAGCTGGTATACCATCCAACCAATACTGCTTTGTAGGATCATCCGTATTGCCTACAAAATGTTGGTCATACTTATATCCCAAATAAGTATTGGGTTTTGTATAACTTGCCAAGTCTGGGCGCTGTTCTGCAACAGATACTCCTCCCAGATTTGTCATCAAGTTGTCCATTGTGACAGATAAAGCCTGCAAGTTCCAGCTACGTGTATAAGGGCTGGTATAATCATTCCAACCGTTGTCCGACTTAAACCATAACATGTCTGCCTGGTCCTTGATATAATTTCCATTCTTGCATGCATCCTCAAATTCCGTCTGTGCCTCACCCGCCATATCCGTATTTGTCAGGCGCATGGCATAACGCATGCGTAAGGAATTACCTAACTTCTGCCATTTTTCAGCAACATATCCATAAGCAGGGTCACACTTTGCCTGATCTTCTGTCGGACTTACCGATGTGTCAATCTTATTTACCGCATCTTTCAACTCGTTGAGAATAAAAGTATAAGTATCTTTTTCAGAACTGAACACAGGATTCTCACCAGCCCCCGCATCCAAAGGATAAGGACCAAAAGAATCGGCAAACTGAGCAACGACCATCGCCCGCCAAATACGGGCAAACTGTTCCAAATTATTATAAAAAGCATCTGAACCTGCTCTTTTAGCCGCCTCATTTACGGCAAAAGTGGCATAAGTAATGGTATTTGCCAAACACGGATAATAGAAGTTGGAAATATAAGAATCGTCATACATCCCGACACTCAACATGCCAGCTTCTCCAAAAGCACGAGCGGCATCTCCCCAGTTCAAATAATAGATACGTTCACCCGTACTCGGATCCATCTGAATCTTGCCAATTGCACTATTCAGAAAATATTCAGGCAAAGTGGATTCTATGGGAGTTTTCGAGGGATCAGTGTTCACTTCATCAAAATCAGAACAAGCATACAAGCCACTCATTCCAATCAATCCCAGACCGATAAAGATTTTATTTATTGTTTTCATTCTGTACTTAATTTAGATATTAGAAACCAAGAGTTACATTAAACAGGTAAGTACGCGATGTCGGAGAAGCACCAAATTCGAAACCTGTTGCGTTCGTGTTAGATACCATTACAGACTCTGGATCTATACCGTTCATGTCACTGTAAATCATCCATACATTATTCACAGATACACCTAGTTTTACCTGTTGGAAACAAGTTCTCTTCAACATTTCACGTGGAAAAGTGTAATTCAAGGCGATATTACGCAAACGGAAATTCGTTCCATCATAAATATTTGCTTCTGCAATACCCTGATTACCGGTACCAATGCCATTTTTCCAATAAGACTCTTGGGTAATAGAAACTGTATTTACTTTATAACCTCCATTACCATCAGGTATTACACCGTCGAGCACAAATTCTTCACGATTTCCACCCGGAGCCGTAACTGCAGCACGACCACTTGTCTGCAGCATGTAGTTGGTGTACGAATAAATGTCACCTCCTATACGTCCATCAAACTGGAAACTGAAAGCAAAGTTCTTATAACTGAAAGTATTGTTCCATCCAATCATGCAATCAGGCTGCTGATCACCAATCTTATATCTTTCTCCATCAGTAGTAGGAAGCCCCGCATCATTCAGAATCAGCTTGCCATAATAGGGACTGTTCTGATCTGTAACACGGGCAAACTTGGTTCCCCAGATTTCGCCGTAATTACCTCCAGCCACAGCATACACCTTCAGTTCTTCGGCACCACCCAGTTCATATTTAGGAATACCCGGACCTAAATCCAGGATTTTGTTATTGTTTTTTGAGAAGTTAATCTGAGTATCCCAGCTAAATGTAGCCGTTTCTACCGGACGAGCATTAATCATCAATTCCACACCCGTATTCTGAATATTTCCAGCATTGATGATTCTATTCTTATATCCAGACATCTCATTTACCGGAATCTTCATCAATTGACGCTTTGCATTAGATTTATACCACGCAAAGTCAAAGCCCAAACGATTGTTGAAGAACTTCATTTCCAAACCAGCTTCCCATGAAGAAATCAGCTCACTGCGAACCGTAGCATCATATTTAGTATCACCCGGCTTTGCAGTGGTATTACCCCACTGGTCAGAACCGATTGTGTAAGAATCATACAACTGATACGGATCCATGTCATTACCTACCTGAGCAAATGAAGCACGCGCTTTCGCATACGTAATCCATTCCGGCAATGGTTTGTTAAATTTATTAATCATATCACTGAACACCCATGAAAGAGATACAGAAGGATAGAAGAATGAACGGTTTTCTTTTGCCAAGGTAGACGACCAGTCATTACGGAATGTAGCATCCAAGAATACCCATCCATTGTAATTCAAGCCAATAGTTCCATACAAAGAATTAATCTTCTTATGATTGTACGTTTCAGTCACCGAACGATCTGAAGTACTACTGTTATTGATGTTAAACAAGTTCGGCACCGTTAGCTTAGATACATAATTCTCTAATCCTGAAGACTTTCGTTCCATCAAGTTACCACCAAAAGTAGCACTGGCACCAATCTTATCGATGATATTATCCTTTTGGGCAGAAAATAAGAAGCTAAAGTTATTTTCATAAAAGCGTTCTTCATTCAGGCTATATGAACTATTTCCATTATTCTTGGTGCTAGCCCCTGCATATACTTTTCCAGTAGCTTCCGTAAAATACATATCACTACCGCCTCTAATTTCCACATTCAACCAATCGGTTATTTTATATTTCACAGAGGCATTCAACAAAAAACGACTACGGTTATCTGCATTCAAGTTGTATTTCTCCAACCAATACGGATTTAAGCCATTAGGTGACCACCAATACATTTTTCCGTCATCTGTCAGCGGATTTCTATAATCCTGGATGTTTAAAGAAGCAGGTAATTTATAAATCGTCAGAAACGCATTTGAATCATTGTTACCAATCAGCGGACGATTATTAGCTCCCGTATTGATATACTGAATTTTGGCATCCATACTCCAACGGTCATCCTTGCCAAAGGTTGAAGAAGCACGCAACGTAAAATTTGTACGGCTTAAATCTGCTCCCGGAATCTTACTGGAATCATCCATACGAGTAGCAGAAGCATATACAGCTGTTTTATCAAACTGCTGTTGAAAAGAAACACTTTCAGTAAAATTGGTACCTGTTTTGAAATAAGCATCAATGTTATCGTAATATTGCATAATACGATTCTGCCCATTAAAACTATATTCCGTACCCATTGCAGGTCCCCAGCTATTCCAAGTTTCACTATCATAAATGCCATTGGTACCCTGACCGAAAGAAGTCTGCATATCAGGCTTCATAAAAATCGTTTCCGCAGAGACGGAAGCTGAAATTGTCAAGCCCAAACCTTCACGCTTACTACCTTTTTTAGTCGTAATCAAAATGACTCCATTACCGGCACGCGAACCATAAAGAGCCGCTGCCGAAGCACCTTTTAATACAGACATCGATTCAATATCCTCCGGGTTGATATCCGACAAACCATTACCCATATCCAAAGAAGGATTATAAAAATCGGCATTATCAGAACCTGTAAAGTTATCCATCGGTACGCCATCCACCACAATCAATGGCTGATTCAACCCTGTCACTGAATTGGCGCCACGCAACTGGATTTTTGAAGAACCACCAGGGCCATTACTTGAGCGAATGACTTGTACACCAGATATTTTACCAGACAATGCATTCGCAAGATTCGTTTCTCGAGCAGCCACCAATGACTCTCCCTTCACTTCCTGCATAGCATACCCTAATGCTTTTTTCTCACGCTTGATACCTAGGGCTGTAACCACCACTTCCTGAAGGACTTCCGTATCATCGACCATTTTGATTGTTCCCAAATCAGGAGTAGCAATTAACCGCTGCGTCTTATAACCAATATCACTGCCGTCCGGAGAAAATTCTCTAAAGCAGCTATTATCAATTAATACTCAACT
>URWA01000001.1 GCA_900551445.1 uncultured Bacteroides sp. | reverse complement strand
CTTTATCTATCTGCCGGTATTGAGTGTGTCGGGTACGATTCGGAAAACCATACGGCGGAAAAGAAAATGACCAATGGTCGTAAAAAGATAAAAGGCTGTCTTCAGGGATTTGAAGACAGCCTTTCTTTGTGAATTGTATGGAAGACTAATACCTTAGTTATTTCAGCAGTTTCTGAGCCTGTTTCAACATCTTTTCAGCTTGTTTTACGGCTTCTTTCAGTTCCTTGCTTTCAGTAGCATTGGCTTTTTTCTGTACGGTCTCCAGTTGAGCGGAAAGCTGCTGGATATGTGCTTCTACTTCTTCTTTCTTCACATCGGCTTTCTTTGACTTAGCCAACCATTCCTTCATGCCTTGAGCTTTGAGGGCAAGAGTAGCAGTTTCAGCAGTCAGTTCGGTAGCTGCTTCTTCTTCCGGAGTAGCAAATGCATGGTGGAATCCTTTTACATCGTTCCAGTGTCCACGAGTAAAGTCTGGGAATGCAACAGCTGCACAGCCGTTGTCCATGGAGATGGCTCCCAGTTCTGCCAGTGAGCACCATTCAGCCAAGTCATATACATCCATATCCAATGGCAGTCCATTCTGCAGACAGTACACCAGACGGCTGTCCATGATAAAGTCCATACCACCGTGTCCACCTACTTCCTTAGCCATTTCACCGTATTTCTTCAGAATCGGGTGCTGGTATTTGTCGACCAAAGCCTGCATTTCTTTTTCCGGAAGGAAAGAGTGAGAGCTCAGGTTGTCTACCTTCGGCTGTACGCCAGAAGCCTTCATTTGGGCAGCATCTACAGCATAGCCTTCAATCGGATACTTGTTGGCAAAACCTTTTGTTCCGGTCAGCTGATACAAACGGTTATAGGGTTGCGGGTTCATCACATCGTGCTGGATTTCGATGACCTTTCCGTTGGCAGTACGGATCAGGGTAGTGGTGTGGTCACCGTTGCGGAATTCTTCGCAAGGTTCACCGGTTGCTTTTTCTACCAATGCCTTACCGTGTACGGATTTGGTATCCATAGCTACCAGTGTAGTCATACGGTCGCCACGGTGAATATCGAGTGCTTGAGCCACAGGGCCAAGTCCGTGAGTGGCATATACATCACCGCGGTTTTCTTTGTTGTAACGCAGACGCCATCCCAGTTTATCTTCTTTTCCATTTTTCCAGTAATAAGGCCAGAAATCATCCAAGTTGTGGATGTAAGCTCCTTGTGCACGGATGACTTCACCGAACACACCCTGCTGTGCCATGTTCAGGGTATTCATTTCGAACCAGTCATAGCAGCAGTTTTCCAGAATCATGCAGTGCTTGCGGTTCTTTTCTGACAAGTTGATGAGTTCCCAGCACTGTTCCAGGTTCATGGCAGACGGTACTTCAATGGCTACGTTCTTACCATGTTCCATGGCATATTTGGCAATAGGGAAGTGGTGGTCCCAGTCGGCTGCAATGTACACTAAGTCGATGTCATCGCGTTCGCAGAGTGCTTTGTAGCCTTCTGCACCAGAGTAGATGGCAGCTTCGGGCAGGCAAGCCTTTTGCAAATAGCCCTGACATCTTTCAGCCCGGTCTTTTTCGTAATCACACAAAGCTACGATTTTGGTACCGGCAATATGTGTAAAGCGTTCTACAGCTCCCGGACCACGCATACCCAGTCCTACGAAACCTACGCGGACTACATTCATTTTCGGGACAGTCAGTCCGAGCACACATTCTTGTCCGGCCGGACGTTCAGGAGTTTTGATGACGATGGTACCTTTGTTCCATTCCCATTGAGTGGAAGGGGAAAGGCTCTGTGCAAGCATTTGAGCCGGTGAACAGGTTAAAGTTAATACGGTGCAAGCACCTAAAATCATTTTTCCAAAATGTTTCATAGCTTTAGTTGTTTAGAAATTGAATTTTACTGTGGGCAAAGATATAAAAAAACATTATTACACAAAAGTTTTTTCTATAAAACGTACATATATTAAAAAGAATAAGAATTAATGCTGTTAAAAGAAATAAAATAAATTATATTGCGAGCGCTTTATAAATAAAAAGGAAGATAAAACTATACCTTATTAATATATTATTATATTATATATTATAATAGGTAGAACTATGTGTTTATCTGAGACTTAAAAGGTGGAATGTTTTTGGAGGAAAGAATGAGATGGGATGATAAACTGATAAGAAAAACGTTCTGTTTCTTACGAATGATAGTTTATTTGAAAAAAAAGTGTCATTTTATTTGCGTGTTACAAAAAAGCCTTTACCTTTGCAACTGTAAATAAAAACAAGAGATAGTAAATATGATTACATTACACACATCAGTGAACTTGGCAGTCCTGCATATTATTCGCGTCCTGGTCGTGGCACCAAGAGGTGAGAAAGGTTCGTGCATGTAATTATATGAAAATGATATTGTAGAAAGCCTTTCTCACCAAGCGTTGAGAGAGGCTTTTTAATTGAAAAGAAAGACGAAAATGAAACATCAGTTACGTAGTTCGATGAGTACCGAAGGCCGCCGTATGGCAGGTGCCAGAGCATTGTGGGTGGCCAATGGAATGAAAAAGGAGATGATGGGAAAACCGATCATCGCGATAGTGAACTCTTTTACGCAGTTTGTACCCGGTCATACGCACTTGCATGAGATTGGTCAGCAGGTGAAAGCGGAGATTGAAAAACTGGGATGCTTTGCGGCTGAGTTCAATACCATTGCCATCGACGACGGAATCGCGATGGGGCATGACGGGATGCTGTATTCTTTGCCTTCGCGCGACATCATCGCCGACAGCATAGAATATATGGTGAACGCACATAAGGCAGATGCCATGGTGTGTATTTCCAACTGTGACAAGATTACGCCGGGAATGTTGATGGCTTCCATGCGATTGAATATCCCTACAGTGTTCGTCTCAGGTGGACCGATGGAAGCCGGAGAGTGGGGCGGACAGCACCTGGATTTGATTGATGCCATGATCAAGTCGGCCGATACGACCGTAAGTGATGAGGATGTAGCGGAAATTGAACGTCATGCGTGTCCGGGTTGCGGAAGCTGCTCAGGTATGTTTACAGCCAACTCCATGAACTGTTTGAACGAAGCAATCGGACTGGCTCTGCCAGGTAACGGTACGATTCTGGCTACTCACGCCAACCGCAAGCAGTTGTTCAAGGATGCAGCGGCACTGATTGTAAAGAACGCGTATAAATATTATGAAGAGGGAGACGACAGCGTGTTGCCGCGCAGCATTGCCACTCGGGAGGCATTCCTGAATGCCATGACGCTTGATATCGCCATGGGTGGTTCTACCAATACGGTACTTCACTTGCTGGCTGTGGCCCATGAGGCGGAAGTGGATTTCAAAATGGATGATATCGACATGCTGTCACGTCGTGTACCTTGTCTTTGCAAGGTCGCTCCCAATACACAGAAATATCACATTCAGGATGTGAACCGTGCGGGAGGAATCCTGAATATTTTAGGTGAACTGGCCAAAGGGGGACTGCTGGATACTACGGTACACCGGGTGGACGGTTCCACATTGGCGGAAGCCATTGCCAAATACAATATCTGTCGTCCGGATGTAGATGCAGAAGCACAGCGGATTTATTCGAGTGCGCCGGGTGGTAAATTCTGTATCCAGTTGGGCGCACAGAATTCGACCTACAAGGAGTTGGATACCGACCGTGCCAACGGATGTATCCGTGACTTGCAGCACGCATACAGCAAGGATGGCGGACTGGCCGTATTGAAAGGAAACATTGCTCAAGACGGTTGCGTAGTGAAAACTGCCGGAGTGGATGAGAGTATCTGGAAGTTTTCAGGTCCGGCCAAGGTGTTCGATTCGCAGGAAGCAGCCTGTGAAGGAATCTTGGGTGGAAAAGTGGTCAGCGGTGACGTGGTAGTCATTACTCACGAAGGTCCGAAGGGAGGTCCGGGTATGCAAGAAATGCTGTATCCAACCTCTTACATCAAATCCAAGCATTTGGGTAAAGAGTGTGCCTTGATTACTGACGGTCGTTTCAGTGGAGGAACTTCCGGTTTGAGTATCGGACATATTTCTCCGGAAGCCGCAGCCGGAGGTAACATCGGTAAGATTGTAGATGGTGATATCATTGAAATAGACATTCCAAATCGTTCCATCAATGTGAAACTGTCTGACGAGGAACTGGCTCAGCGTCCGATGACGCCGGTAACCCGCGACCGTAAGGTTTCAAAGGCATTGAAGGCATACGCCAGCATGGTGAGCTCGGCAGATAAAGGTGGAGTGAGAATTGTAGAATAAGGAGAAGCTTATGAGTAAAGAAAAGATATCAGGTTCAGAAGCATTGATGCGCTCGTTGGAGCACGAAGGGGTAAAGACTCTCTTCGGTTATCCGGGAGGAGCCATCATGCCGGTATTTGATGCGTTGTATGACCATCGGGACAGATTGAACCACATTTTGGTTCGTCATGAACAGGGAGCTGCACATGCGGCTCAGGGATTTGCCCGTGTATCGGGAGAAGTGGGCGTTTGTTTGGTAACAAGTGGACCGGGAGCGACCAATACGATTACCGGTATCGCTGATGCCATGATTGACAGTACGCCGATTGTGGTGATTGCCGGTCAGGTGGGGGCTTCCCTGCTGGGTACGGATGCGTTCCAGGAAGTCGATTTGGTAGGCATTACGCAGCCTATCTCCAAATGGAGTTATCAGATACGCCGTGCCGAAGATGTGGCTTGGGCGGTTGCCCGGGCATTTTATATCGCTCGGAGCGGTCGGCCGGGACCGGTGGTACTGGATTTCGCCAAGAATGCACAGACAGAAATGACGGACTATGAGCCGGTGGATTTGGATTTCATCCGTAGTTATGATCCGGATCCGGAAACCGATTCAAAAGCTGTGGCTGAGGCTGTAGCCTTGATTAACGGTGCCAAGCGTCCGTTGGTACTGGTAGGACAGGGCGTAGAGTTGGGAAATGCCCAGCAGGAATTGAAGGAATTCGTGGAAAAGGCGGATATTCCTTGCGGATGTACGTTGTTGGGCTTGTCAGCATTGCCAAGCAATCATCCTTTAAATAAAGGTATGTTGGGTATGCACGGAAACCTGGGACCGAATGTGAAGACCAACGAATGTGACGTGTTGATAGCAGTGGGTATGCGATTTGATGACCGTGTGACCGGTAAATTGGATACGTATGCCAAACAGGCCAAGATAATCCATCTGGATGTGGATCCGTCGGAAATCGGAAAGAACGTGCCGGTGGATGTGCCGATTTTAGGTAACTGCAAACGGACGCTTTCATTGCTGACCGAACTGATTCAGCCACAGAAACACGAAGAATGGATTGCCAGCTTCAAACCGTATGAAGAGAAAGAATACACACAGGTAATCGAAAAGGAAGTGTTCCCGAAAGAGGGACCTATCAATATGGGTGAAGTGGTGAATGCAGTCAGTGAGGCTACTCACAACGAAGCCATTCTGGTGACTGATGTCGGTCAGAATCAGATGATGGCTTGCCGTTACTTCAAGTTCTCCAAACCCCGCAGCATCGTGACTTCCGGTGGTATGGGAACCATGGGATTCTGTCTGCCGGCAGCCATTGGAGCTACATTTGGTCGCCCCGACCGTACCGTATGTGCTTTTATGGGAGACGGAGGTTTGCAGATGACCATGCAGGAACTGGGTACGATTATGGAACAGAAATCACCTGTCAAGATTATCCTGCTGAACAATAATTATTTAGGCAATGTGCGCCAGTGGCAGGCCATGTTCTTCAACCGCCGCTATTCTTTCACGCCGATGATGAATCCTGATTATATGCAGATAGCATCGGCTTATGGAATTGCTTCACGTAGGGTGATGAGTCGTGAGGAACTGAACGACGGTATTCAGGAAATGCTGTCGACCGACGGTGCTTTCCTGTTGGAGGTATGCGTGATAGAAGAAGGAAATGTGTTGCCGATGACGCCTCCGGGAAGTTCGGTCAACTATATGTTAATGGAATGTTGAGAGGAGAAGGAGGAAGAATATGGATAATAAAACATTATATACAATCATTGTTCATTCAGAAAATATTGCCGGTATATTGAACCAGATTACCGCGGTGTTTACCCGTCGCCAGATCAACATCGAAAGTCTGAACGTGTCGGCTTCTTCCATCAAGGGAGTACATAAATATACCATCACTTGCTGGACTACTCCGGATGTGATTGGCAAAGTGGTGACACAGATAGAAAAGAAAATGGATGTGATTCAGGCACATTATTTCACGGACAAGGAAATCTTCCAGCGTGAAGTGGCGATGTATAAGGTGTCCACTCCTGAATTCCAGTCGAACCCGGAAGCATCCAAAGTGATTCGCCGTTACAGTGCACATATCGTGGAAGTCAATCCGACTTTCTCTATCGTGGAGATGGTGGGAATGAGTACGGACATCACTTCGCTCTATCAGGAACTGAAGCAGTTGAACTGCGTGCTGCAGTTTGTACGCTCTGGGCGTATTGCTGTTTCTACCAGCTGTTTTGAGCGGGTGAACGAATATTTGGCGCATCGCGAAGAAAGATATCGGAACCAAAAGAATTGAATCTATGACAGAAGAAAGTAAAGTTGGTACTTACCGGTTTGTAGCCGAACCGTTTCATGTGGATTTCATGGAACGGCTGACGATGGGCGTGTTGGGCAATCATCTGCTGAATTGCGCCGGGTTTCATGCGGCCGACAGAGGATTCGGCATTGCCACGCTGAATGAGAATCATTACACGTGGGTGCTGTCCCGTCTGGCGATTGAGTTGGAAGACATGCCGCGTGCGTACGAAGACTTTACAATCCAGACATGGGTGGAGAACGTGTACCGTCTGTTTACCGACCGTAACTTTGCCATTCTGAATAAGGATGGGAAGCCTATCGGATATGCCCGTTCCATCTGGGCGATGATCAGCATGGAAACCCGCAAACCGGCCGATTTGCTGACGTTGCACGGTGGTTCGATTGTGGACTATGTGTGTCAGAAGGACTGTCCGATTGACAAGCCGGGACGCATCAAGGTGACGCATCCGCAGGCGATGGGAGAGTATCGGGTGAAGTACAGTGACATCGACCTGAACGGACATGTGAACAGCATCAAATACATTGAACATATTCTGGATTTGTTCCCTATGGAAATGTTCCGAAAAAAACAGGTCCGCCGGTTTGAGATGGCCTATGTAGCCGAAAGCTATTACGGTGACACCTTGAGCTTCTTCCAGGAGCAGACCGGAGAGAATGAATATGATGTGGAAGTGAAAAAGAACGGCACGGAAGTGGTTGTTCGGAGTAAAGTGATTTTTAGAGATTAAATTAGTATATCAACTTGCAGCCGAAAGGCTGCGTAAAAAGATTGTAAAAACTATGGCAAAAATGAATTTTGGCGGTGTGATTGAAAATGTAATCACCCGCGAAGAATTTCCATTGGAAAAAGCACGTGAAGTATTGAAAGATGAAACCATTGCTGTAATCGGTTACGGTGTACAGGGACCGGGACAGTCATTGAACTTGCGCGATAACGGTTTTAACGTCATTGTCGGACAGCGTCAGGGCAAGACCTTTGAAAAAGCTGTAGCCGATGGATGGGTACCGGGAGAAACCTTGTTCAGCATTGAAGAAGCCTGCAAGAGAGCTACTATCATCATGTGTCTGTTGTCAGATGCAGCAGTCATCTCTGTATGGCCTACTATTAAACCTTGCCTGACTGCAGGAAAGGCTTTGTATTTCTCTCATGGTTTCGCCATCACTTGGAATGACCGTACCGGTGTAGTTCCTCCTAAAGACATCGATGTCATCATGGTGGCTCCGAAAGGTTCAGGTACTTCTTTGCGTACCATGTTCCTGGAAGGACGTGGCTTGAACTCTTCTTATGCTATCTACCAGGATGCTACCGGTAAGGCATACGACCGTACCATCGCATTGGGTATTGGTATCGGTTCAGGTTACCTGTTCGAAACTACTTTCCAGCGTGAAGCTACTTCCGACCTGACAGGTGAACGTGGTTCTTTGATGGGTGCAATCCAGGGATTGTTGCTGGCACAGTATGAAGTGCTCCGTGAAAACGGACATACTCCGTCGGAAGCATTCAACGAAACTGTAGAAGAGCTGACTCAGTCACTGATGCCGTTGTTTGCTAAGAACGGTATGGACTGGATGTATGCAAACTGCTCTACTACTGCACAGCGTGGTGCCCTCGACTGGATGGGCCCGTTCCACGATGCCATCAAACCGGTAATGCAGAAATTGTATCAGAGTGTAAAATGCGGTCATGAAGCTCAGATTTCTATCGACAGCAACTCTCAGCCGGATTATCGTGAAAAACTGAATGCGGAATTGAAAGCATTGCGTGAAAGCGAAATGTGGCAGACTGCAGTGACTGTACGTAAACTTCGTCCGGAAAACAACTAATTATTGTCTGTAAAGAGAATGGGAAAGCCGTTCGGTGTAGGAAGACGCCGGACGGCTTTTTTCGTGGGGTAAGGATGAAAAGAATCTGTGAGATTTTGTTACCTTTGTGCCGGTTCTATAGAATGGATATGAAAAAAATTGCTATTTTTCTGTTGGGCTGTCTTTGCGTGGCAGGGACTGCGTTTGGGCAAAGTCTGGAACAGACCACGGAGCAGCGTCTGAAGGATTTTTTTGCCAATTATGAAACTTCGTATGCGCATATCGGCAAATGTAAGCTGGAACGTTTTGAGCTGGAACATGATAAAAAAGTATTGCGCGTGTATGCCAATCCCACATTTGGTTACCAACCGTTTACGGAAGAAAATGTGTCGGCCATTTACCGGCTGCTGAAACAGTCGCTTCCGGGGCCGGTGAATTATTATACCTTGCAGGTGTATGCAGACGGAAAACCGATTGAGGAACTGGTACCCAATGCGTTCCGGAAGAAGCAGGACAAGACCCGCTTATACGGCAAACTGGAAGCGAAGGGAAACCCGTGGGTGACCAATGTGTCGCGTCCGTTTGAAATCAGCCGGGGCCTGGAGGGACGGCATGTGGCCGTGTGGCAGAGTCATGGAAAAGTGTACCGGAACGACCGGAATGAATGGCGCTGGCAGCGACCCCGCTTGTTCTGTACCACGGAAGATTTGTTTACCCAGTCGTTCGTGGTGCCGTATCTGATTCCGATGCTGGAAAATGCCGGAGCCGTGGTCTTCACTCCCCGTGAACGCGACTGGCAGCGCCACGAGGTGATTGTGGACAATAACACTTGTACGCCGGGCAGCCATTACCTGGAAGTGGAATACAAGAAATACACGTGGAAGGATACAGGTCAGCCGGGATTTGCCCAGAAATATCAGCAGTATCCGGATCACTACAATCCTTTCAAGGATGGTACGGCGAGGTACATCGCTACACAGGGCCAGCCGGAGAAGGCCTTTGCCGAATGGATTCCCAATATCCCGGAAAAAGGGAAGTATGCGGTGTACGTCAGTTATCAGACACTGCCGGAAAGCGTGTCGGATGCCAAATATTTGGTCTTCCACAACGGAGGAGTCACCGAGTTCAAGGTGAACCAGCAGATGGGAGGAGGTACCTGGGTGTATTTGGGTACCTTTGAATTCGACAAGGGACGGAACGATTACGGTATGGTGGTGCTGAGCAACGAGAGTTCCCAAAAGGGAGTGGTTTGTGCCGATGCGGTCCGTTTTGGCGGCGGTATGGGAAACATTGTCCGCGGCGGACAGGTGAGTGGAGTGCCTCGTTATCTGGAGGGGGCGCGCTATTGGGCGCAATGGGCCGGCATGCCTTATCAGGTGTACAGCAAGAGCGAGGGAGAAAATGATTACAATGACGACATCAACGCCCGTTCGCTGATGGTAAACTACCTGAGTGGCGGGTCGGTGTACAATCCTTCGGAAGCGGGACTGAAAGTGCCGTTTGAAATGACGTTGGGCCTGCACAGCGATGCGGGTTTCAAGACGGATGATGAACTGGTGGGTTCATTAGGTATCTATACGACCGACTTCAACGACGGGAAACTGAACTGTGGCATCTCCCGCTATGCGTCGCGCGACTTGACGGACATGGTGCTGACGGGATTGCAGCGTGACATCGCTTCCCGTTTTGGAGTGCAGTGGGCCCGGCGGAGCATGTGGAACCGGAACTACAGCGAGACCCGTCTGCCGGCAGTACCTTCCATGATTCTGGAATTGCTCTCCCACCAGAATTTCGCCGATATGAAATGGGGGCATAATCCCGATTTCAAGTTTACCGTAGGACGCTCGGTTTATAAATCCATCTTGAAATACCTTTCTACCATGCACGGCACCGACTATGTGGTGCAGCCGCTTCCGGTGAATCATTTCGCCATTCGGGAAGGAAAAAAGAAAAACACCTTTACCCTGAACTGGAATCCGGTGGAGGATGTGATGGAACCGACGGCCAAACCGCAAGGATACATCGTCTATACCCGTATCGGTTACGGCGGATTTGACAACGGAGTATATGTACGCAAACCGGAATACACGGTGAAAGTGGAGCCGGGGCTGGTGTACAGTTTCAAGGTGACGGCCATCAACAAGGGAGGAGAAAGTTTCCCTTCGGAAATTTTGTCAGCCTATAAGGCTAAACGTAGCAAAGGCACGTTGCTGATAGTGAACGGATTCGATGCCACTTCAGGTCCGGCAGAAGTCAACTCGGCCTTGCTGCAGGGCTTTGACCTGAAGTCGGACCCGGGCATTCCTTACGGGCAGACTCCTGCTTATTGCGGTTACCAGCAAGGATTCAATCGCGACAAAGCGGGACTGGAAACCGGCGACGGGCTGGGAGTCAGCGACAATGCTTTGGAAGGAAAGCTGGTTGCCGGAAATACCTACGATTATGTGTTTGTACATGGCAAGGCCATTCAGCGGGCCGGACGCTATTCGTTCGTGTCTTGCAGTGACGAAACCCTGGAGAGTGGGAGTACAGACCTGAGTCAGTATGACATGGTGGATTTGATTTGTGGAGCCGATGCCAAATCCTTCTCTTCGGCCATGCGGGAAGCCCTTACCCGTTACTGCCGTCAGGGCGGACGTTTGCTGGTGAGTGGCTCCGCATGGGGAGCAAATCTGCAAAAGGGAGATTTTGGGAAGAATGTGCTGAAGTGTGTGTATGGCGGCCGTTTCAGTAATCAGACCTCAGCCTCCTTGCAGGGAGCCGGGGTACAGTTCCAGGTAGAAGGAGGAGCCAATGAAACGGTTTATGCCGTTCCTTCCATGGAATGTGTGATGCCCGCTTCCGGAGCCTACTCTTCCTTTGTGTACACCCAAGGGAATTATGGAGTGGGAACCGTATATCGTGGAGAAGATTACCGTACCTTTGTATTGGGTTTCCCCTTGGAATGTGTGGAAAACACCGACGTACGCAATCATCTGATGCAGACAGCCGTGAAGACTTTGTTGTCGAAGAAAAAACGCTGAAGCAGTATAGAGAAATGAATTAAGTAACCATCAATAAATGTATCAATATGGAAAAAGATTTTTTGAAGGTCATCGAAACGCGGCGCAGTTGCCGTAAGTATAAACCGGAACAGATTACAGATGAAGAGTTGAAGGCTGTGCTCGAAGCGGGTACTTATGCACCGACTTCACGTGGCATGCAGTCGCCCTACATTGTGGCCGTACAGAAGAAAGAAGTACTGGCCCAACTGGCTAAGATGAATGCGGAAATCATGGGAGTTACCTCTAATCCCTATTACGATGCACCTACCTACGTGTTGGTCTTTGCGCCTTCACTGGCCAACAATCCGGTACAGGACGGAAGTTGCGTGCTGGAAAACATGATGCTGGCAGCGCATGCACTGGGATTGGGCAGTTGCTGGATTCACCGGGAACGCGAGATGTTTGCCACGGAAGAAGGCAAGCAGCTGATGGAAGAATGGGGACTTCCCGAAGGACTGATGGGTATCGGAGCCCTTTCCTTGGGCTATCCCGACGGAGAACCTGCTCCGGCAAAACTGCGTAAACCGGACTATTTCCGGGTGATAAAATAAGGCATAAAAAAACGCAAGGACGTTTCGACTAAAATGTCCTTGCGTTTGATTCAAAACGCCTTTGCGTTTTCCCTTAAACGCCCTTACGTTTTACTTGAAACGTCGAAGCGTTTAGGTTGAAACGTAAAGGCGTTTTTTTGATGCCTTGTTTTGACTGCCTAAAAGGCATTGTAAAAGGTTCATGTAGACAATAGGCGTGGCACTTAAATCTTTTTATAATAGAGGCAGATATTTATAATTTATATTGTTTCAAATCTTTATATGTGGTGTTTGTTTACATATAATGTATTTAGATCTTTTTGATTTTATATGAAATAGGTTGTTTCTGATTATTATTTTAAATTATCTTTTGATTTTATTCTATTATTATATATATTTGTTGACGATAAAAAACATTTCTTTATTATTGCATGATTGCTTTGATAAAGTTCGTGAAAGTTAACCTTAATTGTTCATTAAAAACGAAGAACATGTTTAAAATTTTAAAACCAGTTGGCATGTTATTACTGGTTTCAACTGTACCGGTTGGAGTATTGCATGCTGAAAGCCTTGGATTTAATACTTCTATTTTACAGCAGGATGCTGTTTGTCAAGGTGTTGTGAAAGATGTGAATGGAGAGCCTGTCATTGGAGCTTCTGTAGTCGTAAAAGGTACAACTAACGGTGTGATTACAGATTTAGACGGAAAGTTTGTCTTATCTCATGTCACAAAAGGAGCTGTGTTGGAGGTTTCATTTGTAGGGTATGTTTCTCAGCAAGTAAAGTGGAATGGCCAGGCTCTCGATCTGGTTATAAAAGAAGATACCCAGACATTGGATGAAGTGGTAGTAGTAGGGTTTGGTTCTCAGAAAAAAGCCAATCTGACCGGTGCGGTAACGACGGTTAAGATGGATGAGGTGCTGGGCGACAGACCTTTGGCAAAAGCAGCGGATGCTTTGCAAGGCGCAGTTCCAGGATTGCTGGTCAATAGTGGAGGTAACGCCGTAGGTTCAAGCAAGAGTTTCCAGATTCGTGGTGCGTATTCATTGGGTATTCAAAATAGCGATGGTTCGTATGGAGCAGCCGTAGCCCCTTTGGTATTAATTGATAATGTGGAAGGAGATATTGATATGCTGAATCCTGATGATATTGAGTCGATTACGGTATTGAAGGATGCAGCTTCGTCAGCTATCTATGGAGCTCGTGCAGCTGGAGGTGTGATTCTGGTTACCACTAAGCGTCCGAAAGGGAATACCCGTTTCCAGTTGAATTACAATAATAATTTTGCTTTCTCCAGTGCAATGAATCTTCCCAAGCAAACCTCTTTGGAAACCTACTTACGTGCTTATCAGGAGGTGGAAGGTGATCAATATTGGTCATTAGGAGCTCCTAGTGTGAGCCGGTGGTTGGAATTGCTGGAACAATATCATAAGGATCCTTCTTCTTTGGATATAAAAGGGGATGGAATATATAAGGAAGGTAGCGCTTTGTATTTCCTCAATGAGAAGGATTTGGTGAAGAATATGTTGGAAACCAGTTTCCAGCAGACCCATAACCTGTCGGTAAGTGGAGGTACTGAAAGATTGCGTTATCGTTTGTCGGCCGGAATGGTAGATAGCGATGGAGTATTGATTACCAATAAGGATTCTTATCGTCGAATGAATGTGAGCAGTTTTGTTTCTGCAGATATCACTAAGTGGTTTACACAGGAAGCAACTTTAAGTTATGCCCATAGTAAAAATGCTCTTCCGCAGTCTTCAGCTGGTGGCATCTATAGTACGCGTCTGGTTTCTTATTATCCGGAGGGAACGATGCCAGAAGGATATGGAACAGGTCCTGACGATAATTTGCCTTTCTTTACGCCTCGGAATCAGATTTTGGCTGCCAATACGGACAAGAATATCAATGATAACCCGCGTATATTCCTCAAGTCTATCCTGAAACCCTTGAAAGGATTGGAAATTGCGTTTGAATATACATTTGATAAAAATATATACGATTACCACTATTATACCGGAGTGACCAATATGACTTCCATTCAGGGTGGAAAAGATGTGTATCCGTCAAATGATTATTTGCGTAAATATAAGCAATATACAGATTATAACGCAATAAATTTGTACGGTACTTATAGCTTTGATTTGGCAAAAGACCATCATTTTAAAGTAATGATGGGATACAATCAGGAATCCAGCTATCAGGAAACAGTGGATGTATATTCTTATGGCCAGGCAGTAGTGGAGGTTCCTTCTTTGGGAGGTGGAACATCGACTTTGTCAGCTAAAGATTATTATACGGAATATGCGGTTCGTGGAGGTTTCTTCCGTGTAAACTACAACTATAAAGACAGATATTTGCTGGAAGTAAACGGACGTTATGACGGTTCTTCCCGTTTCCCGAAAGATTCTCGGTTTGGTTTCTTCCCGTCTGTTTCTGCTGGTTGGAATATCGCTCAGGAAAGATTTATGGAGTCTGCACAGGATTGGTTAGGTATGTTGAAACTGCGTGGCTCATACGGTATGATTGGTAATCAGAACATTGTGGAATATGCTTTCATCCCGTCGATGTCGATTAATAATAAGTACACTGGTTGGTTATCAGACGGTAACCCTGTGACGGCTGTGACTTCTATTCCTTCATTAGTCAGTTCTTCTTTTACTTGGGAAAAAGTGGCTACGACAAATGTGGGGCTTGATTTCTCATTGTTCAATAGTCGTTTGTCTGGTTTGTTTGAGTGGTATCAGAAGGACACAAAAGGTATGTTGGCTCCTGGTATGCAATTGCCGGCCGTAGTGGGTGCGGCTGCTCCTTATCAGAATACAGCCGATATGCGTACACGTGGTTGGGAATTGAACTTGAACTGGCGTGACCAGATTGGTAAGGTGGGCTATCGAATCGGATTTAATCTTTCTGACTCGAAGAGTGAGATTACGAAGTATGATAGCAATGAGTCCAAATTGTTGAGCAGTTATTATGAAGGACAACAGTTAGGCGAGATTTGGGGATACGTATATGACGGATTCTATACCGTAGATGATTTTGAAAGCACTCAGACTTGGAAACTGAAAGAGGGAGTGGTAGCCATTAATGGATACAATCCACGTCCGGGAGATGTGAAGTTTAAGAATTTGCGTGATGATGATCAAGGTGAAAATTTGATTTATTCTGGTGATGGAACACTGGAAAATCCAGGTGACCGTAAAGTGATTGGAAATAGTTTGCCTCGTTATTTGTATGGCATCAATTTAGGGGTAAGTTATGAAGGTTTCGACTTGAGTATATTTATGCAGGGAACAGGAAAGCGTGATGCCTGGCTGGCAAATACATTGACTTTCCCGATGTATGCTGATTTCAAGTTTATTCCATTGTATGAAGGATTGGAAAATTACTGGAGACCTGTGGATGCAGCTGCCGGTGATTATACTTGTGCGAATCCGGATGCCGAATTCCCTCGTATTTATGGAAGCTATGGTAATCAAGGCTCGAACTATCGAACTTCTGACAGATATTTGTCTGATGCCTCTTATTTCCGCATCAAGAATGTAACTCTTTCTTATTCTTTCCCTAAATCATGGATAAAGAAAATGTCATTGTCTCAGCTGAAAGCCTTTGTCAGTGTGGAAAATCTGGCTACATTTTCGTCTTTGGCTAAAGGTATTGACCCGGAAACATTATCATGGAATTATCCGGCATTCCGTACAATATCTTTTGGCTTGAATCTTTCATTGTAAATATCTAATTAAAATTGTGTATTATGAAAAAAATATTTATAGGCATAACGGCATTTCTGGGACTTGCATTTGCAGGGTGTAATGACAGTTTCCTGGATAAAACTCCCGTAACAGACTTGACCGAAGAAAATGCTTTTAATTCTTATGATAATTTCAAAAATTTCATGTGGCCTTGTTATGAGATGTTTGTGAATACAACGATTCGTACTTCTACCCGGAGCAACGGTTGGGGTAGTGGAGGTCAATATGAGGGAGATGTGGATGCCGGATATTTGAACAGACGCTCTCCTAGCGGATTTAATCAGTTTGCTTACCAAACCAAAGGTAGTACCGCTTCTGGTAACGGATGGGATTTCAGTTCCTATATCCGCCGAATTAATATTATGTTTTCGCATATTGATGGTGCGGATATGACGGATGCCGAGAAGGATCACTGGAGAGCGGTTGGAAACTTCTTCCATGCGTTCTGGTATATGGAATTGATAGACCGGTTCGGAGATGTGCCTTGGGTGAATAAAGTCTATGCGGAAGACAGTCCTGAAATTTATGGTAAGAGAATGCCTCGTGTAGAGGTGGCAGATTCTGTCTTGGTTCGGTTGCAGTGGGCTGAAACTCACATCGGTGATTTTGAATCGCAGGATGGCTCGAATACGATTGACCGTGATTGCGTGCGCGCTGCTCTGTCGCGCTTTACCCTGCGTGAAGGAACATGGCGTAAGTATCATGGGCTGGAAGGTGCTGACAAGTACCTGAACGAATGTGTGCGCGTGTCGAAGTTGCTGATGGATGCTTATCCAACGCTATATTATGGTACAGACGGACAACCTGGAGCTGGCTATGGAGAGATGTGGACCACTGAGGACTTGGGCAAGGTGCCGGGAATTATTTTATATAAGTCGTATGTAAAAGATATCAATCCAGTACAGGGTGGATGTTACTTGGAGCACACATCCAGCCAGGATGTCGAGATGAGTCAGAACACGGTGGATCTTTATCTGATGAAGAATGGAAAGCCTATTCACAATTCTTTGTCGGGATATGCAGGAGATAAGACGATGTATAATACTTTCCGGAACCGTGACCCGCGTTTGTATCACACTGTAATGCCTCCTTATAAAGTAGAAGCTGGTGGGGCCAATAAGCCGGCTGAGAATCCAAATGCTACCTGGGGATATACTTCTGACCCTGCCGACCGTGAGTATATTGATATAATGGGGGCCAATTATAGTTGTAGTAATCCGGGAGTAGGAATGAAACGTTTACCTGCACAGAACTGGTCTGCTTCATTGGTTCCGCAAATTCCGAATTTGGGTACAGGTGCATTTGTTACTTGCCGTTCGGGTTATTATGTATGGAAATTATATTGCTGCTGGGAAGAAAACTTTAATAACGGAACTTTGAATGTAGCCGATAAACCAATCTTTAAGATTGAGGAAGTGTTGCTGAATTATGCGGAAGCGAAGGCGGAATTGGGTGCTTTTGATCAAGGAGTCGCTAATGAAACGATTAATAAATTGAGAGCACGTGCCGGTGTTGATCCGATGAATGTCAGCGAAATTAATGATAATTTTGACCCGGATCGTCCGTATTATTATCCGGAAGGAAATACGGCAGGTGTTCAAGTACCGGCTTTGTTGTGGGAAGTTCGCCGTGAACGTATCGTGGAATTGATGGGTGAAGGTTTTGGCTTTTATGATATCCGTCGGTGGCGTATGGCACCTTGGTTCTTGAATCGTGCTGCAAAAGGTATTTGGGTTTCAAAGGATTATGCTGTTTCTAAAAACATGACTCTTTATAACTCTACGACTGGTGTATCTGATGGATTGGACGGGTCAATGACTGAAGGATATCTGTACTTGTTTAATGACCCTGTGGCCGAGGGAAAAGGATGGCTTGATAAATATTATTTGTATCAAGTTCCTACCGATGAAATTTTGTTGAATCCTGAACTCTCTCAGAATCCAGGTTGGTAATTGAACTAATAAGATTTGATGAAAATGGGACAATTCCGAAAGGAGTTGCCCCATTTTTATCTGGTATATATTCTTTTGAGTCAGGACAATAAAGAAAGCTGGCATGCAGAATGAAATGTCTCAATCATTCATGTATGCCAGCTTTTTGCATTTTTATCTGTTATGCAGTGTGAAGGGGAAGGATGATTTGTTGAAGTTGTGTCATTTTATCGGCACAATTTCAAAGATTTCCACCTTTCCTTCCAGACGAATCTGCCAGACATTCTTGTCGGCCAATTCGATTCTTGCATAAGGAGTTTCAATCATGGTTTCAGACAGTATCTTGCCTTTTTTGTCCAGCTGCACGCATTTTATCGGGGCAGACAACTGGTTCATCAGTAAGGTGTAGGCCTTGACATCCTTGTCTACTTCGAAAGCAATCGCTTTTGTGCTCTGGTAAGAAGTGGCCAGGTTGTTGTCGAAAGCATAGACCGCTTTACTCAGTGTATCTGCTTCAAGTGTAAAGCCAAGGTTGTCCGGACGGAGCGGATTTACATCGAAGGAGCGGACAGAAGCATAGTTGGTGCGTTTGGAATCCAGTCGTTTCAGGCGGATGTAGCGTGCCTTTTCCGGATTTCCCTGCCAGTGGATGATGTATTGCTGGTTCAGTTCGCCGGTAAGGGCTTTCCAGTTTTGTCCATCTGCGGAACATTCCACTACGGCATGGTCGAAATAGTCCACATCGTCTTTGGAATTTCTTCCCTGAAGGATGGAGATTTCCGTCACATCGCGTACGTCGCGCAGGTCTACCCCAATCCAGTCGTTCGGTTTCTGGGCAATTCCAGAAGTATAGAAAGTTGTAGAATCATTGTCGAACATCAGTTTGGTCTGTACGGTATGCGCACTGCTGAAAGAGCCGATTCCTCTATAATCGGTCGGTACTTTTCCCGACAGTTTCTTCAGATACCCGTGCGCCATGTCGTCCATCGCATGCTCATAGAACGGCTGGAGTTTCAGTGTGCCCGACTTGTGGGCTTCGTAGTTTTTCCGGTCTTCCGGTGTCATGATGTTTTGTACGTATTTCGTCCAGAAAAGCGCATCGTCCTGACCGGAGCGGTAAATACGGGCCAGTTCGATGGCTTGTTTACCGCGTGTGCCCAGTTTACCGAACTCTGTCAGCCAAGGACGGAGTTCATTGAGCAACGCCTTGTTTTTGCAACCGTTTTCCATGCGTGCAGGAACGCTTTCTACCTTCTTGAATTCTTCTTCCAAGGCGTTGGCTGCTGCATCGTTCCAGTCGGCAATGCGGAAAGTCCGAGTTTCCCAGGATTCATCCCGCCGGTATCCGTTTTCAGTATCACTGGAATGAATGGCGAAAGTGCGGTAAGCATCTGTGGCATCGGGTACCAGTTCGGCCAGCCCCCGTTCCCAGTTGTCAATGGCATTGTAGCCGGCGATGTTCCAAGCGTAGTCAGCCACTCCATACAAGGCCAGTTTGGAGGCCTCACCGTGTTCCATCGGATTGCTGATTACACCGCAGGTCTCCTGGGCCGTCAGGCTGGTATCCAGTCCATAGACCGGTCCTTGGAGCAGGAAGTTACGGATGTAGTCAGTCACCGGATAGTTCCACCAATAGTAAGCCGGACGTTTGATGCGGGAATTGATGAAGTCGAGGGTTTCAGGGGTCAGGTCACTGCACACCACATCGCCTGTCCAGAATACCTTTATTTCAGGATTCAGTGTTTTCCCGTAAATGGCAAGGCTGCCTTTTTCGGTCGGGTTGGCCCAAAGTTTGGAATAGTCGGTCGGGCAGACCGTCAGCGGAGACACATCTCCTTTTACTTTCACAAATTCTTCAGTCAGTCGGTTCAGCAGTTCCGTTTGCTTCAGCGGGTTGGTACCTTCGCCCGAAATGTCGTCGAAGAAAATGGCAAAATGCCGTACCCCCAAGTCGTACATCCAGTTGAATTTCTGGAGCAGGTTATGATAATCTTCTTCATTCCATTTGATGTCCTGTCCCGGATGGATGGCCCACACGAAGTCCACGTAATTCCGGTTGCTGGCATCCACCAGTTCCTTGATGTGTTGTGCTTCTTTTTCCGGATAGGGCAGACGCCAGTTCGGACAGCTGTGATAAGGGTCGTCTTTAGGACCGTATAAATAGGTGTTCATCTTGAACTTTCCATAAAAATCAATCAGTGACAGGCGGACTTCGTGTGACCAAGGTGTGCCATAGAAACCTTCCACCACACCCCGGTTAGGCAGGTCCGGATAATCGTTGATTTCCATGCAGGGCAGTGTCCCGTGTGCTGAAACAGGGCTTTCTGTCAGTTGCTTCAACGTTTGTATGCCATAGAATGCACCACGTGCGTCGTATCCGATGATGGTGATTTCCTTTTTGCCAATCACCAGAGAATAGGCTCCTGAGACTTCCTTTACGTTTGCTTTTCCAGCAACTTTCGCTCCGAAGTCAATGGTGAGCTTGATTCCTTTTTTGTTCTGTGTGAGAAAGTCGAGACTGGCTGCAAATTTCTGCTGCTTGTCTTTCAGGTGGATCCCTTGCGTGATGGGGCAGGTGTTGTTCGCATCCAGTTTCATCTGGTGAGGGGTTGGGTTGATAATCAGACCTTTGTGGTCGATTTTTTTACCTGGAACAGCCAGTACATCCTGCTTTTCAGAACGTTGGGAAGAGAGGTCGAAGTCTGTTTCTTGTGCCGATAAAGTGCTATACATAAATGTGCATAGGATTCCGGCTGTCACGCATTTTGCATAATGATTCATTTTCATAAGAATGGATGTTTTTGGGTAAATACAAGGTGTTTGCTTGCTTAAAACTTTGATTCAAAGATACGACTTGTTTCTGAATCGTGCAAACAGTGTGTGAGTCATTGTGATTTTTATTTGGAAAATGAGGAGAAAAAGGGAATAAAATGTGCGTATTCGACCGATTATTGGCATAATTATTTAAAAACGATTATCTTTGAATCGGGAAATACATTGCAGGGCAATGAGGATTTAGGTAAGTTCTTGTTGCATATACTGTTTATAGGATGCTATTTGTCATGAAGATATATCCTTGTTTATTTTATTTCTAATTTTTATATGAGAATGAATTTATGAATGTAAGTCAATTAAAAAAATGGATGTTGTTTGCTTTACTGATGCCCTCATTCCTTATGGTCTGTGCTCAGAATAAGGTGACGCTCGGAAGTCTGGATATAATTCCAGTGCCCAATGAAGTCGTTAAATCGGAAGACGGTTCTTCTTTTGTTATCGATGGTTCAACAAATATATGTTATCCGGGGAATAATGAGAAGATGAAAAGAAATGCGGAATTTCTGTCTGCCTATATAAAGAAACTTACGGGTACCGATGTGAAATTATCCGTTGAGGCGAAGGACCATGCAATTGTGCTAAGTTTGGATAATACCTTATCTCATGATGAAGGATATGAGCTGAATGTATCGAAGGAGCGGATAACGTTGAAGGGTAAAACTGAGGCTGGAGTATTTTATGGCATACAGACACTGCATAAGGCATTGCCTGTCACAGAGGGGAAAGGGCTTGCAGCCATTCCCTGCGGAGTCATAAAAGATTACCCACGTTTTGGTTATAGAGGCTTTATGGTAGATGTAGGCCGGCATTTCTTCGGAGTAGATTATTTGAAAAAGATTATTGATATGCTTGCCTTGCATAATATCAATTATTTCCACTGGCATCTTACCGAAGACCAGGGTTGGCGTATTGAGATAAAGAAATATCCGAAACTTACGGAGATAGGTTCTAAAAGAAAATGTACCATCAAGGATTGGGAAACGAAGGAGATGGACAGTATTCCGGTCAGCGGATACTATACACAGGATGAGGCGAGAGAGATTGTGCGATATGCAGCTGAACGGTATATTACGGTGATTCCGGAAATCGATATGCCGGGTCACATGCTGGCTGCACTGGCTTCTTATCCTGAACTGGGATGTACAGGAGGCCCTTATGAGGTGGCTACTACTTTCGGAGTATTTAGGGATGTGTTGTGTGGAGGAAATGAAAAAACATTGCAGTTTGCCAAAGATGTGATAAATGAGATAATGGATATTTTCCCTTCTCCTTATATTCATATAGGTGGAGATGAATGTCCAAAATATCATTGGAAGACGTGTGAGAAATGCCAGCAGAAAATCAAAGAGCTCGGTCTGAAGGATTCGGAAAAACATACGAAAGAAAATCAGCTCCAGGCTTGGTTCATGGGAGAAGTGGAAAAAGAAATCCATAAACGTGGCCGGGAAATGATGGCTTGGGATGAGATCCTGGCCGGAAATCCTGCCAAGTCTACCATTGTAATGGCATGGACCAGTCCGGAAGCTCGTCTGAAATCCATTGAAGGCGGGTATAGAACGATAGCCTGTCCGATTTCAAATCTGTATTTTAGTAATCCTAAATACAATCAGTTAAAAGGATTGAGCAGTATTGAAAGGGTGTATCTGTTTGAACCGGTTCCGGAAGAAGCTACTCCTGAGCAGAAAAAAAGTCTGATAGGGGCGCAGGCATGCATCTGGACGGAATGGACCAAGGAACGGATGAAAATGGAATGGCAAATGATGCCGCGTATTGCGGCTTTGGCGGAAATTCAATGGAGTAAGCCTGAGAATAAGGATATTCAGGATTTCTTGAGGCGCTTGAAGCATCAGATTGACATTTATAAGCTCTATGGGTATAACTATAAGAAAGATATACATGAAGCCTTGGATAAATAATAAGTCGTTCAACTTTTTATTATGATAGGTGGAAAATACGGAATTCGAAAGGGTTCCGTATTTTTTTGCGTGTATTAAGTTTGCCTTAGATTGACTGTCTGATGTCTTCAGGTTTTAATGGAGAGTATGGTTCTTTAATGTCTTTTGGTTGTCCGTCGGATAAATAGAAAAGTCCCGTAAAACGTTGGCTTTACGGGACTTACCTTAGATTGACTATCTGTTATAGCGGAGAGACAGGGATTCGAACCCCGGGTACCTCGCGGTACAACGGTTTTCAAGACCGCCGCAATCGACCACTCTGCCACCTCTCCAAAACTCTTTTTAGGAGTGCCTTGTTTTTCGAAGGCGGTGCAAAGGTAGGCATTATTTTTTATTTAGCAAATATTTTCTGAAAAAAAACGTCCGGATGATGATATGTAGCGGGGTGAGAGGGTATTCCGAATGTAAAAATTGTCGTATTTGAAATAAAAAAACAAGATGGAATAATAGGTCGTCCTACATTCCCTTTGGAAAAATGATTATCTTTGCGCTACTTTTATAGAATATAGTTTTATCACATCACCAAGTGCATATTTATGAATAAGAAGATTTTTCTTAGCTGGCTTTTAATGGCCATTTTAAGTTTGCCGGTATTCGCCCAAATACAAGAACCGGTGAAGTTTAAAACCGAGTGGAAATCTGTATCCGCTAATGAAGTAGAAATTGTGTTCACCGGAAAAATGGAAAAAGGGTGGCATGTGTATTCCACGGAATTGCCTGACGGAGGTCCGGTATCAGCTACTTTTAATGTAGACAAGCTGGAAGGAGCGGAACTGGTGGGCAAGTTAAAACCCGCAGGTAAGGAAATCGACAAGATGGATCCGATATTTGGTATGCAGGTCCGTTTCTTCGAAGGAACAGCCACGTTTGTGCAGAAACTCAAACTGAAAGGAGGAAAATACGAAGTGAGCGGCTATTTGCAATATGGTGCTTGTAATGATGAGAACTGTCTGCCCCCAACCAATGTGGACTTCTCGTTCAAGGGAGAGGCTGCGGGAGGACAGGCTGTTGCCTCTGCTGCTGAAGAAGAATCGTCAACGTCTGAGGCGGCTGATTCGGTTTCGACAACATCGACTCCGTTGCAGGTTAGTGCGGATTCCGATAATGTGGGAACTTCTGATTACTGGAAACCTGTCATCGATGAACTGAAATCGTTTGGTGAAAATGTGAATAATGAATCACGCTCCTGGTTTTATATTTTCTTTGCAGGTTTCGTAGGTGGATTGCTGGCTTTGTTCACTCCTTGTGTATGGCCCATTATTCCGATGACGGTAAGTTTCTTCCTGAAACGTACGAAGGACAAACGGAAAGGAATCCGGGACGCATGGACATACGGAGCTTCTATCGTGGTGATTTACGTGACATTGGGATTGGCCATTACGTTGATTTTTGGGGCCAGTGCTTTGAATGACTTGTCCACAAGTGCCATTTTCAATATCCTGTTCTTCCTGATGCTGGTGGTATTTGCCGCTTCTTTCTTCGGGGCATTCGAAATAACACTTCCTTCAAAGTGGAGTAATGCAGTAGATAGTAAGGCAGAACAGACCACTGGATTGCTGAGTATTTTCTTGATGGCCTTCACTTTGTCGTTGGTTTCTTTCTCTTGTACCGGTCCGATTATCGGTTTCTTGCTGGTAGAAGTGTCTACTTCTGAAAGTATTGTAGCTCCGGCCATCGGTATGCTGGGATTTGCCATTGCATTGGCCTTGCCTTTCACCTTGTTCGCATTGTTCCCTTCTTGGTTGAAGTCCATGCCGAAATCAGGAGGATGGATGAATGTCATTAAGGTGACGCTGGGATTCTTGGAGCTGGCGTTTGCGTTGAAGTTCCTGTCTGTAGCCGATTTGGCATACGGATGGCGTTTGCTCGACCGTGAGACTTTCTTGGCATTGTGGATTGTGATTTTTGCTTTGCTGGGTATGTATCTGTTAGGCAAGATCAAATTCCCTCACGATGATGACGAAACCAAGGTGAGTGTACCCCGTTTCTTTATGGCGCTCTTCTCATTGGCATTTGCCGTATATATGGTTCCTGGATTGTGGGGTGCGCCGTTGAAGGCTGTCAGCGCCTTTGCACCGCCTATGCAGACACAGGATTTCAATTTGTATAAGAATGAGGTGCATGCAAAGTTCAATGACTTCGATGCCGGCATGGAATATGCCCGTCAGCAGGGGAAACCGGTAATGATTGACTTTACAGGATATGGTTGCGTGAACTGCCGTAAGATGGAGCTGGCCGTATGGACTGATCCTACCGTAAGCAAGATAATGAATGAAGACTACGTACTGATAACCCTGTATGTGGATGAGAAAACAAAATTACCGGAACCCGTGAAGGTGACAGAAAATGGCACGGAGCGTACATTGCGTACGGTAGGTGACAAATGGAGTTACCTGCAGCGCTCTAAATTCGGAGCCAATGCTCAGCCTTTCTATGTGTTGCTAGATAATGAGGGAATGCCGTTGAATAAGTCCTATTCGTATGATGAGGATATTCAGAAGTATGTGGAATTCCTGCAAACTGGATTAAAGAACTATAAAAAATAAATATAATCATGATTTCACAGTCAGAAAGAGAACGCATTATCGCACTCATTCGGCGGGAAGTCGTTCCGGCTATCGGTTGTACGGAACCCGTGGCCGTGGCTCTTTGTGTGGCTAAGGCTACAGAGGTCTTGGGGTGCTGTCCGGAAACTATTACGGCGCGGCTTAGTGCGAATATTTTGAAAAATGCGATGGGAGTAGGAATTCCTGGTACGGGAATGATTGGTCTGCCCATTGCCATTGCTTTGGGAGCTTTGAAAGGAAAATCTGAATATGGATTGGAAGTGTTGAAAGACATTACTCCCGAAAGTGTGGAAGAAGGCAAACGGATGATTGCCGGACAAGGGATAAAAATAGAACTGAAGGAAGATATTGAGGTGAAACTTTACATTGAAGTGACTTGTACTGCCGGAAAGGATTCGGCTACGGCTATCATCAGTGGAGGACATACGAATTTCGTGTATGCAGAACGGAATGGTGAAGTCTTGTTCGACCATAGAGAAAAGGCAGGAGCTGAAGCAGATGTGGAAGAAGTCGATTTGAATCTGAAGAAGGTGTATGATTTCGCTACAACTGCTCCGTTGGATGAAATTCGTTTCATTCTTGAGGCAAAGCGTCTGAATCTGCAGGCTGCGGAACGTTCTTTCCAAGGGAACTACGGTCATGAGCTGGGTAAAATGTTGCGCAGCAGTCAGCAAGAGCAGCATATCATGGGTAGCAATACGTTTACCCATATTCTTTCTTATACGTCTGCCGCATGCGATGCCCGAATGGCCGGCGCTATGATACCGGTGATGAGTAATTCCGGAAGTGGAAACCAAGGTATCGCTGCCACACTTCCTGTGGTAGTGTTCGCTCAAGAAAATCAAAAATCAGAAGAAGAACTGATTCGTGCCTTGATTTTGAGCCATCTTACGGCTATTTATATCAAGCAGAATTTAGGCCGTCTGTCCGCGTTGTGCGGTTGTGTGGTGGCTGCCACAGGCAGTAGTTGCGGAATCACTTATCTGATGGGAGGCGAATATAAGCAGGTGGCTTATGCCGTGCAGAATATGATTGCTAATCTGACCGGTATGATTTGTGACGGAGCCAAGCCGAGTTGTGCATTGAAATTGACAAGCGGGGTCTCTACGGCAGTCTTTTCTGCGATTCTGGCGATGGAAGGAAAGTGTGTGACTTCCGTGGAAGGTATCATTGAAGACAATGTGGATTTCAGTATCCGTAACCTGACCAAGATTGGTTCGGAGGGAATGAACGAAACCGATAAGTTGGTGTTGGATATTATGACCCACAAACATTGTGATTGAGTGATTGGGAATGAAGCAAACAGCAGAAACAGACTACATACAACAGCTCATCTCGGAAGGTGAGCATGTACATCAGGATTTTAAATTTGCCATATCCGATGCAAGGAAAATAGCCAAAAGTTTGTCTGCTTTTGCAAATACCGAAGGAGGACGATTATTGGTGGGAGTGAAGGATAACGGCAGGATCGCCGGAATTCGTTCGGAAGAAGAAATCTATATGATTGAAGCTGCTGCCACGATGTATTGTCGTCCTCCGGTAATCACGGAAAACCGTGTGTTCAGGGTGGAAGGAAAGGATGTGCTGGAAGTTGAAGTGAAAGAGTGCGCTTGCAAACCGGTTTTAGCGGTCGATGAAGAGGGTAAGGCCTGGGCGTATGTGCGTATAGCCGATGAGAATATTTTGGCATCACCTGTTCACCTTCGAATTTGGAATCATGAAAAAAAGGACGAAGTGGTAATGACCTATACTGACAGGGAAAAGCGTTTACTGGAAGTATTGGGTAGCCAGGGACTGCTTACATTGGGTAGATGTAGTCGTCTGGCCCGTCTTCCCCGTCCGGAAGTATGTCAGTTGTTAGCTGATTTTATTCGTTTTGGACTTGTAGAGCAGGCTTTTCAGGAGCATACTTTCTATTACCGCCTGAAAGAAGATGCCGTGTGGGAAGATTCCCTGTTCCCGGAAGTAAGCCGGTGATTGCGTTGTCGGTTTTTTGTATTATATTTGCATCCGTAGAATTTAATAAAAAGATATTATGAGTATATTTTCGAAACTTTTTGGTAAAAAAACTACCGATGGAGCTGACGAAACGGTACGTGTCGGTGGCATGGAAGATTTCATGACCTTGATTCGTGTGTATTATCAGGCAGTCATGGCGGCTCAGTTGGGTATCAGTAATATTCATTTCTTGCCGGATTTGGCTGTGTTCAAGCGTACGTTGAAGGTGCCTACCCAAAACAATAAACTGGGAATTGCGGAGCGTGCGCGTTGCCGCAAGATGCTGATGGATATTTATGAATTGGATGAATCTTTCTTTAAGGAAATAGACGGGTCCATTAAACGTAACTGCCGCAATGTGAATGATATCAAAAACTACCTGTTCATGTTTCAAGGGTTTAGTCAGGATTTGATGATGGTGATTGGAAACCTGATGCAATGGAAGTTCCGTACACCGGGAGTTTTCAAGAAGTTATTGCGCGGCATGACGGAAAAAGCGGTACATGACATTCTGACCAAGGTTGATTGGAAAGATGACGGTGTACGTAAGACGTGTGGAAATATTCGTCAGTATCAGCATGCGCTCGGTTATTCGGAAGCATGGATGACTGAATACGTTTATAAGATTGTGCTGCTGGCTAAAAAGGAACCGAAACCGAAGGCATGACAATGAACGAGAATCTGCTTTCAGGAGTGGAATGTCATCCGCTAGAACCTTTTCTGCCGGAGAATGCGGTCTTGTTGATGCTGGGAAGCTTTCCTCCCCAGAAAAAACGATGGAGCATGGAGTTCTTCTATCCGAATCTTCAGAATGATATGTGGCGTATTTTCGGGCTTATCTTTTTTGAGGATAAGGAGTATTTTCTCAGTCCTGAAAAAGTATTTGACAAGGCACGTATTGTAAATTTTCTGAAAGAAAAGGGGATTGCCTTATATGATACGGCTTCGTGTGTTCGCAGGCTACAAGACAATGCTTCTGATAAGTTCTTGGAAGTGGTTACGCCTACAGATATAGGCTTGCTCCTTCAACAGCTTCCTGCATGTCGGGCAGTGGTGACCACCGGACAAAAAGCAACGGATGTATTGTGTGAGCAAATGGAGGCAAAGGAGCCGCCGGTGGGAGGAGAGAGCACGTTTTATTTCAGGGATCGCACATTATCCTTGTTCAGGATGCCTTCTTCCAGTCGTGCCTATCCATTGAAGCTGGAAAAAAAAGCAGAATATTATCGCCTTATGTTCAGCCGCTTATCTTTATTGTGAGAAAAAGACGGTAAAATATTTGGCAGAACCTCTTGCGGTTTCCAAAATTTATACTACTTTTGCAACCGCAAACACGGGAATAGCTCAGTTGGTAGAGCATCGGTCTCCAAAACCGAGTGTCGGGAGTTCGAGTCTCTCTTCCCGTGCTGAGTTAAAAAGCTGTAACTGAATAAGTTGCAGCTTTTGTCCGTTTATAGGTCGGACAAATTTCGGACAAATGGTATTCATTACATAGAAAAAGGCTGTGTGGAAGGCTGCCTCAAAACAGGAAAAAGAATGGTTCCTGCTGATTTTTCAAATCCCATTTTGAGGCGGCTTTTGAGGTTATTTGTATTGCAAATGGAATTCTGATACGGCTTCTATTCCTTTTCTGAAAATATCGAGTGAGAAGTTTTCATTCGGGGAGTGAATGGCATCGCTTTCCAGTCCAAATCCCATCAAGATGGTCTTGACACCGAGAATCTGTTCGAAGTCGCTGATGATGGGGATGCTTCCTCCACGACGTACAGCCAGCGGCTTCTTTCCAAAGGCTTTTTCGAACCCTTTTTCTGCAGCTTTATAGGCTGGATGGTCAATCGGGCAGACATATCCTTCCCCTCCATGTAAGGGAGTGACTTTCACTTGCACATAGTCTGGAGCCTGCTGGGTGAGGTAATCTACAAACAACTGAGAAATCTTTTCATGTTGCTGGTGAGGAACCAGACGGCTGGAAACCTTGGCGTAGGCTTTGGAAGGCAATACGGTCTTGGAGCCTTCGCCGGTGTATCCTCCCCAGATACCACAAACGTCAAATGACGGGCGGCAACTGTTTCGCTCCAGGGTAGAGTAGCCTTTTTCACCTTTCAGGGCTTTTACGCCGATAGCTTCCATGTATTTCTTTTCATCGAATGGAATTTGGGCAATCATTTCGCGTTCAGCGGCCGGCACTTCTTCCACGTCGTCGTAGAAATGAGGAATGGCAATGCGTCCATCTGCATCGATGACTTTAGACAGTAAATCGCAGAGCACGTTGATAGGGTTGGCTACGGCCCCGCCGAAATGTCCGGAATGGAGGTCACGGTTCGGACCGGTCACTTCGATTTCCCAGTAGGCCAGTCCCCTTAGTCCGGTAGTGAGGGAGGGAAGGTCTGCGCTCAGCATGCTGGTGTCTGACACCAGAATGACATCGGCTTTCAGCAGTTCTTTGTGGGCTTTCAGGAAAGCGTTCAGACTCGGTGAACCGATTTCTTCTTCTCCTTCAAAAATGAATTTCACATTATGGGTGAGCAAGCCTTCGCGTACGAGGTATTCGAAGGCTTTGACTTGAATCATGGACTGCCCTTTGTCGTCGTCGGCTCCACGGGCCCAGATATGTCCGTCGCGTATTTGCGGTTCGAAAGGCGGATTCTTCCACAATTCCAGTGGTTCGGCCGGCATCACGTCGTAGTGGGCATATACCAGCACGGTGGGGGCATCGGGGCTGACACGTTTTTCGGCATAGACCAGCGGATGTCCTTCTGAAGGCATTATCATGGCTTCGTCGGCCCCTGCTTCGAGCAACAGCTGACGCCAGCGTTCGGCACAGGCTAGCATATCTTCCTTGTGTTCAGGTAGAGCACTGATGCTGGGAATACGGATGAGGCTGAACAGTTCGTCGAGGAACCGTGCTTCGTTTGCTTGTATGTATTGTTTGATTTCCATGTGGTTTTGTTTATAAATGGGTCGTTTTATTGAGCAAATAATAATCGAGGATGGTCATGGCTGCCATAGCCTCTACAATGGGTACTGCACGAGGCAGAACGCAAGGGTCGTGACGGCCACGTGCCTTTAAAATGGTTTCATTGCCATGAATGTCGACTGTGGGTTGTTCCATCAGTACGGTAGCGACAGGTTTGAAGGCAACCCGGAAGTAAATGTCTTGTCCGTTGCTAATACCTCCTTGAATACCTCCGGAACGGTTGGTGCGGAAGGCGATTCTGTCACCTTCGCGATAAAAGATATCGTTTTGCTGACTGCCTTTCATATCCATGTTTCCGAAACCTTGCCCGTATTCAAATCCCTTGACGGCATTGATGCTGAGCATGGCATTGCCCAAAGCGGCATGAAGCTTTCCAAAGACGGGCTGTCCCAGTCCGATGGGGCACCCTTGAATGACACAGCTGATAACACCACCGATGGTATCGCCTTCCCCTTTGGTCTGGTAGATGAAATCGGCCATTTTCTGAGCCAATTCCTGGTCGGGGCAGCGTACGGGATTATTTTCGATGGTACTCAAATCATATTGGGTATAATCTTTGTCCAGTTTGAAGGTCCCTACCTGTGAGGTGAAGGCTGTGATACGAACTCCCAACTGTTTCAGGGCCAGTTTGGCCAGTGCTCCTCCCACTACACGAGCGATGGTTTCACGGGCAGACGAACGTCCGCCTCCACGGTGGTCGCGTACACCATATTTCTGCGTGTAGGTGAAATCGGCATGCGAAGGACGGAATACCTCTTTCATGTTGTCATAGTCGTTGGAGTGTTGGTTGGTGTTCCATACGACAAATCCGATGGGGCAGCCTGTAGATACGCCTTCGTAGATACCGGAAAGGAATTCCACTTCATCGGCTTCTTTGCGGGCTGTGGTGATGGAAGATTGACCGGGCCGGCGACGAGCCAGTTCCCGTTGAATGAAATCCATATCGATGGCGATACCTGCGGGAAATCCGTCGATGACGCCGCCTATAGCTTTTCCGTGTGATTCACCGAAGCTGGTGAGACGGAAGATATTTCCAAAAGTGTTGTTGTACATGGTTGTATAGTATAATTGTGATTGTAATCAGAATTTGCTTCCGGCCCCTCCGCCGCCAAAGCTGCCTCCTCCGAAACTTCCTCCTCCGAAGCCGCCACCGAAACCTCCGCCTCTTCCGAATCCACCGCCAAAGAACGGTCCTCCTAAGAACGGCCCTCCGTTTCCGCCTCGGTGGTGGAAATCATCGTCATTGACTTTCCGTTGGGTGCGGCGCACATGTCCGCAATGGCTGCATAGGTAGGTGATTTCTTCCGTACGTATGCCTCCTACACTGGAAATAGTACGGACGGAAACCTGTTTCAAGGTATGTTTGTGACAGTTGGGACATTTGTTCCGCTGACGTGCCGAATACCAAAGCAGGGTCGGAACCAATATGAAACAGCATCCTAGTACAATGAAGAGCAGGAGGTTGTCGGATTCTCTTTCGGGTGGAGTGGGGGATCCGGAACTCTTATCCAGTATCTGGCGTACGGCTTGGACTCCTGCCATCATACCGGTATCCCAGTCACCTTTGCTTAGGTAAGGATTCATGTAGCGGGTTTGGATACGTTTGCAGATGGCATCTGGTAGGATGCCTTCCAGACCGTATCCGGTGGCAAACTGGATGCATCGTTCTTCGGTAACCAGCAGGATGACCAGTCCGTTGTCTTTTCCTTTTTGGCCGACTCCGTTTTTTTCACCGAGCTGATAGGCGAAATCGAAACAGTCTTTTCCTTCGATTTGTCGGACGGCTACAACGAGTGTCTGTATGCCGGTTTTCTGCTCCAAGGCGAAAAGGGTCGTATCCATGATGGCTACGGCGGCCTCACTTAATACGCCGTCGGGGTTGCTGACATACCTTGTCCGATTCTGCAAATGTACCATGGGAATGTCTTCCACCTTGTATCCTTCTGCCTGCAAGTGACAGAAAGAAGCGGTCAGTAGGAAGAGTGTCCCTAATAATAAGAGGTAGCGTTTCATGAATAAGTCCGGTTTAGAACTTTACTTCCGGAGCTTTTTCGCTGCCTTCTTCCGCTTCGAAGTAAGGACGTTTCTCAAATCCGAACAAGCCGGCAACGATGTTTTTCGGGAAACGGCGGATGCTGGTATTGTATTCGCGGGCCGTTTCGTTGAATTTCCGGCGTTCTACGCTGATTCGGTTCTCGGTTCCTTCCAATTGTGCCTGCAACTCCTTGAAGTTCTCGTTGGCTTTCAGGTCCGGGTAATTTTCAGAAACAGCAAGCAGACGGCCCAAGGCACTGCCTACTTCTCCTTGCGCTTTCTGGTATGCGGCAATCTTTTCAGGTGTCAGGTCGTCTATGTCGATGTTCATCTGGGTGGCTTTGGCTCTGGCAGACACTACGGCGTCGAAAGTTTCCTTTTCATGAGCGGCATACCCTTTGACGGTGTTGACCAAGTTTGGAATCAGGTCGGAACGACGTTGGTATTGGTTTTCTACATTGCTCCATGCAGTGCCTACAGTTTCTTCTTGAGTGACTAAAGAGTTATACGAACTTACGCAGTAAATTACTATGACAGCGACTACTGCGATGAGAATAATCCATGTTTTTTTCATACGTGTTAATGATGTTTTATAATTAGTTTCAAAGGCAAACATACACAAAAATCTCTTTTTTTGCCTATCTTTGCACAATAATTTTGATAAGTTGTAATATTATATATGAAGAATATACGAAACTTTTGCATTATTGCACATATTGATCACGGTAAGTCCACTTTGGCCGACCGCTTGCTGGAATATACGCAGACCATCAAGATTACGGAAGGACAGATGCTGGATGATATGGATTTGGAACGCGAGCGTGGTATAACGATCAAGAGCCATGCCATTCAGATGGAGTATAATTATAAAGGTGAGAAATACATTTTGAATCTGATTGACACTCCGGGACATGTGGACTTCTCTTATGAGGTGTCTCGTTCCATTGCAGCCTGTGAAGGTGCTTTGCTGGTGGTGGATGCTTCGCAGGGTGTACAAGCTCAGACTATCTCGAATCTGTATATGGCATTGGAACATGACTTGGAAATCATTCCGGTAATGAACAAGTGTGATATGGCCAGTGCGATGCCGGAAGAGGTGGAAGATGAAATCGTGGACCTGCTGGGGTGTAAGCGTGAAGATATTATCCGTGCCTCTGGAAAGACCGGAATGGGAGTAGAAGAGATTCTGCAGGCCGTAGTAGAACGGATTCCGGCTCCTCAAGGTGATGAGAATGCACCGTTGCAGGCGTTGATTTTCGATTCAGTTTTCAATTCTTTCCGGGGTATTATTGCATACTTTAAAGTAGAAAACGGAGTGATTCGTACAGGTGATAAGGTGAAATTCTTTAATACCGGAAAAGAATATGATGCGGACGAAGTCGGTGTGTTAAAAATGGATATGGTGCCGCGGAAAGAACTTCGTACGGGCGATGTAGGATATATTATTTCTGGTATCAAGACCTCAAAGGAAGTGAAGGTCGGCGATACTATTACACATATTGACCGTCCGTGTGATAAGGCGATTGACGGATTCGAGGAAGTGAAGCCGATGGTATTTGCCGGAGTTTATCCGATAGAAGCTGAAGATTATGAAAACTTGCGGGCTTCGCTGGAAAAACTGCAGTTGAATGATGCGTCTCTGACTTTCCAGCCGGAATCGTCTCTTGCATTGGGATTTGGTTTCCGATGCGGCTTTTTGGGACTGCTTCACATGGAGATTGTGCAGGAACGTTTGGATCGTGAGTTTGACATGAATGTCATTACCACCGTACCGAACGTATCTTATATGGTTTACGATAAGCAGGGCGGAGTGCAGGAGGTGCATAATCCGGGAGGAATGCCCGATCCTACTTTAATAGATCATATTGAAGAACCTTATATTGATGCTTCCATCATTACGGCGACCGATTATATTGGTCCGATTATGACTTTGTGTCTGGGTAAGCGCGGTGAACTGGTGAAACAGGATTACATTTCTGGAAATCGTGTGGAACTTCATTATAAGATGCCTTTGGGTGAAATTGTGATTGATTTCTATGATAAGTTAAAAAGCATTTCTAAAGGATATGCTTCGTTCGATTATCATCAGTGTGGATTTCGTCCCTCTAAGCTTGTGAAGCTGGACATCCTTCTTAACGGGGAGTCGGTGGATGCGTTGTCTACTTTGACGCATTTTGATAATGCCTATGATTTAGGCCGTCGGATGTGTGAGAAATTGAAGGAATTGATTCCACGTCAACAGTTCGAAATTGCTATTCAGGCAGCTATTGGAGCCAAAATTATTGCCCGTGAAACCATCAAGGCTGTTCGAAAGGATGTGACGGCTAAATGTTACGGAGGTGACGTAAGTCGTAAGCGTAAACTGTTGGAGAAACAAAAAAGAGGAAAAAAACGTATGAAGCAGATTGGTACGGTAGAAGTTCCTCAGAAGGCTTTTTTAGCAGTGCTGAAGCTAGATTAATGCTCATTTGCAATATGGAGGTGTCAAAAAGGCTGGATGTAGTCCTTTTGATACCTCTTTTTTTGTTCATTTGGAAAAAAACTTTTAAAACTTTTTTCTCGTTTTGTTGTATCTACAAATATAAATGCTTAGTTTTGTTATCGAAATAAGAGGTTTTAAAATGATTGACAATAGGTACCTTTTTTAATTGTTGTTAAATCTATTATTTGGAAAATCAAAAGTATTAATTTAATTATCTTACTTTTTTTAATTTAAAATGAATAATAGAATTAAAATTTGTGGGGTCTAACAATCAAAAAGATGGAAGAGAATAATCATTTAAGCCGTCCTTGGTATGGATCGGATAATTCAGAGTTAAGTAAAAAGAAAAAAGTTCTTTTTCAGAAATGTATACTTATGGTAGATGCTTATGTCAATTCTCATATTCATAATGAGGATGATGCTCATAATTTGCGTCAGGAAATTTTGTTGAAAGCGCTTGAAGCTTTCGATAAATCCTATCATGAAGAGGGGCGTTTTAGGGCATGGGTGTTAACCATTGCGATGAATATGGTACGTGATTATTATCGCAGAAAACAGAGAGCTCCTCGAGTAATCCTTTTAAACGATGAATCCTTTTCTGCAATGGGATTGGTGAATAGAGGCCGGCCTTTGAAGTTTTTCATTATGTATGAGCGGTTTTGTTGTTCGCTCGGTGAGCTTATGCTGGAACTCACTCCGTTTGAACGAGTATTAATCTGGGACCTTTTCTTCCATGAAATGAGTTTCCGTCAGGCTGGCAAAGAGAGAAACATCAGTAAGTCTGCATGTTTTAAACGTTGCAAAAGGATTCTGGCCAAAATTCGAAAAAGACTGAGGGATAAGGGAATTGATATAGATTTCTTGAAAGGTAATCTATAACTTGAAGAAAAAGCATTCAGATAGATTTTTCTATCTGGATGCTTTTTTTCTTGTTTCTCGAATTTTTTCTTTTAAAGTAGAATGTTTTTCGTACATTTGCATGTGAAAACAATAAAATAATGTCTTTATGTTAACATTGGATTGTATTTATCGAGCTTCATTTGCTTTAAAAAATGTAATACGAAGAACAGATTTGATTTATGCTCCCCAAATAAATCCAGAAAGTCAGATTTATTTAAAGCCGGAGAATTTGCAATATACCGGGTCTTTTAAACTGCGTGGAGCATGTTATAAGATATCTCGCCTGACAGATGAAGAAAAGGCGAAAGGAGTGATTGCCTGTTCGGCGGGAAATCATGCACAAGGGGTGGCATTGGGAGCCACCAAGCACGGAATAAAATCATTGATTTGTTTACCGGAAGGGGCTCCAATTTCAAAAGTGGAGGCAACCAAACGTTATGGGGCTGAAGTTTGTTTGGTTCCGGGCGTATATGATGATGCGTATCAAAAGGCCTTAGAACTGAAAGAGGAAAAAGGGTACACTTTTATTCATCCTTTTGACGATGAATATGTCATTGCTGGACAGGGAACCATCGGACTGGAATTATTGAATCAGCTTCCGGATGTGGATGTGGTAATTGTACCGGTCGGTGGAGGAGGGCTGATCTCGGGTGTGGTTTATGCATTGAAGTCATTAAAACCTGATGTGAAGGTGTATGGAGTGCAGGCATCGGGAGCTCCTAGTATGTTGCGTTCGATAGAGCATGCCAAACGTGAATGTTTGGCTTCCGTGTCTACGGTAGCCGATGGTATTGCAGTAAAGGAGCCGGGAGAACATACGTTTGAGTTGTGTAGCAAGTATGTGGATGGCATTGTAACGGTGACAGAGGATGAAATTTGTGCGGCTATCCTGGCGTTGATGGAACAGCAGAAACTGATTGCAGAAGGAGCCGGAGCTGTTTCTGTTGCAGCTGCCATGTTCAATAAGGTACCGGTAGCCGGAAAGAAAACCATTTGCGTGGTTTCCGGAGGAAATATCGACGTGACAATTTTGAGTCGTGTGATTGGCCGTGGACTGGACATGTCCGGACGTTCTTATACCGTGACGCTCGATTTGCATGATAAACCTGGAGAACTGATGGGAGTTGCTGCTGTAATAGCTCGTTTGGGAGGAAACATCATTTCTGTTTTGCACGAACGAAACAATAACAACAGCAATGTGACAGCCTGTTTTTTGCGGCTGGTGATGGAGACGCGTAATGCAGAACATATCGCGCAAATCCGGAATGCTTTGCTGGAGGCCGGCTATTCTATTGTGGATTGACGGAAAGGAATAAGGGACAGCAAGTTCTTTATAAGTAGAGCTGTCCCTGTAAATTTACTTTTTTTAAACAGAATTTCTCCGTTAACGTTACCAACAAAACAATATTTATCGTACATTTGCCACACATTTGTAATGTACGGTTTGCAAAAATGACTAATACGATAAAACATCTAGGTATTGTGGAAAGCATCAACGGTTCTTATCTGAAAGTGAGGATTGTACAGACCTCTGCGTGCTCTTCATGTAGCATAAAAGGGCATTGCAGTGCGGCTGAGTCTAAAGAAAAACTGATAGATGTGTACAATAAGGAAGGCCTTGACTGCCAGATTGGAAGTCAGGTCATGATAAGCGGAGCAGCATCCTTGGGAATGAAAGCCGTAATGTGGGCTTTCATTTTTCCTTTTGTGGTGTTGCTTTTTTCACTTTTTGTTTCCATGTGGATGACAAAGGGGGATGAGGCGGTTTCTTCGCTTGTTGCTTTGTGTATGCTTATACCTTATTATCTGATACTTTTCTTATGCAGGGAAAAATTCAGACGTACTTTTGTATTTGTTTTGGAATCAATTAATAATTAATAAACTAACTTTATATTATGAGTTTAATTTTGGTTGCAGTGATTTCACTGGGTGCCATTGGCTTGATTTCAGCTGTTATCTTGTACGTGGCTTCTAAGAAATTTGCTGTGTATGAAGATCCTCGCATTGGACAGGTTGCCCAAGTTCTTCCTCAGGCCAATTGCGGTGGATGTGGTTTCCCGGGGTGTTCCGGTTTTGCCGCAGCTTGTGTGAAGGCCGGTTCTCTGGAAGGAAAAATGTGTCCGGTGGGTGGTCAGCCTACTATGGATAAGGTAGCAAGCATTTTGGGACTGGAGGCTGTGGCCTCGGAACCTAAAGTGGCAGTGGTAAGATGTAACGGAACCTGTGCCAATCGTCCGAAGCTGACGCAGTATGACGGTGTACGTTCTTGTGCGGTAGCCAATTCTACTTTTGGAGGTGAAACAGGATGTACGTTCGGTTGTCTCGGATGTGGTGACTGTGTGTCGGCTTGCCAGTTTGATGCCATTCACATGAATCCGGAAACAGGACTTCCGGAAGTGGATGAGTCTAAATGTACGGCGTGTGGAGCTTGTAGTAAAGCTTGTCCGCGTAACATCATCGAGATTCGCCCGAAAGGAAAGAACAACCGGAGAGTGTACGTGCAGTGTGTCAACAAGGACAAAGGGGCTGTGGCCCGTAAAGCTTGTGCAGCTGCCTGCATCGGTTGCGGTAAGTGTGTAAAGGTTTGTCCGTTTGAGGCTATTACCTTGGAAAACAACCTGGCTTATATTGATCCGGCCAAGTGTAAATCTTGCCGCAAGTGCGAAATGGAATGTCCTCAGCATGCTATTATAGCGGTGAATTTCCCTCCTCGTAAGCCGAAGACTGAAACACCTGCTGCTGAAAAACCGACGGTAGAAAAGCCGGCAGCTAATCCTGCCCAGGCGGAAACCGTAAAGAAGGAGACTGTAACTCCGGCTGCCGAAGCTCCGAAAAACACCGAGGCTTAATCTTATAATTGTATAATACTAAATAACATAACAGTGAAGACGTTTAGAATTGGTGGAGTTCATCCAGCAGAAAATAAATTGTCAGCCGGGAAAGCCATTGAAACGCTTGCACTTCCCAAGCAAGCCGTATTCCCGTTGTCTCAGCACATTGGTGCACCTGCTACTGCCATCGTGAAAAAAGGTGATGTAGTGAAAGTAGGAACCAAGATTGCCGAAGCAGGTGGCTTTGTATCGGCCGCTATCTTTTCTTCCGTTTCCGGAAAAGTGAATAAGATAGACAGTGTGATTGATGCAAGTGGTTATCGTAAACCTGCCATATTCATCGATGTGGAAGGTGATGAGTGGGAAGAATCGATTGACCGTAGCACAGAGTTGGTGAAAGAATGTAACCTGACTCCGGAAGAAATTGTAGCTAAAATTAAGAATGCCGGTATTGTAGGTATGGGTGGTGCCTGCTTCCCGACTCATGTGAAACTGACGCCGCCTCCCGGATGCAAGGCTGAATGTGTAATCATCAACGCCGTGGAGTGTGAACCCTATCTGACTGCCGACCATCGCCTGATGTTGGAGAAGGCCGATGAGATTCTGGTGGGCGTACAGATTTTGATGAAGGCGGCCAAGGTGAACAAGGCATACATCGGTATCGAAAACAACAAGCCGGATGCCATTCAGCTGATGACTCAGAAAGCCGCAGCTTATCCGGGCATTGAAGTTGTTCCGTTGAAAGTAAAATATCCGCAAGGTGGTGAAAAGCAGCTGATTGATGCCATTATCGGTCGTCAGGTACCGGTTCCTCCTGCCATCCCTATCAACGTGGGGGCTGTGGTGCAGAACGTAGGTACGGCGTATGCGGTATATGAAGCCGTTCAGAAAAACAAACCGTTGTTCGAACGTGTGGTAACCGTGACGGGTAAGTCATTGAAGAACCCGTCGAACTTCCTGACCCGTATGGGAACTCCGATGAGCCAGCTGATTGATGCAGCCGGTGGCCTGCCGGAAGATACCGGAAAAGTAATCGGCGGTGGTCCGATGATGGGTAAGGCGTTGGTGAATACCGAAGTGCCTATCTGTAAGGGTAGTTCAGGCGTACTGATTATGAACGACAAGGAAGCACGCCGTGCAGAACCGCAGCCGTGTATCCGTTGCGCAAAATGTGTGAGTGCCTGCCCGATGGGCTTGGAGCCCTTCTTGCTGGCCACTTGCTCGGCTCACGGCGACTGGGAACGCGTGGAGCACGAAATGATTATGTCGTGCATAGAATGTGGCTCATGCCAGTTTACGTGTCCTTCTCATCGTCCGATGTTGGATTATATCCGTTTAGGTAAAGGTAAGGTGGGCGGTATCATCCGTGCACGTAATGCAAAAAAATAATTGGAGAATCTTATGGCAAACAAATTAATAGTATCCTTATCGCCGCATGTACATAGTGGCGACAGTGTACAGAAAAACATGTATGGCGTGCTGATTGCACTGGTACCGGCTTTGCTTGTATCTTTCTACATGTTCGGCTTGGGAGCAGTGGTGGTGACACTGACTTCTGTCATAGCCTGCTTGTTCTTTGAATGGGCTATCACCAAATATATTTTGAAGCGTGAACGTACCACGATTACCGATGGATCAGCTGCATTGACGGGGGTGTTGCTGGCATTCAACCTGCCTTCCAACTTGCCGTTGTGGATTATCATCATCGGTGCGCTGGTAGCTATCGGTGTGGGAAAAATGACATTTGGTGGCTTGGGATGTAATCCGTTCAATCCGGCGTTGGTGGGACGTATCTTCCTGTTGATTTCTTTCCCCGTACAGATGACTTCCTGGCCGGTTGTAGGACAGCTCACCAGCTATACGGATGCGGAAACGGCAGCTACTCCGCTGGCATTGATGAAGATGGCCGTACATGGTGATGCAAATGCTTTGAGTCAGTTGCCTGATACGATGTCTTTGTTCCTGGGTAACAATCCGGGATGTATCGGTGAGGTAAGTGCGTTGGCCTTGTTGCTGGGACTTATCTATATGTTGTGGAAAAAGATTATTTCCTGGCACATTCCGGTTTCCATTCTGGTCACTGTATTCGTGTTCTCCGGGCTGATGCATTTGGCAAATCCTACGGTGTATGCTTCTCCGTTTGCCCATCTGTTTACCGGAGGTCTGATGCTGGGAGCTATCTTCATGGCAACCGATTATGTCACTTCACCTATGACACACAAAGGCATGCTGATTTATGGGGTGGCCATTGGTTTCCTGACCGTGGTAATCCGTACTTTCGGTGCTTATCCGGAAGGTATGTCGTTCGCTATTTTCATCATGAACGCATTTACTCCGTTGATTAATACATATTGTAAACCAAAACGCTTCGGGGAGGTAGTGAAGAAATGAAAAAACTAGAATCATCTTTAAAGAATATGGCTCTGGCACTGACCGGATTTTCCGTAGTGGCCGGAGGTTTGCTGGGCTGGGTGAACGATGTGACCGCAGAACCGATTGCGCAGGCTAATGCCAAGACGTTGAGCGATGCCATTGCAGTGGTGGTTCCCGGTTTTGATAACAATCCGGCAGAAGCTCCTGAAACGGTAGAAGTCAATGGGGCTACGTATAAAATCTACAAAGCGACCAAAGGTGGACAACCTATCGGGGCCGCAGTAGAATCGGCTTCCAATGGATTTGGTGGAACGTTGACCGTATTGGTCGGATTCGATAATGAAGGTAACATCATTGATTATTCTCTTTTGAGCCATTCTGAAACACCGGGACTGGGTTCAAAGGCTGCCGACTGGTTCAAGAAGGGTGCCAAAGGAGACATTACCGGAAAGAACCCTGGAAAAGCTCCTTTGACCGTCAGCAAAGACGGAGGAGATGTGGATGCCATTACGGCTTCTACTATTACTTCACGTGCGTTCCTGTTGGCTGTGAACAATGCGTATGCAGCCTATATGAATCAGCATGTAGATGGAGCCAGTGGCGCTTCTCAGCAGAAAAAAGGTGCTGAGGAATATGAAAAAGCAGATACGACGAATGTAGAACCCGTTAAATAATAGGAGGACAGGCTATGAATAACTTTAAAGTGTTAATGAATGGGATTGTAAAAGAAAATCCTACGTTTGTACTCCTTTTGGGTATGTGTCCGACTTTGGGTACAACTTCTTCTGCCATCAACGGTATGAGTATGGGACTGGCTACCATGTTTGTGCTGATTTGCTCTAACGTGGTGATATCCTTGATTAAGAATTTGGTTCCGGATATGGTACGTATTCCTATCTTTGTGGTAGTCATTGCTTCATTTGTAACTGTACTGCAGATGGTGATGCAGGCATACGTGCCGGCACTGTATGCTACCTTGGGATTGTTTATTCCGTTGATTGTAGTGAACTGTATCTTGTTGGGGCGTGCTGAAGCCTTTGCGGCCAAGAATAATCCGATACCTTCTTTCTTTGATGGTCTGGGTATAGGTCTTGGATTTACCATTGCCTTGACTTTGCTGGGTGGTGTGCGTGAGTTCCTGGGAACCGGTAAGTTGTTTAATGTAGCTATTATGCCGGAGAATTATGGAATGTTGATTTTCGTATTGGCTCCTGGTGCCTTTATTGTATTGGGATACCTCATTGCGATTGTAAACCGCTTGAAAAAAGCATAACCCTTAAAAATAGAAAGATATGGAATATATATTGATATTTATCACCGCAATCTTTGTGAACAACATCGTGTTGTCACAATTCTTGGGTATCTGTCCGTTCCTTGGAGTTTCCAAGAAAGTTGAAACCGCCATGGGAATGGGAGCCGCGGTAGCCTTCGTGCTGACATTGTCTACAATCGTGACATACGCCATCCAGAAATTTGTGCTGGATGCGTTTGGACTGGAATATCTGCAGACTATTGCCTTTATCCTTGTGATTGCGGCGTTGGTGCAGATGGTGGAAATTATTCTGAAAAAAGTTTCTCCTGCTTTGTATCAGGCACTGGGCGTTTTCCTTCCGTTGATTACTACCAACTGTTGTATCTTGGGTGTAACGATTCTGGTCATTCAGAAAGACTTTGATTTGTTGACGGGTGTGATTTATGCATTCTCTACTGCCTTGGGCTTTGCCTTGGCCTTGATTGTATTCGCCGGTATTCGTGAGCAGCTGAGTCTGGTGAATATCCCGAAAGGTATGCGTGGTATGTCTATCGCATTGGTTACTGCTGGTTTGCTGGCTATGGCTTTTATGGGATTCTCAGGTGTAGACAAAGGTTTGGCAGTGCTGTTTGGCTTGAACTGATCTTATTTTATCATTTTAATAGCGTAAACTTATCAAAAGTGTTATCCATGGTGTTTATGGGTAACACTTTTTTAATTTTTTAATGGCTGTTAGGTGTACATTTCAATCTTTTTTTCTACTTTTGTAGAGATATAATAAATGACTTTAATAAAGGAGTTAAATATAAGTAAACCTTAGTGTTATGAAAAAAAGAATTCTCGTGACAGGTGGAACCGGATACATTGGTTCTCATACTGTGGTTGAATTGCAGAATAGCGGTTACGATGTAGTAATTGTGGACAACCTTTCTAATTCACGTGCAGATGTAGTGGATAGTATCGAACAAATCACAGGAGTACGTCCTGCTTTTGAAAAGGTAGATTGCTTGGATCAAGCCGGTTTGGACGCCGTATTTACTAAATATCCGGGTATTGAAGGTATTATTCATTTTGCCGCAAGTAAGGCTGTAGGTGAGTCTGTTCAGAAACCGCTGCTGTATTATCGTAACAACTTGGTTTCATTGATTAACCTGTTGGAACTGATGCCGAAACATGGCGTAAAAGGAATTATCTTCTCTTCTTCTTGTACCGTTTACGGTCAGCCGGACAAATTGCCGGTAACAGAAGAAGCTCCTATTAAGAAAGCTGAATCTCCTTACGGTAACACGAAGCAGATTAATGAAGAAATCATTCGTGACACAGTCGCTTCCGGTTCTCCGATTCATGCCATCATGTTGCGTTACTTCAACCCGATTGGCGCGCATCCTACTGCATTGATTGGTGAACTTCCGAATGGGGTTCCGCAGAACTTGATTCCATATCTGACACAGACTGCCATGGGTATTCGTGAAAAACTGAGCGTATTCGGTGACGACTATGATACACCTGACGGTTCTTGTATCCGTGACTATATTTACGTGGTAGATTTGGCTAAAGCACACGTTATCGCAATGGACCGTATTCTGGGTGACAAGCAGAAAGATAAAGTGGAAGTATTCAACATTGGTACAGGTCGTGGCCTTTCTGTATTGGAACTGATTCACAAGTTTGAAGAAGCTACAGGTGTGAAACTGAACTATCAGATTGCTCCGCGTCGTGCAGGTGATATTGTGAAGGTTTGGGCTGATCCTGCTTATGCGAATACAGAGTTGGGTTGGAAAGCTGAAACTTCTATTGAAGACACCTTGCGTTCTGCTTGGAAATGGCAGGTTCACTTGCGTGAAAAAGGAATTATGTAAGATTGAAGTCTTAATAAATTGAAAAATACTGAACTAAATACGTTTTACAACGTTATATGTAATGTACAGCTCTTGTGATGGTTGTCTATGTGAATAGTTAATCGTGACGGCTGACTTCCATTTGGAACAGGCAGGGAGTTGTATTTTTGCATAGTAGTTTTGTCGTGTTTTATTTTGTGTTTGTGTTGTGGCTGTTCTCCGACGAGAGTCGGGGAACAGTTTTTTTTGTATGTAGGGGGTTCATTGAATATTTCCAATCAATTTTCAAGTATGGGGAATGCTTCTAAGCCAGGAGAATGGAATTTTCCAGTGATAAACCATTAATGAAGAAACTGGGAATTGCTTTTTTCGCCATCGAACTGATGTGTCATCCCTTTAGAGAGATTCTTTCAAAGAAAACAATTGGGATTCTTTTTCCCCATGGTAAAGTGAAGGGGTAAATTTCCTTCGACTCGTTCGTGCGGAGACCTCGTCACGTTCGTGACGAGAGGTTGACACGTACGTGATGAGATATTGACACGAACGTGACAAAGTATGTGGGCCAAAGTGTTTCGACTATCATTGAATCTGCTTTACAGCTTTTTTATTAGTTTTTTACTAGAAAAGTTCACATACCTTCTTGGCTTTTCCTGATAAACTTCACACTTCTTGGTCAATTTTGCAGAATTTGCATAGTTTGTTTGGCCATCAGGTCGAAAAAATCTATCTTGTATCGAGTATTAAAAAACAGACAATTATGGAAATTAAGCATGATGAATCCCGGCAGGAGTTTTATGTGGAACTGGAAGGGCACCGGGCCCATGTGGCGTATCAGATTCACGACGAAGGATTGGACATACGGCATACCATTGTGCCGGAAGCTATTGGAGGAAAAGGCATTGCCTCGGCTTTGGTAAAAGCTGCCTACGATTATGCCCGCTGCAAAGGATTGAAGGCAGTGGCCACCTGCTCGTACGCCGTTATTTGGTTGCAACGGCATCCGGAGTATCAGGGAGAAGTGGGTGAGGATTATGCCGGAAAAGGAATAGGCTGTCTCAAAATAAAAAACAGAGATAGGCTTACTTACAATCTATAAACTACAACATAAAAACCTCCTGCTTTTAGTCCTATAATTGCAATAAACAAGGGCTAAAGCAGGAGGTTTTTTATTTCTAAGTTTCAATCTATAAGATTTTTACTTTTACAATTCTATTTTGAGACAGCCTCCAGACTATTTTCAGACGCGGTAGATTTTCTTTTTCTTGATGAAGAACAGCCACCGCAGGAAAGATGCGGTGAAGGTATGGCTGAAGGAGTTGATTTCGTCCGTGCGGTCGTCAATGTCGTTCAGTAGTCTTTCTGCGTCTTTTTCAGACAACATACCGCTGTTGACCATCTGCCGCACGGTACGGCGTTCGTTGCTCAGCAGCATACGGATGGATTTGACGGTCAGTGCGTGGCCGTATGCTTTCGGGAAATCCTCCGCCAAGTTGCCGATAAAGGTTCCCATACGGGTGATGTTGTCGTTAATTTCCGCGCGTAGTACTTCCAGTATGGGCTGCTGTTCACTGGTAATCCATTCGGAGGATGTCAGGTCGTTCAGCAATTTCAGGCTTTCTTTCTGCAAGATGATGAATCCCCGTCCCAGGTCGTAGACCACCGTGATACGTTCACGGAAGTAGAAGGTCATCCAATTCTGGAGGTAAGGAAGTCCCCGCAGACTGTTCAACAAATCGGTCCGTTGGCAGAATTTGAAAATGGAATGTCGCATGTTCAGTGGGTAGTTCCCGTCGTGGTCATACAGTTCGTCCAGTGAGTTCATCAGTCGCAGGAAGACCACTTTCGAAATGACGCCTTCTTCATAAATCTGGCGGCAGACAGCCTTTTCCTTATCCAGCACGCGCAGACGGATTTCCGGAAGCATGGCCTGGTTTTGCGGATTCTTCGCCGGTTCCTGCGGGCGGCTGGTCATGTAGCTTTCCACCTTGTTCCAGTTGGCTCCTTCCAAGGCGTCTCTCTTCTTCAGGCTTTCCAGGTATTTCTCGGAATTTTCGCGGACAGATTTTTCAATACGGTATTCCAGCATGGTACGAGCCGAGGGGATGTGTGTCAGTCCCAGTCGGTTCAGCAGCGCCCGCATGGTCGTGGCATTGATGCACAAGGTCAGGGTTACAATCCCGGCTGTAAAGAACAGTACCTGACTTCGGATATCCTCGGGAATGGCCGGGGTATAGGAAACCATCAGGGCCAGCGTCATGGCCAGTGCCCCGCGCAGTCCGCCCCAGGTGAGGATGACCGATTCCCGTTTGGTCAGTCCGTATCCCAACCGTTTCATGACCGGATAGAGCATCATAATCATGGCAAAGCGAATCAGGTTGAGGGCGACATAAAGGAGTAAGAGTATGCCGAGGGCACTCCAGGAGAAGTCCACTTTTTCTGCAATGACGATACCTACCAGAATGAAAATCAATGTGTTGGCGATATAAGTCAGCAGTTCCCAGAAATGTTCCATGAAGGTGTTCACCTGAGGCTTCAGCCGTGGTTTTCCCACGTAAGTCACGGTCAGCCCGAAGGCTACGAGGGCAATCACGCCCGACACACCGAGATAGTATTGCGAGAGAATAAACGTGAGATAAGCGGCCAGGATGATGACACTGTTCTGCACCATCTCTTCTGAATTAATGCGCGTGATGAACCAGATGACGACACGTGCCAGAAAGAATCCCAGCAGGGTACTGATGCCTACTTCCTGAATGAAAGTGACGAGAGGAGAGGTATGGCTGGCTTCGCCCGACACGTAGGCTCCGAAGAAGAGCATGAAGCACACGATGCCTGTTCCGTCGTTCAACAGGGATTCCGCATCCACGAGGGTGGAGAAACGTTTACTGGTTTTCAGCTCGTGCAACAGGGCTACGACGGCTACCGGGTCGGTGGCACTGATCAAGGCACCGAACATAAGGGCGAATGCCCAGGTCCATGCTTCGAGTCCGGGAACAAACGTGGCGATACCCATAAGGAAGGCCCCTGTCAGCAGCATGCAGATGACGAGTCCCGGAGCGGCCAGTAGGGTGGCGTTGGCCAGGGTCTTCTTGAAGATATGCAGGTTGAGTTCGTAGGCCGCATCAAAAATCAGGACGGGCAGGAACAGGTAGAGAATCAGGTCGGGATTGATGTTGGCTACAGAGTTGACGGCACTGTGAAGTTCCGGCATCGACTGGAACATTCCGGTGCGGTTCAGTACGCCGACAAGGATTCCGATGGCGAACAGTCCGACTGTGTAGGGAAGTCGGCTGTGCTTGAGCAAGGATTTCAGGATAGCCCCGATAATGAGTCCTCCGATGGTCAGCAGCAGAGGGGCAAGAAAGGTGTATTCTTCCATAGTTTGTTGTCCAATAAAAATGAGCATTTGAATATTTAACAAAGTTAAAAAATCAAATGCTCATAAACAAATGGTTTGCTTCTTATTTCTTCTTTTGTCTTGCGATTTCTTCGGCCATCCTGCGGGCAGTGGCCCGGTCGGGCTTGCCGGTTCCGGTCTGTGGCAACTGCCGGATGCGGAAAACTTGCTTGGGGCGCCAATAGGGAGGAAGGGAATCGAATGCCTTTCTCAAGGCTGTTTCCGGGCAGGTGCCGTGCTCGTCTTCCAGCAGCAGTACGATGCGCTCCCCAAATTTGGGGTCGGGGACGGCAGTTATTTGGAAGGGAGTTGCCAGAAAGGATTTCAGTGCATTTTCCACCTCTTCAATCTGAACCTTGACGCCTCCCGTGTTGAGTGTGTTGTCTTTCCGTCCCAGAATACGGAACTGTCCTTGTGCATTGAACTCACAGATGTCATTGGTGGTCAGGATGTCCGGGCAGACAGCCGGGGCCTGGATGGTCAGGGTATTTTCCGCTGAAAGAGACAGCCTGACGTGTGGGAAAGGCGTGTACCAGTCGGAGGCTTCCGGCCCGTTGAGACGTCGCAAAGCGATGTGCGACAGGGTTTCCGTCATGCCATACGTGCTCCATACGGCGTGTGGAAAAGACAGCAGTTGCTTTCCCAAAGACGCATCGATGGCTCCTCCGCCGATGATGAGGTGGCGGATTTGCCGAAGGCATTCTTTTTCTTCGGCTACTTGTAAGGTGTTGAATACCTGCATGGGAATCATGGCAGCGAAAACGGGAGCAGTGCTTGTTTGTGCCAGTGGATGTCCGCTGGGAGTGACAGGCAGCAGGTTCAGTCCGGCCACCAGTGCACGGACCACTACCATCTTTCCGGCGATGTATTTCAGTGGCATGCAGAGCAGGGCCGTATCGCCGGGAGTCAATCCCAGAAAACTGACTGTCAGCATGGCGCTTTGCATCATGCGCTGTTTTTCTACTCGCATCGGTTTGGGCGTTCCCGTCGAACCGGAAGTGTGTACCTGTACGGTGTCGTTGTCGTCAAACCATTCACTTAGGAAATCGGCCAGGGAGGCTTGGAAACTGTCCGCTCCGTATCGGGCATAGAAGGTTTCCTGTAGGATACTGGGTTGTCCTTCCTGTCGGGTACGGGCCTCTGTAGCTGAATAGTCCACTCCTTCTATCCGGATGTGCTGCCGGGCAATGTCGGTGATAAATGTAGGGCTGCTCATGTCAGGGACGATTCAGAAAGTTCAGAAAATCAGGAGTCTTCTCTTCGGGATGGAACCACAGGCAGTCGCCCTCGATGTGCAGTGGATAGTCGAGGTTATCGGTAAAGAGGAGGCCGGTACCGAGTCCCTGTGGCATGGTCGGGTGAAGCGTGGCACACCATTGGGCGATGGCGTTCAGGCCGATGTTCGATTCCAGTGCCGAAGTCACCCAGTAGCCGATACCTCTTTCCTGGGCCAGTGAAATCCATTCTTCTGCCCCTCGGATACCTCCGTGGAGCGACGGTTTCAGGATGATGTATTGCGGGCGGATGGTATCCAGCAATTCTTTTTTCCGGCAGGTCTCATTTACCCCAACCAGTCCTTCGTCTAATGCGATGGGGAAGGGGGAAGCGGCGCACAGCGTCTTCATTGCTTCCCATTGTCCGGCCCGTATGGGCTGTTCGATGGAATGAAGCTGGAATTCGTTCAGCTGTGTCAGTTTCTGCAGAGCATCTTCCGGCCGGAAAGCACCGTTGGCATCCACACGGAGTTCGATGTCGGAAGCAGAGAAATGACGGCGGATGTGGGCCAGCAGTTCCAGTTCCCGCTCGAATTCGATGGCGCCGATTTTTACCTTGATGCACCGGAATCCGGCTTTCATCTTTTCTTCAATGCGGCGGTACATCTCGTCAAAATTGCCCATCCAGATGAGTCCGTTGATGGGAATGCCCTGTGTGCCCCGGCTGAAGGGAGTATCCCAAAATCTCAGGCTATGGGCCTGCAGGTGGGCAAAGGCCGTTTCCAGTCCGAAAAGGATGGACGGATAGGGACGTAGTGCTTCGTAGTCGATGTGTCCGTCGGTTGCGGTCTTTTCACAGATTTCAGCCAGCAGGCGAGGGTAGTCGGGCAGGTCGTCACAACTCAGGGCAGGCAGAGGGGCACATTCACCTACACCATACTGTCCGGTTTCCGTGTCGGTGAGCAGCAGATACCAGACTTGCCGGGTGTGGTACACTCCGCGGGATGTGCCGGCAGGTTGTTTGAAATGGAGGGTACGCGGAAATATTTTCAATGAATACATGATAAATTCTGTGAGGGATGAAACAATAAGCGGACAGAAAGCAAAAGCAAGTTTCGCTTTCTGTCCGGTAGAAATTTGTGGGATGAATCAATCAGGGGAATTTAGGATACTTGCTCCAGTCGGGTTTCCGTTTTTCGAGGAATGCTTTTCCGCCTTCCTGTGCTTCGTCGGTCATGTAATAGAGCATGGTGGCGTCTCCGGCAAGTTCTTGGATACCGGCCTGTCCGTCCAGTTCCGCATTGAGTCCGGCCTTGATCATGCGCAGGGCCAGCGGACTGTGCTGCATCATGGTTTCGGCCCATTCCACCACTTCGTCTTCCAACTGGTCAAAAGGTACCACCTTGTTCACCAGTCCCATTTCCAGAGCTTCCTGGGCAGAATACTGGCGGCAGAGGAACCAGATTTCGCGGGCTTTTTTCTGTCCCACAATCCGGGCCAGATAAGAAGAACCGAATCCGGCATCAAAACTGCCCACACGAGGTCCTGTCTGTCCGAAGATGGCATTTTCGGAAGCGATGGTCAGGTCGCAGACTACGTGGAGTACGTGTCCACCGCCGATGGCATACCCGTTGACCATAGCAATGACCGGTTTCGGGATGGAGCGGATTTGTTTCTGTACGTCGAGCACGTTCAGGCGGGGTACGCCGTCGGTACCTACATAACCTCCGTGTCCTTTCACGTGCATGTCGCCGCCGGAGCAGAAGGCCTTGTCGCCGGCACCTGTCAATACCACCACGTTGATGTCCTGACACTCACGGCAGATGAGCAGGGCATCGCTGATTTCAGAAGTAGTGGTCGGGGTGAATGCATTTCTATATCGCGGACGGTTGATGGTAATTTTGGCAATACCATGATAGAAATCAAACAGAATATCCTGATATTCTTTGATGGTTTTCCATTCTCTGGGTTGTGACATAATGCTTGTTATTTTAAGTTGTGATAATACGTTTTCAGGTGTTCAATGTCCTTGTCTTTTTCTGTAAACACTTCCAGCAGCATCGGTTGTGAAGTGATGGAAGGCTGGGTGAATGTCTCGACGGCCTGGTCCAGTTCCTCGTCGTTATGAGCGGAGAGGTATTGGAAACCACGGTCTTCGGCCCATGCTTTGGCCGAAGTGCGGTGCGTGGCCGTAATGAAACGGCGGCTGTTGTCCTGCATCTCCAGTCCCGGAAGGGCATGGAAGATTTCACCTCCTTCGTTGTTGAGCAGGAGGATGCGTATGTTGCTTCCGTAGTTGGTGTTCCAGAGGGCATTCATGTCATAGAAGAAACTCAGGTCGCCGATAAAGATGAAATTGAGCTTGTCGGAAGCCGTGGCGTAGCCGATGGCCGTAGATAAGGAGCCTTCGATGCCGTTGGTGCCCCGGTTGGACAATACTTCCACTTCCTGAGGGAGCGGAAACAATTGGGCGTAGCGTACCGTCGAACTGTTAGCCAGGTGGAGCGAGCAAGGTGTCGGCAGGTGGTCGATGACTTTTCCGATGGCACTCATTTCGGAGTAGGGGAATTCGGCCTGCGGAATTTGCTTGGACAAGGCTTCCCAGGCGCGCGGGTATTCGGGCGTACGGCTGTCCATCATCGGCGCAATCTTTTCCAAAAACTCAAACGGGTCCATCTCGATGATGGTGGTCAGGCAGCCGAAGAGGTCGGCCACTTGTCCGTCGGCTGCTACGTGCCAGTGCTCTACCGGCGGATGGCGGCGGAGGAATTTCTTGAGCCGTTTGGAGATGATGTGTCCGCCGTAGGTGATGAGCAGTTCCGGGCGCATCTTCTGCTGAGCTTCAAAATCCATGGAGCAGAGCAGCGGCTCGATGTTGCGGATGGGTTGTCCCGGAATGGTCTGGTTGCTGATGTTCTCGGTGAACCAGGCAAAATGCTTGTAGAGCATCTTGGTGGATTTCTTGTCGAACAGGTAAATTAGGTTCATCTGTCCCACCACCACCATGCGCCGTTGGTAACGGTTCAGGCGGTCAATGAGTGGTTGGTAGTCCTTGTCGTACACGTTCAGTCCCTGGTAACGGGTAATGACCCTTGCTTCTGGAAGCTCCGTCACCGGAAGTTTGAAGAAGGGCTCACTGATGGGCACGTTGATATGTACAGGGCCTTTCCCATGGTGGTCGAGTTCCATGAGGGCCTCGTTGATAAGTCGGTTGCAGTACCATTCGTCTTCTTCCGTCTGTACTTCGGGCAAGTCGACCGATTTCTTGACCAGACTGCCGAACACTCCGGGTTGGGGAATGGTTTGTCCGTCCATCTGGCCAATCCATGCCGCAGGACGGTCGGCCGAAATCACTACAAGAGGAACTTGTTGGTAGAAGGCTTCGGCCACGGCCGGGTGAATATTCAGCAGGGCCGTACCCGATGTGCAGCAGATTGCCGCCGGTTGTCCTCCGTTCAGGGCCAGTCCCAAGGCAAAGAACCCGGCACTACGTTCATCGGTCACCGGATAGCAGGTAAACTCCGGAATGTTGACCAAGGTTTGTACGATGGGTATATTCCGGCTTCCGGGACATAACACAATCTTCTGTATTCGGTGAGCTTTCAGCAGGGCTACGAGCTGCAGGATATTTTTTTTGTCAGTGTACATGATTCTTTTATATGTTTTAGATTGACAGGATATTTCGCATGGTATTCATTTTCTGCTGCGTTTCTTCCCATTCGGAATCGGCTGTGGAGTCGGGCAGGATACCGCCTCCGGCATAAAGGGTAGCTGTATTTCCTTCCACGTGCATGCAGCGCAGATTGACATAGAGGGTGGTATCGCCTTGCGGATCGATCCATCCGATGATGCCGGAATAGAAAAGACGGTCGTGCGGTTCTGTTTGCAGAATGAATTGATAGGCTTCTTCCTTCGGGAGTCCGCAGACGGCGGGAGTGGGGTGCAATTCTTGCAGTACATTGCCCAGATGGGTTGTGTCCTTTAGTGTAAAGTGAAAATCGGTCTTTAAGTGTACCAGCTGGCCGGCGCGGGCGGTATAGGGCCCTTTTTCGGTCAGCTTACTGCCAAATTTCTTGACAGTCTTACGGATATATTCTCCCACAAAGGCCTGTTCTTCCTTGTTCTTCTTGCTCCATTCTGTGGGCATGACTTCTCCCTGCATGGGCATGGTGCCTGCCAGCGCCACGGTGTGCCATTCCTTCTCGTGTCCACTGAGGATGATTTCAGGCGTACTGCCTATCCATGTACCGGTGGAAGGAGTGTGGCACAAGGAGATCATCATGCGCGGGTAACTGTTGCAGGCTTGGATGAATGTTGTCAACGGAGAAAATGCTTTTTGCACAGTCTGAGTGGAACTTCTGGAAAGTACCAGCTTACGGAACTGCTTTTCTTTCAGCGGCAGGATAAAGCGGCTGAATGTTTCGGTGTATTGCTCCTTTTCTTCTTTTTCAGTGGGTTGGGCTACCGTATCCGCTTCGTCTTGTGGGAGAGTTTGCATCGGATTTATGGACGCTGGATGGCGAGTCATCCATTCCTGCAGTACCTGTTTGATCTCTTCCCAGTCGTGTGCCACAATGTCCGGACGGATTAATATTGCGGGTCGTGTGTCGGTCAGTTGGAATGGGGATAAAAGAAATCCTTTTCGTTGATTCAGTTCTTCCAGACTATTTAGAAGGATTGGTTTTCCTTCTTCCTGCATGACCAGAATCGGTTCATCTGTCCACGGGAGTCGGTAGAGCGCAAAGCACACTCCTTGCCGTGTAAATGAATCGATAAGGTGGTGATAGATGGTTTCCGGAGTTTTCATGGACGTTTCTTGACTATTTGGTTGACGATGCGTGCGGTAGAAATCAAATTTCCTGTAGAGTTGGTGATGTCTACATTCCATAAGTGAGAGGTACGGCCACGGTGAATCAGGCGGCCTGTGGCAATCACATATTCTCCTTTGGGAACCATGCGGAGATGGTTGGCGCTGACTTGGATGCCGCAGGGCATTTCTCCGGGACTGCACAACGGGATAGAACCGTGTCCGGCTACAATTTCTGCGAGGGCCAGTGAGGCTCCCCCATTGAGTATGCCAAATGGTTGGCAGGTCTTTTCGTCGACTGGCATTTGGGCTTTGACATATCCCTCTTCCATTTCGAGAAACTGAATGCCTAGATGGGCTCCCATGGAGTGACTCAAATCAGGCAGTTCATAAGAGGTTTTATCATTCATGGATGCGTTCAGTTTGTGATTATAGTTGCAAATGTACACATTTCCCTGCAAAACATGGGATTTCATTGGATAATTAAACATCTTGCGGCAATGTCGGGATAGGGATGGAATAATAAATTTTGTATAATCGACTGCTTTGCTTGTCTATGTGTCAAACAAACTTGTGCTTTAAATGAAAAATTTAAACTTTTTTTGTCTCATGGATTCTTTTTTGTTATTTTTGTTATTAAAAGGAGACAAAATAGGGTATGAGGTATTATTATAATATAGGAATAGGGGTTGGCCTTTTCTTTTTGTTCATGATGATGGGATGTGGCGGAAAAGGGAACAATAAGAAGGTCGATTTTTATGAAAGATTTTATGAGCAGATGGAACGAATTTCCGCCGACTCTCCGGAACATGTCAGCCGGATGGTAGACCGGATGATTCCATCTGTGAAAGATAGCACGATGTATTATCGTTTGTTGTTGTTGAAAGTAAGAAGTTGTTTCTTGTCATTTAAACTGGATTCAGCTTCTTGTTTGTTGGATAGAGTTGAGGCTTTTTGTGAAAAGCATGCCGGAAGTCCGGAAATATCCAGGTTGTATTCAATAACTTATAATGCGCGTGGAAATATTTATGTGCGTGTCTCTCAGGCTGACTCGGCTTGTCAGTGTTTTCTGAAATCCTTTCAGTATGCCACTCAGGGGGGTAACCGTCAGTCATTACCTGATATCTGTCTGAATTTGGCGGATGTGTATGTAAAGCAGGGACGATATGATTTGGGGGCTTTATGGTATAATCGTTCGCTGTCTATTGCCGATTCATTGGACATGCCGGAAAAACAGCGGTTTCCTGCTTACTATGGCTTGGCTCAGGTGAATATGGAATTGAGGGATTTTGCCGCATGTGATTATTATTACAATCTGGCTTCCCGCTATTATGATCAGATGCATCCTTTTGAGAAGCATATTTATCTGAACAACAGAGGTAACTCTTATTACTATCGCCAGGACTATGTGACGGCTTTGAAATATTTCCGTCAGTCGTTGCAGATAGTGAACCAGTATCCGGACATGAACTTCGAACGGAATCTGACGATGATTAATTTGGGTGAAGTTTTCCTTTTGCTGAACAACTTGGATTCCGCATCTTATTACTTGCAGAGATGTAGGGGATTTTTTGATTCCATCCATCATTCTACAGCTTTGTATTGTATTGATACACAGCTTATGGAACTGGCTTTAAAGCAGGGTAATATACCTTTGGCCAAGGAGCGGTTGAAATGGGCTAAGAAGTATGATCAGGTGGAACCCAATATGATTCATGTGCGCAACCGCTATTTGCAGCGGTATTATGAAAAGGTGGGCGACTATAAACAGGCGTATCATTATTTGAAGGAGAATCACCGTATGGATGATTCCATACGGAATGAGAGAGTGAAAATGCGTGCGGCTGAAATTGAATTGAAGTATGCGCAAGACAGTACGTTGATGAAAAAGGAAATTTTCATTCGCGAGAAAGAAAATCAGGTTCTTCAGCTGCATCAATGGATGTATATCATTGTGGGAGGTTGCTTTCTGTTGATTGCAGTGGTGTTTGTCATTATATTGTATCGCAAGCGTCTCCAGGAGAAGGAACAGTGGCGTATGCAGAGTGCCATTACCTCTTTGCGTTTGGAGAATGTGCGCAACCGTATTTCTCCTCATTTTGTTTTTAATGTGTTGAACCGTGAAATGAACCTTCATAAAGGGGAGGAGGAAAGCAAGAACCTGATTGGGCTGACGAAATTGATACGTAGAAACTTGGAACTGACCGATTGTCTGGCTGTATCCTTGGCAGACGAATTGGAATTTGTGGATACGTATGTGGATTTGGAGAAAGAATCTCTGGGTACTGATTTCCATTATCAACAGGAACTTGACGGGCAGATTGATTTGCAGGAAGTGAAAGTGCCTTCCATGTTGTTGCAGATACCTGTGGAAAATGCGATCAAGCATGGATTGCGGTTAAAAGAAGGAAAGCGTCTGTTGATTATAAAAGTCCGTCGGCTGGACGATAACCAGATAGAGATTGTGGTTTGTGACAATGGAGGAGGTTATCGTCAGGTAAGTGTGAACCGTGGTACGGGAACTGGTATGAAGGTGATTACACAAACCATTCAATTGTTGAATACATATAATTCACGTCCTATTGTGGTGACGATTAACAATGTCCCGATTGGAGAAGAGAATGAGATGGGATGTGAAGTGCGATTTGTAGTCCCTTTGGACTATTCTTTTCAATTTAAAAAAATTAGAAAAGTATGAACGAGAAAATTAAGGCTGTCATTGTAGATGACGAAGAAACGGCTATTGACAATCTTTGTTTTGAACTCAAGAAGTATCCATGGGTTTCTGTGGAGGGGATTGCCCATAATGGAAAGTCTGGCATCCGTTTGATTGAAAAGGAACATCCGGACTTGTTGTTCCTTGATGTGGAGCTTCCTGATATGCTGGGCATGGATGTGGCCATTAAGGTGCATGAAATCCAGAACTGGGATATGCATATTATTTTTTATACGGCTTATAACAAATATCTGATTGATGCCTTACGTAATTATGCCTTTGATTTCTTGTTAAAACCTATAGATCCCAATGAACTGGCTATGGCTTTGGGGCGTTTGCAGGAGACTGGTATCAAGGATTCTACGAATTTCCTGATGAATAATGGGCGAGAGGGAGAGAAGTCCTTTATGGTAGTTACTCCGATGGGCGATTTGCGGGTGTTGCGTGTATCCGAAATCGGTTATTTCCGGTATGTGTCTGACAGAAAAATCTGGGAGGTGGCTTTGGCTAACGGCTCTTTTATCCCTTTAAAACGAAATACGAGGGCAGAGCATCTTTGTGCATACGATGCGGCTTTTGTACAGATTCACCAGTCGTATATCATTAATATGAATTATTTGTTGATGGTACAGGGAGGCCAGTGTATCATGTATCCCCCGTTTAATGAGGTCGACGAGCTTCAGGTTTCTAAAAAGTACCGGAAAGAGATGATGGAGCGTTTTTGTCAATTATGATGGATTTGTTTTTTGCAACTTAGTGACAAAAAAAATGTCTTTGGTAATAGATACGTTGTCTATAGTTCGTAAGCTGTAGTTTGTACTTTCTTCCATATTAAAGATATTTTTATTTTTGCATTAAAACTTACTAATGAAATTAGGTATGAAAAAAGTTAGATGCAAAAAATTGTTTTTATTAGGAGGTCTACTGATATGGGGTGGAACACTACAGGCACAATATTTACGTTCTTCTTATTTTATGGAGGGTACGAGTGCTCGTTTACAGTTGAATCCAGGTTTACAGCCTACAAAAGGATATTTTAATATTCCTGTCATTGGTTCATTTAATCTGTCGGCTTCTTCTAATGTGTTGGGTACAAGTGATATTGTTGATCTTATAGATTCCGGAAGTTCGCTTTATTCGAACGATCAGTTGTTTAATCGTTTGAAAACAGATAATCGTTTGAATCTCAATTTGAATACAGATGTCTTGTCTTTTGGCTGGTATAGCGGAAAGGGGTTCTGGAGTTTTAATGCTGGTTTGCGTATGGACTTTGGAGCATCGTTGGCAAAAGATATGTTTTCCATGATGCGTACAATGAACGGCTTTTCTTTGGAGAATATTGCAGGAACCAAGCAGAGTTACAATATGTCGAATCAGTCGTTGAATATGAAGATGTATGCCGAGGTGGGATTAGGGTATTCTCGTCGGATTACAGAGAATTTGACGGTAGGTGCGCGTGTGAAGATTTTATTGGGCTTGGCCCGTGCAGAAATGAATGTGAATAAGTTCAACTTGAATTTGGACGTGCCCGACTTGAATAATTCCAGTAATGTTTCTCGCGGAGAGCTTTCTCCTTCTGATTGGTATGGAACTCATTACGATTATGCAGCAGATGGTAATGTGATTACAACTTTGAAAGGGGGCGGCATGACATTTGATCAGGATGGAAAAATAGACAATTTTGATTTGAAGGCAGGCGATTTAGGCATTGCGGGTTCTGGATTTGGTATCGATTTGGGTGCCAGTTATAGGGTTTGGGATCATCTGACCGTGTCTGCTTCTCTTCTTGATTTGGGCTTCTTGAAGTGGAAAGAAAGTGAGACTACGGTTGCTACGGTAACGGGTAGTGAGGACGTGACGATTACGTCTGACAATTATGACCGTTACATTGGAGGTGATTTCTTGTCATTTGAACGTTTTGATTTTAAAAAGGGGTCTCCAGAGAAGGTAAAGACAAAAACTCGATTGTATTCCACTCTGTTGCTTGCTGGAGAGTATGGCTTGTGGAATGACAAATTGAGCGTAGGAGCAATGTATACGGTTCGCTTCGTACAACCTAAGGCTATGAATGAGTTGACCTTTCTGGCAACGATTCGTCCTAAAAATTGGTTGAATGCGGCCATCAGTTATTCTCCGATTCAGGCTGGTGGAAAATCAATCGGTCTGGCACTGAAACTGGGGGCATTATTTGTGGGAACTGACTATATGTTCTTTGGTAGTAATTCCAAGGCAGTAAATGGTTTCTTGGGTATTTCTTTCCCTTTGGGTGGAAGCCGGAAACCTTTCTCTGAGTTGTAATGATGTGGTAAGGAATAGCTATCTATTGCTAGTTGTATTGGCTGCCTCCCCAATTGTAAATGTGTATTGTCTGTTATGGGTTACGTTGGGTTGGCAGCCTTTTTTATTTATGGACTCTTAAACCGATAGTTCTTTTAGAATTTCTCCGCTGAGTTGGTGGATGGTTATTTTCTCTTGTTCGTAGCTTGCGAAGGTAGGAGGGTTTCCTCCTTTTGGAAAGGTGATGGAACCCGTATTGCAGATGATTCCATGTTGTGTTTTTTCTAGTTTCCACAGGTGAGTGTGCCCGTAGAAGAATATATCATATCCATTGCGGGGGAGTTTTTCTTCATGGTAAATATGACCGTGTGTGAGGAACAGTTTTTTCCCTTCATCCACCACTAATGTGTAGTCTGATAAGATAGGAAAATCCAACAGCATTTGGTCTACTTCAGAATCACAATTTCCACGTATGGCTACGATGTGTGAGGACATTTCGTTTAGTTTTTCGGCAATACCTTTGGGGTTGAGGCCTTCTGGCAGCCCGTTTCGGGGACCATAATTCAGGATATCTCCCAGAATGAATAACATGTCGTAATGGTGGGCATGGTAGAACTGTAACACTTGTTCCAAGCTGGGGAAACATCCATGTATGTCTGATACGATTAAATATTTCATATATGTGTAATTAAATTAGAGGGGTACAAACATAGCGAAAAACTGACATTTGTCATAAAAAAACGGCCGCCTTATGCAGGCAGCCGTTTCTTATATTGATAAGGCTAAATGAATTTATTCAGCTTTTTCGTTGCTCCAGTCCATTGCAGCCATACGTTTGTATGAATCGTAACGTTTCTTAGCCATCTTTTCGCAAGCGTCGAACAAGTCAGCAGCTTCGGTCGGATACTGTTTCATTACAGATGCAAAACGTACTTCGCCTTTCAGATAATCCTGGAAGTTATCCCAATTCGGTTCTTTAGAGTCGAGTGAGAACGGATTCTTACCTTCATCTTCCAAAGCCGGATTGAAACGCCACAAGTGCCAGTAACCACATTCTACAGCCTTAGCCTCTTCAGCCTGAGATTTACCCATACCGGCTTTCAAACCGTGGTTGATACATGGAGCGTATGCGATAACCAATGACGGTCCAGGATATGCTTCAGCTTCGCGGATGGCTTTCAATGTCTGAGCCTGGTCAGCACCCATTGCAATCTGAGCTACATATACGTAACCGTAAGTAGTTGCGATCAGACCCAGGTCTTTCTTGCGTACACGCTTACCAGAAGCAGCAAACTTAGCAATAGCACCCAGCGGAGTAGCCTTAGAAGACTGACCACCTGTGTTAGAGTAAACTTCTGTATCCAGTACGAGGATGTTTACATCTTCGCCAGAAGCGATGACGTGATCCAAACCTCCGTAACCGATATCGTAAGAAGCACCATCACCACCGATAATCCACTGTGAACGTTTGATCAGGTAATCTTTGAATTCAGCGATAGTAGCGCAATATTCGCATTTGTCTTTTGCAGCTTCTACCATCGGGATGATCTTTTCAGCAGCAGCTTTGCTCTTGTCTGCATCGTTGCGACCGTCAATCCATTCCTGGAATGCTTCTTTGTATTCAGCCGGAGTACCTTCAGCAGCGATTGCAGCCTTCATAGCGTCTTCGATGCGGTTACGCAGCTTCTTGTTAGCCAATTCCATACCCAGACCGAATTCGCAGAAGTCTTCGAACAATGAGTTAGCCCAAGCAGGACCCTGACCCTTTTCGTTGGTAGTGTACGGAGTTGAAGGAACTGAACCAGAGTAGATAGAAGAACATCCAGTAGCGTTAGCTACCATTTCACGGTCACCGAACAACTGAGAAATCAGTTTCACGTACGGAGTTTCACCACAACCTGAGCAAGCTCCAGAGAACTCAAACAACGGAGTAGCGAACTGAGAGTTCTTCACGTTAGCCTTGATATCTACCAAGTGCTGTTTAGACTTCACGTTTTCTGAGCAGTAAGTCCAGTTAGCAGCTTCAGGCAACTGGCTTTCCAGATGTTTCATTGTCAAAGCCTTGCCACCCTTCTTCGGATTACCCGGACATACATCGGCACAGTTACCGCAACCCAGACAGTCGAGAACGTCTACCTGTACGCGGAAAGTCATACCGTCGAACTGTTTGCCGACAGCTTTCAACATCGGGAAGTTTGCACCCTTCTGTTCTTCTGCGTCAAGTACGAACGGACGGATAGCAGCGTGAGGACAAACGTATGCACATTTGTTACACTGGATACAGTTTTCAGGATTCCATTCCGGAACGAATGCAGCTACACCACGTTTTTCGTATTTAGCTGTTCCCTGATGCCATGTACCGTCTTCGATGCCTTTGAATGCAGATACCGGCAGCAAGTCACCATCCTGTGCATTGATCGGACGAACTACTTCGTTGATGAATGCAGGATCGTTGTTGGCAGCAGCAGCTTCCACTTCCAGGTTAGCCCAAGCCGGGTCTACAGTCAGCTGTTTGTATTCACCACCACGGTCAACGGCAGCGTAGTTCTTGTTGACTACATCTTCACCCTTCTTACCGTAAGACTTCACGATGAACTTCTTCATCTGTTCAACAGCCAAGTCTACAGGGATAACGCCTGTGATACGGAAGAATGCAGACTGCAGGATAGTGTTGGTACGGTTACCCAGACCAATTTCCTGAGCAATCTGAGTGGCATTGATATAGTAAACAGTGATGTTGTTTTCTGCGAAATATTTCTTTACCTTGTTCGGCAGGTTCTTAGCCAGTTCTTCACCTTCCCAGATAGTGTTCAACAGGAAAGTACCGTTCTTGCGCAGACCACGAGTTACATCGTACATGTGCAGGTAAGCCTGAACGTGGCAAGCTACGAAGTTCGGAGTAGTTACCAGGTAAGTTGAGTGAATCGGGTGGTTACCGAAACGCAGGTGAGAGCAAGTGAAACCACCAGATTTCTTAGAGTCGTAAGAGAAGTAAGCCTGGCAGTATTTATCTGTGTTGTCACCGATGATTTTTACAGAGTTCTTGTTAGCACCTACAGTACCATCAGCACCCAAACCATAGAACTTAGCTTCGAATACGCCTTCTGCACCGAGAGCGATTTCTTCTTTCTGAGGCAGAGAAGTGAAAGTAACATCATCCACAATACCGATAGTGAAGTGATCTTTCGGCATCGGGAGTTCCAGGTTTTCGTATACTGACAGAATCTGAGCCGGAGTAGTATCCTTTGAACCCAGACCGTAACGACCGCCTACAATCAACGGCGCGTTTTCCTGTCCGTAGAATACGTCTTTTACATCCAGATACAAAGGTTCACCGTTTGCACCCGGTTCTTTTGTACGGTCAAGTACAGCGATACGTTTTACAGTCTTAGGCACCTTAGCCAGGAAGTGCTTAGCTGAGAACGGACGATACAAGTGTACTGCTACCAAACCTACTTTCTTGCCCTGAGCAGTCAGGTAGTCGATAGCTTCACGAGTAGCTTCTGTTACAGAACCCATGGCAATGATGATGTTTTCTGCATCTTCTGCACCATAGTAGTCGAACAGACCGTAGTTACGTCCTGTAATCTTGTTGATTTCGTTCATATATTCTTCTACGATAGCAGGAACTGCATCATAGAACGGGTTGCCTGATTCTCTGTGCTGGAAGAAGTGATCCGGGTTTTCAGCCATACCGCGAGCTACCGGTTTGTTAGGAGACAATGCACGGTTGCGGAATTCAGCCAATGCTTTCTGGTCGATAAGCGGAGCCAAGTCTTCGTTGTCCAGTTTTTCAATCTTCTGGATTTCGTGAGAAGTACGGAAACCGTCGAAGAAGTTTACGAACGGAACGCGAGATTTAATTGTAGACAAGTGAGCCACTCCTGCCAAGTCCATAACTTCCTGTACAGAACCTTCGCACAACATAGCGAAACCAGTCTGGCGGCAAGACATTACATCCTGGTGGTCACCGAAGATACACAATGCGTGAGAAGCCAGTGTACGTGCAGAAACATGGAATACGCATGGCAAGAATTCACCTGCGATTTTGTACATATTAGGGATCATCAACAGAAGACCCTGAGAAGCAGTATAAGTAGTTGTCAATGCACCAGCCTGAAGAGAACCGTGTACTGCACCGGCAGCACCACCTTCAGATTGCATTTCCTGAACCAATACAGTTTCGCCGAAGATGTTTTTACGACCTGCGGCAGCCCATTCATCTACATGTTCAGCCATAGTAGATGACGGAGTGATAGGATAGATAGCAGCTACTTCCGTAAACATATACGAAATATGAGCAGCAGCTTCGTTACCATCACAAGTGATGAATTTTTTTTGTTTAGTCATACAATTACTAATTAAATATTGAGTAATACAATCATATTGTTATCAGTATAAAAAGCCAAACAACCATAAAGGTATCTGGTCTCCGTGTCCTATTTCCATCTTATGCATCGCATAGTAGATATTCGGGTTGCTTTTGTATTTGCTACCTTCTCCACATATCCGGAAGTGAAGAGTTTCGTCTACCACAAAAGATGTTCCTTTTTCCCCTTTGCTTACCTTGTGGTCTTTCCATAGGGAATTGACAAAGAAGGTTTCCAGCACGTCCTGCTCTTCCACTTTCACTGGATAGATGCTGTACATCAGATTCGTGTTGTGCATCATGATTTTAGCCGGCTTCTTGGGGAAACTTTCTCCTTTCGGATAAACCATGTTGATCAGTCTCGAATCTGCCAAGTATTTGATGTAGTTCATGACCGTGGCTCGTGAGGTTTGTATCTCACTGGCCAGTTGGCTCACATTGGGCGCAACCGGTCCGTCTACAGCTAGCAAATATAGTAATTTTTTGATTTTGGACAGATATTTCAGTTCAATTTGTTTGATGAGAAGAATGTCCACTTCAATCATCATGTTCATGGTTTTCAACAGGTTTTCGGAGAAATTCCTTTTTTCTAGGAAGAAGGGGTAAAAACCATGATGAATGTAGTCTTGGAAATAATTGAGCGGATTGATGTGCGGTAGAATCGTTTTTACGATATGTTCGTGGTTATGCAAGACTTCATCGAGCGTGTAAGAGGAAAAATGATTCCCTGTTTGTAGGTTTAAAAACTCACGGAATGAGAAGCCTCTCAGGTTATAGGATTTGACGATACCGTTCAACTCCGGGTTTTCATCTTTCAGCCGCATGACAGAAGAACCGGTAAACACAATCTTGAGTTGTGGATACCGCTCGTAGCATGTACGCAAGTCGTGACTCCAGTTTGGAAGTTTGAATACCTGGTCAATGAGCAATACTTTTCCTCCTCGTTTGACGAATTCTCCTGCAAAGTCTACCAGACTGTATTCAGAAAAGTAGAAATTATTCATGTTTACGAACAAGCATGAGCGGTCGGTTCCGAATTTTTCTTTTGCATATTGTAAAAGAAATGTGGTTTTTCCTACCCCTCTTGTACCTTTAATACCAATCAGTCGGTCGTTCCAGTCAATTTCGTCCATCAGGTCACGACGTACAGGGGCATTGGTATGCTCTACCAAATAGCTATGTGTTCTGTAAAATGCTTCCATGAATTCTGTTTCTACGCTGCAAAGATACGAATACTTCATTATATTGCAAACTGGAGATGACAAAAATTCATTTCTTCAGGAAAGATTTTTTGATTCTTCTTTTAGTGAAATTTTGAGGAAAAGGTGGAAGAAAAAATACAAGCATCCCTGTCTTTCCCATCATGAAAACAAGGATGCTTGTAGCTTTTATTTTCGAGTGTTCTTGCAGTTCGTTAGAATTGATAGTTTTCTTCTACCCATTCAATGAACGCTTTGTTCACCTGTTTGGTCCCTCCTGGAGTAGGATAATCTCCACTGAAGTACCAGTCTCCCGGATGGGCCGGACAGGCTTTGTGTAATCCTTCCAGTGTTTGGTAAACAATTTGGACTTTCGCCCGTGTGCCTGCAGGAGTCAGCAGTGCTGCAATCTTCTCTGAAATTTCTTCATCGGTAAAAGGTGCATAGATTTCCTTTACGTAATTGCGCATCTTTTCTTTCGGCAAGGTCAGCTGTTCTTTTGATTTTCGGTAGGCATATTCAATGACATGCTGCATGTCGCGTTCTTCCAGTAGGGCGATGGCAGCCTTGAAAGCGATGAATTGTTCCATGCTGGCCATGTCGATGCCATAATAGTCCGGATAGCGGACCTGCGGAGAAGAAGAAACGATGACAATTTTTTTCGGTTGCAGGCGGTCGAGAATACCGATAATACTTTGCTTCAAAGTTGTACCGCGTACAATGCTGTCATCAATGATGACCAAGTTGTCTTCACGGGGTACAAGGCTGCCATAAGTAATGTCGTACACATGTGCAGCCAAGTCGTTTCGCGTGTTGCCTTCGGCGATGAAGGTACGGAGTTTGATATCTTTGATGGCAACCTTTTCACTCCGGATGCGTTGCGACAAAATCTTTTCCAGCTCCTGATGGTCAGGCTTATGTCCTAAAGCCTCGATTTGTTTGATCTTTAATCGGTTCAGGTAGTTGTCCAGCCCTTGTAACATTCCGTAGAAAGCGACTTCCGCCGTGTTGGGAATAAAAGAAATCACCGTATGGGCTATATCGTGGTCTACGGCCGAAAGGATAGGCTCAGTCAGCATTTCACCCAGTTTCTTTCGTTCCCGATAAATGTCGACGTCACTTCCGCGGCTGAAATAAATTCGTTCGAACGAACAAGGCTTGGGAATACCCGGTTTGTTGATTTGTGCCAGTCGGAGTTGTCCTTTTTTATTGACCAGCAAAGCTTGTCCCGGCATCAGTTCGTGGATGCTTTCTACCGGAATGTTCAGTACAGTCTGTATGACCGGACGTTCGGAAGCCAGTACCATAATTTCATCGTCCTGATACCAGAAAGCCGGACGGATACCCCATGGGTCGCGTACGGCAAAAGCTTCTCCACTTCCTGTCATTCCGCAGATTACGTATCCGCCGTCCCATTTGGGGGAAGATGTTTTTAATACGTTGGTCAGGTCAATCCGGTCCTCAATGGCATGAGTGATATCCATACCTTTCAGCCCTTCTTCCTTACATTGGTTGTAGAGGCGTTCTACTTCTCTGTCCAAGCGGTGTCCCACTTGTTCCAGCATGATATACGTATCGGCATATTTGCGGGGATGCTGTCCGGCTTCCGTGATGTCGGCAAATATTTCGTCTACGTTAGTCAGGTTGAAGTTACCGCATAATGCCAAGTTCTTTGCCCGCCAGTTGTTGCGGCGGAGGAACGGATGTACATACGAAATTCCGCTTTTTCCCGTAGTGGAATAACGTAAGTGTCCCATGTAGAGTTCACCGGCAAAAGGCAAACATTTTTTGGCGAATTCGGCGTCATGCAGTTGTTCTTCTGTCAAATCTTTATATTGCTGATGCACATTGTTGAAGATTTCTGTAATGGCTCCCGCACCCAGTCCTCTTTCACGGAACATGTATTCTTCGCCCGGGTTGGCTTGTAGTTTCACGCAGGCTAGTCCGGCAGCTTCCTGTCCTCTGTTGTGTTGTTTTTCCATTAACAAGTACAGCTTGTTCAAGCCATACATCCATGTGCCATATTTTTCTTGATAATATTCCAGTGGTTTTAAAAGCCGTATAAGGGCCACGCCACATTCATGTTTTAATGTTTCCATTTATTTTCGGTTTCAGACTTTGTAAAGATTTCCTTTTACAATTTGTAAAGATTTCCTTTTACAAAATAACAGACAATTCTTAGAACGCGTAAGATGTCTGCTTGAAAAAATAGATTCATTCTTTCTTGATGTAATAATTGTAATTAAAACAATTATAAATGGTTTCAAGTTGAAATATTTTATGGCTGTTTTATTTTAAAATAAAAGTATGTATAGGTGGTGATGAAAATATTGTCATGAAAAATCATTTAAATCTGTCATATTGGAAGTTATATTCTTATTTTTGTGGACAAATAGAATGAAAATAGAGAACTAGGTGTTAAATAAGAAAGACAAAATGAGGATAGCAGGAGATTTTATGAAGAAAGACAAAGCAGAAGTTGCGGAAAGTCATCCGGCTTCTTCCGGCCTTTATCATCCGGAGTACGAGCATGATGCTTGCGGTGTGGGAATGATTGTAGACATCCATGGTAATAAATCGCATGATTTGGTGGATGCTGCCTTGAAGGTGTTGGAGAATATGAAACATCGTGGTGCGGAAGGAGCTGATAATAAAACAGGTGACGGTGCAGGTATTTTGTTGCAGATTCCGCACGAATTTATTTTGCTTCAAGGTATTCCGGTTCCGGAGAAAGGGAAATATGGTACGGGACTGGTATTCCTCCCGAAGGATTTGAAAGAACAAGAGTCCATTTTGAGCATTATGATAGAGGAGGTGGAACGCGAAGGGTTGTCGTTGATGCATTTGCGTTCTGTTCCGGTAAACTCATCCATCTTGGGAAAGAGTGCGCAGGAAACCGAGCCTGACATCAAGCAGGTTTTCATTACGGGTGCTACCGATTTGGAGAGCTTCGAGCGTACCTTATATATAGTGCGTAAGAAGATTGAACGTCGTGTGCATCATAAGGACTTTTACATCGTTTCTTTGTCAAGCAAAAACATTATATATAAAGGAATGTTGTCTTCTGTGCAGGTCCGTGAATATTTTCAGGACCTCACTCAGCCCTATTTTACCAGCGGGCTGGCTATCGTGCATTCTCGTTTTAGTACGAATACATTCCCTACATGGAGCCTGGCGCAGCCGTTCCGCTTGTTGGCGCACAATGGAGAAATCAATACCATTCGTGGAAACCGTGGGTGGATGGAAGCGCGTGAAAGTGTGCTCTCCACTCCGTTGCTGGGCGATGTGAAGAAGATCGGCCCGATTATCCAGCCGGGAATGAGTGACAGTGCTTCGCTTGATAATGTGTTGGAATTCTTCGTTATGTCAGGATTGAGCCTGCCTCACGCGATGGCCATGCTGGTGCCTGAATCGTTCAACGACAAGAACCCTATCAGTGAAGACTTGAAGGCATTTTATGAATACCATTCTATTTTGATGGAACCGTGGGATGGCCCGGCTGCCTTGCTGTTCAGTGATGGACGTTATGCAGGAGGTATGTTGGACCGTAACGGTCTGCGTCCGGCCCGCTACCTGATTACGAAAAATGATATGATGGTGGTAGCCAGTGAAGCAGGTGTCATCAATTTTGAACCGGAAGCCATTAAGGAAAAAGGCCGTCTTCAGCCGGGTAAGATTCTGTTGGTCGATACCCAGGAAGGTCGTATCTACTATGATGGTGAACTGAAAGACCAGTTGGCCGCAGCCAGACCTTATCGTCAGTGGCTTTCTACCAACCGGATTGAGCTGGATACGTTGCGCAGCGGTCGTAAGATTTCCAATTCTGTACCAGACTATGAACGCCGTTTGCGCGCTTTCGGCTTTACACGTGAAGATATTGAGCGCACGCTTACGCCGATGTGTATCAATGGAGCAGAACCGACTGCTTCCATGGGTAATGACACTCCGTTGGCGGTATTGTCCGACAAACCCCAGGTTTTGTTCAACTATTTCCGCCAGCAGTTTGCGCAGGTCACCAACCCGCCTATCGACCCGATACGTGAGGAACTGGTGATGTCGTTGACGGAATACATCGGTGCCGTAGGTACGAATATTTTGTTGCCGAGCGAGTCACACTGTAAGATGGTGCGTCTGCCGCATCCTATCTTGAACAATACACAACTCGATATTTTGTGTAACATCCGTTATAAGGGATTCAAGACCGTGAAGCTCCCGATACTGTTCGAGGCAGCAAAGGGCGCCGAAGGATTGCGTGAAGCATTGAATGAATTGTGCAAGAAGGCGGAAGCTGCAGTGGATGAAGGTGTGAACTATGTCATCCTTTCCGACCGTGAGATTGACAAGGAGCATGCGGCCATTCCTTCCCTGTTGGCGGTTAGTGCCGTACATCATCATTTGATTTCTGTGCAGAAGCGCGTACAGACCGCGTTGATTGTAGAAAGTGGTGAAATTCGTGAGGTAATGCATGCGGCTTTGTTGCTGGGATACGGAGCCAGTGCCATCAATCCTTATATGGTATTTGCCATTTTGGACGATATGGTCAAGAAAGGCGATGTGCAGTTGAACTATGAAACGGCAGAGAAAAATTATATCAAGGCTGTCTGCAAGGGACTTTACAAAGTGATGAGTAAGATGGGTATCAGTACGATACGTTCTTACCGTGGAGCCAAGATTTTCGAGGCTGTGGGGCTGGGCAGTGAAATACTTTCCACTTATTTCGGTACTCCTTCTTCTTCAATCGGAGGTGTGGGACTGGAAAGTATCGCCAAAGATTACAAGGCATTCCATGATGCAGGTTTCGATGAAGAAGAGGTGAGCGATTTGCTGCCTTACATCGGACAGTTCTCTTACCGGAAGGACGGTGAGAAACATGCGTGGAATCCGGAAACCATCAGTGCCTTGCAGTTGGCTACTCGTTTGGGCAGCTATGCCAAGTTTAAAGAATATACGCGTCGGGTAGACGAGAAGGAAAGTCCGATTTTCCTGCGTGACTTCTTCACTTTCCGTCGCAACCCGATTCCATTGGACGATGTGGAACCAGTGGAAGAAATCGTGAAACACTTTGTGACAGGAGCCATGTCATTTGGTTCCATCAGCAAGGAAGCACACGAAGCCATGGCCTTGGCCATGAACAAGCTCAACACACGTAGCAATACGGGTGAAGGAGGAGAGGACTCCGACCGTTTCCATGAAACCTACGACGGCATCTCCTTGTGCAGTAAGACCAAACAGGTGGCTTCCGGACGTTTCGGTGTCACGACTGAATACTTGGTAAATGCCCAGGAAATTCAGATTAAGGTAGCTCAGGGTGCCAAGCCGGGTGAAGGCGGACAGCTGCCGGGCTTCAAGGTTAACGAGGTGATTGCCAAGACGCGTCATTCTATTCCGGGCATCTCACTGATCTCACCTCCCCCTCATCACGATATCTATTCTATCGAAGATTTGGCACAGCTGATTTTCGATTTGAAGAACGTCAATCCGAAGGCTAAAATCAGCGTGAAACTGGTAGCTGAGAGTGGTATCGGTACGATTGCAGCCGGTGTGGCAAAGGCCAAGGCCGATTTGATTGTCATTTCCGGAGCGGAAGGCGGTACAGGAGCTTCTCCTGCCTCTTCTATGCGTTACGCAGGTATCTCTCCGGAAATCGGGTTGAGCGAGACACAGCAGACACTGGTGCTCAACGGACTCCGTGGTCAGGTACGTTTGCAGACCGACGGACAGTTGAAGACCGGACGCGACATCATCAGCATGGCTTTGCTGGGTGCAGAAGAATTCGGATTCGGAACCTCTGTACTGATTGTATTGGGTTGTGTGATGATGCGTAAGTGTCATGCCAATACTTGTCCGGTGGGAGTGGCTACACAGGATCCGCAGTTGCGGGCACACTTCCGTGGTCACTATCGTTATGTAGTCAATTTCTTCCGTTTCCTGGCACAGGAAGTACGCGAATACCTGGCAGAAATGGGATTCTCTCGCCTGGAAGACATTGTAGGTCGTACAGACTTGATTGAGATACGTCCGACTACCAACGAAAAAGCTTCGTTGCTGGATTTCAGCAAACTGTTGCATAAGGTAGACAACGGGGCTGCTCTGCATAATGTGACCGAACAGCGTCATGAGATAGAAAACGTGAAAGATGTCAGCATGCTGGCAGCTGCACGTGAAGCGTTGGAGAACCGCAAGGAAGTATCGTTGGAATATGCCATTGCCAATACAGACCGTTCGGTGGGAGCCATGCTTTCTGGAGCAGTAGCTGCCAAGTATGGACAGGCTGGCTTGCCGGCACAGACCATTCAAGTGAAGTTCAAAGGTTCGGCCGGACAAAGTTTCGGTGCTTTCCTGCCTCATGGAGTCAGCTTCAAGCTGGAAGGTGAAGCCAACGACTATTTGGGCAAGGGCTTGAGCGGTGGACATATTTCCGTACAGCCTCCTGTAAGAAGCAATTTCCTGGCCGAAAACAATGTGATTGCAGGTAATACGCTGTTGTATGGTGCCACCAGCGGTGAGGTGTACATCAACGGATGCGTGGGCGAACGTTTTGCCGTACGTAATTCTGGTGCCATTGCTGTGGTAGAAGGAGTGGGCGACCACTGCTGTGAATACATGACCGGCGGACGTGTGGTTGTCTTGGGTAAGACCGGACGTAACTTCGCTGCAGGTATGAGTGGCGGTGTGGCTTACGTATGGGACAAAGACCGCAACTTCGACTATTTCTGCAACATGGAGATGGTGGAACTGTCCTTGCTGGAAGATGCCACAGCTCGTAAGGAACTGCATGAACTGGTTCGTCAGCATTATTTGTACACAGGTTCTCAGCTGGCTCGTACGATGCTGGACAACTGGGGGCATTATGTGGAAGAATTCATCCAGGTGACTCCGATTGAATACAAGAAAGTTCTGGCAGAGGAACAGATGCGCAAATTGCAGCAGAAAATTGCAGAAGTACAGCGTGATTATTGATTAATTGTTGAACAGTAAAAAACTAGATATATGGGAAATCCAAAAGCATTTCTGACCGTTCCCAGACAAGAAGCCGGATATCGTCCGATACACGATCGTATCAGAGACTTCAGTGAGGTGGAACAGACGTTGAACACAAGTGAGCGAAAGTTGCAGGCATCGCGGTGTATGGATTGCGGAGTGCCTTTCTGCCACTGGGCTTGTCCGTTGGGCAACCGTCCTCCTGAGTTTCAGGATGCCATGTACAAGGGAAAATGGAAAGAAGCTTATGAGATACTTTCCGGAACCAACGACTTTCCGGAATTTACCGGGCGAATCTGTCCGGCATTGTGCGAAAAAAGTTGTGTATTGAAACTGAGTATGGATGCGCCGGTCACTATCCGTGAGGATGAGGCCGCAGTGATTGAAGCGGCCTTCCGTGAAGGTTATGTGCAGCCTCGCCAGTACAAACGGAACGGAAAATCGGTAGCTGTCATCGGCTCCGGACCTGCCGGACTGGCTGCAGCCAACCAGTTGAATCAGAAAGGATACGCCGTTACGGTGTTCGAAAAACTGGAATATGTGGGTGGACTGTTGCGTTTCGGTATTCCGAACTTCAAACTCAGCAAGTCGGTCATCGACCGTCGTATTGCGGTGATGGAAGCCGAAGGTATTACGTTCAAAGTGAATACGGATATCGATGTCACTCATCTGCCTGAAGGTTTTGATGCTTATTGCGTGTGTACGGGTACACCGCAGGCTCGTGATTTGAATATCCCGGGCCGTGACTTGAAAGGTATCCATTTTGCCATGGAAATGCTGGCACAGCAGAACCGTGTGCTGGCCGGACAGCAGATTCCGAAGGAAGAACGTATTACAGCCAAAGGAAAGAATGTGCTGGTTATCGGAGGTGGTGATACGGGAAGCGACTGTATCGGTACCAGTAACCGTCAGGGAGCGCTCAGCGTGACGCAGATTGAAATCATGCCCAAGCCGCCGGTAGGCTATAATCCCAAAACTCCGTGGCCGCAGTGGCCCATCGTGCTCAAGACAAGCAGCAGCCATGAAGAAGGCTGTGTGCGTCGCTGGAGCCTGACTTCCAACCGTTTCTTGGAGAAGGATGGCAAAGTCTGCGGAGTGGAAGTGGAAGAAGTAGAATGGATTCCGGGAGCAGAAGGAGAACGTCCGGTGATGAAACCTACCGGCAAGAAGGAAGTGCTGAAAGCTGAGTTGGTTTTGCTGGCTATGGGCTTCCTCCGTCCGGAACAGCCGGAATTCCCGGCCAATGTGTTCGTCGCAGGTGATGCCGCTACCGGAGCCAGTCTGGTAGTGAAATGCATTGCAGGCGGACGAAAGGCGGCTGCAGATATAGATGCATATCTGAGCCGTAAATAACAGATTTTCATACAAAATATAAATAGAACGACTATGTGTGGCATTGCAGCTATTTTAAATATCAAACAACAGACTCCTGAATTGCGAACCAAGGCTTTGGCCATGGCTCGCAAGATTCGTCATCGTGGACCCGACTGGAGTGGAATTTATTGTGGGGGCTCAGCTATTCTGGCCCATGAACGTTTGTCGATTGTGGACCCGGAGAGTGGAGGACAGCCCTTGTATTCACCCGACAAGAAACAGATATTGGCTGTCAATGGTGAAATCTACAACCACCGTGACATCCGTAAGAAATATGCCGGGAAGTACGAGTTCCAGACCGGCAGTGACTGTGAGGTGATTCTGGCGCTTTATCGCGATTACGGTATTCATTTTCTGGAAGAGCTGAACGGCATTTTTGCCTTCGTGCTCTATGATGCAGAAAAAGATGAGTTTCTCATTGCCCGCGACCCGATTGGCGTGATTCCACTTTACATCGGCTATGACAGCGACGGAAAGGTATATTGCGCCAGCGAACTGAAAGCGCTGGAAGGATTCTGCGAACGTTATGAACCTTTCCTGCCGGGACATTATTATTCCAGCAAGGAAGGCAAGATGGTACGTTGGTACAAGCGCGACTGGACCAGCTATAACGCAGTGGCCGATGCACCGGCTTCGGTAAGTGCCCTGCGTGAGGGACTGGAAAAGGCGGTTCGCGGACAGCTGATGAGTGATGTGCCCTACGGTGTGTTGCTTTCAGGAGGTTTGGACAGTTCGGTGATTTCTGCCATTGCCAAACGTTATGCGGCCCGTCGTGTGGAAACGGATGGGAAAATGGCCGCTTGGTGGCCCCAGCTTCATTCATTCGCCATCGGACTGGAAGGAGCACCCGACCTGGCCAAGGCGCGTGAAGTGGCCGACTATATCGGAACGGTACACCACGAAATTCATTATACCATTCAGGAAGGACTCGATGCCCTTCGCGATGTGATTTATTACATTGAAACCTACGATGTGACAACTGTCCGTGCATCTACTCCGATGTATCTCTTGGCGCGTGTCATCAAGAGTATGGGTATCAAGATGGTGCTCAGTGGAGAAGGAGCCGATGAGATTTTCGGTGGTTACCTTTATTTCCACAAGGCTCCCGATGCGCGTGCTTTCCATGAAGAAACCGTGCGCAAACTGTCTAAACTTTACCTGTATGACTGTTTGCGGGCCAACAAGGCATTGGCTGCTTGGGGAGTGGAAGGACGTGTGCCTTTCTTGGACAAGGAATTCCTGGATATTGCCATGCGCCTGAATCCGAAGGCCAAGATGTGTCCGGGAAAGACCATCGAGAAAAAGATTGTGCGCGAGGCCTTTTCCGACATGCTGCCCGAGAGCGTGGCATGGCGTCAGAAGGAACAGTTCAGTGACGGAGTGGGATACAGCTGGATTGATACGCTGAAGGAATTTACTTCCAAAGAGGTATCCGACGAACAGATGGCTCATGCTGCCGAACGTTTCCCCATCAATCCGCCGCGTAACAAGGAAGAATATTATTACCGTTCCATCTTCGAGGAACATTTCCCGAGCGACAGTGCGGCCAAGAGTGTGCCCAGTGTGCCGAGTGTAGCTTGCTCAACGGCAGAAGCATTGGCATGGGACAAGGCTTTCGCAAATGTCAATGAGCCGAGCGGACGTGCGGTGGCTGATGTACACGAAGAAGGATACAAAAACTAAGTAGCGATTATATATGAAGATAGAATTTACAAAGATGCACGGCCTGGGTAATGATTACATCTATGTGAATACGATGAAATACCCGTTGGCTCACCCTGAAGAAAATTCAATCGAGTGGAGCCGTCCTCACACAGGAATAGGTAGTGACGGACTGGTGCTGATCGGGGCTTCTGACAAAGCCGATTTCAGCATGCGCATTTTCAATGCCGACGGTTCGGAAGCCAAGATGTGCGGAAATGCCAGCCGCTGTATCGGAAAATATTTATATGAATACGGACTGACTACAAAGACGGACATCCTTTTGGATACGCTTTCCGGTATCAAGGAACTGCATCTGCAGGTCAATGAGGGGAAAGTGGAGAGCGTGCGGGTTGATATGGGTATTCCAGCTGATATCCACCCGGTGGACTTGGGTGAATCTTATCCTTACCCAAAAGGAATCGCCGTATCCATGGGAAATCCGCATCTGGTCATCTTTGTGGACAAGATGGAAGAGGTGGACTTGCCGGCAGTGGGACCGGTGCTTGAGCATCATCCGCTGTTCCCCGACCGGGTGAATGTGGAGTTTGCACAGGTGCTGGACAAGGAAACCATCCGCATGCGGGTGTGGGAGAGAGGCTCCGGCATTACGCAGGCTTGCGGCACAGGAGCTTGTGCCACTGCAGTAGCGGCGGCTTTCACCGGCAGATGTGGGGATCATGCCACTATCTGTATGGATGGAGGCAAGCTGACGGTCGACTGGAAAGGTGAGGGAGCCCATTTGTATATGACCGGACCTGCGGTCAAAGTATTCGACGGAACAATAGAATTAAAAGAGTAAGACAAAACATCACATGATACAAGTTAACGAAAACTTCATTAAACTGCCCGGAAATTATCTGTTTTCGAGCGTAGCCCAAAAAGTAAATGCATTTAAGACAGCCCATCCAGAGGCTGCACTCATCCGCCTGGGTATTGGCGACGTTACCCGTCCGCTTCCCCCAGCTTCCATCAAGGCCATGCACCATGCCGTAGACGAAATGGCCAGTGCGGCTACCTTCCATGGATACGGTCCCGAACAGGGATATGATTTCCTGATTCAAGCCATCCTGACTCATGATTATCAGCCGAGAGGCATCGAATTGCGTCCGACGGAAATCTTTGTAAGCGACGGTGCCAAAAGCGATACTGGCAACTTCGGCGATATCCTCGGTACAGGCAACAAAGTAGCTGTGACCGACCCGGTGTATCCGGTGTATATCGACAGCAATGTCATGGCTGGACGGGCCGGTGACCTGAAAGCAAACGGCCAGTGGAGCCACTTGACTTATTTGCCTTGTACGGCAGAGAATCATTTTGTTCCGTCTCTTCCCACAGAACCGGTAGACATGATTTATTTGTGCTATCCGAACAATCCGACGGGAACCACATTGACGAAGGCCGAATTGCAGAAGTGGGTAGAATACGCATTGGAACACAAGGCATTGATCTTATATGATGCAGCGTATGAAGCTTACATCCACGAAGCCGATGTGCCACATTCCATTTATGAGATTGAAGGAGCCCGTTCGTGTGCCGTAGAATTCCGCAGCTTCTCCAAGACAGCCGGATTTACGGGGGTACGTTGCGGTTATACCGTGGTACCGGAAGAGGTAAAAGCTATGACCACCTCTGGCGAAGAGGTAGCCCTGAACCATTTGTGGAACCGCCGTCAGTGTACGAAGTTCAACGGAACCAGCTACATTACCCAGCGGGGTGCCGAGGCCATCTACACTCCCGAAGGACAGGCAGAAATCAAGGAAACCATTGAATACTATATGGAGAATGCCCGTCTGATGCGTGAAGGTCTGCAGGGAGCTGGATTTACACTCTATGGCGGTGTCAATGCACCTTACATTTGGGTGAAAGCCCCCGAAGGTCTGGATTCATGGAGCTTCTTCGATATGCTGCTTCACGAAGTGAATGTGGTAGGTACTCCAGGCGTAGGCTTCGGACCGAGCGGAGAAGGCTTTTTGCGTCTGACTGCTTTCGGTAAACGCGAAGACTGCCAGGAAGCCATGAGTAGAATAAAAAACTGGGCCGGACGTTAATCCGACCCAGTTCTTAAAACCGCCAGCTTGTCCCGATCGAGAGTGAATGAAAAAATGGGCGTTTTTTCCGGAATTAAGTCGTTTTCCATCGAAAGCCGTTTCCCGGACGCCAGAGAGTAAAGGGTCAAGGTTAGAGAAGGTGTATCCCAGAGAGATTATCAAGCTTTCTTTTTCCTGTAAGACGGAAGTTTTCAGCTGAGAGGATAAAAGGCTCCGCACGGGAAGTTGTGATTTTCTTCATAGGAGTGGGGAGTCCATACACCTGTGGAATTTGGGATATAGCCAGGGTTTGTTTCTTTATTATTCTGTTTGTTCTTCTACGGTTACTTCTTTCTTGTCATAAAAGACCAGTACGATTTCTCCTTTGGCAGGAGTATCGTTGTCTTTGGTTTCCAGTTTCACGTTTCTTTTCAAGGTGAGCATGTATTTTCCTGTGGGCACCTTATCAAAGGAAACTCCGTCGCGGCTTTGGTTCAGGGTTCCATAATATACGGTATATTCTTCCGGATGGTTAGGATTATCCAGCGTAGCCTCCAGTTCTTCGTCGGCAGCTATTTTTTCTCCCGTCCATCCTATCACTTCCTGGTTGTAAACCGTGGTACGTGTGGAAGGTATATGTATAGGGTGAATCCATTCCTTGTAAGCATAGTTGACCAGCATGTGCGTTTCCTTTTGCTGAGTGCGTTGGAACACGAATGACACTGTTTTATCTTTTCCGAGTGGGATGAAATAGGAATAGCCGAAAATGGTATTTCCGTCAAAAGTGTTGAATCCCATTTCCTTCCCGTTGGCCATGACAGATGAACCTCCTGTAAGTCTGATATCTTTCAGGGGTGTATCCTTTTCCCGTGAGAAATGGGCATAGGCCAGTGTAGGCTGTGTGTCGGAAAAAGCCACCAAATACTTTTGATAAATAGGGGTGTTGTCTGGCAGATTTTCAGAGTTTTCTTCACTGCATCCCGCAGTGAAGAAAACAAATAAGCCACACATCATCCAACAAAGTAGTTGTTTTACATTCATTAGTTATACACGTTTGCTATAGATTTACGGTGGCAAAGGTAGAGGGAATGTGTGAAATTCTTAGCAAATAGTGATGTACACAGGCGGTAATTAAGTGTTTGATAAACAGTGTGTTGATAATTTACCTGATGTACATCGTCCTTAAAAGCCCGCAATGAACTCATCAAAACTGCTGTTTTCGATGTGCATTTTCTCTTTCAACCGCATTTTCCGGCGTGAGATACTTCCCTTGGCGATGTGATAGATTTCGGACAGCAGCGACAGCGGAAGATCCATTTTCACCAGACAGCAGAAACGGAGTTCTTCTTCCGTGAGTTGGGGGTGGTGTTCCTTCAACCGGGTAGTGAAGCCGTCAAAGCAAGTATCCGTGTTTTGCTGGATGATATCCCATTCGTCTTCCGTCAGATGAAGTGCTCCCTGCGAGTTTCTTTTCCGCAGGAGTGAGGGCAGAGTAATGGCATTCAGTTGCCGGTAATATTCCACACTTTTGTGCAGCCGGTCGATTTCCTGTTGTTTCAGCCGTTCCTGCTCGTGAATCAGTGCCACTTCTGCTTCTTTCCGTTTCAAGCTTTCTTCCATCCGCATCCACTGGGTTTCCTTGAGCTCCTCGGTCAGTTTCTGTTTGTGCGTGCGGATACGGTGGAGCAATAGTAAAAGAACCAGAATCACAAGTCCCAGTGCCACCACAATCCGGTAGAAAATCAGTTTGTGGTGAGCTGTTTCCATTTCTGCCTTGTTGGCCCGTTCACGTTGCAGCTTGTATTCCTGCATGTCCTGTATTTTTCCGATGACCATTTCCTTCCGCTCCGTGCTCAGTGAGTCGTGCGACAGGATGTACTTCCGCATGTAGGCGTTTTCCCGTTTCCCATCTCGTAGGTTTCCATACATTTCAAACAGGCGGCGGTAGGCCTCCGTGCGTTGTTTCAAGGTCAGGCCCTGCAAAGAAGGCAAGATATAATGGGTTGCCGAATCAGCTTTCAGAAGGGAGGCAAAGATGTATCCTTTTTGCGTATGTAAGACAGGAGTCTGTGCTTCCGACAGATTTTTGTGGATAGCCTCGTTGATATAATGAAAGGCACTGTCCGTCTGTTCCTGTTGCAGGTAGATACGCGAAAGATAGAGTTCGTTCTGCACGGTAGAAGCAGTTGTTCCGGAAGTCATGTAGGCAAGAGCCTTCTGGAAATAAGTTTTCGCTGTTTCCGGTTTTTCCGGCAAATAGAACAATGCCTTTTCCTGCCACAAATCGGCATACGAGGCAGAGTCGTTCAAGAACCGGGCCATTCTTTCCGCCTCTTCCAAAGTGCGTGCCTCTTCCAGGGTATCTGCTTTGAAGCGGCTGATGCGGATTTGTTCAAGGTATATTTTGAACTGCAACAGACTGTCGGTGTAAGGACTTGTCTCTGCTGTCTGTGGAGAGGGTGTCTCATGTCGGGAGGGCGTACATGCGAAAAGCATGCACAAGGGCAGAATCCATGCTCCCCAAGAGCGAATAAGTAGGTTTATGTAAGGTGAGAAAATAGACATAGGTTAGTCAGGTTAGTTAGTTTGGGGGCGAAGATACTAAAAATCTTTCCGGGATGCATATTTTTTGAATAAAAAATTAGTTTTGGGATTTGGGAAATCTTTCATTTGTTATTCTGATGCTTATTTTTTAGCTTTGTCGTGATAGGAAAAACACGAAAAAGGAATGGAACAATTGCAAAGCAAGCTGTCCAAATGGCAGGTGATGGCCCTCTCCCGTGAGCTGCATGATGACGAGGAAGGTATCCGTAAGGTTTGTCATCTTATGCTTCATGCAGAAGAGGCACGGTCGGCTTCCAATGCGGCATGGATACTCTCTCATTTGTCGGGAGAAGACAAAAGGCTCTATCTCTCTCCTTTTTATGATGAGATTACAGACCGGGTAATGGCATCCAATTTGAAAATACGCCGGGGGCTTGTGCTGTCTATTTTGCTGGATTTGGTGACTGATAGGAATTTCCGGACAGACTTGTTTGATTTTTGTCTTGCTCATATTATTGATAAGAAGGAAGCAGACAGCAGCCGTTCGATGATGATCAATTTGGCTGCGAAGATGTGCCGCTTTGTTCCGGAACTGGCCAATGAACTGAAAGTCTGTCTGGATATGCTGGAATACGAAATGACGCCAAGTATCGCGGCAGCTAGGAGAAATGCCCTGAAAGTGGTGGCGGCAGTGAGGAAGAAAGACAATGAAATGGACTGATGTGTTTGATGTCTGGTCGGTTTGATTTTGTGACAGAAATGGGAAAACGTAATATTTATTAAATAATTATGCAATTTTCCGTTGGTTTCATTTTTTAATTATACACTTGTAGTGCAAAAACGTCCATAATTAGACATAACTTTTTGACCTTAAATTGATATGAAATCAAAATCTTCTGTCCTGTTATCGACTGCACTACGGACGAAAAAACGCTTTGACCGTGTGGTCGTATTTATGCTGTTATTTAACTTAATGGCAAATCGTGAGATGCATGCCCAGCGAGAGGAAGGCGTGTTTGTAGAGTTAGGTGGGGCATCGACCACCGTAGGAATCCATTATGACACACGTTTCGGTGAAAAGACGCATTGGGGAGCGAGAATCGGAATAGCCTATACTCGCTCCAAGTCTCCGGCTTTTTTTGACAACCTTGCTGATCTGACAAGAGGCTGGACTTTTCCTGTAGCTGTTAATTATCTGATAGGGAAACGAAAAAATCGTGCAGAAATCGGTATAGGGGTGAGTTATGGTCTTTATACCTGCGTGTTTTATGACAAATTGGGACATCAAATAGAGGATGGCAAATCGGGTTCGTTTGCTTTTCTGGATTTAGGTTATCGCTATCAGCCTAAAAAAGGACTTATGGTACGTCTGGGGGTTAACCCCGGAATGGCTTTGTATGAGAGTACTATAGGGAAGAAAGACGAAGCTGTTTTTCGGGCTGCGGTTATTTATCCTTATTTTAGTTTAGGTTATAACTTCTGATTTTAGACGCGTAAAATACGTTCTTGCTCTGTTGTCATCATTTCATTATGTATAAACTAGATTTAAAAGTATAGATATGAAAAAGATTTTATTAGGAATGGCCTGTATGGCTTTGATTTCCTCGTGTTCGAAAGTGAATATTTCGGAAGAAGATAATAATGTAACGAGTGGTTTGTATAAAATTGTTGCTACTTATAATAGCTCAACAGCCGAAACAAAATTCCCTGTTTCTATTGGACTTTCTGTCGGCTCAGATGGAAATTTATATACTTATAATGTAGATGGTAGTGTAAAAAAAGTAGATGGCAAAGTGTATCTTCTCAATTCATATACTTCTGTAAGAGATACAACTGTCACGGTTTTTACGGATAAGAAAAGTTCGTTGGCTTTATCTTTTGTGGCTGTTTCAATAGAGGATGGCAATAAACTTTCTTATGACATATCCATTTCTCGTGATGGAAAGGAAATTGAGAGATTTAAAGAACAGGATCTTGTGCTTAATGCAGAAAATGACAAGAGTATTATTTATTAAATAGATGGTTATAACTTTTGCTGATCAAAAAGTGGAAAAGATGGCCGTTGCGTATGGAGTCACTGAAATGACGTCGGAAGTAAGTCTGATCCCTCGACCATTTTTTGAGCGAAAGAGGTATAAGGTGGTTAAAATCTCAGATTTTCTTCTCGTGTGGATTTGAAAACGCACTGGCACCAATGAGAAAGTATGTCTGAGTTTTTTATGTTTCTCATGCGGAAAACGTATGTTTCTGCTTCCGGAACCGTATGTTTCCCGTGTGAGAAACGTACGGTTTCGGGCAGAGAAACATAGAAAATGATTCGTCAGATAATGAAATCGGTTGTGGAGTTTCTTCATTTTCAGGCGGATACAGTATTCTATAATGGTCTGTTCGTTTTCCGGAATTCTGTCGGGCTGATATTCTTATATTTCTTGAATAATCTGTTCAGGTGGCTTTCCCAAAAGTATTCAACAGTATTAATAAATTATCGGAATACCTTTTGAACATCTCCCATAAATATTGAAGATATTTCCCTATTTTTGGAATTGTAATGAATATCCCTCCAATTTTTCAGGAACAAATACATGGGAACTATGGATAAAAAAACAATTACCGCTTCTGTAGAGCACATTGCCGCTTGCGGGCTATATTGCGGAGCATGCCGCAAGTATCTCAAAGGGAAATGTCCGGGATGCCGGCAGAATGACAAGGCAACTTGGTGTAAAATCAGACAATGCTGTCAAGCGAAAGGTTTCGTCTGTTGTGCTGATTGTGATACGGACGTAAAGGCCTGCAAGACACATAATAATGTGATAGGAAAAATTTTTTCTTTTCTGTTCAATTCCGACCGTGCAGCGTGTATTCACTACATCCAGGCAAATGGATATAAAGCTTTTGCGGAAGAGATGACCCGACGGAAAGCACAGACGATGAGAAAGAGATAATTACGAGGTAGCCTACATTGTAAAATGCGAATTGAAACAGAAAGTGATGGAAATACATAATTTTCTGGATGTCAAATCGAGGGACGAGTAACGAGAATGGCTCATGCTGAATCATTAAAAGAAAGCAGAGTATGGGGTAGTGGTGAAAAATAACAGAGGCCACGACCTCCACGGTCGTGGCCTCTTTCTCAAACAACCAATAAGAAATAAGAGATAATCCTTTAGGGTGTGGATTATCTGATGAACAGCAGTTCTCTATATTTAGGAAGTGTCCACATCTGGTCGTCGACAATCAGTTCAAGCTTGTCGATGTGGTAACGGATCTGTTCCAGCATCGGAGTAATCTTGTCGTGATATTCAACGGCTTTTGCACGTTCGTCAGTGATCTTGTTAGCCACTTTGCGTGCTTCTACCATTGTGTCTACGTGTTCCTTGATGTAAGAAGTGTGTTCAGCAATCTTACGGATGATAGCCAGGTTCTCGGCAGACAGCTTTTCTGCTTCTTCTGCAGGGAAAATCTGTTTCATCTTGTAGACATTGTCAATCAGCTTGCTCTGATATTCAATGGCTACCGGAACGATGTGGTTCATTACCAAGTCGCCCAAAACGCGGGCTTCAATCTGGATTTTCTTTGTATAAGTTTCCCATTTTACTTCGTTACGGGCTTCCAGTTCCTTACGTGTCATGACGCCTGCTGATTCGAACATGCGTACACTGTCTTCTGTCAGGTACTGGTCGAAGATAACCGGGCAGCTGGTTTCGCAGTCCAGACCACGGCGGGCAGCTTCTTCTTTCCATTCATCGCTGTAACCGTTGCCGTCGAAGCGGATAGGCTTGCTCAGTTTGATGTATTTGCGTACTACCTGAATGATGGCTGAAATCTTCGGTTCACCCTTTTCAATCAGTTCGTCTACTTCTTTCTTGAATTCAGTGAGCTGTTCAGCTACGGCTGTGTTCAAGGCAATCATGGCGCTGGCGCAGTTAGCTTCTGAACCTACCGCACGGAATTCAAAACGGTTACCTGTGAAGGCGAATGGAGAAGTACGGTTACGGTCGGTGTTATCAATCAACAGTTCCGGAATCTGCGGAATGTCAAGCTTCATACCATGTTTGCCGCCCAGAGAAATCAATTCGTCGGTTGCACTGTCTTCCATGTGGTCGAGCACTTTGCTCAACTGGCTTCCCAGGAATGAAGAGATGATGGCGGGAGGTGCTTCGTTGGCTCCCAGACGGTGTGCGTTGGTAGCACTCATGATAGAGGCTTTCAGCAGTCCGTTGTGTTTGTACACTGCCATCAGGGTGTTGACGATAAATGTGATGAAGCGCAGGTTCTCTTCCGGAGTCTTGCCCGGAGCCATCAGCAGCGTACCGGTATCTGTACCGAGTGACCAGTTGTTGTGCTTACCGGAACCGTTGACACCTTTGAACGGTTTTTCGTGCAACAGTACGCGGAATCCGTGTGTACGTGCCACTTTACGCATCAGTGACATGATCAGCATGTTGTGGTCTACGGCCAGGTTACATTCTTCGAAAATCGGAGCCAATTCAAACTGGTTCGGAGCTACCTCATTGTGGCGTGTCTTTACCGGAATACCCAGTTCAAGAGCCTGGATTTCGAGGTCTTTCATGAAGGCTGCCACACGGGTAGGGATGGCACCGAAATAGTGGTCTTCCAACTGCTGGTTTTTAGATGCTTCGTGACCCATCAGCGTACGTCCTGTCAGCAACAGGTCCGGACGTGCGGCATACAGGCCTTCGTCTACCAGGAAGTATTCCTGTTCCCATCCCAGGTAAGCCATTACTTTCTTTACATTCGGATCGAAATAGTGGCATACATCTACGGCAGCTTTGTTTACTGCGCGGAGGGCTTTCAGCAACGGAGCTTTGTAGTCGAGTGATTCACCGGTATAGGCGATGAAGATAGTCGGGATACACAAAGTGTCGTCTACTACGAACACAGGTGAGGAAGGATCCCATGCACTGTAACCGCGGGCTTCGAATGTGTTACGGATACCTCCGTTCGGGAAAGAAGAAGCATCCGGTTCCTGCTGCACGAGCAGTTTTCCGGAGAATTCTTCCATCATGCCACCCTTTCCGTCGTGTTCTACAAATGCGTCGTGCTTCTCAGCAGTGCCTTCCGTCAGCGGCTGGAACCAGTGAGTATAGTGGGTGGCACCCAGTTCGCTGGCCCATTTTTTCATCCCTTCGGCCACAGCATCGGCAATCTGGCGGTCAAGAGCCGCACCGTTGTCCATGGCGTCGATGAGACGTGCAAATACCGTAGAAGGAAGGTATTTGAACATTTTTTCTCTGTTGAATACGTATTTGCCAAAGTATTCTCCCGGTCTTTCTTTGGGAGCGGGTACTTCCAGCGGTTTTGCCTGGAAGGCCTTTTCTACTACTCTGAATCTTAATGTTGACATGTTACTGTAAATTTTTATTGGTTATTTATTAGTTAGTAGTGAATGTTTATTTTTAATGGTTGTAGGCTGATTCTCCATGTTCGTAGATATCCAGTCCTTCTTCTTCCACTCTGGCCGGAACACGCAAGCCGTGAACTTTGTCGAGTACTTTGAAGATGATGTATCCCATGATAGCAGCCCAGCCGCCTACGATGATGACACCGAAAATCTGTGCACCGAGGAATCCGAAGCCGCCTCCGTAGAATGTACCTCCCTCTACGGCGAACAGACCTGTCAGGATGGTTCCAAGGCTACCGCATACACCGTGTACGGAAGAAGCACCTACCGGATCGTCAATCTTCAGACGGTGTTCGATGAATTCTACTGAGAAAATCATGACTGTTCCGCAGATAGCTCCGATAAGGGCGGCTCCTACAGGAGAGACAATGTCGCATCCGGCTGTGACACCGACCAGTCCGGCAAGGATACCATTGAGTGTCAGTGAGAGTGACGGTTTGCCATATTTGATCCAGCTCACTGCCAAGGCCAGGATACCACCGGCGCAGGCTGCCAGGTTAGTTGTCAGGAATACGTGTGAGATGGCTGTCTGGTCGCCAGAAGTGGCAGCTGCAAGCTGTGAACCCGGGTTGAAACCGAACCAGCCGAACCAAAGGATGAATACACCCAAGCAAGCGAGTGTCAGATTGTGTCCGGGGATGGCTTTTGACTTTCCGTCCTTGCCATATTTTCCCAGGCGGGGACCAAGGATGGCTGCGCCGACCAATGCAATCCATCCACCTACAGAGTGTACCACTGTAGAACCGGCAAAGTCATGGAAGGTGTAGCCGAAGAAAGACATCATGAATGAACTCGGGTCAGCGTTTGTAAGCCATCCTCCTCCCCATGTCCAGTGACCGGATACAGGATAAATCAAGACACTGATGGCTATGGTGTAGACCAGATACATGGAGAACTTGGTACGTTCGGCCATAGCACCTGATACGATAGTAGCGGAAGTGGCACAGAATACAGTCTGGAATATCAGGAAGCCTTCAATCGGCAGACCGTTCTGGATGATGCGGTCCATGGCATCCAAGTCGAAAAGATGTGGGGTGCCAAATACATCTCCCACGCCAAACATCAGTCCGAATCCGATGAACCAGAACAGGATGGAACCTACCATGAAGTCAACCAAGTTCTTCATCAGGATGTTGGCGGTATTTTTGCTGCGGGTGAATCCGGCTTCTACCAGGGCAAATCCGGGCTGCATGAAGAACACCAGCATGGCTGCCAGTAACATCCATACCGTATTGATACCGGTGGACAGTTCTGATATTTTGTCGACTGTGCCTGCTTCTTCAGGAGAAGTCTGTGCGGCCGCGATTAATGGAAAAAGAAGTAAGAAAAGGGGTATGAGGGTTTTGCGGTATGCGCCATGCATACCTTCTTTAAACAGTTTCATGATCTTTACCTTTTAAATTAATACCTGTGTTGATAGTTTCCCGTCGGGCTTATTTTTCCTGCTCGGCATTGTAGAGTGAAATATCTCCACGTTCACCGGTACGGATGCGGATGGAGTCTTCCACGGGGATGATGAAAATACGGCCGTCGCCAATTTCACCGGTATAGGCTGACTTCAAGATGGCCTGTACGGTCTTTTCTACATTCTTTTCCCGCACCACAATGGAAATCAGGATACGTTCGATGGAACTGGTATCATATACCACCCCACGATAGATACGTCCTTCACGGGTCTTTCCGATACCTCTTACTTCATAGTAGGAGAACCATTCGATGTCGGCGGCCAATAATGCCTCCTTTACTTCTTCGAACTTGGTTCTACGGATGATTGCTTCAATTTTCTTCATAATGACGTTGTATTTGTATTTTGTATTGCTGTTCTGCTATCCTGTTGTAATCTTTTTTCCTTAAGTGTAAACCAATACCTTTGTCTTCTTTTTCTAATCGTATGTTTCTATATTAAAAACTGAGTCCAAATACAAAATAGGCACCTTCTGTAGCCGGATTCCAAATGGCTTGGGCAAAAACCGGAAGTGAGAAGGAGTCGGTAAACTTAATTTCCTTCGAGGCTTGCAGGCTGATGTGGGATACCTCAAATCCGGTAGCTCCATTGTTGTAGAAGTTTGTTTCCCATGGAGTGGCTCCAATTTCTGCCGACCATTCCAAACCTCCCAGTTTGAAGGGGGCGGCAATACTGAAATAGGAAGAATAGGCGCGGTCGCCATTGGCTTTCACTCCGTCTGCTCCTGCAAAATTGGTGTACCAGTTGACGGCCAGTACGCCAAAATCGTAACCCACCTGAGCTTCGAATACATGTGCTGTGTTGTGTGCACCGTAATGGAAATACTGCGGTCCGTTGTTGAACCAGTAGTCGGTAACTGATACGCTGAATCCTCCGGTGTTATACCCCAATGTCAGGTCGAATTCTTTTGTGTCGTCTTTGTCTATTCCTACAGAACCCCATCCTGAAAGAGAGAACCCTTTATAGGACACGGAGGCAGAAGGTTGAATGCTGACATTTCCTAAGTCCTGTCCACGCCAGATATATCCGCTGACAAGGTCAGCGCCTACGCTGGCTTCTACTTTGTCTTGGGCCATCGAAATGGCTGGAGCTCCTGCTAATGTGAGCAATGCGACTCCGGTGAGATACATTCTTTTCATTTGCTTTCGTGTTTTTAGTTAATGTTGTCGTTAATAATCTCTTTAGTTGTATTGTCGTTTTGTATTGTATTTTTTGTGTTTTACTTTCTTTTTGTTTTTCGATATGCAAATATACTTCCTTTTAGACATATATTTCAATAGATAGCTCTCTTTTTTGTATTATATTTTTATCGGTGTCGGTTTGTCTTTTTTTACTGTATTAATGTTTTAAATTGAAATGTTTCATCCCTTTTTCGTTTCATTTGTTTAATTCGGTTGAAGCGGTTTCAGTTAAACCTGTGTTTTGAAGGGGGCTTTGGGCGTTGAAATAGGGTTGCAGTGTCAGTTTTTTCCTTACTTTTGTGTCATATTTTAATCTTGATGTGCATGCATTCACCGATATATTTGTTCAACCCTGATTACGATATGGCTATGGCCAATTTTACTCCTTATTATAAGTCGCCAGCAGAAATCTTACGGATGGCTGCCGATTTGTCGGTTCTTCCGGTATGGTTTGCCGGGGAGGGTAGTGGGGTGAAAGTGGATTGTCTGGAGCGGGTGTCACTGTTCCGTCGTCAATTGTGTGAGATTTGTCCGGAAGGAGAAGGACGGGAAATTTTGTTCCGGTTACTTTCCTCGATCGGTTGGACGGAACAATGGCTTTCCACCCGTTATATTCCTTGGGGATGGACCCCTGCGTTGGTGCATCGGCTACGTCTGGAAGGGGTGGACGAGGAGTTCCTTCCTTCCGCAGAGGAAATGCAACGGATTCGCTATCTGTCGTCCCGGCAACGGTGTCTGGAGATATTGCCGGTATTTACTGGTTGGAAAGGCATTTGTGGGGAGATGAGAGCCTGTACGGAGTTGAGTGAGGTGGATACGTTTATACGGGAAAGAGACCAGGTTATTCTGAAAGCTCCCTGGTCGGGAAGCGGTAGAGGGCTTTGGAAGGTTTCTGCGGCAAGCTGGAATGTACAGCTGGCGGGATGGGCGTCCCGTATTTTGAAGGTACAGGGGGTACTGATGGCAGAACCGATTTATGACAAGGTGGCCGATTTTGCCATGGAGTTTTTGGCCGATGAGAAGGGGGAGGTCCGATTCGTGGGATATTCTTATTTTGAAACGGATGTACACGGGAATTATAAAGCGAACCGTCTGTTAAGTAACACGGCAATCGAGAAACGGCTTTCACGTTATGTTTCGTTGGAACGGCTGTCGTGTATCAAGGTTTGTCTGGAAGCATCGCTGAAAAAGTTATTGGGACAGGCTTATCAAGGTTATCTGGGAGTGGATATGATGGTATGTCGTATGGAAGACGGGTATCGGATACATCCTTGTGTGGAGATTAACCTGCGTATGAATATGGGAGTCCTTTCGCGGATTTTATATGACAGGTATGTTCATCCTTTGTCGGAAGGAGAATATGTGGTGGAACATTATGTGCGTGAAGGGGAGGCACTTTCGTTTCATCGGGAGATGGTGGCAAGGTATCCTTTGGTGTGGAAAGACGGGAAAGTGGCATCTGGCTATTTGCCTCTGACACCGGTGAGGGAAGATACCCGGTTTCAGGCGTATGTGCGGGTGGAAATGTAGTCATAAAAAAAGTCCGGAAATCTCTTTCCGGACTTTTTTATTTCATATAGAAGAGGAGGCTTAGAAGAATAGGTAACGTTTATCTTCCACTTTAGCCTTCTGATACAGGTCATTGATGAGCTGGCTTCCTACGATACGTGCGGCCATGTTGTTCAATGTAGCTTCTTCCTGTTTGGCATCAAATTTTTCATTTCCCTTATCTTTGGCATATACCTGAATCATATAGACTCCTGCATTACCTTTGATAGGAGCACTTACCTGATTGACAGCTGTCTTGGCAGCTACTGCACCGATAACCGGTTCGCTGGCACGTGTCACTGAAATATAAGCCGGTGCGCTGAAAGTAACGTGTTTTACTGAATCGCTTACCGCATCTTTCATGCCTTTAACCTGAGCGATAGAGTTGTATTTCTTCATTTCAGCCATGAGCTGGTCTGCTTTCTTGTCGCGACGGATTTCATTTTTCAGCATTTCTGCTACAGAGTTGATGTCACGGTAACCAGCTTCATGAATCTTGTCAAGGGCTACTACCATCAGGTGGTCGTTTTCACCACATTCGTACAGCGGAGAAACTTCACCCGGTTTTGCTGCGAAAATCCATTTCAAAGCTTCACGAGTGGAACGTACACCACCTACATAGTGTTCTGCACTGGAAAGGTCGGTACGCGGTGTCAGGGTATAACCACTTTCTTCTGCATTCTTGACCATTGATTCGATGGTGGTGTTCTGTGCTACAAACTGGCTGAATTTGTTGTAGGCTGCATTGTAAGTTTCTTTGCTGAATTCAACCGGACGTTTTACCACAGCGACTTTGTATTTGGTCTGCATGCCTTTTTTGTCCATAACCTGCAGAATCAGGTTGGCCTGTCCCATATTTACGTTGGTCAGTTCATTTACCGGCTGATTGAGCAGGGTGTTGATGAACTTGCTGTTGTCGGCATCCAATTCGGCACCTTCCCAGCTTTGTGAGTTAACCCAAGTTGCTTCGCCTGTCTGTCCGTAGATTTTGGCTACAGCTGCGAAGTCGGCTCCACCTTTCAGGGCAGTGTAGATACTGTCGGCTAAGGTCTTTGTCTTTTCTTCTGTGTCGGCATATACCTGAATCTGACGGAACTGGATAGAATCAGGAGAAGAAACTTTGGCCAATACCTTGAAAGCATTGTAAGAGTCATCTGTCTGATTGTAGTAAGGACCATATACTTCATTTACGCCTGTAGAGTCAAGACGGGCAGCCACATCGGCAGGGAATACCGTCTTTTTAACCGGAACATCTGAATAGTTTACAGAAGAACCTGTAGAGCGTACGAAGGTTCCGAAGTCAGTGGTTGTATTGGCCAGCTGGTTGCTGTATTCTGTCACTTCTTTTTCAACAGCCTTGCGGTCTGCATCCGATGGAACAACTTTCACATCGATGTAGCGGATGTCGCGTGTCTCAACCAACTGTTTGAATTGTTCTTTCTTTTCATTGTAGCGGTCCTTGATTTCGCTGTCGGAAACCTGAATAGTTGAATCGCTGATAGAACTGTAAGGAACACCGGCCAGCAGCAGATCGCTCTGTTCTGTACGAGACTTGAATGCGTCTTCAGCAGATACAGGGTTTGAAATCAATGATTTTGTAATCAGGTTCTGGTATTTCTCGGCCAATGTGCTTTCAGCAAGAGTCTTTTCTACGAATTTCCAGAAAGCACCCATTTTCTGATAATATTCTACATATTGTGCCGGCATTTTGCTAGCGTCCATATTGGCATAGTCTACCAAGAATTTCTTCAACATATCTTTATCGAACATGCCAGTCTGCGGATTACGGAACGGAGTCTGCATCAGCAACGGGTGGGTTCCTTGGTCGATGATAGCCTGGATTTCAGCATCTGTCACTTTCAGACCCAGTTTCTTAGCCTGTTCAGCAATCAGTTTGTTGTTGACGTAGCTCTGCCATACCTGATCTTTTACGTTGTTCAACTGATCTTCTGTAAGAGAATTCAGTCCGTTTGTCAGTTTGATGACTTCGCTGAGCTCATCTACCATTTTCTGATAATCCTGTGCACTGAGAACTTCCCCGTTCACTTCTCCTACGTCTTGTTTACCTTGATGCGGCTGGAGCACTTTCCAAGCGTCTCCCGCAATGAATGCAAAAAGGGCAAGACCGATTACGATGACCAATAAAGGTCCTTTGCTTCGAATTTTTTGTAAAGTTGCCATTTAAAGTTATTATTTTTTTGTTTATTGTTTTTATATTTCCGCTATTAGCGCACGAAGATACAAAAAATACTGTTTAGTCGCTATTTTCTCTCAAAAAAATGCTTATTTCTGCGTAATCAGCTTCACCAGTTCAATTCGGTTGGCACTCACTTTGATAATTTTGAAAGTGAAACCTTCCATCTCGATGACTTCGTTTACTTTGGGAATACTTTGACACTCATTGAGGATAAGTCCGCCTATGGTTTGGTAATCTTCGCTTTCCGGCAGATTCAGGTTGAATGTCTCATTGGCTTTTTCTATGTCCATTCTTCCGGAAAAGATATATTCGTTTTCTGAAATCTGTTTGGCTACCGTAGAAGTTGTATCGTGTTCATCTTCTATGTCACCTAAGATTTCTTCTATCAAGTCTTCGAGTGCTACAATGCCTGAAACTCCTCCAAATTCATCTACCACTACGGCCAGCGATCGTTTCTGCTGCTTGAAGATGCGCATCAACTTATGTGCGGCCATGGTTTCTGGAACAAATGGAATACTGCGTATGTTGTTCTGCCATTCTGTGGTTCCTTTGAACATTTCGGATGAATGGATGTAGCCGATGATGTTGTCAATATTGTCTTTGTACACGATAATTTTGCTGATTCCGTTCTCTATAAATACTTTTTTCAGCTCAGCAAGGGAGGTCTCTGAATCTACGGCAATGATTTCTGTACGTGGAATCATGCAGTCGCGTATCTTTACATTAGAGAAATCGAGCGCATTGCGGAATATTTTGATTTCATTGTCTATTTCTTCTCCTTCTTTCCCTTCTTCAATGCTGCTTTGTATGAAATAGTCCAAATCGACTTTTGTAAAAGCCTTTTCCCGGTCTTCCTTATTGGTCTTGACTCCGACGAGGTGCAGAATACCGCTGGAAAGTACAGATGAAAAACGGCTGATGGGGTAGAGTAGAATATAGCAGATATAAGCAGGCAGGCTGAATGCCTTTAGTGTTGCATTCGGATTCAGCTTGAATAATGTCTTTGGAATGAATTCTCCTGTCACAAGAATGATCAGGGTAGAGATAATGGTTTCTATCGATACCAGTAATGCTTGATTGGAAATAACATCTGCAAGTATATAATGTTCAATAAGTTGGGCCATCAAGATACCGTAGATGACCAAGGCTATGTTATTTCCCACCAGCATGGTAGAGATGAAATTGTTGGAATGTCGATAGAATACGGAGAGGATATAAGACGACACATTGTTCGTCTTTTCCATCTCAAAACGTAGTTTATTGGAAGATACGAAGGCAATTTCCATTCCGGAAAAGAAAGCGGAAAATGCCATAGATATAAGTAACTGGATGATAAGTCCCATAATGAATGGTTTTATTTGGGAGTTCGTGTGCTGTCTGCTTGCGCAGCATTGTCTTCTACCGTAAAAATACCTGTATTGTTATAGATTTGATATTCAGTCATTTGCTGATTGGATTCAAAGCCGTATCCAGTCAGTATTTTGTCCACTTGTTCGATGCGGATGAATTTGTCTGAATAGATTTTTTCTTTGTCCTGGTCCCAGAACATCAGTTCGGTATCGAATTTGTCGCCCCGTTGGCTCTGGATATGTACGTTTCCACGTAATTCCCAAAGTTTTTTGGGCTCATAATAGTACGCCGTATCTGCTTTGATGCTGGCATCCACATGAAAAAGACTGTCGAATTTTTCTAGGTAGATTCCTTTCTCGAAAGCCCAGAAAGGAGGGTTCCTATGACTGTAAATGAGCCATTCTGCCGTGATGATTTTATAGCGAATCATACCGGAGTCGGAAATGAGTGTGGTAACTCCTGTAGTACGCATATCGGGCAGGGAGTCGCTTTCTTTTACAGCGGCGGCTGTGGGTTGTTCTTTTTTCCCGCATGCAGGAACAAAAAGAAACATAACAGTTGCCCATGCGGCAACTGTTATGTTTATAAATAGTTTATATATGTGCTTTTTGAATTTGGCTGACATATATTATCTGATGGTTGTAGTTTCACCAATCCATCCACCGATTGTGACAGAATTACCTTTCTTCAAGCCCAGGAAGAAGAGGTCTTCATCTTTCGGAGTATGTCCGGCATACGTGTTGATCAGTTTCTGAGCTTCTTCAGCCACACTCGGGTCTACGCTCTTAGCACGCTGTAATTTATCGATAGCGGCGAAATAAGTACATTTGTTCAATGCAGCTTCGTCACTCCAGTTCGGACTTGATGCGTACATTTGTGCAATCAGGATATAAGCTTTACCGTATTTACTGTTGAAAGAAAGAGCTTTGTTTGCGTATTGTTTTGCTTTGCTCAACTGTTTCTTGCTGAACAATACTACTGCAGCGCTATAAGCATAGTCGGCTTTCTTGTCTGCATCTTGTTCAAGTTCGATAGCCTGGTCAAAGTATTCTACACTCTTGTTCATGTCGCCTTTCTTGTAATACATGTAGGCACATCCGGCTGCTGTGGCTGCTGTCGGTTCAATAGCATGAGCAGCTTCAGAAGCGATGAAGTAAGCTTCCTCTTCTGTACACTTCAACATCTGCATCACATTGATGACTTGTTTCAAGTATTCCAAGTTGTTCTTGTTCTGGCTTACTTTCGGACCATAGATGGCCTGCAGGTTTTCACAGCTTGCGGCACCACTGTTGATGAAGTATGCATCTACATTGTCTTTGGCTGTCTTCAGTAATTTCTTGTCTCTTTCTTTAGTTGCTGCTTTCAGAGCTTCTTCAGCATAGCCGGAAGTAGTCAGATAATCTTGGATGAATTGTTCTTTGTGCGCATCGTCGCCTTTCAGTTTGCGAGAAGACATATCCATCAGGTCCTGGAACATGAAGTAATCGGAAGCAGCCTTTTCCAAGTCTACTGCTTCTTTGGTCATTTCATAGGCCTTGTTTACATCGATGTTTGATCCAGAGAACATAATGTAGTCATGTGCTTTCATACCCAGGATAGAACCTTTAGTGGTAGGAGTTTTTACAAGCTGATTCAGACCATCAAGGTATTTGATTCGCTGATCGTGTACGGCCATCAATTCGTCCAGATACTTCTTTTGTTGTGCGGCATCTTTTGAACTGGCAATCAGGGCACGCAGGATTTTGGCACCGTTGGTGTAAGTACTAACCTGAGCCAAAGGAGCTTCTGTAAATACAGCCATCCATGGCTTGTATGCGTCAACAAAGTTGTCAGTTTTTACATATTCACTGTAAATACTGATGTTTTGCAAACAGCGGAGACTATCTTCTCCGTGTCCGAAACGAGAACCATCTTCCACTCCTTTTTGAGCGAAAGTAGCTGTAGCGCTTAAAGATAACGCACACAGCATTGTAAACATTTTCATTTTCATCGTATGTAAGATTAGTTGTTCATTGTGTTTATTTTCATATTAATTTACTCTCCATTTCATGAACCAGTGTTCGTTGAATGTCAGACCTATTTTCAAGACGAACCGATTTTCCGATAGCATATCGCTTACTGACGGTTTGGCATGAATGTATTGTCCGGTAATGCTTAATACACTGTTTCGTTGATAGAGTTTCAAAGGTAGTCCGAATCCAAAGGTTACTCCATATTCTTTCGGTCCTTCTACCATATTTTCAGCGACAGGTATCTGGAGATTAGAGTTCGCATAATAGGCACCGAGTCTGTATCGTACACGGCTGAAGTAATTTCGTCCGTATTCTTTGGGCAGAAATTCTGCTCCCACAGCAACCTTAGTGCGATCTTGATATAAATCTGTCCGGTTGTTATATTTTACTCCGCCCCATTTCTGGAGTGTGTAATCCGCTTCGATTGTCAGATTTTTTTTATGTTTCCATCCCAGTCCGGCTCCATAGGTATGGGGTATTCCATAAGAGTCGTTTATTTGCTGTTCACTGACTACGGAGTAGTTGCTTCCATTGGTTATCTGAGTACCTTGGATGTCGTGGCCATTAAGTACGTGTCCCAAACTGTAGGTCAATCCCAGTGTCATTTCATTTTCTTTATTAATCGGCTGGGTGTATTGGAGGCCGAAGCTTGCATGATAGCTGCTTATAGATACCGTGTTATAAGTGATGGTCTGGTCTCCTCCGTTGCTGAGGGTTGCCGTAGTCTGGTATTTTAGTTTGCCATATAAATAACCGATGTTGGCACCAATCGACAAGTTGTCAAAGAGCTTGATACCTAATCCTCCGAAAATTTGTTGCAGACCTCCGTCACCATAAAAATTATTAGAGAGGGTGACATCGCTGCTGTTTTCTATCGATTTGGTTCGGGTGAAGTTGTATCCTACAGTAGAAAATGGAGTATATCCGATAGTCATTCCCAATCGAGGATGGAGCCTGAACTGCATACCGATATAGTCAAAACTGGAGTTTTTTGCATTTGCTTTGTATTGTCCTTCCTGAAAATTTGAGCTTTTTAGTGACATTCCTACATCGAAAATGAAGGAAAGTGAATCTACAGCTGTATAGGATGCTGGATTCATAGCGTTTATATGTTCACTTGTTCTGAGCGCATATCCCACTCCTCCCATTGCCGAGTTATTCGTGAAGCTTTGGTCAAACATGTCTCCTAATCCATAACGCGTATAAGGTGAATTGGTACTTATTTGTGCACTCACAATAGTGGCACTTGCTATAAACCATGAACCCACAAGTATCTTTTTACTTAACATTATAATTCAATATTCTGTTTAAACCTTTCAATACTAAAAATCTATCTGCAAAGATGATACTTTTTAAATTTGTATCAAAAGAAAATTTATCTCCTCCAGTTAAAAAAACCAAAAGGTCGGGATATTTCTTTTGCAGAAGAGTGATATAGCCGATAATTTCAAATTCAATTCCTCTGATTACTCCGGCCCGGATAGCTGTTTCTGTATCGAAACCGAATTCAGGAGTTTCCCCTTTTCTTTCAATTAAAGGAAGTTTGTCACAGCAGGCGTTTAAAGTCTTAAAACGGGTGTACAGTCCTGGTGAAATATTGCCACCCCGGTAATTACCTTCTGCGTCAATAAATTCATAGGTAAGGGCGGTGCCCGCGTCGATTACCAGCAGATTCTTACCTGGAGCCTGATAGTTTGCGCCTACTACGGCAGCCAGCCTGTCCATTCCCAGAGTCTCTGGTGTTTTATACAGGTTACGGATAGGAACAGGTGTCTGGTGGTTTAATTCTATGATTTCAAATGGAACTCCCGCCAATTGTCGCCGTATGGTATTGCTAAGCGTAATGACTGATGCAATGATACCTCTTTTAATTGGATACTTGTTGCATAACATTGACAGCCAGTCTAGCGAATGGTTGGAGCCTCTTAACACTTCCACCACTTTATCACCCTCGAATACTGCCAATTTTGCTACAGTATTGCCAATATCAATTACTAGATTCACTTTTGTCTGCTTTGTTTTGATTGCAAAGTAAGGCAAAATTTGAATATGTACGTCAATAAAACTGATTATTTATTTCGTTGGTCTGCAAGATTCCATGTATTTTTGCATGCGAAAAAAGAATATTATGTATTATTCAGGTGCAGGCAGAGAATTCTGTCGGCTGATGGATGGGTATAAATTTATGAAGCGGAAATTTATCTATTTATTGTTATGTGTCATAGGACTGATTCAATTGGCTTCTCCTATGAAAATGTATGGCGATGTCCGGACAGGTACGGTGGCACCTTCACAAAATGATAGTATTCAATTTAGTCTGTTGACCTGTGCGCCAGGCCATGAGATTTATGCGCTTTTTGGTCATACGGCTATTCGTTACCAGAATTTTTCTCAGGGGGTGGATTTGGTGTTCAATTACGGGATGTTTAGTTTTAATACCCCCAATTTTATCTATCGCTTTGTGAAAGGAGAGACGGATTATCAGTTAGGTATTACACCTTTTCCTTATTTTGAAGCGGAATACGCTTTGCGTGGCTCTTCGGTATATCAGCAAGTCTTGAACCTGACGCCTTCGGAAAAGCAAACATTGTTACGGTTGCTTCAGGATAATTATCTTCCGGAAAATAGAATCTATCGTTATAATTATTTTTATGATAATTGTACGACTCGTGCGCGTGACCAGATAGAAAAGAGTATCCAGGGGGAGGTGGTATATCCTTCCGTGGAGTGGGTGAAGACATTCCGTGGAATTGTGCATGAATTTACGGGGGATTCTCCATGGGACGAGTTGGGAATTGATTTGTGTTTGGGGGCGGAAGCTGATAAAGCGATTGATGTCAGGAAACAGATGTTTGCTCCTTTTTACATGCGTTATTTTGCAGATGGTGCTTACATTCGGGATGCGGAAGGAAATACCCGTCCGTTTGTCTTGAGGGAAGAGAAGATTGTGGATGTGACTCCGGAACCAGAGGCGGCTTTTGGCTTGACCCCAATGGGGGCGGGGGCAGTGTTCTTACTGCTAAATGTGCTGATTGGTTTCTGGCAATGGAAAAAGAAATGTATATTCTGGGGTTGGGACGTGTTGCTTTATGCGGCCCAGGGAATTGCGGGCTGCATTATCGCTTTCCTGTTTTTTGTGTCATCCCATCCGACAGTAGGTTCAAACTGGCTCTTGCTGCTGTTTAATCCGATTCCTTTGTTTTACCTTCCTTTTATGGTTTATCATGATATAAAACATAAAAAAGACTGGTATCATTCGGCGAATCTTGTGTATTTAACACTTTTTATGCTGTTATTCCTGCTATTACCGCAAAAATTTAATTTAACAGTATTACCTTTGGCACTCGGTTTGTTAGTAAATGCTGCAAGCCATGTATTAGTTTTGAATAAGAAATAATGAAAGAACGCATACTGACATCTTTATTGACGGTATTTGTCATTACCGGCATTCAGTCTCAATCTCCAACCCCCGTACCCAGATTGGTGGTTGGTTTGACGATTGATCAATTACGGGCAGATTATATAGAGGCTTTTTCGGCATTGTATGGGGAAAGAGGTTTTAAGCGCCTTTTAAAAGAAGGACGAATCTATACAAATGCTGAATATGATTTTATCAATGTCGACCGTTCTTCAGCTACGGCTTCTATTTATACAGGAACGACTCCCTATTATAATGGCATACCAGCTAACCGATGGATGGACCGTAACTCTTTACGGATTATTAAGTCTGTGGATGACCAAAGTTTTATGGGAGTTTATACTTCTGAAAACTCATCGGCTAAGCGGTTACAGTGTTCTACGCTTTCAGATGAACTGAAAGTTGCTACTCAGGGACGGGCTGAAGTTTATTCTATTGCCCCTACACGTGAAATGGCTGTTCTGGCGGCAGGACATGCTGCGGACGGAGCATTTTGGCTGAATGATGAAACCGGGAAATGGTCTGGTACGACCTACTATGGAGATTGTCCGGTATGGGTGAGCGACTATAACGACAAGGAGGGGCTTGATTTTCGTATCAATAATCTGGAGTGGCTTCCTTATCTTCCGGTTACTTCCTATCAGTATATCACAACGGAAACCAAACAATTAAGCTTTAAGCATAATTTTTCAGATGAACGTTTAGATAAGTACAAGAAGTTTAAAACGAGTCCTTATGTGAACGATGAAGTGAACCGTTTGGTCAATGTTTGCCTGAATAGTACGCAGATAGGGCAGGATGCGGCTCCGGACTTGTTGACTTTGTCATATTATGCCGGGAATTACGACCATAAGCCTAATTCGGAATATGCCATGGAAATCCAGGATATGTATGTTCGCCTGGACAACAGCCTGGGTGATTTACTGGATTTGATTGACCGTAAGGTGGGACTGCGTAATACATTGTTTTTCATTACTTCTACCGGGTATAGCGATCCGGATCCGGTAGATCCTGAAAAATATAAGATTCCAGGGGGAGAATTCCATATCAAGCGTTGTGCAGCCCTGTTGAATATGTATCTGATGGCCATTTACGGTCAAGGACAATATGTAGAGACTTATTATGACCGCCAGATTTATCTGAATCATAAACTGATAGAAGAGAGAAAACTGAATCTGGTAGAAGTGATGTCTCGTTCTGCGGAATTTGTGGTGCAGATGAGCGGGGTTCAGAATGCCTATTCTGCACAGCGTCTTTTGTTAGGGGCTTGGACACCGAAAATCGATAAGATTCGTAACACCTATAATCCGAATTGTTCGGGAGATATCTATGTGGAAGTAATGCCGGGATGGTCTGTAGTGAACGAGTACTCCAAGAAGGTAGAAGTCATGCGGGCAGCTTATGCTACGGCTCCTCTTGTCTTTATGGGATTTGACGTAAAGCCGGAAAAATTGTATTCCCCGGTTAAGGTCACTGCAATTGTTCCTACATTAGCTCATTTTATGCGCATACGGGCCCCCAATGCCTGTTCCGAAGCTCCAATGCTGAATATTCGTAAATAAATTTTGTAATAGAGCGGAAAGATAATTTACAATTTGGTTATCTTTGCAGCGATGAGATAAAATAATTAATTAGCAAATAATAAAAAAGAAATATATAATGGGATTTAATGAATTTATAAGCAAGCTGTTCGGGAATAAGGCAACTCGTGACATGAAAGAAATCCAGCCATGGGTGGAAAAAGTAAAGGCCGTTTATCCGGAAATCTCCAAGCTGACGAATGATGAACTTCGTGCAAAAACAGAAGAACTGAAGAAATATATCAAGGATTCTGCTGTAGAGGAAAATAAGAAAATAGAGGAGCTGAAGGCCACTATTGAATCTACTGAATTGGAAAAGCGTGAAGCTATCTTCTCTCAGATTGATAAATTGGAGAAGGAAGTCTTGGAAAAATATGAAAAAGCATTGAATGAAGTACTTCCTACAGCTTTTGCGATTGTAAAAGATACGGCCCGCCGTTTGGCTGAGAATGAAGAACTGGAAGTGACCGCAACAGATTTCGACCGAGAACTGGCAGCTCAGGGACGTGATTTCGTCCGTATTGAAGGTGATAAAGCGATTTGGAAAAATCACTGGAAAGCGGGTGGTAATGAAATGACCTGGAACATGATTCATTACGACGTGCAGCTGTTTGGTGGTGTGGTTTTGCATCAGGGTAAGATTGCGGAAATGGCTACAGGTGAAGGTAAAACTTTGGTAGCAACTCTTCCGGTATTCTTGAACGCATTGACGGGTAATGGTGTACATGTGGTTACGGTCAACGATTACCTGGCCAAACGTGACTCTGAGTGGATGGGCCCGTTGTATATGTTCCATGGACTGAGCGTAGACTGTATTGATAAGCATCAGCCTAACTCTGAAGCTCGTCGTCGTGCCTATATGGCCGATATCACTTTTGGTACCAACAATGAGTTTGGTTTCGATTATCTGCGTGATAACATGGCGGTTTCTCCAAGAGATTTGGTGCAGCGTAAACATAATTATGCCATTGTCGATGAGGTCGACTCTGTGTTAATTGATGATGCCCGTACTCCGTTGATTATTTCAGGTCCGGTACCCAAGGGCGACCAGCAGTTGTTCGAAGTGCTTCGTCCGTTGGTAGAACGTCTGGTTGAAGCACAGCGTAAGTTGGCTACTCAATATTTGGCCGATGCAAAGCGCTTGATTGCTTCCGATAAGAAGGAAGATCAGGAAGCCGGATTCTTGGCTTTGTTCCGTAGCCATAAGGCATTACCGAAAAACAAGCCGTTGATTAAGTTCCTGAGTGAACCGGGTATCAAGGCTGGTATGCTGAAGACGGAAGAAATCTACATGGAGCAGAATAACAAGCGTATGCCGGAAGCGGTAGAACCGTTGTACTTCGTAATTGATGAAAAACTGAAGAGTGTAGATTTGACGGATAAGGGTGTAGACCTGATTACGGGTAACTCACAAGACCCGACCCTGTTCGTCCTTCCGGATATTGCTGCTCAGTTGTCTGAACTGGAAAACCAGAAAGGACTTTCCGACGAAGAAAGACTGGCTAAGAAAGATGAACTGATGACCAATTATGCCATCAAGGCAGAACGTGTGCATACCATCAATCAGTTGCTGAAGGCATACACGATGTTCGAAAAAGATACCGATTATGTGGTAATGGACGGTCAGGTGAAGATTGTCGATGAACAGACCGGACGTATCATGGAAGGTCGTCGTTGGAGTGACGGTCTGCATCAGGCGGTAGAAGCGAAGGAAGGAGTGAAGGTGGAAGCCGCTACGCAGACATTTGCGACTATTACCTTGCAGAACTACTTCCGTATGTACCATAAGTTGTCGGGTATGACCGGTACGGCTGAAACTGAAGCGGGTGAATTCTGGGATATCTATAAACTGGATGTGGTTGTCATTCCGACAAACCGTCCGATTGCCCGTATCGATATGAACGACCGCGTTTATAAAACCAAACGTGAGAAATATAAAGCCGTTATCGAGGAAATTGAGAAGATGGTGCAGGCAGGTCGTCCGGTATTGGTCGGTACGACTTCTGTAGAAATTTCTGAAATGTTGAGTAAGATGCTGACCATGCGCAAGATTCCGCACAATGTGTTGAATGCGAAACTGCACCAGAAGGAAGCGGAAATTGTAGCTAAGGCCGGTCAGAGCTCTACGGTAACCATTGCGACCAATATGGCCGGTCGTGGTACCGATATCAAGTTGAGTCCGGAAGTGAAAGCCGCAGGTGGTCTGGCCATCATCGGTACGGAACGTCACGAATCTCGTCGTGTAGACCGTCAGTTGCGTGGTCGTGCCGGACGTCAGGGTGACCCGGGATCTTCTGTATTCTTTGTTTCACTGGAAGATGACCTGATGCGTTTGTTCTCATCCGACCGTATTGCGAAAGTAATGGATAAGTTGGGCTTCAAGGAAGGAGAAATGATTGAGCACAAGATGATTTCCAATTCTATCGAGCGTGCCCAGAAGAAGGTGGAAGAAAATAACTTCGGTATCCGTAAGCGTTTGCTGGAATATGATGACGTGATGAACAAGCAGCGAACAGTTGTTTATACGAAACGTCGTCATGCGCTGATGGGAGAACGTATCGGAATGGATATTGTAGATATGATTTGGGACCGTTGCTACAATGCCGTACAGCAGCCTACTTATGAAGATGCCAAGATGGAGATTCTGCAGGTATTGGCTATGGAAACTCCGTTTACGGAAGAAGATTTCCGTTCTAAGAAGAAAGACGATCTGGCAGAAGAGACCTTCCAGAATGCCATGGCACTCTTCAAGCGTAAGACAGAACGTATGGCTCAGATTGCCAATCCGGTTATCAAGCAGGTATATGAGGCACAGGGTCACATGTATGAAAACATCATGATTCCGATTACCGACGGCAAGCGGATGTATAACATTTCCGTGAACCTGAAGGCTGCCTACGAGAGCGAATCCAAGGAAATTGTGAAGGCTTTTGAAAAGGCCATCCTGTTGCATACCATTGATGATGCTTGGAAAGAAAATTTGCGTGAACTGGATGAATTGAAACATTCCGTACAGAATGCAAGCTACGAACAGAAAGACCCGCTGTTGATTTTCAAACTTGAGTCTGTCAACCTGTTCGATAACATGGTCAACAAGATTAACAACAATACCATCTCTGTATTGATGCGCGGACAGATTCCGGTACAGGAACCAGAACAAGTGCGCGAGGCTGCTCCTGAACCTCAGGCTCCTCGTCAGCAGTATCGTGAAGAAAAGCAGGATTTGAACGATCCGGCTCAGAGCGAGGCGGCTGGTCGGGATACACGCGAACAGAAGCAGGAACCCTATCGGGCCGAAAAAACGGTAGGACGAAATGATCCATGTCCTTGCGGTAGTGGCCTGAAATATAAGAATTGCCATGGAAAGAATGCTTGATTGAGCATTTGAATTCATTCAGATAGGCACGGATTCCGTCGTTTTCAGATTTTTATTTCTTAATTTAGAATAATCTGTGAAAACGATGGAATCCGTGTCTTTTTTATTTATTACTTTTGTTTCCAAACAAAAAAGGTCACAGATTATGAAGAAATATATGTGGGCCGGAATTATTCTGGCGGCAACGATGCTGGTTTCGTGTGGAGGCCTGCAGACGTTTACTTTTGATCAGCTTCATCCGGCTGAGGTCACTTTCCCGGAACAGGTACGTACCATAGCAGTCGTGAATCATGCTCCTTCCATTCCTTCTCCTAAAAAGACTTTGCTCACTCTGGGAAAGCTGGAAGGAGATGGAAAAGTGTTGGCAGAATCCTTGGCAGGAGGATTGGCTGATAGCCGGTATTTTAATCAGGTGATTATTTCGGATTCTGTGCTTACACAGGAAAGAACCGGAGGGGAATTGATTCCTCAGGCGGTGGTAGACAGTTTGAGCCAAGTGTTAGGGGCAGATATGATTCTTTCGGTAGACCAGATACAACTGCTGACAGCCAAGAAAGAAATCTACTATCCGGGATTTGTTCCGTTGGCTGCTTTTGATTTGAAAATCCGTCCTGTAATACGTGCGTACGTACCTTCGCGTCTGATGCCGGTGATGACGATTGCCAAAGTGGATAGCCTGTTATGGGATTTTTCGCCTACTTTATCCGATCATGATGTGGTGAAGGAGGGATCGAATCATGCGGCTTATATGCTGGTCAATCAGCTGGTACCTCATTGGATGAATGCTGACCGGATTTATTTCGACGGAGGAAATCCGGACATGCGCGACGCAGCGGTGTCCTTGCGGGAGGGCGACTGGCAGGAAGCGGGCCGGATTTGGAAGAATCTGTATGATTCAGTAAAGAAGGGAAAACTGAAATCGCGTGCTGCTTTTAATATGGCTTTGGCATGTGAGGTACAAGGACAGATGGATGAGGCCAACGCTTGGATTGAAAAGGCTCGGAAAAGCGCTTCTCCAGGTTCTGAGGAAGAGCATGCTGCCACCTTCTATGCCACCATTTTGCAGGAACGCACGAAAGATTTTCTGAAATTAAACCTGCAAATGCAGCGTTTTGGCAACAATTTCAACTAATATTTCTTGTCTGATTCATTTTTTTTGTACATTTGAGTACATATAAAAATATAGCCTATGGAATTGAGTGAACAGTCACGTGCTGCAATTGCTGCTGCGTTGCAGGAAGCCCTTTGCCGATATGTCACGGGTGGAGAAGAATCTGTTGTAACAGACATTCATCTGCAACCGAATTCAGACAGTGGGGAATTGGTCATTTACGATGATGATGAGCATGAATTGTCGCGTACGATTATCAGTGAATGGGTGGATTATGAAAGCGATGACTTTTATACCGTAGTAGAACCGATTCTTCGCAAGGAGATAGAAGCCTTGAAAGAAACGGGACGACTGGATAAACTCTGCCTGATGAAACCTTATTCGTTTGTGCTGGTAGACGATGAAAAGGAGACTGTGGCAGAACTGCTGATTGTGGACGAGGAAGATACCATGTTGTTGAGTGGGGAGTTGTTGAAAGGACTCGATGAAGAGCTCGATGCCTTCCTGAAAGACTTGCTGGAGCGTTAAAATCCGATAGAATGGGAGAGCGAATCACATTCCGCCGCAACGAGGGGTTGCGGAGCATACATCCCCAGTGGAGAGGGAATCCTACGGTAAATGGGAAGTTTTTCAATCGTCAGCACCGTTGGAAACCTGGTATGGGGAGTGTATTGAAGTGGCGTTTTTCTCCCAATCCCCAGCGGAAGGAAAAACGGACCATTAAATGGAATCCGAAAGTCCATTATCTTACATCTTTGGAGAAAGTGGTGGGAAATTCCTTGATCTGGTTGGGGCATAACTCTTTCTTTCTGCAGTTGGGTGGCAAACGCTTGATGATTGACCCAGTATATGGGAATATTCCGTTTGTCAAACGTCGCAGTCAGTTCCCGGCCGATCCTTCTATTTTTCGTAAGATTGATTACCTGTTGATCAGTCATGATCATTTCGACCATTTGGACAAGCCTAGTGTAGCCCGTCTGGTGGCCGATAATCCTCAAATCAAATTATTTTGTGGGCTGAACACGGGAGCACTCATAAAAGGCTGGTTCCCGAATTTGGAGGTGATAGAGGCTGCTTGGTATGAACAGTACACTGATGGAGACCTGTGCCTTACTTTTCTGCCCGCCCAGCATTGGAGTAAGCGAGGAGTGAGCGATGGGGGAGAGCGCCTGTGGGGCTCTTTTATGATTCAGGGAGGTGGCATTACTATCTATAATAGCGGGGATACCGGATATGCCCGTCATTTTGAGGAGATAGCCCGGTTCTTTCCACATATTGATTATTGCATGATTGGTATAGGGGCTTATAAGCCTCGCTGGTTTATGAAACCGAACCATATCTCCCCGTATGATGCCTTGACGGCTTCGGCAGATATGCATGCGAGGGTCACGATTCCCATGCATTATGGCACGTTCGACCTTTCAGATGAACCGCTGTTCGATCCGCCTCATGTGTTTGCGGCAGAAGCCAAGAAACGAGGGATGCCTGTCATCATTCCTGAATTGGGAGAAATCGTGAAGTTGCAGCCTCTTCGTTGATGAAATCCTGACAGGCGATAAAAGTTAAGACAAAAAAAGTCCGGAAACCAACCTTTCTGATAATTCAGAAAGCTGATTTCCGGACTTTCTATATGAGTCTGTTTTGTTTCAAGTCATACTTAAAATCCACCGGTCATCGGCAGCGGGTTACTTCGTGTGAGTGTTTTCACTCAACATGACGTACCCCCAGATCATCGGATCTGCATTTGCAATTTTGTTTAGAATCTTTGTTACCTTTTTCATAACTGTTATCCTTTCATTTGCTTTTAAGTTAGTACCTATATAATAATTCTAGTTTAGTTTTTCCAGGCGCTCTTCGCAGAGGACCTTTCGAAGCTTTATTGTTTGTTTTTGTTATCCTTAATCTTTTTATCCTTTCCCTCCGGTACCCTTTCGGGTTCCTTCGTTCGTTTTATTACACTGCAAAGGTAATGCCTTTTTTTTGAAAAATATGTTTTATAGCATATAATTTTATTTTTCTCCTGTTTTATTGATGTAAATCAACCAAGGCAGATGATACCGACAAATTGTCATTTTTGTCTGTCAGTATCGACTGACAGAATTGCGTTTTTATTCTATGGGGGATTGAAAATGGCAGTCTGATGAGGGATATGCCCCGATGGTGGATGTGTCAGGTTTCACTTGTTCTGAAAATAAAAGATAAGATTTTGTGTTTCTTTTGTTACAAAAGGTATAGCTTTACGTTTACCTTTTTGAAAACAACTTGTACAACCGATTTAAGAAGCATGAGCAAAGAGACACTGACATCGACCTTCACTGATTTGAGAAAGAATTTTCTCAGGTTGGCAATGCGTTTTCTTCCCAATAGAGAGGATGCCGATGACGCATTGCAGGAGGCTTTCTTCCGCTTGTGGAAACATGCAGACCGGATTGACTCGCGCGAAGAGGCAGAAGCTCTTACGGTTGCTACGGTGAAGAACCTGTGCATTGATGTCCTGCGTAAGAAGGAGCATCTGCCTACGGTGGAACTGGACGAACACCGGGACGAATCTGTTACTGATTCGGCTGACGAGATTCTGGAGAAAGAAGAACGTTTCCGTGCGGTAGAACGTATCATTGTACAGAGGCTGACACCACTTCAGCAACAGATTTTGCGGATGAAAGAGTATGAAGGGAGAAAATACAATGAAATAGCCGATATACTGGGTATGCAAGAACCGGCAGTACGTATGCAACTGTCGAGGGCGAGAAAGGAAATCAGAGAATGTTATTTAAAACAGATGGAACGATGAAAAAATACGAACGTACTATCCCACAATGGAAAGAGCTGGCCAAACGTTATTTTGAGGCTGAAACAACTGAGGCCGAGGAGGAAGCGCTGGTGCGCTTTCTGGCTACTCCTGCCGCGCAAGGCAAGGAATTCGATGAACTTCGTGCTGTGATGGGGTATGCCGCTATCGGACGTGTCCTATATGGCAGACGGCGCACACGAGGCATGCGGTTGCGGTATTATGCGGCAGCAGCAGTGGCAGGTCTCATCGTACTGACCACTGCCTGGCAGCTGACGGAAAGTGCAAATGTATGTGTGGCTTACATCAACGGGCAGCGCTGTACCGACAAGGAAGTGGTGCTTTCCGAAGCGCTGAAATCAATCGAAAAGGTGAGTCACCGCTCCTCCGAAGAAACAGTCCAGAGTCAGTTGTCGGATATATTCCAGACACTGGAGGAAGGTGGAACGGAATCAGTTGACAAGAAATAAATAGAATAATAGAAGAAGACGATATGATAAGACGATGGATTATGTTATGGATGTGTCTGCTGGCTGTGCTGCCCGTGTGTGCACAGAAGGGGATGCATGTGGAAGACCTGTTTGGGAGCCGCTTCAAGCACGATAAACAGGCCGTGGAGGTCCTTATCAAAGGAAGGGAATTGAAAAAATATCATCTTACACTTTTCCGCAGCCTGACGATAACCGATGAGCCGGCTGTGGCGGAAGAGATAGAGGCACTGGTAGGGCTGGATGCCCGAACCGCAGTCGACAAGGAAGTGGGCAAGGTCGGGAATAGACTGTACTACGGTTTCTACTGCTTTCCAGCACAGGACGATAATTACCGCTATCTGTTTTATCGGAATGCTGCGGTAGCTCCTGGCAGCAATAAGAAGATGGAAGTGACCGTGGTGTATATGGAAGGAAAAATCACACTGGAAGAGTTGAAACGGATGTTCAAGTAAGAGAAAATAAACAAAATACGATAAGAGACATGAAAAAAATGATTTTGCTGGTGGTCACTTTGCTGACCGCAGTGGGCGGATATGCCGAGGGTGGAGATTCGCTGAAGGTGGAAAATGTGATGTGTATACAGAAACCTGAGCAGGTGAAGATTACCGAATCGGGCAGTCGTTTCACGGTAGAAGTAGAGGGGAAGGAAGATAATCCGAATTTCCGTTATGTCCGTGAGGTGGAGATGTCTTCCTCAGACGTGTCGGTGACAAAGGAACGCAGCGGCAACTGGGATTTCCAGATTCCGTTCAGGAAGCGGACGCCGGAACGAAGGCATCATCAGAACCAGCTGGTGGTTAAAAACCTGAAGATAGGACTTTCCTGCGTACAGGGCGCTCCCGAGAACATGGATGTCAGCATGGGGTCGTCGTGGGAGATTACCACTCCTACAGTAGGATGGGAGTATTATCCGTGGGCTACGGAGACTTCTTTTTCCATTGGAGTGGCCTGCAGCTGGCGTAATTACCGGATGACCGGTAAGCAGCGTTTTATAAAAGAGGCGGGTAGAGACATGATTGTGGGACCCTATCCCCAAGAGGCCGATATTCAGTTCTCGCGTATCAAAGTGTTCAGCTGGGCTGTTCCGGTGATGCTGACTCATAAAACAAAGCATAATTTCAATTTCAGTCTGGGAGCCATTGTCAACTTCAACACGCATGCCAGCCTGAAAACGCGCTATAAGCTGGACGGAAAGGAATATAAACTGACCGACAGCAATATCCATCAGACTCCGGTGACCGTTGACCTTCAGGCAGCCGTCGGTTATAAGACCGTAGGATTTTACGTGAAATACAGTCCTTGCAAGGTGCTTGATTCTACCTACGGCCCTGAGTTCAGTGCGTTGTCTGTAGGCATCATCTTGTTCTGAGCTAATCTAATATAAAAATAAACCCCGCCCTGAGCCACCGTTACCAGTTTTATCTTGCGTAACGGTTGTTCAGGACGGGGTCTGTTTTATAGAAACTGCGCGTTAGCGTTTCAAAGCCGCAATGCTTTCTTTCAGGGCTGCAATCTTGGTTTCGGCGTCAGCCTGTTTCTTGCGTTCCATTTCGATGACGTTGGCCGGAGCCTTGCTGACAAACTTCTCGTTGCTCAGCTTTTTCAATACGCTCTGCAGGAATCCTTCCTGATATTTCAGGTCAGCTTCCAGCTTCTTCAGTTCTTCTTCCACGTTGATCAGGTTGCCCAGAGGTACGGCATATTCAGTTGTACCTACCATGAAGGCAGCTGCTCCGTCCGACTTGCTGGCTACCTGCTTGATTTCTGACAGGTTGCAGAGTTTGGCAATGACAGAAGTGAACTCGGCTACCGGATTTTCTCCGATAACTTCCAGTGTCAAAGCTTCTTTCTGTGCGATGTTCTTCTGCAGACGGATGGTGCGGATACCACTGATGACTTCCTTCACGGCTTCAAAGCGGGCAATCAGTGCATCGTTGTACGGCATGTCTTTTACGAGGGTCTGCGTCATGATGCTTTCGCCCGGCTGACGGTCGTAAATGTGCTGCCATAATTCTTCCGTGATGAACGGCATGAACGGATGCAGAAGTTTCAGCAACGTTTCGAAGAAGGCCAGGGTCTTTTCGTAAGTGGTCTTGTCGATGGGCTGTCCGTAAGCCGGTTTCACCATTTCCAGGTACCAGCTGGAGAATTCGTCCCAGAACAATTTATATACGGCCATCAGGGCTTCGCTCAGACGGTACTTGCCGAAGAGGTCGTTCACTTCTTCTGCAGTCTTGGCCAGCATGGAGTCGAACCATTCGGTAGCCAGGCGGGCATATTCCGGCTGTGCGATGTCGGCCACCTGCCATCCTTTTACCAGACGGAAGGCGTTCCATATCTTGTTGTTGAAGTTACGTCCTTGTTCACACAGAGCTTCATCGAAGAGGATGTCGTTTCCGGCAGGAGCTGCCAGCATCATTCCCATACGTACGCCGTCGGCACCATACTGGTCAATCAGTTCCAAGGGGTCGGGAGAGTTACCGAGTGACTTGGACATCTTGCGGCCCAGCTTGTCGCGCACGATACCGGTGAAATATACGTTACGGAACGGCATGTCGCCCATGTATTCGTAACCGGCCATAATCATACGGGCTACCCAGAAGAAGATGATATCCGGTCCTGTTACCAGGTCGGAAGTCGGGTAGTAGTATTTGATTTCCTCGTTGCCCGGGTTGTTGATGCCGTCGAACAACGAAATCGGCCACAGCCAAGAAGAGAACCAAGTGTCGAGGCAGTCATCCTCCTGACGCAGGTCTTCCAGTTTCAGGTTAGCATCGCCCGTCTTTTCTTTGGCCAGTTCCAGTGCCTGTTCCGGTGTTTCGGCTACCACGAAGCCGCCTTTCGGCAGGTAGTAGGCCGGGATACGGTGTCCCCACCACAGCTGACGGCTGATACACCAGTCCTTGATGTTTTCCAGCCAGTTGCGGTAAGTGTTCTTGTATTTGGCAGGGTAGAACTTCAGTTCGTCGTTCATTACCGGCGGCAAAGCCATGTCGGCAAAGTGCTGCATCTTCAGGAACCACTGCATGGACAGTTTCGGTTCGATGGCCACGTTGGTACGTTCAGAGAAACCTACCTTATTGGTATAAGCCTCTACCTTTTCCAGCAGTCCGGCAGCATCCAGGTCTTTTTCAATCTGCGCACGCACGTCGAAGCGGTCCATGCCTACATACAGGCCGGCAGCTTCACTCAGTGTACCGTTGTCGTTGAAGATATCGATAGAAGGCAGGTTGTATTTCTCTCCCAACATGTAGTCGTTCACGTCGTGTGCTGGAGTCACTTTCAAACATCCGGTACCGAACTCGATGTCTACGTAACTGTCTTCAATTACCGGGATGACACGTCCTACCAGCGGCACGATGACCTTTTTGCCTTTCAGCCACTGGTTCTTCGGGTCTTCCGGGTTGATACACATGGCCGTATCACCCATGATGGTTTCCGGACGGGTAGTAGCGACTACGGCGTAACGGCAGCCCTGTGCGTCGCGGTGTACCACTTCGCCTTCGGCTCCTGTTTCGCCGCTCATGTCATCGTCGGCAATATAATAGCGCAGGTAATACAGCTTGCTGTGTTCCTCTTTGTAGATAACCTCTTCGTCAGAAAGGGCGGTCAGTGCCTTCGGGTCCCAGTTCACCATACGTACGCCGCGGTAAATCAATCCTTTGTTATACAAGTCCACGAATACCTTGATGACACTCTTGCTGCGGGTTTCATCCATGGTGAACGCTGTGCGGTCCCAGTCGCACGATGCACCCAGCTTGCGGAGCTGTTTCAGGATGATGCCTCCGTGTTCTTCCGTCCAAGCCCATGCATGTTTCAGGAACTCTTCGCGGGTAAGGTCTGTCTTCTTGATGCCCTGTTGTGCCAGACGGTTTACCACTTTTGCTTCTGTAGCGATGGAGGCGTGGTCTGTACCCGGTACCCAGCAGGCATTCTTGCCCATCATGCGGGCACGTCTTACAAGGATATCCTGAATGGTATTGTTCAGCATGTGTCCCATGTGGAGTACTCCTGTCACGTTAGGAGGAGGAATGACGACGGTGTATGGTTCACGTCCGTCGGGTTTAGAACTGAAAAGTTTGTGGTCCAACCAGTATTGGTACCATTTTCCCTCCACGTCAGCGGGATTGTACTTACTTGCTAATTCCATGGTTATAATAATCTTTATTATGTATGTTTATCGTATAATCGGCTGCAAAAATAATAAAACTCCTTGGATTTTAGGGGAGATTCATCCGAAAAGTTCATCTCTCATCGTGCGTGAACAGCCGGAATGTGCCATGTAGAAAGGTAAAATAGGGTGTTTGGAGAGGGGGTAAAAAAACGCAAGTACGTTTGGAGTAAAACGTCAAAGAGTTTTTGTCCAAACGCACTTGCGTTTTAAGTAAAACGTCCTTACGCTTTAATCCGAACGCAAAGACGTTTTGGGAACGTTATTCATAGTTACTCATAGATATATTCCACGTCCGATTTTTTGAATCGCAGAAGGCGGGAATCGTTGGAGCCAGCTCCGTTTCTGGTAGCGTAATATGCGTTCATGGCTCCCGTAAAGAACCAGCCTTGTCCGTTTTCAGGAGAGTAGGCAGCCCACAGCATGTTGTTATAGTGGCCATGGAGAATACCGTTGTCATTCCATTGTGCGGAAGAACCGTACCAAACCAGCGGCTCATTCTGTGAGGCGGTGCCGTTGCTGTACATGGCGATGGTAATCAAGCCGCTCAGTTTGACTTGGCCCACCGTCACGTCCTCTCTTTTCCGTTGGCGACGTTGGATTTTGGTTCCGCCGTTCCAGGCAGTGCTGTGTTCGCCGTCCCACATCAGCCAGAGGTAATCCTTCGTAATCTTCAATACCCGGTCGAAGTCTTCCACCGACGGTGTTTCGTACCCGTCGGGAGCCATGGCTGTAGGTTCCAGCTTGTTGATATGGACGCTTGAAGAGCTGTATCCTTCCAGCTTGGCTACTCCGTTGTCATCTATCACCTGCATGCCTTGGGTGGTCTTTCCCTGATACTGCCATTTCCAGAGTTTGAAGAATTCCTCCGGAGTGCAGTCGCGCAGATAATCGAAAACTGTTTTTCCTGCTTTCGCAGCCGGGTCGTTCGAAGAAAGTATCTGGTCGTTGAAGTCCTTTGAATCGCCCATGGCATTGTACTTGCACCACCACACGCCGTTAAGGTATGTCACCGGGAGTCCCCAGTTGCGGCGGCTCACCACGTACTCTTCCCGTTCCGAACCGTCGTTGTTGCAAATCACCAGCGTAGCTTTCTGCACACGTCCGTTGGCTGTGGGGTCGTTTGGTTTCCATCCTCCCAGGATGCGGAAAGAGCGGGAATCGCCCTTACGCGTCGCCAGTTTGATCCAGTTTCCTTCTCCGTTTTCATATTCCACGGTCAGCTTTTTGGATTCCGGCAGGGTCAGTACACCCAGTTCATTGTCGATATAGCGGTCAAAGTGACATTCGTAACCGTTGTTGTAATTGAGCAGTCCTTCCATCCGGGTCGGGTTTTCCGTCAGGACTAGTGTCAGGTAATCGTCCGGATAGGTCTGTTGCAGTCCTTTCCGGTGGAAACGCAGTTTGATTTCTTCTCCGGGAACACCGAGACGCCATCTGTCTTTTTGTATGCGGAACAGGTTTTTGCCCCTGGTTTCCGCATTGTTGCCTCCCAGTGTCTGTACAGTCAGCGGCATCGGGTCTTGGATGAACTCCAGTTGGTCATCACAGTCGATGGCCAGTGTCAGTTCGGTGGCGGTATAAGGCAGCACAATCCGGTTCTTCTCGTCGTTGACTGTTACATTTCCCGGTAGGGTAGAGGCCTTCGTGTCTACCTTCAAGGCGCCCGCTTGGGAAGAGAGGTTGTGCTCGCCCCCGTTTTCCCATTCGATGACCTGGAGTTTCACGCTGCCGCTGACAGGGTCTTCGCTGAGGCTCAGGGTGTAGACCGTATTGCGTTTCAAGGTGGAAGGCAGACTGTTTTCCACGGTCGTTTCTTTTCCGTTTTTCAGTACATTCACCAGTGCCTTTGCATTTGAGCTGGTTTGTTCATACAGATAGGCAATTCCCTGAGTATTGGTCTTCAGGGCTTCCGGGAAATCCATGCGCTTGTCTCCTCTTGTGGTGTTCTCCGGGGTCGATACCGTATCTTGTGCGAGCAGGAAGGCCTGTTGTGCAATGTGAGTGAATACGATTCCCTTTACTTGGAGAGAGCTGTTGGCTGGTAGAGACAGGTCAAATCGTGCTGAGCCTCTTTCCAAGTCCATCTGTAACGTATTCTCACTGCTTTTGCCCAAGTCAATCATACCCGAGAAAAATTCCGAAGCATGCGCATGCTCGTGGATATGTTCAAGAGTGGTCTTTCGCCAGTCTTCTTCTGTAATTCCCTGTTCCTTCAGGGCCTGAAGGTCAAGTTGTCCGTCGGTGTTGCCTACAATGTAAAGATGGCCGGATGACTTGTCGGTCTGAAGTACATACTGGTTGTCTTTTTGCGAGAATTCGGTGTAGACAGTAGTCAATACGCCATCTTCAAACAGGCAGGCCTTTATGTCGGTGATGCTGTCCTCTCCAGAGAGGGACACATTTTCACCTTCTATCTGGAAAGCCTTGATGCGGGTATTGACCGTCCGCACAGGCACACTTACGTTTTCTTCTTCGTCAGTAGGAGTGTTTTCGTTTTTGGGAATGTCTTCGTTGCTGCAGGCAGAAACAAAGCATACAGCCGAGAGTATTCCGAAAAGCTGGATATATTTTTTTAAGTGCATATACATGAGTTTTCTTGCGTTTTTTGTTATAGCTCTATTCTTATTCATAGATATATTCTACAGGAGTCTTGATGCATCGGATGGTACGCGTTTTCTGTGCATTGCTGGCTCCATACTTGAACCAGTTTCCTTTGCCGGTGCTTTTGGCATAACCTTCTATCATCCATGTGTTGCCGGAATTGCCGTAGGTGGCAAACAGAATCATCATGCTGGAGATGCTGTTCTCGTTCCATTGATGTCCCAGTCCGCAAAGCGTCAGATGATTGCCTCCATATTCAAAATCGTAGAACGAAATCGGTCCATAGGCCAAGCCGTCGAAAGTGGCATTGCGTTCCACCACGTTGAAGTTGAGGCGCTGTCCCAGTCCGTTGTTGAAGGCTCCCGGGTCAAAGTAAGCCAGGTTGCAGTTTGTGCCCCATGTGTAGAAGCGGTAGTCGTCATAATCCGGAATCTGATACCCGTCGGGAGCCATTTCGGTGGGGGCCATCGTGCCAAAATTACCTGTCTGGCTTTGATACCCTTCGTAGTAGAACTGGCTGTCGTTGTGGGTCAGTTTCAACCCGTCCGGATTTCCCGCCTGATACTGGTCGCCCAACACCTGAAGGAAATGCTCGTCCGAGCAGGTTCTCAGATAGTCGGCCAGGCTGCCCTGAGCCGCAGGATCCGATTTCACCAGAATCTGGTCGTTGAAATTTTTCACATTGCCTCGCAGGTTATACTTGCACCACCACACGCCGTTGATTTCTACGACAGGCAGTCCCCAGTTGAGACGTCGGACGGTGTACACCTCCGGATGTCCTCCATTGGCGTCTGCAATTATCAGTTCACCGGTTTGTGCCCGTCCGTCTGCATCCGGATCATTGGGTTTCCATCCTCCCAGCAGTCGGTAGGTACGGTCTCCTTCTTCTTCCAGTTTCATCCACTGAGCTTCTCCTTCATTGAAATTCAACGTCAGGCTCTTTCCTTCCGGGAGAGTGATACGGGCCAGTTCACCATCAACATAGGTATTGAAGTCACAAAGTCCGTTGTCGTCAAATTGGAGGAGACCGTTCATCTGCACCGGATTCGGAGTAAACACCAGTACAACCCGTCCCGTCTGTATCTCGTTTTTATGCACATCCAGATACATATATTCATAGTGGCTTCCCGGCATTTTCCGTTTGCTCTCGATGCGGAGCTGTGCCACCGGTGAAAGGCTGCGGGCAAGCGAAGTGGGGATTACCGTTACTCCATTGGCCTGTCCCTGAACGGTTACCTCTGCCCCGGCTTCAGCCGCCAGCGTCAGTTGAAAGTTGCTTTCCCAGCAAGGCACGAACACCGTATCGCCCTGTGCGTTCAAGGTCACTCCTTCAGAAAGCTGTGAGAGTGCTTTGTCTACCAGCCCTTTGTGCGTGAGACCCGATTCTGAAGAAGAACCGGTTTCCCAGTCATCGGTCAGTACCTCCACTTTCCAGTCGGCTCCGTTTCCATACACCTTAAGCGTATAGATGGTGTTGCGTTTCAGTGCCGGGAGCGTGGTTTTCAGTCGGTGCCATCCTCCGTGGGCTGTCATCATGATTTCTACCTCATGCCCGTTGGTATATTGTTCGGGAAGATAGAAAAGGGGAGACTTGCCATTTTGAAAAGGCTGTTCACCAAAATCTTTTGTCAAGTCCGTTGTCTCCGGCTTCTCGGGTGTCTGGAGCGCATCTTGCTCGTAAATGTAACCTGTCAGCGACACTCCCTTGATGGTGACGCTGTTTACCTGAGCATCTTGGAAGGGCGATTCCAAATCGATGCGGGCTACAGCCCGTTTCAGGGCTACGGAAGCAGAAGTGGTTTCTGTGTCCAAATCGGCTTTTCCGGTCATCAGCACATAGTCGGAAGCCATATTTTCGGCGGTAGCCTGTTGCTTCAGGAACTCCTCCAGCGTGGTTACACCTTCTTTCAGGTTCTCTGGGGAGACGGCTTGGTCACCGTTGGCCAGGAAATACAAGCTGCCCTGTGTGGGATTGATATCGAGTTGGCAGGAACCTGTTGCGTCTATCTTCAGCGAAGAGAATGTTTCTTTCAAGATACCGTTCTCGAACTGATAACCATGGAGTGTGTTGATTTGTGATTCCGTGTTGTCGGCTGTTCCATTTGTCATTCCAGCTCGGGAAAACTTTACGGTAAACATTCCGTTTTGCGGCGTTTGCTGGATATCTTCATGCTGGCATCCGCACAGTAGGAACAGGCTGGCGCTTGCCACGGCGAGTATAGATTTCATCATCATTTTTCGTGATATTATTATTATCGTCTGTTTATTTGTATTGGTAAGGGTTTTGTGAGCTGTTCAGGTAGCTGGGAGAGTCAATCGGCATCTGCCCGATGTTGTCTACATAGAAGTTGTTCATCAACTTTTCGGCCCAGGGTCCGTAGGTGAAAGAGCTGCTGTGTCCGTATCCCATGACATGTCCCAGCTCGTGGAACATGACGCTGCACGCATACCGGTTGAAATAATGTTCGAACCATCCGCGCTGGTAGGCACCAAACGTGCTTCCTCCTCCCAATCCGATAATTCCGTGTCCGGGGTATACCAGACCTACCTGGAGCGTTCTGCTGGCTCTCATTTTTTTCAATACTTCCTCTACCTTTACAGGCTGTTTGTTGTCATCGTAAAGCTGGTCGGCATTGTCCCACAGAATCTGTTCATGTGCCGGCATGTCAATCATGTAGGTAAAATTGAGGAAGAGGGCAACCGACTCCCGGCAATGTACCGGGCGGATTCCCATCCAGTTGCCTACCGGACCTCCGTCTTCTTTTTCCGGGTCACCTCCGTAGAGCCCCCAGTAGATGGTCCATCCATGCTTGATTTCCTGCAGTTTGCTCCAGTAAGGGTCGTCCGACTCAATTTTAAGTACGGCGTTGCTTAGTTCGGAAGCTGTTTTCTTTTGTACCTCTATATATCTTCCGGATTCCGTACGGCACATGGCGGCACGTTGCATCAGCGGAATTTCTTCCCAGAAATCGCCGAAGGCCGGGATGGAATCAAAATAAGCCAGGTCAAAGAACTCTTCGCTCACTTGCGGCAGTTGCATTTTGATCAGTACGCCGGTCAGTTTGCGGGGAGAGTAGAAACGCGTATGCAGCTTTCCTTCTTCTGTGACGGATACCTGCAGTGGCTTGGCAGTATTGAAACAGCGTACAGTCTTGTTGGTATATACTTCCTTCCGTTCCGTGTCTTGCAGGATTAAGCTGTGTTCACCTTTATTATAGGCAGCCGGAGTGATGAACATGGTCACCGCCTTGTCGTCTGGATGGTTCACTTGGGTTTCTACAAGATGGATATGGTTGGCAGCCAGCTCCTTCTGCTCAAAGCTGTACACCTGTTTCCTGTTTTCTTTCCGGTAGTTGCAGGTAGAGAGGTTGATTTCTCCATGCAACGTGGAGCCCTTGCACAAAGGCATGAACAGGTAGGAAGTCTGCTGGTTCAGTGAAAGGGTCTTCACTGTGCCGTTGCTTTCTCCGCCCAAGTTTCCGTTGCCGGAAAGGGTAGTATAGAATCGCACGTCTCCCAATGCCAGGCTTTTGTCTGTGACGGCATAGCCCACGTAGGGGTTCTGATACGCAAAGTCAAAATCCACCCGGCTGACAATCCGTTTCTGTGTCACTTCCTGTGGAATGGAAGCCACTTCCTGGATGCCTTCTTCCGTTTGTTTCTCTATGATGGAAAAAGGAGTTTGCGAGTAGAAGTATTCAGCTTCCAGCGGTTGTTGCAAGTCTTCAGGGAAAACGAGCCATTCATCCTGAAGATGTTCCGGGCTATGGATAGTGGCCCGGTCTGTGGCAGGGTTACCTTTGATGCCCAAAACCACCAACCGATACTCTCCTTTGTGAAGTCCTTCAGTATAAATCTCGGAAGTGGAAGCCTCGTAATAGCTCTTGATGTTTTTTACCTTGTCGCCGTTTTCATCGACAATGAAGTAATGCAGCTCGTCATAAAGAGACGTTTCCGTTTCCGAGGCACGTGAAGAGGCTCCTTCATAGCCTTGTTTTTGCAGTTTGAATACAATTCCAGATCTGTTCTCTGTGGAAGATGTGCCTAAGTGTTCTTCCTGGTTACAAGAAACCAATAGCAAAGTGCATAGAAATGCAATAAATGTAAATTTTCTCATTTTGTTGTTGTTTTCTCAGTAATCACAATCTTTTAAACCTAATATTCTTCAAGTTTTTGTTCTAAAAAGTAAATAATTGGTTGTTTTTATGGGCGTTTTTGTTTATGTCGTTAATAAGTAGCTTAGTTTTGTTCTTAAACGTAATTTACTTTTGTTTTGTTCAGTCTGAAAAGGAGTTTGCGTGTATTTTTTATACTTTATTTTTGTTAAGTATTTGTGAATGATTAGGATATAAAAGAATGAAGGAGGAAAAGATTATAAATACTTTTTTAATGCTTATTAATTTTATCGATGAAACTTATCGAAAAAAGAGTTTTTTTCGATAGATTGAGATTGGAACCGACTGCCTACCTTTGTTTCCATAATCATGAAAGAAAAAGGAAATGAAAGAAATGAATCGTTCACGTGAGGCGGTTGCACGGTTTCGCCTGATACGTAACTGCATGTTTTTGTCCGGATTGTCGGTCTTTGCCCAGTTGTATTTGTTTCAGCCCATGCTTTCGGAAATGTGCCGGAACTTTGGTGTCAGTCCGGCGGAAAGCAGTCTGTCGGTGTCTGCCTCTACTGCCGGCATGGCATTGGGACTGATTGTCATGGCTTTCAAGGCCGATTCCGTGTCACGCGAACGCCTGATGGGAGCTTCGTTACTGCTTTCTTCCCTGTTGACCATTGTGTCTGCCTTTACCGACAGCTATTCTCTTCTGCTGGCTTTGAATCTGTTGAAAGGAATGGTGCTGGCCGGGGTGTCGTCGGTGGCATTGGCCTATCTTTCGGAAGAGGTGGACAAAGCCATGATCGGGCTGGCCATCAGTCTGTATCTCAGTGGGAATACACTGGGCGGAATGTCGGGGCGAGTGGCTGCCACACTGGTGTCCGGATGGGGAGGATGGCAGTCGGCTGTGTGGCTGATAGGTATTGTCAGTCTGCTGCTGGGCGGATTGTTCTGCTGGAAGATTCCTGCCGGGAAAAACTTCTCCGCGGTGTCGGTATCTTTTCTGGAAAAATTGCGTCAGATGCGTTTCCTTTTAACCCGAAGTACTTTTCTTTCCATGTATCTCATAGCCGCGCTTTCCATGGGTATTTTTGTGAGCATCTACAATTATCTGTCTTTCTTGCTGGAGGCACCTCCTTTTTCGCTACCTCATCATTGGGTGGCACTGATTTTTACCATGTATGTGGCGGGAATCATCGGTTCGGTCGTGGCCGGCGGTCTTTCGGACAAGTATAGTCCGGAAATGCTCTTGCAAGGCACGTTGGGACTGATGGGAGTCGGGATGGCTTTGTTGCTCTGGATGCAGCTTTGGGCTATCGTACTGGGACTGGGATTGATGACCTTTGCCTTTTTCGGGACTCATACGCTGGCTAGTCGGATTGTATCGGTGCATGCCGGGCAGATGAAAAGCAGCGCCACCAGCATTTACTGGTTGTTCTATTATGCCGGTTCCAGCCTGGTGGGCTCCTTGTCCGGCATCGTGCTGTCCAACTATGGGTGGAGTTCTTTTATGGAATTTCTTTTTGTGCTCTTGGCCGTGGCTTGGATTATTTCTCTGGGTGTCTTGTGGTTGTTTAAAGGAATGAAAAATGTCTATGTGTGGATTGCGAGGAAGTGATACGGCCAGCGGCCTGCTCTCAAAACTCGATGTTTGAAAGCAGGCCGCTGGCGTGTTTATAGGTGGAGGAGATTATTCGAATATAATCTTGCCGAAGAACTCCGGACAGTGGAAGCAAGGTTTCGGCAGGTCAATGGGATTCCATGACAGGAAGTGAGGCGTGTGCTGCAAGTCCCCGCATTTGTAGAAATTGGCATAAGCGGTCAGTCCTTTGAAGCCTTTCAGCTGATGACGGAAGAAGGCTTCCTTGGGAATGCAGAGAGCCAGTTGCCAATTACATTCTTCCATATGCTCTTCAAACGGAGCTTTTCCGAGTGAACTCCAGCGGTCTACTTGCTTGAGAATGTCTTGCGGAGCGTGCGGTCTGTCGCCCGGTCGTCCGCCACCGATGAGGAGGGTTCCCCCGCAGTTACATTCAAAGTTATAATATACGTTTTCTTCCTGATCTTCCGGAAGCTGGAAGAAGAATTCGCAACAGGAGTCTTCCCAAACTCTACCGTTGTCTTCAGCAGCTATGGCCCGCACACTTTCTTCTTTTACGCGATAGTTCAACAGGATAAAGTCGCCTGTATGGGCAATGCGAAACGCGACTTCCGGACAGTAAGGAAAATCTTTCCAGTTCACGCAGGAAATCGGTTGGAATTCTACCTGATGTGCATCGAGCAGGGTTGGGATATCTTGGGCGGCCACGCGGGACTGTCCGGTAATTTCGGGAACATGTAATTCTTTCATGGTGTGAGTATTTAGGATATTGAATTAGAAACTTAATTTTGTTTGTTCAGAATAATAAGGGCACCGATGACTCCTGGAATCCATCCGCACAATGTGAGAATAAAGACAATCAGTACCGATCCGCAGCCTTTGTCGATGACGGCAAGGGGCGGAAAAATAATGGAGAGAATGACTCTGATGAATGACATTTCTGTGTTGGTTTTAGAAATTTGCGGGAAAGTTAGGGAAAAGATTTAGAACTGGCAAGGATTCGGGAAAGATTCGGGGAAAAACAGGCATATAAAAAATATCCTCCCGAGGACTTCGGAAGGATATCTTGAAGTTCATACCGGGAATTCCGGTACAGAATATGCAGTAAACTTTACAACTTTCAGTTTTAGGTGCTGGCATCCTTGCCTGCAAAGGGGTTACTGGCTCATTAGCTGAGCATTACGTAACCCCAAATCATCGGATCTCCCTTGAAGATCTTCTGAATGAAATTTTTCATCGTTTTCATGTTGTTACCCTTTCTTTTTAATGAATAAAACTTTAATACCTTTTAATCTAAATCTGAAAACGTCGTCTCCCGACGAGGTTGAAAACAATCTTATAATCTAAAAAAACAATCTTTCTACTTTGTCAATCATTGAACTTCCGTTCTTGATTACGCTGCAAAGATAGGGCTTTTTTGTATAAGATATATGCTTTACAACATAAAAATGGAGAAAGGGTATGTTTTATTGATGTAAGTCAAAAAAACACCTATTTCCGATGTTTGGCGGCACATTGGGCGCATACGCCTTTCACGATGTAGTTGACTTTCCGGGCAATGAACCCTTCAGGAAGATTGATGTGGGGAATGAGATCCTGGTTCAGGCAATAGGTATTGTGGCATACCTCACAATAGAAGTGGCAGTGTTCTTCGTCTTCGCTGCACTGGCCGTGGTTGTGGCAGATGCAATATTTGTGTGAACCGCTTCCGTCGTCCACGCTGTGGATGAGATGATGTTCGTGGAAAAGGACGAGGGTGCGGAAAATGACCGATTTGTCGATGCTGTCGAGCTGCTTTTCCAGCGTGCCCAGACTGAATGTGTCGGTTTGGGCGGCAATGGCCTCATAGATGAGCAGTCGGGTGGAGGTAGGGCGGATGCCGGCTGTCTCCAGGATTGTGGCATAGTCTTCTGTTTTCATAAAAAAGGATGCTTATCTTGTGACTTGCTGCAAAGATAAGCATCCATTTTGGCAACCAGGTTGTTTTTCAGCCAGGTTTTATTCGTTCAGTCCCAGTTTTTTCTTCAGTTCCTTGGTCAAGGCATCCTTGTGCAGAAGAATATAGATGGTTTTGGCACGCACATAGCTTTCCGACATGTTCAGGTAGCCTCCGAAATCGTTCCGGTCGGTACCCCAGGAATTCTTGGTGATGTAGTACTTCGTACCGTTCTGGTCCTTGGCAATGCCGGTGAGGTGCATCAGATGGTCGTCGGTGGTGACAAAGGCCTCGTATCCTTTCTGGCGGATTTCGGGTGTCACTTTCACTTCCGGACACGGATATGCAAACTTGAAGGCTTCATCCAGTCTCTCTTTGGCATCCATGCTTTGCCAGCGGGCAAAGTCGGTGTCTTTCAGGTCGCCGGTACTTTCTATGGCCGGATTGATGGCCACTCCGTGCTTGAAGGAGAATCCCTTTTCGCTGACATCTCCGTCCCAGCAGACGGTATATCCGTTTTCCAGGGCATGGTCGGCAGCCTGCATCATCTCGTCGAGCGGCAGGTTGTACATCTTGGCATGCTCCCAGTTGTCCGGAATCTCCAGTTCAAACGCCTGATAGTAGGGCTGGTGGGTGAAGCTGGTCAGCATGACATAGTCTTCCGGATGGATGCCCAGACTCTGTGCAAAGGATTGGGGAGTATATTCCTTACCTTTATAGGTGAATTTCTCTGGCAGTTCGCCCATGTAGATGTCAAACAGGCTCTTGATCAGCTTGTCGTATTCCGGGCTGTGCTGGCGCAACTGGATGGCCTTTTCGGCAATGACTTCCATATAAGAGGCCAGTTCCTTGTGGTTGTGGGTAGGAGAATTATAGTTGATGCCGCTGTACACTTTTTCCGGCACGATACCTACCTGCTTGAAGGCGGTAAACCAGCTGGGAGAGATACTTCCCTGACCGATATTACCTTTTCCGTGACGCAGGTAATTGTCCTTCAACTGGTTCATGTATTTTTGGCGGACGATGTACATTTCCGAGAGGTCGAATTCACCTTTTCCCTGACGGAGGAGTTCAGCTTCGATGAAGGATGTAGTGGCAAAGCACCAGCAGGTACCGGTGGCCGCCTGATTCTTGACCGGAGTCACTTTCTGGTTGACAACGGTAGTAAATTGGTAGCCTTCGGCCTTGGGCTGTGCCTGAAGTGTGGCCGAAGCGAGCAGTAGGGCAGAGATAAATGTAATTGCTTTCATATTTTTCTATGTGTTTTTTTACGTGTGTATAAAAAGGAATCAGAATCCGAAACGATAGTCGTTCCAGTATTTGGCGGTCATTTCGTCCCAACGGAGCAGGGTGGCCCCGATGAAATCTTTTGTGTAGTCAGTCAGATAAGCCTTGGCAGCATCCTCTCCCTGGCTCTTGACCAGTTCCGCATAGCGTTGTTCCACCATCGGCAGTTCTTCCAGACCTTTCCGCTCAAAGTGCATCTGGTTCTTTTCCATGATTTTGCGGGCGTTTCCCCATCTCACCGTGGCCAGCTTGTTAGCCTGGCGGTAATGCCACAGGGCGGCATCCAGACGGTAGCGGTGGTTCCCACAGATTTTGAACATGTCAGGCAGGTCGGTCGTTCCGCAGAAGATGGGCACGCGCGGACTCTGTCCGGGGTTGTCCATGGCAAACCAGCAGACTCCTCCCACGGCATCCGGGAGCCAGCTGCGCAACTGGATGACGGTGGAGTAGGCACATTGCGGAACAGCTACGTTCCGGTTGGCCGTGACACTTCCCTTCTGGAGGGCATTGTACAGCTGGACTTCATCGGTACGCATCCACGGGTTGGCGCGCGGGCTGGTGATGGTGTCGGTTTTTCCGGTCTTCCGGTCCTTGACTGCCACTTTCAGATTCTTTGTTACGCTCCATTCCGTACCTTCGTACGTCTGTCGCAGGTAGGCCATTACGTCGGCATTGCTGATTTTCTTTTCCGGCTTTACGCTCAGGGGCAGTTCCTCATCGTCCATGCTGAGCTTGAGTGAAGGAGCCAGGGTGCTTAGGATAAAGAATTCCCGGATACTGAATGCCTGCATCTTTCCGAAATAGTTCGGGCCTCCGTAGGCTTTCCAGAACTTGAACGGTTCCTTTCCGTCCCACAGCTTGAGTTTCTTAGCCACGCTGAACACGTTTTCCGAGGCCATGTAATGGTCTGTATCTTTCAGGTTGAGTGTGCTGATACGGGAGATGTTGGCCGAAACTCCTACTTCGTCATCGGGAATACGGACGGCAGCCCATACACCACCAACCTGGTCGGGACCTTCGCCAAAGATTTCAAAATGCCATACTTCCTTCGGGTCGGCAATGGTCAGACATTCGCCCGAATCGCCATAGCCGTACTCCTTCACCAGCCTGCCCATGAGCTGAATGGCCTCACGGGCCGTGGTGCAGCGTTGCAATGCCACGCGGGCCAGTTCTTCAATCATGAACATCCCTTTGGAATTTCGTAAGGTATCCCGTCCGCTGATGGTCGTTTCCCCCATGGCCAGTTGCTTCTCGTTCAGGCACGGATAGGCCGTATCCAGAAAAGCGTAGGTATGCTTGGCTTGTGGAATCTGCCCTTTTACGGTCAGGTTGGTCTGGTCGTTGACCGATTCCGTGTGCATGCGTCCGTCGTAAATGTTCATTACCGTGTCGTTGGCAAAATCTGCTGCCAGTACTACGTTCACCCACGTACGATACCAGCTGTCGCAAGTATGGCTCGTCATGACAGAGCCGTCGGTTGAGGCCAGTTTCCCCACCATGATGCTGGTGCAGCAATCCGGATCGCGCGGCAAAGTCTGCTGCGCAAAAGCAAGCTGGGAAAAAGTAATCCCAATAAAGAATAAAATGTTACTTATTTTCATGTTTTCACATTAAAATGATATCTGCTCGCAAAGATAATAAAAAAAGAGGAAAAGGGGCAAGGATATTCTCTGTAAAACGGTTGAAGGATGATTGGACTTCTCTGTGTTTTCTCTAGGATGATTGGGGAAAGAATGTCAAGCGCAGGCATGAAATTACCTCGTCACGTTCGTGCGTAGGTCTTGACACGAACGTGACGAGGTCTTGACACGAACGTGCGGAGAGCTTGACACGAACGTGACGAGGTATATGGATCAAAGCGTTTTTGGATAAAGACAGGCAGGGATACAAAAAAGGCCGTCTCCATTTCTCAGGTGACGGCCTTTTCCTGTTATTTGATTTCGAATTCTTCCTTCATGTCCATTTCCTGGTTGTGTACGTCAAAGAATTTATACTGTAAAAAAGCCAGGTTCTGGTTGGGAACGATTTTGATGCCGAATCCATACTTCATCTGCCATTTGCGTTTCAGGGACATGAATCCCTGGTTCACATAGGCAGCCACGTAAGGATGAATGTGTAAGGTAAATTTCTTCACTTTCAACTTGTTGACCAAGTAGTCAATCTTACTTTCCAGGGTATCGGTAAACAGGATGGAAGGTTTGATTTTCCCCTTTCCGAAACAAACAGGGCAGTCTTCATCGGTAGTTACATCCATTGCCGGACGGACCCGCTGGCGCGTGATTTGCATCAGTCCGAATTTGCTCAGAGGAAGGATGTTGTGTTTGGCCCGGTCTTTCTGCATGTTCTGGCACATGCGTTCATAAAGTTTTTGCCGGTTTTCTGCCAGGTTCATATCAATGAAGTCCACCACAATGATTCCGCCCATATCTCTCAATCGGAGCTGGCGTGCCAACTCATCAGCTGCGCCCAGGTTCACGTCGAGTGCGTTTGCCTCTTGTCCGTTGGTCGATTTGGAACGGTTTCCACTGTTTACATCCACCACGTGGAGTGCTTCGGTATGTTCGATAATCAGGTAAGCCCCACTTTTGTAGGAAACGGTTTTCCCGAAAGAGGACTTGATTTGCTTGGTGATGCCGAAATTATCGAAAATAGGAAGCTGGCCGGTGTAGCGCTTCACGATGCCTGCCCGTTCGGGTGCAATGAGCGCCACATAATCTTTTACTTCGTTATAAACGGTTTCGTCGTTTACGTAAATATTTTCGTACGACGGGTTGAACAAGTCGCGCAGCATGGCTACGGTGCGGCTTGTCTCCTCATAAACCAATGAGGGCAGTTTGGTGGCCTTCTGTACCTTCGTGATGGTTTCTTCCCAATGTTTCAGCAAGACTTTCAGTTCCGCATCCAGCTCTGCCACTCGCTTGCCTTCGGCCACGGTGCGTACAATTACTCCGAAATTCTTGGGCTTGATGCTCTGCAGCAGCTGTTTGAGGCGAGCTCTTTCCTCGCTGGATTTAATTTTTTGTGAGACGGATACCTTGTCATTGAAAGGAATCAGTACCAGATAGCGTCCGGCGAACGACAACTCACAGGTCAGGCGCGGCCCTTTCGTGGAAATGGGCTCCTTGACAATCTGTACGATGACCTCTTGTCCTTGCTGGAGTACGCTGGAGATTGTTCCGTCCTTGTCAATGTCGGGAAGCATGGAGGCTTTCGACATGGGATAGAGTTTTTTCCGGTCACTGATGACTTGCTTGAGGTATTTCTGGTAAGAATGAAATTGTGGTCCCAAGTCTAAATAGTGAAGAAAAGCGTCTTTCTCAAAACCTACATCTACGAAGCAGGCGTTGAGACCGGGCATGAGTTTCCGGACTTTTCCTACGTACATGTTGCCGACAGAGAACGAAAGGTTCCGTTCTTCCTTTTGGAATTCTACCAAGTTCTTATCTTCCATGAGAGCGATAGAAATCTCCTTGGGCTGTACGTCTACTACTAATTCGCTTGTCACTTTTTTGCTTGGTTTTTTGTTCTTAATAGGTTGCTAATTACACAAAGAACAAACCTGAAAGACTTTGTTTAGCTTTGCAAGTTTGTTCTTTATTGAAGTCGGACAGACTAACAATTATTTTTTGCTTTTATGTCTGTTCTTTCTCAGTCTTTTTTTACGTTTGTGAGTAGACATTTTATGTCTTTTTCTTTTCTTTCCGCTTGGCATAGCTTCAAAATTTTATGGGTTAATACTAAAAGTTAATTATTTTTTTACTGATAGAGTAAATGTTTTTGCAGGTTTGAATGCCGGAATGTTGTGTTCCGGGATGATGATAGTTGTATTTTTAGAAATGTTACGAGCAGTCTTCTGCGCTCTTTTCTTCACAATGAAACTACCGAAACCGCGGAGATAGACATTTTCATCTTTCGACAAAGATTCTTTAACTGATCCCATGAACGCCTCAAGGGTTGCCAATACTGTTGCCTTGTCAATTCCTGTGTTTTTGGCAATTTCGTTTACAATATCTGCTTTAGTCATTTCGCTAATAATTATTGTTATACGTTATCTTAATTTTTTGGACTGCAAATATATAGCTTTTCTGTTTCTTTTGGAAATATATCGGGAATATTTTTTTTGAAAAGTCGTGCTTTTTGAGGGTTTTATTCCTTTTTGAAGGCAGTCTGGGACCGTTTGCTGTGTATGTCGGGGAAATATATTATTTTTGCAGGCAAATATGCAGCGGATGAGTTTTTTTGCAGATAAGATAATAGATTGGTACAAGGAAAACAAACGGGATTTACCTTGGAGGGACACAAAAGATCCCTATAAAATATGGATATCGGAAATCATTCTTCAGCAGACCCGGGTCGTACAGGGATATGACTACTACTGCCGTTTCATGGCACATTTTCCGGATGTGAACACGTTGGCTCGTGCTCCGGAAGATGAGGTAATGAAATGTTGGCAGGGGCTGGGGTATTATTCCCGTGCCCGCAACCTGCATACGGCGGCCAAAATGATTGCGGAAAAAGGTTGTTTTCCTACGACGTATGAAGAGGTGAGAGCCTTGAAGGGAGTGGGAGATTATACGGCGGCGGCTATCTGTTCTTTTGCATACGACTTGCCCTATGCGGTAGTTGATGGCAATGTGTATCGGGTATTGTCGCGCTGGATGGGGGTAGAAGATCCGATTGATACTGGTGCTGGCAAGAAATTGTTTGCTTCTCTGGCAGATGAGATGATGGACAAATCACGTCCGGCCTTGTACAATCAGGCTATTATGGATTTCGGAGCTTTGCAGTGCGTGCCGTCATCGCCTTCGTGCCTGTTTTGTCCGTTGGCGGACAGTTGTGTGGCCTTACAGAAGAATTTGGTAGACAAGCTTCCACGGAAAGAACGTAAAACGAAGGTACTCGACCGCTATTTTTCGTATATTTACGTGCGTACAGGCGCATATACCTATATAAAGAAACGGGCAGCGGGTGACATCTGGCAAAATCTGTATGAGTTTCCGCTGATTGAAACACCGGGCGAGGTGGGAGAGGAAGAGATTTTGTCTCTTCCGGAATTTCATCATTTGCTGGGTGGTCATGACATTCAATCCTTCCGGATGGTATCACCTGAAATCAAGCATGTGCTGTCGCATCGGGTCATTCATGCCAGATGCTATGAAGTGGTGCTGGCGGAAGAAAATGTGACACTTCCTGGTTTTCAGCGGATTCAAATTGACGATTTTCATAATTTCCCGGTATCGCGCTTGATATCTCGTTTTTTTTCGTTACTTTTGAAACCAAATCATAAAAAACAGAATCATGTCATTGAATAAAGTACAATTGATTGGAAATGTGGGAAAAGATCCCGAAGTGAGATATTTGGACAGTGGGATGGCCGTAGCTACTTTCCCATTGGCGACTACAGACCGTGCTTATACGCTGGCCAACGGTACGCAGGTACCGGAACGTACGGAATGGCATAACATCGTGTTGTGGAAAAAATTGGCTGAAACTGCCGAAAAATATGTACACAAAGGAGATAAGTTATATATTGAAGGGAAAATCCGTTCTCGTTCGTACGATGACCAGAACGGTGTGAAACGTTATGTGACGGAAATCTTCGGCGACAATATGGAGATGCTGACTCCGCGTAATGTGCAGCCTGCAGCTTCGGTGCAGCCTCAGGCAGCTCCTGCGGCTACGGCTTCCGCTCAGCCGGAAAGTAACCCTTCGGATGATTTACCGTTCTGATATTCAGGCGGTCACTTTAATTAAAAATAGGAATATTATAGGATGGATCCTGACTCGTGTTTGCTCCGCTTGTCGGAGCTATGTGACGGAATTACCGTAATGCCTCTTTCGTTAGGGGCGGCTTTTGCTTTGTTTCTGGCCCTTGTGCTGTTGTATGTATCGGGCTTTGTTTCAGCTTCTGAAATTGCTTTTTTTTCGCTTTCCCCTTCCGATTTGAATGAGATTGAAGAGGAAGATCATCCTTCTGACGCCAAAATCAAGGGGTTGTTGGATGACTCGGAACGTCTGCTGGCTACCATTCTGATTTCGAATAATTTTGTCAATGTGACGATTATCATGCTGTTGAACTATGTGTTTGCCAGTGTGATAGATTTCGGTCAGGCAAAAATTCTGGAATTTCTGATTGTGACGGTGGTACTGACGTTTCTGCTGCTGTTGTTTGGAGAGATTATGCCTAAAATTTATTCGGCCCAGCACACCCTGCCTTTTGCCCGGAAGGCGGCACCGGTCATTACGGTGCTGCGGACGGCGTTTTGGCCGGTTTCTTCCCTGCTGGTCCGTTCCTCTTTCTTTTTCAATCGTTTTTCTCAGAAAAAATCACGGAACTTGTCGGTGAATGAGCTTTCTCAGGCACTGGAACTGACTGATATTCAGGATACTTCGGAAGAAAGCAATATGCTGGAAGGTATCATCCGCTTTGGAGAAGAAACGGCCAAGGAGGTGATGACTTCCCGCTTGGATATTGTGGATTTGGACATTGAGTCGTCTTTTTCGGAGGTATTGAAGTGTATCAATGAAAATGGGTATTCGCGTATTCCTGTGTATGAGGAAACGCGCGACTGCATCAAAGGTATTTTGTATATCAAGGATTTGCTTCCTTATCTGGACAGAGGAGATGATTTCAAGTGGCAGAATTTGATTCGTCCGGCCTTGTTCGTTCCAGAGAATAAGATGATAGGGGACTTGTTGCGTGATTTCCAGGCCAACAAGATTCATATTGCAGTGGTAGTGGATGAGTTTGGTGGAACTTCGGGTATTGTTACCATGGAGGACATTATCGAGGAGATTGTAGGAGAAATCAATGATGAGTATGATGAGGAAGAACATTCTTATGTGAAACTGACGGAGAATGTCTATGTGTTTGAAGGAAAGACTTTGCTTTCCGACTTCTATAAGATTATCAAGGACAGTGAGGATGTGTTTGACAAGATTTCAGGGGATGCTGATTCGCTGGCGGGACTGCTGTTGGAGTTGAAAGGTGAATTTCCGGCATTGCATGAAATCATCAATTATATGAATTATCGCTTTGAGGTTCTGGAAATGAATTCACGGCGTATCCTGAAAGTCAAAGTAACCATATTGCCTTCTGCGCCAGAGGAGGACAAAGCCGACAAAGAGAAAAAATAAGTATGCCACTTCTGAAAATATGGAACGAAGATAACGGGCAGTGGGGCATCTGGCATGTGACGGAAACACCGGAGGAGCTTCGGGCTTGCCTGTCGGATGCGACGGTTTCTCAGGAACTGGAGGCGTTGAAGGCTCCTTCACGGAAGTTGGAATATCTGGCGGTAAGGGTACTGCTGAAAGCGATGTGGGGAAGGGAGGTCCGGATTGGGCATGAGCCTTCAGGAAAACCTTTTCTATGGAATGAACCTTTTCACATATCCATCTCCCATACGAAAAATTACGTGGCGGTAGGCTTGCATGCGACTGCTTCGCCTGGGATTGATATCGAGACGTATGGGGAAAGGGTACGGAAAGTGGTGTCGCGGTTTATCCGGGAAGATGAGATGCCGGACAGGAAACGCATGGAGCCGCAAGAAGAATTATACCAGTTGCTGTTGCATTGGTCGGCCAAGGAAACCATGTTCAAGGTGATGGATTGTAAAGAAGTGGATTTTCTGGAACACTTGAAAGTGATGCCTTTCCCGTTGGCTTCTTCCGGTTCTTTCAGAGGGGAGTCTTTCCGTTTGGAGGAAAAACGACATTTTATGATTCATTATTTGATACATCCGGAGTTTGTGTGTACGTATTGCGTTGGCACATGACGGAGAACAAATACAGGAAGATTTTGTTTTTAAGGAAAAAAGATGAACAAGAAGTTGCGTAAAACCATTCGGCTGACAGCTATTTCATTCGGAGCGTTACTGGCTGTTTTCTTGTTGGCCGTGGCAATTGTGGTGAATTTTATTTTTACGCCGGAGAAGTTGACTCCGGTGGTGCTGAATGTGGCTAACCGTACGCTGAATGCCCATTTGCAGATGGAAAAGGTGGAGCTGACATTTTTCTCTACTTTCCCACGGTTCGGACTGAAGGTCACTGACGGGGTTTTGGTATCCAAAGCCATCAACGATACGTTATGGCAGAAAACTGATTCCCTGCTTTCTTTCAAGAAATGTGTGGTAGTGGTGAATCCCGTAGATTATGTATGGAAACATAAAATCAGCCTGCGTTACTTGGGTTTGGAGGATGCCACGGTATATGCTTTCACGAACAAGGAGGGAAAAAGCAACTGGGATATTGTGAAGAGTACGTCCGACCAGCTGGAGGAGGATACGGTGTCGCAAAGGGATACGACCATCCAGGAAATAGATATCAATCGTGTCTCACTGAAACGGTCTAACGTGACATTCGACGACCGCAATACCAGGGTTTATGCCCGGGTGCAGAATCTGAACCTGACTTTGAAAGCTTCCTTGAAGAAGGACTATTCGGCCCTGACTTTAAATTATGACAACGAGAATCTGCTTTTCTGGCAAGACGGCCAACTGCTGGTCAATCATCTGGCCGTGGGACTGAATGCGGATATGCAACTGGACCGTACGTCCCGGAAACTGACCTTTAAAGATACCGGACTGACGTTGAACGGAGTGGCGCTTGACTTGTCGGGAACACTTGGACGGGATAGTGTCGGTGGGCCTACCCGGGTAGATTTAGGTTACAAATTGCATGCTCCTTCTTTGGAAACGGTTCTGAATATGGTTCCGGAAAGTGTGTTGAAGCGGCAGGACCTGACAGCCAACGGAGAAGTGATACTGGAAGGAACCTTGAAGGGACTTTATGGCAAAGAACACATGCCGGAGGCCACGTTGAAAGTGAATATTAATAAGGCTTCCGCCCAATATGCCGGTTTACCTTATGGGGTGGATGAGCTTACGGCGGAATTCAACGGTTATGTCGATTTGATGCGTCAGAAACCATCGTATGCCCAGCTGAAGATTTTTCAGTTCAAGGGGGCTCATACAGACATCTTGGCCGATGGAAAGGTGGAGGATTTGCTGGGCGACCCTGACATCACATTTCACACGCGTTCGGAGATTGATCTGACTGCATTGGCCAAGACATTCCCTTTGCAGGAAGGAGTGTCTATCGGTGGACGTGTAGGAGCTGATTTCCGTCTGCGGTGCCGTCTTTCGTCTATTCAGAAACAAGACTGGGGACGGGTGCGCCTGAAAGGTAAGCTGGATATGCAGGATATGTATGTGCGCGATACGACAAAGAATTTTGAGTTTTCCAGCAATGCTGATTTGCGCTTCATTGGCGAAGATAATCTGGCCGCAAAGGTGACGGTCCAGAAGGCCGTGCTGCGGGCTTCGTCCTTATCTGCCGAATTGGACGAATTGAATGCAACCGTAAAATCAACGAATCCTCAGGATACCACTCGTCTGATTGACGTGGAATGTAAGTTGCAGATGAGCCGTCTGAAAGGAGGAATGGGCGATTCATTGAAGGTGTTTACGAAAAAGGCAAAGGCTTCACTACATTTGCAGCCGGGTAAACGGAATCCCGCCATGCCGAATGTGAAGGTGGCTTTGGAGACGGATACGCTTTTCTGCCGGATGGGGCAGATGAAGATGGGAATGGATAAAGGCGGTTTTAACTTGACTGCCGAGAAAATCCGTGACTCGCTTTGGCTTCCGAAAGGAATTATCGGTTTTAACCGGCTGACGTTGCGGACACCGGAACTGGCTTTGCCCATCAGAATGCGTAAGACCGTGGTCACCGTAGGCGACCGGAATATTACCTTGAGGAATGCCAGCTTACGTATCGGACGTTCCAATCTGACGGCCAGTGGGGCGGTGTATGGCTTGTATGCAGCCATGAAGAAAGGTAAAATGTTGAAAGCCAATCTTGAGATTTCTTCCCGCAACCTGGATTGTAACCAGCTCATCAATGCGTTGAATTTTCCTCAGGATACACTTCAGGCTGAAACCGATACGGTGTCAAGTTCCGAACCGTTGCAGTTGTTTGTTATCCCTTCCAATATTGATTTCGAACTGAAAACCAATCTGAACAAGGTGACCTACGGCAATATGGTCTTTGAGCATGTGAAGGGAGAAGTGGATATCCGTAATCAGGCGGTCTATCTGAAAAAACTGACCATGCGCGGTCTGGAGGCGGATGTGGAGACCACATTGGTTTATCGTGCCCGTAAGAAGACGCGCGGCTATGCCGGTTTTGATTTCCGGTTGAGGCAGGTAAATATCGGAAAGCTGGTCGACTTCATTCCTTCCCTGGATACCATTGTGCCGATGTTGCGTTCGTTCAAGGGAATGGTCGATTTTGATGCGGCTGCCGAAGCGGTACTCGATTCTAATTTGAACGTGAAGATTCCGACGTTGAAGGCAGCCATTCATATCAAGGGAGACAGTCTGGTGCTGATGGATGGAGAAACCTTTGCAGAAATATCCAAGACGCTGATGTTCAAGAATAAGAAACGGAATGTGTTCGACAGTATTTCGGTGAACCTGACCGTGAAGGATGGAAATGTGACGGTGTATCCTTTCCTGCTTCAGATAGACCGTTATAAAGCGGCTGTAGGAGGCACGCAGGGGTTGGACATGAATTTCAATTATCATATTTCCGTGTTGAAGTCTCCTTTGCCTTTCAAGGCCGGTGTCAACATTACCGGAAACCTGGACAAGATGAAAATACGTATCGGAAAGGCAAAGTATAAAGATGCAGTGACACCTGTGGCCATTCGGAAGGTCGACAGCACCCGTGTGAACATGGGACAGGATATTATCCATAGTTTTGAGCGGGTAATGAACCGGAATTATCGGGGAAAACTTCCCAATGGGGCTGAGTAAATGAATATTCATTTTGCGAATTTATCTGAATAATTATATATTTGCGAACTAGAGACAGAATTTATACGAGTATTAACACTATTAATTATTAAAATCTTCATTATTTATGTTTAACAAGCATCCTAAAGGTCTGATACCTGCTGCACTTTCTAACATGGGGGAGCGTTTCGGCTACTACATCATGAATGCCGTGCTGGTATTGTTTCTTTGTTCTAAATTTGGTATAAGTGAGGAAAAAAGTACACTTATCTATTCATTCTTTTATGCAGGTATTTATCTGTTAAGTCTTGTAGGGGGTCTGATAGCCGACAGAAAGCAGAATTATAAAGGTACAATCATGGCCGGTCTCGTGGTCATGGCTGTGGGATATATTGCATTGTCTATTCCTATTACTGCCAATGCAGGCAATACATCATGGTTGCTTACACTTACTTGTATTGCCTTGTTCTTCATCGCATTTGGTAATGGTCTGTTCAAGGGAAACCTTCAGGCCATTGTAGGTCAGATGTACGATGACCTTGAAGCAGAGGCTGCACAGAAGGGAGAAAAGGAACTGATTGAAGCCAAGAGCAAGAGAGATTCCGGATTCCAGATATTTTATGTATTTATTAATATTGGTGGACTTATCGCTCCGTTTATCGCTCCTCTGTTGAGAAGCTGGTGGCTGAGTGCACACAATATGGTCTACAATGCAGGTCTTCCTGCTCTGTGCCATGAATATATAGTGAAAGGTGCAGATGGTATGTCGGCTGAGGCTATGGGCAACTTGAATCAGCTGATGTCACAGTGCGTAGGTGAAACTTCCGATATGGCTGCTTCTTGCGCACAATATTTGCAGATATTTAATGAAGGTATCCATTATTCATTTTTGGCATCTGTAGCCGCAATGCTTATTTCTTTGATTATCTTCTTTGTGACCAAACGTCAGTTCCCAAATCCGGGAAAGAAAGAAGCCGCAGCTGCCGTTACTTATTCAGCAGAAGAAAAGGCTGCCATGGCGAAGGAAATCAAACAGCGTCTTTACGCTTTGTTTGCAGTGCTGGGCGTGGTTATTTTCTTCTGGTTCTCATTCCATCAGAACGGTACTTCACTTTCACTCTTTGCGAGAGACTTCGTAGATACATCCACTATTGCTCCGGAAATATGGCAGGCAGTGAATCCTTTCTTTGTGATTACATTGACTCCGATTATCATGATGATTTTTGGTTCTCTTTCAAGAAGAGGAAAGGAGATTTCTACTCCGCGTAAGATTGCCATCGGTATGTTCATCGCTGGTCTGGCTTATCTCTTCTTGTCTGCATATTCACTCATTATGGGTTATCCTTCTGCTGCTGAATATCGGGAACTTCCTATTGACCAGCAGGTAAAGGCAGGAGCATGGGTATTGATTGTTCTTTACTTCCTGCTTACCGTGGCCGAGTTGTTTATCTCTCCACTTGGATTGTCATTCGTTTCGAAGGTAGCTCCAAAGCATCTTTTAGGACTTTGCCAGGGGTTATGGCTGGGTGCGACTGCTGTAGGTAATCTTCTGTTGTGGATTGGCCCTCTTATGTATAACGCCATTCCTATCGGATATTGCTGGGCTATTTTCATGATTGTATGTCTCGTTTCAATGGGAGTCATGCTGTTCATGGTGAAATGGCTGGAACGTGTAGCAAAATAAACTTTTAGACAGATTACATATAGAATCCCTCGTGCTTGTGGTAAGTACGGGGGATTTTTTTAATAAGAATGGTACAATTAATGATTAAGCGTCCACATATTATATTTCAATTTATCGGATAGCAATAAAAAGAAATATATACTTTTGTATCAAAAGGGACAAGTATGAGAAATATACTATATATCATTATATTAGCAGTGGCGTTATGTGCATGTAACAATTCCACACAAAAAGAGAGGATTTTGGATACGGCAGAATCAATGGCCGTTGAGCATCCCGATTCTGCCCAAACAATACTGGAAACATTATATCCATATTCAAAATTGACCCAGCAACAAAGAGCACGATGCGGTATATTACTTGCTACTGTAAAACTTCAACAAAGCAAAGCCTTTGCCTCTGATAGCCTTTTGAACAACAGTGTATCCTATTTCAAGCAAAATAGTGACAGTATAGAGCTATTCAAAGCCTATCAACTCAAAGCCTATCAGTCTATGTGGCGTGGACAACAGGATTCAATGTTCTATTATTTTCAGCAATCAATCAACATGATAGGTGAGGGAAATAAGCCCCAGCTATATTCTTTGAATATGAAACTGGCAAATATTTATTGTGAACCGTCTGCTGAAAAAGATTACAATAAAGCAATACTATATGCAAGGAAAGCATTAACTTATGCGGAGACAGAACAACAAAAGGCTTATGCTCTGCACCAAATTGGAACTTGCTATGGCTTCATCAATGAAAATGACTCCGCATTGGTTTATATCGCCCGTGCCATTAATTTTTCACAACAAAATAAAGGAGAATCTAATTATACCACCTATGTGCTGAATTATGCAAATACGCCAGGCGTAAATTACGAAAAAGCCAAAAGCTATTTAACGGAATTACCTGAAAACAGTTTGGGAAGGTTAATTACTTTAGGTTTTCTCAATCTAAACAACAGGCATACAGGCATTGCAAAATATTTTTGCGACAAAGCTGATTCGTTATATAGTAGCGCCCCTGATAAGTATTCAATCAATACATACAACAGTCTTAGAATACTCAATGCATGTGTAAAATACACCTTGGGTGAAGAAGTTTCTGCAAGTGAAGGGATTTCAAGGAACGATTCAATTTCACAAGTCATTTCAAGAAAAGAAGCTCTGAATAGTGAGATTTCAAGCAACAACTTACTATTGCAGAAACACATTCATGAATCTCAACTAAGGACCCAAAGAAAGATTGTCATCATATTGTCAATCGTATTCTTTGGTATAATATTGTTCTTCCTATACGACAGAAATAACAAGAAACGATATATCAAAATAAGAAAAGAACTGGACCAAATTCGTGTCAATCAGATAGAATTACAATCTATCGATTCTGAAAATGGCCAAAATTCTGAATTGACTAAGATTTGGAAGAAAAGAGTAGAAATTTGCAGAGACAATTTCATTCGGAATGGATGGATGAAGAAACTTCAAATATTGGAAGGGAATGACAAGCATTCCAATGGTTCTTTTCTTCCGCCTGCAGAAAGGGACAAACTCAGGAAACAGTTATTCGAAGAATTTACAGACATGATAATCGATATAAAAGCGGCAGGCAATGGAGTCAATCTGGATGATTTGACACTATGTCTCTTTTGTCTTCTGAAAATAAATAATACAACGATTTCCAAGTGCATGGGGGCTTCGGAAAATGCTATCAGAACCCGAAAAAGCAGACTTAGAGAAAAGCTTGACCCACAGATGTATCAATTTATATTCGGTAGATAATGGACTGATATACATCATAATATACAAACATTGAAACAAATGTGAAACACTGAAACGCACATTGCAACAAATCTGCAATGCATAGTTCTAAAGCCCCTATAACTAAAATCATACTTTTGCATTGAGTCATAAAAATGCAAGCAAGTATGAAAAGAAATCTTTTATTTATTTTCGTTTTAATGATTGTGCCATTTACAGTCAAGGCGCAAATCAAAGGTGTGGTATGTGACGAGAACCAGAACCCCGTAGAGTTTGCAAATGTTATTCTGATGGGTGCTGATTCCGTATATATCGCAGGAACAGTAACAGACGCAAGTGGTAAATTTAAATTTTTAACTGATTATTCAAACGCAGAGCTTCTACAAATTTCCGCTCTCGGATACAAGACAATTATAAAAACACTGAATGGAAAGAATGATATTGGAACACTTGTGCTCGTTTCAGACAATATCCTGCTGGATGAAGTTACGGTAACGGCACAACGGCCTTCTCAACATTTGACAAAAGGTGGCATAATCACAACTGTAAATGGGTCTGTTTTGAGTCTGCTCGGGAATGCAATGGATGTGATTGGACAACTTCCAGGCGTGATGCGTGAAGATGACAAATTTACTGTTTTTGGCAAAGGGACACCAATCATATATGTGAATGGGAGAAAACTGACGGACAACAGTGAATTATATAGATTGTCATCAAAAGATATTGCAAGTGTGGAAGTCATCAGTAATCCGGGGGCTAAATATGGTGCGGAAGTAAAATCGGTGTTATTAGTTCGCACAATCAAGAAACAAGGAGACGGATTAAGCGGCTCAATACAAGGTGTCGTCCGAGCTGCTCACTCCTGGTCTAATTCGGACAACCTTTCACTCAATTTCAGGAAGAATAATCTTGACATATTCGGAGCTTTTGCTTTTGACCATTCAAGAAGATATCAGCAGCAGAACAATGTCACCATGATTAATACCGGGCATAATCTGTATGAGCTGAATTCTGACATTATCATATTGCCTGTCAGCACAACTTATAATGCCAATTTAGGTCTCAACTGGCAAATTAACCCTAAGAATGTATTGGGAGCAAAATATGAATTTCGAGGTACACCTTACAATCATTCAGACTGGACCACAAATGAAACAATCGAATTAAATGGTACCCTTGATGATAAAATAGATTACTATACATACTGGAAAAGAGAGGATATGCCGACAAACATATTGAACATGTATTATATAGGCGAATATGGAGATTGGACGCTTACTGTAAATAACGACTATTATTCAAGCCGCAATAAAGCTGAACAGGAAATAGATGAAGTCAGTTTATCGGAAGGAGAATCGACAATAAGCAGCCTGAATCACATCAACAGTTCAATGTTTGCCTCCAAATCCGTCCTGGAATACGACTTTGGCAAAAATACACTTGAGGCCGGTTATGAGTACACTTATACAAACAGAACTGACCGATATGATAACTATAATGATTTTTTGCCGGATGCGGATGACAATATCAAGGAACATAATATTGCTGGTTTCATAAGTGCCACTTTCCCCATAGGAATCTATGAACTTTCAGGGGGATTAAGGTATGAGCATACTATATCCGATTACTATGAGAATGGGCTCTTGATATCAGCGCAAAGCCGAAAATATGACCGTCTGTTTCCCAATATAGACTTTACGTTCCCTATTAAAAAAGCTAAGTTTACTCTATCATATACAGCCAAGACAAAGCGTCCGCTGTATAGTCAATTAAGCAGTAATATACAATATGACGACCGTTTTACCTATGAGACAGGGAATCCACTATTGAAACCGGAAATGAATCACGATGTTTCTTTAGCCGGTATTTACAAATGGGTTTTCTTTTCAGCAAGTTATCAATATGTAAAAGATGCTATAGTCGGTATTGTGGAAGCATATAAGGAAGGAGAACCAGTAAATCTGATGACTTATATGAATTATGATCATATCTCAAAATATGCAGCGATGGTATCTCTATCCCCTAAAATATCAATCTGGTCACCTCGTCTCCAATTTAATCTGATGGGACAAAAACTTAAAATACCATTTATGGGAACAGAACTGCGAATGAACAATCCATTGTTATTTATCAATTTCTACAACAGCCTATCTGTCGGAAAAGGTTTCACCATTACAGGTGATATGCTATATCATACATCGGGAGATATGGATGTGGTTACACTAAAACCGTCATGGCAAATAAATCTGGGTGTAACCAAGACAATTGGTAATTGGTTTTTCCAACTTAGTGCAACAGACATCTTCAAAACAGCCCGTAATTCAATGATAACCTATGGAACTCAAATGAAACTTGACAAATGGAACTATAGTGATTCACAGGCTGTTCGGCTTACCATACGTTATGCATTTAACCCTACGATGAGCAAATATAAAGGAAGGGGTGCTGGTCAAAGCGAAAAGAATCGCTTATAAGATTCAGATTAAGAGAATTACTCAAAAAGGGGGAACCCGACGGCAATATACACCGAAAGATTCTCAGTTTATCAACTGAAAAATAGTCTGGTTAAATCCGGAAAACTCTTCTCAGTACTGCCAAGGAAGTACTCCAGTACTTTCAAAGGAGTACTGCAGTACTTTCAGGGGAGTACTCCAGTACTTCTTCGAAAGTACTGGCATAGAGGGAAAGAATGGAAACTTCAGGTTTCTATAAGTACAGAATGTCTTGCCTGGAGTGCTTTATCCCTGTTTTGCTTTCTGTAGCGTGAATACAAACTCCAGTCCGCCGGTCGGCATGTTTTTGGCAAAGATGGTACCTCCGTGGAAAAGAACGGCATTCTTGACGATGGCCAGTCCCAGACCTGTGCCTCCCAGTTTCCGCGACCGCCCTTTGTCTACACGGTAGAAACGTTCGAACAGGCGGTTCAGATGCTCTTCCGGAACTCCCACGCCTGTGTCTGAGAAGCTGAAATAGTAGAACTTTTCATCTTCCCGGAAACACTTGATGGTGATTTGTATATTGGTTCCCGCATAGGCGATTGCATTATCTGTCAGGTTCCGGAAGATAGAGTAGAGCAACGAACTGCTTCCGGTCAAGATGATTTCCGGTGGGAGCTTGTTGACCACGGTGATGTGTTTCTCTTCCAATCCCAGTGTCACTTCATTCAGAATGTTCTCTACAATCTTGCTGAGGTTGACCGATTCCTTTTCTACCATTTCCGGTGCTTCATCCATGCGTGTCAGTACGGAAATATCGCGTAACAGGAAGGTCAGCCGGTTGCTTTGCGCATAGCTCCTTTCCAGGAAGGTGCGGACATTCTCCTGAGGAATATTCGGATTGTTGATGATGGTTTCCAAGTATCCCTGAATACTGCTGACGGGCGTTTTCAGTTCATGGGCAATGTTTTGGGTCAGCTGACGTTTCAGGCGAGCCTGCTCTTCTTCCTGCGTGATATCGATGATGGATATTTCAAACGACATATCTTGGAAAATGATACATTCCAAAGTGAAACTGCGCGCATTCTTGTTGATATGCAAGGAATAGCGTTTCTCTTCTTTGTTAGGGTTACCTTCATTCCGGTTCAGAAATTCCGTGATAGGTTTCAGTTCCGGAATGTCGAAAATCTCATTGGTGGAACGCAGGTTCCGGTCAGAGATGTTGTTGATGTATTGGGTGAACAGGTTATTGACCAGAATCTCCTTTCGCTCCTTGGTGAAAACACCCAGTCCCTCGTGTGAGGTCTGGAGGTGAGAAATCAGTTTTTCACGCTCGATGTAGAGCGCTTCTTTGGCCCGGTGCAGTCGTTTGTAAATCTTGATGATGTGCTGCGAGATTTCTCCCAATTCGTTTTTAGGAAAAGTTTGCAGGATATCCATGTCAATCGGCTCATTGCGATCGGCCTTCATGGCAAACTGCTGCAGTTTGGTGATGGATTTTCCCAGTTTCCGGGTGAAACGGTAGAAGATAAAAATCAATACCAGGCAGATGACAAGAGCAAACCACAGGTAACCGGAGTCGGCTTGCAGGTGTTCAGCCAGGCTCAGATTGTAGGGTAGGGCGGCCCGGATGATGAGACGATACGGGGGGAAATAGCGTGCCGAGTAAAAATATTCTTCTCCCTGAATGCTTTCCGACTGTCGGCTGATGGAATATCCGCTTCCATACATCAGTGCTTCCTGTACTTCCTTGCGGGAGGAATGGTTGGCAAATTTCTGCCAGTTGGCATTGGTGTTGTCATAAATCACCTTTCCGGAAGGTTCGATAAGGGTCACACGCAGGTTCGGCATCATGTGAGTGCTCACATAACGCTGCATGGAATCCGGGTTGAATCCGTGGTGTTCGGAAATGAAATCGCACAGCTGGTTGTTGTAATTCTGTAGTTGTGTGTTCAGCAGTTCTATTTTATAGGCTTTTTCGCGTTTGTATTGGAACAGCATGAAGCATACTGCATATCCCAGAAACAGGAATATGACAGAAAAGAACAACCTCTGGCTGAAAGGGAGGATGCGGTAAGAAAATTTTGTCATGGTTATACAGCCCTCATTTATTCACATTCAAAACAGTAACCATAGCCAAGGCGGGTTACAATGTATTGTCCATATTCACCGATTTTTTTGCGGAGACGTGTGATATTGACGTCGATGGTGCGGTCGAGCACATAGACTTCGTCATGCCATACTTTGGCCAGAATGTCTTCGCGCGAGAATACTCGTCCTTGATTTTGAAGCAACAGCAGAAGTATCTCGAACTCTTTCTTGGTCAGTGAAACTTCTTCATTGTTGATGGTCACCTTCTTTTTGGGAATATTGACCACCAGTCCTTTGTAGATGAGCTGTTCCGGTACTTGGGTCTGTACACCAGCTGTCCGGCGCAACACGGCTTTCACCCTCATGATTACCTCACGGAGGGAGAAAGGTTTGGAAATATAGTCATCCGCTCCCAGGTTGAATCCGGTCAGCGTATCGTTTTCCGTGTCTTTGGCCGTAATGAAAATGATAGGAATATTTTCGGTGTCCTTGTTCTTTTTCATCATACTGGCCATTTTGAAGCCGGAGATTTCTCCCATCATCACGTCCAGCAATATCAAATTGTAGTGTGGAAGATCCAGTTTCAACGCTTCTTCGGCAGAGTTGGCTGTGTCTACCGTATAACCTTCCATTTCGAGATTGAATTTCAGAATCTCGCACAGGTCTTCTTCATCGTCTACGACTAAAATCCGATAATCGTTCATGCGCATTTTCTATTAAGATTAATACAAAATTCTATATGATTTAGTTTTCGTTACAAAGATGACCTCTTTTTGTTTCGTACTTATGAAATAGATGTTACATTTGGGTTACAACACCGGTTTGGTAATCTCACCAGCAATGGAACGGCTCATTTCAAGGCGTATTTCCTTGGGGCTGAGTCCGTGGCCAAGCAGGAACATCAGTTTGGTCAACACGCTCTCCACTGTCGCATCGTATCCACTGATGACACCGGCATCCAGCAAGTGAAGTCCGGTTTCGTATCGAGCCATCTCTACCATACCGGTCTGACATTGTGAAATGTTGACGATGACGATACCTTTTTCTGTAGCTTCTGCCAACAAGTGGATAAACCAAGGTTTCTGAGGTGCATTTCCGGACCCGTATGTCTTGAGCACTACTGCCTTCAGTCCGGGGGTATTCAGAACTGTGCGTACAATGTTTTCCTGAATTCCAGGGAAAAGTGTCAGGATAATCACATTCGTGTCGAATACATAATGCGCATGCATGGGTAAATTCGGATCAACCTTGCGGATGCGGTCATATTCATATTTGATGTGAATTCCGGCTGTAGCCAGTGCCGGATAATTATAGGAGCGGAATGCGTTGAAGTTTTCCGCATTGATTTTGGTCGTACGGTTGCCGCGCAGCAAATGGTTTTCAAAGAAGATGCAGACTTCCGGTACCACGGCTGTGCCATCGGGATGCTTGGCGGCTGCAATTTCAATGGAGGTAATCAGATTTTCCTTTCCGTCTGTACGCAATACTCCAATAGGTAACTGGCTTCCTGTGAGAATCACCGGTTTGCTGAGGTTCTCTAACATGAAACTCAAGGCTGAAGCGGTATAGGCCATGGTATCGGTACCATGCAGGATGACGAAACCGTCAAAATTGTCGTAATTGTATTGGATAATTTTTACCAGTTTCGCCCACAAAGCCGGTTCCATGTCGGAAGAATCGATGGGAGGATTAAACTGATAGGAGGAAATACGGTAGTTGAATCGCTTCAGTTCCGGTACGTTTTCCTGCAGTTGGTCGAAGTTAAAAGCTTCCAGTGCACCGGTTTCCGGGTTTTCAATCATACCGATTGTTCCTCCTGTGTAAATGAGTAATACGGAAGGATAATCTGGTCTTATCATTTGATACTTCGTTTAGTTTGGCACAAAGATAGCAAAAATATGTTTATACCGATAAATTAACCCCGTAAAAATAACAGAATGATTGATTATTCCTCCTTTTTCAGCATTTCTAAAAGTCGGTCGATGGCTCTTCCTGGATTTTTTTCCTCTTCCAGCAGGATGACGAATTTGCTTCCAATGATGCATCCGGCTGCATGAGCGGCAGCTGCTTCATAAGTATTTTTGTTGGAAATGCCGAAGCCAATCATGCGCGGATTCCGCAGGTGCATCTGTTCGATACGCTGGAAGTAGGCTTGTTTCTGTGCATTGAATTCTTTCTGTGCTCCTGTCACGGCGGCCGAAGAAACCATATAAATGAATCCGTTGGTATGTTCGTCAATCTGGCGGATACGTTCTTCGCTGGTTTCCGGAGTAATCAGCATGATGACATGGAGTCCGTACTTGTCGGCTACAGGACGGTATTCGTTCATATAATCCTTGAAAGGCAGGTCGGGGATGATGACTCCGTCGATGCCACATTCCTGGCATTTCTTGCAGAAGTTCTCAAAGCCGTATTGCATGATAGGATTCAGGTAGCCCATCAGCACCAGTGGCATCTGTACTTCCGGACGGATATGCTCCAGCTGGCTGAATAAGGTGCGGAGGGTCATGCCGTTGTGCAGGGCCTGAGTGGCTGCATGCTGGATGACGGGACCGTCGGCCATCGGGTCACTGAACGGGATACCGATTTCAATCATCTGGACTCCCTTCTGTTCCAAAGTACGGATTACTTCAACCGTACCTTCCAAGGTAGGAGTGCCTGCACAGAAATAAATGGAAAGTATATGATCTTTGTGTGTATGGAATAATTGGTCAATGCGGTTCATAGTTACTAATTTTTTAAAAGTTGTACTTGTTTTGTTTGAATGAATGAATAAAAGCGGAGAGGGAAGGAGCATCCTTTATCCCGGGAGCCTGTTCGAAGCCACTGTTCAGGTCGATGCCGGCCCAGCGGGGATGATGGAAAGCAGACAACGCTTCCAGACTGGTGGGGTTCAGTCCCCCGCTCAACAGGAAGGGAACCGAACCTTGATAGTGGGTCAACAGTTCCCAGTCAAAACTCTTTCCGGAACCTCCATATTCTTGGCAAGGTGTATCGAACAGGAAATAATCACAGTAAGGGATATAATCTTCTGTTGCTTGCAAGTCGTCAGGTGTACGCAGGGAGAATGTTTTGATGACCTTTACTCCTGTAGCTTGAAGCTGCTGGCAGAAGTCCGGTGATTCCTTGCCATGAAGCTGTACGAAATCCAAATGCCAGTCAGCGATTCTTTTCTGGATGCGTGGAAAGGAAGCATTGACAAAGACACCTACCTTTTGTAAGGAGGCCGGAAGATATTCCGGTACTCCTTCTACATAACGTGGCGAACGGTCGTAGTCGATGAATCCCATCCAGTCGGCCCCGGACTGTTCTACCTGACGGATATTTTCCGCGTTCCTCATCCCACAAACCTTGACAATCATAGGGCAGCTGCTTGAAGAAAATCCGACAATGCTTGTGCGGGGGAAGGTGTTTTCATAAACCTTTCTCCCATCAGGAAGCCCCTGAATCCGGTTTCCCGCAGTTGCTTGAGCGTCTCGGGTTGGGAGATACCGCTTTCGGATACCCATAAAAGTTCTTTAGGAAGTTTTTGGGCCAGGCGGAATGAATTCTCCACATCGGTATGGAAGGTACCCAGGTTGCGGTTGTTCACCCCAATCAGGTCTACATATTCATTCAGGTAGTCGAGTTCTTTTTCTGCGTGAATTTCCAGCAGCACCTCCATCTCCAGCTGATGGGCCAGTTTGCCCAAGTCTTTACATTCGTCGATGGTCAAGGCGGCTGCAATCAGAAGAACCACGTCTGCTCCTGCCAGCTTCGCCTGATAAAGCTGGTAAGGGCTGATGATGAAGTCTTTGCGCAACACCGGAAGCTGGACCAGCGGACGTACGGTCTGCAAATCTTTCAGGCTTCCTCCAAAGAACTCCTGGTCGGTCAGTACTGAGATGCCGGAAGCACCAGCCTGTGCATAGCCCGGAACAATGATTGCCGGGTCTGCCTGCGGGGCTATCCATCCTTTGGACGGGGAGCGCCGCTTGAATTCGGCGATGATGCCTGTCGGAGAGCTGGCCAATGCTTGTTTCAGGCTTTTTGTCGGACGGGGAGGATTCGTATTTAATTGCCGGATCAGGAAGTCGCGGGATACCGCTTCTTCCTGATGGGTGATTTCTGTACGTTTATGGGCGACGATAGTCTGTAAAATATCAGTAGTCATAATTTATTCTTGGTTAAGAGTAAGGAACTTGTGCAATGTGGCCAGTGCCTTTCCGCTTTCGAGCGATTCTTTGGCCAGCGCCACACATTCTTCTATTTTCTTTTGCGGTTCCAAAGCCTGGATGGCAAAGGAAGCATTTATCAATACGCAATCGGTCTGTGCTTTGCTGCCTTCATTGTGAAGCACACGGTCGAAAATGGCGGCAGCTTCTTCCGGGGTCTTTCCTCCGTAGAGTTCTTCCTGACGTGCCATCGAGAAGCCCAGTTCAGAAGGACGGTAGATGGTTTCGTACCGGTTGGTCATTACCTTGAATTCATCGGTGAGTGAGATTTCATCGTATCCATCCAGGTTGTTGACCACGGCAAACTGGATACCGAGTTTTTGGAGGGTATTGGTATAAAGCCGCATCTGCTGCAGGTCGGCTACCCCCAGCAGCTGGCAAGCCGGATGACAGGGATTGACCAACGGGCCCAGTAAGTTGAACAAGGTACGTACGCCCAATGCCTTGCGGACAGGAGCCACGGTTTTCAGGGCCGGATGGAAGAAGGGAGCATGCAAATAAGCCATGCCGCACTCTTCAATCGACCGTTTCAGTTTATCCGGGTTATTGGTGAATTTCACTCCGTAATGTTCCATGACGTTGCTGGCCCCGCTCACTGAGGTGGCTCCGTAGTTGCCGTGTTTGGCTACCCGATAGCCGGCTCCGGCCACTACAAAGCAGGCACAGGTGGAAATGTTGAAGGTATTCTTTCCGTCTCCTCCGGTTCCCACGATGTCAATCGGATGAAATTCATGCAGATCGATGGGCACACAGGCCTCCAGCAAGGCATCTCGGAAGCCAATCAACTCGTCTACCGTAACGCCCCGCATCTGAAAAGCCGCCAGCAAGGCAGCTGTTTGGGCTTCGTTCATTTCACCACCGGTCATTTTGTGCATCAGCGAGCAGGCCTCTTCACGGGTCAGTTCTTCGTGGTGGAAGATTCGTTTCAGTATTTGTTTCATATTGTATGTCTAAGTTTTATCAGTTTTCAAATGGGGTTCTTTCAGAGGCTTATTGGTGCTGTATCCAGTTGGCCAGCATTTGTTTGCCGTCGGGGGTCAGCACGGATTCAGGATGGAACTGTACGCCACGCACGTCGAGTGTTTTGTGGCGGAGTGCCATGATATAGCCTTCTTTGCTGACGGCAGTGACTTCCAGACAGTCAGGCAGCCCTTTCTGGTCGACTATCCAGGAGTGGTATCTTCCGACTTGAATCTGCGAGGGAAGTCCTTCAAACAGATAGTCCGGTGTGGTCAAGTTAATGGTACTTTGGATACCGTGGAACACCTCGTCCAAGTTGGTAAGACTACCTCCATACACTTCGCCAATGGCCTGTTCACCCAGACAGACGCCGAGAATCGGCTTCTTTCCGGCATACGTACGGATGACATCCAGCAGGAGTCCGGCTTCTTCCGGGATACCGGGTCCAGGGGAAAGAAGAATCTTGTCGAACGCTTCCAGGTCTTCCAGTTGAAACTGGTCGTTGCGTTTTACGGTGACTTCTGCTCCCAACTCTTTCAGCAGGTGACTCAGGTTGTACACAAATGAGTCGTAGTTATCGATGATGACAATTTTCATGGTGTGTTATCTTTTTTCAGCCAGGAGGATGGCTTTCTTCAAAGCTCCCAGCTTGTTGTTTACTTCTTGCAGTTCATTGTTCTCGTTACTCTTGGCTACGATGCCGCCTCCAGCCTGGAACCAGAGTTCATTGTTACGGCTTACAAAGGTGCGGATGGTGATGGCTTGGTTCAAGTCGCCGTTGAATCCGATGAACCCGATGCAACCTCCGTAAGCGCCTCGGTTGTGCGGCTCGATTTCACTGATCAGCTGCATGGCCTTCACCTTCGGAGCTCCACTCAGGGTACCGGCCGGGAACGTATCAATAAAGGTCTTGATGGGGTCGGCTCCTTCATCCAAGGTACCGCTAACCCGGCTTACCAGATGGATGACGTGGCTGTAATATTGCGGCTGCTTGTAGAATTCCACATGCGTATGGTGGCAGTTCCGGCTCAAGTCGTTGCGGGCCAGGTCGACCAGCATCACGTGTTCCGCATTTTCCTTCGGGTCGGCCAGTAAGGCTTGGGTCAGGGCCTCATCTGTCTTTTTGTCCCCACTTCTGCGGGTCGTACCGGCAATGGGGTCGATGGTTGCTTTTCGGTCTTCAATCTTGCAGTGTGTTTCGGGCGAAGAACCGAAGATGCGGAATCCGCCGAAATCGAAGTAGAACAAGTAAGGGGAAGGATTGATGCTTCTCAAGGCCCGGTAGAGGGTGAAGTCATCGCCTTCGTAGCGTTGGATGAAGCGGCGGGAAAGTACAATCTGGAACACATCACCTCTCTTGCAGTGAGCGATTCCCTTGCGGATGTTGGCCTTGTGCTCTTCATCGGTCAGGGTACTGGTTGTTTCACCTACCGCGCGGAAGTCGTAGGTCGTATAGTTTCGGTTGTGGACTGCCTTTTCAATTTCATCGATATGGCTCGGTTCGTCGTCTGCCTGCAGTTCCACCAATACCATTTCGCTCTGGAAATCATTGAACACAATCAGGTATTTGTAAAGGATGTAGAGAATTTCCGGTGCATCGTTTTTCGGGTCGCTGCTGTCTTTTACCGGAATCGGTTCGAAATAACGGACGGCATTGAACGTGGTGTAACCGTACACTCCGGCGTAGCGGGCATATTCACCTTTCACCTCGAAATGTTTCAGGAAGTCTTTGAAAGCATCTTCCACCTGGAAGTCCGGGGTCAAGGGACGTTCTTCGCGGCTTTTATCCGGAAAAGCAGTGGTGACTATTCCGTGGTTGACCGAGAAACTGGCGATGGGGTTCAGTCCGATAAAGGAGCGGTTGTTTTCCACTCCGTGATAATCTGAACTTTCCAGCAAGATGCTCTGAGGGAACAAGTCGCGTACTTTCAGGTACGTGCTTACCGGGGTCAGCAAATCACCGGGGAGTGTTTTATAGCTGGTTGTATAAGCAAAAGTTTTCATTGTTTTCTCGTTTAAAATTGTTCAGGGTGGTTTTTGTATCTCAAATAAGTTTCGATGTCTTTGTCTCCTCTTCCCGATACGGTCAGGACTACGATGTCAGACGGCTGGAATTTGACTTTCTCCAAGGCTCCCAGGGCATGAGCCGATTCCAATGCCGGAATGATGCCTTCCAACCGGGTCAGTTCGAAAGCGGCACGTAAAGCCTCGTCGTCGTTGATGGCCAGTACGGTAGCCCGTTTCTGTGCAGCCAGATTGGCATGCATGGGGCCGATGCCCGGATAATCCAGTCCGGCGGATACGGAGTAGGGTTCCAGAATCTGTCCGTCTTCATTCTGCATCACCAGGGTCTTGGAACCGTGGATGATTCCCAAACGTCCCAACTGGATGGTTGCGGCCGAGAATCCGCTGTGGATACCCTTTCCTCCGGCTTCTGCCAGAATGATTTTTACCCGGTCGTCGTCCAAGTAATGGTAGATGGTGCCGGCGGCATTGCTTCCGCCCCCTACACAGGCCATCAGGTAATCCGGATAGTCACGTCCTTCGTGTTCCATCAGCTGCTTTTTGATTTCTTCGCTGATGACCGATTGCAGACGGGCTACCATGTCCGGATAAGGGTGAGGGCCTACTGTAGAACCAATCACGTAGTACGTGTCTTCCGGATGGCAGCACCAGTCGCGTATGGCTTCGTTGGTGGCATCTTTCAGGGTCATGTTGCCGGAGGTGACGGCTTCCACTCTGGCTCCCAGCATTTGCATGCGTTCCACATTCACCCGCTGGCGTTCCACATCGGTCTTTCCCATGTAGACCACACATTCCATTCCCATCAGGGCACATACCGTGGCTGTGGCCACACCGTGCTGTCCGGCTCCTGTTTCGGCAATGATGCGTTTCTTGCCCATTCTCCGGGCCAAAAGCACTTGGCCGATGGCATTGTTGATTTTATGGGCTCCCGTGTGGTTCAGGTCTTCCCGTTTCAGGTAGATCTTGCATCCGTATTTTTCCGACAACCGTTTGGCAAGGTAAAGTGGAGAGGGGCGTCCTACATAATCTTTGAGCAGAGCTTGATATTCTTTCTGGAAACTTTCGTCTGCCAGTACCTTGAGGTAGGCGTTTTGTAATTCTTCCACACAGCGATGGAGAATTTCCGGGATGTAGGCTCCACCAAAATCTCCATAAAATCCTTCTTGATTGACTTGATAAGTTTTCATGAGTGTATTTGTATTTTAGGGGTAAAAACAAAAAAGGCCGTCGTAAGTTACGACAGCCTTTCTGTAATATTATATCTTTTTTTTAGGTATATACGCGCGACTGAGTTCCCTTACGACTTGTGTAGTTGTAAGCGGCGCCACCAGAAGAATGTATTTACCATTGAATGTCTCATAATGTTATTTTTCTTGTTTTTTTATTGTTTCGTTCGCAAAGGTAACGATTCATTTGAAATTTCCAAACAAAAGAGTATAATTTTTTTAGTTTTTCCTATCTTTGCCCGAAATTTTAAAATCGCGTATATAATAAGGTCATGGAGGAATTCAGACTGGACGGTTTGACCGTCAAAGAACATCTGCTGATATTGGCGGAAGATGGAAACCGCAAGTTTACGGAAGGGCTTCACCCGGGTGTGGAACATGTGTTGGGCATTCGTTTGCCGGCGTTGCGGAAACTGGCTGCAAGGATTGCCAAGGGCGACTGGGAAAATTATCTTGAAACAGCCGATGGGTATTACATGGAAGAACGTATGTTGCAGGGGATGGTGTTGGGCTGCATCCAGCCCGATGAAGATGTGGAAGTGTATCTTCACCGTGTCACTTGCTTTGTATGGGACATCAACAGCTGGTCGGTGTGCGATACGTTCAAGTTTGGGGGTGGTCAGGCGTTTATCCGTCGTCATTCTGTCCGTCTTTGGGAATACCTGAAGGAATGGATGAAAGCCTCGGGCGAGTATGAAGTCCGTTTCGGGGTGGTGATGAGTATGAGTTATTTTCTGGATGCGGATCATGTGGATGAACTGCTTTCCTTGCTCGACGGTATTCATCACGAAGGATACTACGTGCGCATGGCCGTGGCATGGGCTCTTTCGGTTTGTCTGGTGAAATTTCCCGAAAAGACTATGGCTTTCCTCCAAGGCTGTCACTTGGATGATTTCACGTTCCGAAAGACAATTCAGAAAATCGGCGAGTCTTATCGGGTAAGTGAAGAGATGAAAAAGGCTGTCAGGGCATTGAAGCGCTGACAGCCTTTACTGTTTTTCGGGGTTTTTATTTCATTCTGAATTTCACGGCTGCCCAGTTGTGTTTTTCGCGGTGGTGTACGTATTCCATACCCAGGCTTTCCGCTTTTTCACGCAATACCGGAATATCCTGTGTATAGAAGCCGCTGATATATAATTCAGAACCTTTTTTCATGCAAGCTGCATAAGCCGGCATATCCTGTAGCAAGATGTTACGGTTGATGTTGGCGATGACGACATCAAACGGTTCGTGTCCTTTCAGCAGGGAAGCGTCACCCAGTTCTACAGTGATGTTGGAGATGCCGTTCAGAGCAATGTTGTCGCGCGAATTGTTCACGCACCAGTCGTCAATGTCGATGGCAGTCACTTTTTCAGCTCCTCTCATGCTGGCCAGAATAGCCAGAATGGATGTGCCGCATCCCATGTCAAGCACGGATTTTCCTTTCAGGTCGGCTTCCAGCAATTCTCCCAAGATGGAACTGGTGGTTTCATGGTGTCCCGTACCGAACGCCATCTGCGGATTAATCACGATGTCGTATTCAGCTTTCGGGTAGTCTTTGTGGAAAGTACTGTGAATCACACAGCGGTTGTCAATGACGATGGGCTGGAAGAAATTTTTTTCCCATTCTTCGTTCCAGTTCTTGTCTTCCGGTTCCGCGATGGAGTAGGTAATGGCTGTATCAGGTATCGGGAAATTCTCCACTACCTGCTTGAGGGCTGCTTCATCAAACTGGCTTTGCTGGATATAGGCCTTCATGCCGTTTTCACATTCCACGAAACTTTCGAAACCGATATCGGCGGTCAGTCCCGATAATACATCTGTGATGGTCTCGTTGCACGGCTGTGCGGTAAAGGTCACTTCAAAATATTTCATACGTTTGTGCGGTTTAAAATAGAATCTCAGACAAATGTACGCAAAATCCTTGACATTGCAGGTCCGTCGGGCTCGAAAAACAATCCCTATATGTAGGGATATTCTGTCGTTTGCTAATAGGTAAAATAGCCATTTTTGGTGATTTTCCATGAAACAGGCATGTCGTATTTTTGCAAAGAAAATTTTTACTTGTGTAAAAAACCTTAACCAAACTATTTTATGGATAAAAATCACAACGTAGGGCTCCTGTTGGCCCTATCTTTCCTTTTGCATATAAGCTACTTATATGCAGGCACTTCTTATGAGGCTTATGAAGCTGCTCCACAAATCGTGGTAAGAGGTGTGGTTACGGATGTCGGTGGAGAGCCGTTAATTGGAGCTGCTGTACAAAATGTACGAAAGAAAAGCGGTGTTGTTACAGACTTGAACGGTCAGTTTGAAATTCGTACTTCTGTGGGTGAAAAATGGACCGTCAGTTATATTGGGATGAAACCGTATGAGTTTGTTGTCAAGTCTGAAAAGAAATTGCGCATCGTGTTGGAATCCGATGTGCAGGCCTTGGCTGAGGTGGTCGTGACGGGATATAGTAAGGTGAATTCCCGACTGTTTGTAGGGGCTGTCACCAAAGTCTCTACCCAAGACTTCCTTTCGGCACCCCAGGCCGATTTCAGTCGCCTGTTGGAAGGAAAAGCGCCGGGGTTGAATATCTCTTCTGTTTCCAGCACTTTCGGGGCGGCTCCGAAAGTTAACATCCGGGGCGGCAGTTCCATTCACGGAAACGTGCAGCCTTTGTGGGTGGTGGATGGAGCAGTAGTGGAAGATATGGTGGCATTGAACGAGGAACAGCTGGCTTCCGGGGATGCCATTACGCTGGTCAGTTCTACACTGGCCGGACTGAATCCGGCGGACATTGAAAGCGTGGAAGTGTTGAAAGATGCTTCGGCTACTTCCTTGTATGGAGCCAGAGGGATGAACGGGGTCATTGTCGTGGAATCCAAGGCCGGCAAACGCGGGAAAGGACTCGATGTGACGTATAATTTGACCACCTCTTTGCGGCTCAGGCCATCTTATACACAATTTGACATGATGAACAGTGCCGAAACGATGCAAGTTTATCATGAGATGGAGAACAAAGGCTATTTTACGATGAATCGTGCCCTTTATGGGCGAAGGGGAGGGGTGTATTCCCAAATGTATCAGCTTATCGATACCTTTCAGCAAGGTGGATTCGGCTTGCCCAATACGCCGGAGGCCAGAAAGGCGTTTTTGCATAAGGCATCCATGTACAATACCGATTGGTTCAAGCACATCTATACCCAGTCGCTGACACAAAATCATTCTTTGTCCTTGAGTTATGGGGGAGAGAAATCGGCCACTTATGCCTCCGTGAGTTTTTACAATGATCCGGGTGAAACGGTAGCCGAGAAGGTGAAGCGCTTTACGGGTTTCTTGAATTCGAGTTTCTTCCTGTCTCCCCGTCTGAAGGTATCTGCCAATCTGCAGGCCAACTTCCGTGAACAGCGTGCCCCGGGAACGTTTCCACGTATCCGGAATCTGGAGGCAGGAGCTTATAAGCGTGATTTTGATATCAACCCGTTCAATTATGCGTTGAATACGTCCCGTACGTTGCGTCCTTACGATGAGGCAGGAAATTATGAATATTACCGGAACGATTGGGCACCATTTAATATTCTTCAAGAGTATCAGGAAAATTACATGCGTATCCGGGTGTCCGATTTTCGTTTCTCATTAAGTGGGGAATGGGAACCTGTCAAGAAGCTGCGTCTGTCGCTTTTGCTGAATACCCGTATGGCGGTGACGGGGATGGGGCATTTCCTGGGAGAGAACTCCAATGTGCTGTGGGCGTACCGGGCCGACCGGGGGTTGTTGGAAAGACAGCACAACATTTACCTTTACCGTCCGGAGAAGGGGGAGCCGCAGGTGATTCTGCCCATGGGTGGGGTTTACCAGAAATCGTCACAGACGATGAACAGTTATCTGGGACGTGCCTCATTGGATTATGCTCACGAATGGGGCGGACACCGGATCAAGTGGTTCTCTTTTGCCGAGGTGAAGATGAACGACTTGTCGTCCGATGCTTTCAAGGGATACGGTATCGGTTTTAACCGGGCCAACAGTGTCATGACTTCACCGCTGGTGTTTGAAAAGACACTGAATGAAGGGGAAAATTATTTTTCCTTGCACGATCGCCATGAACGCGACGTCGTTTTTTCCGGCTCCTTGACCTACGATTACCGGAACCGGTATATTCTGAATATGGTGGGTAATTACGAGGGTTCCAATGCGGCAGGAGTCGGCCGTCGGGTAAGATGGTTGCCTACTTGGAACGTGGGGGTGAAATGGAATGTGGATGCGGAATCGTTTTTTGCGCCTTTCCGTAATTTCTGGAACCAGTTTTCCCTGCGTATGAGTTACGGGCTGGTGGCCAAGATGAACAGTGAGGCCATCAATTCCTTGCCGGTGTACGACAGTCGTCTGACCTTCCGCAAGGATATCTCCGACAGGGAATATGCCATTTACATCCAGCACCTGGAAAACCGTGACCTCACTTGGGAAAAAATGTATGAGTTCAATGTGGGAACCGACCTGTCTTTCTGGAACGACCGGATCAGTTGCTCGCTGGATGTGTATTCACGCCGTTCGTTCGATTTGATTGACTGGGTACAGACTTCCGGTATTGGAGGGGAGTACAAAAAATGGATGAACTTTGGGGATATGAAGACCGTGGGCTTCGATTTTCTGCTGAATACGCAGCACATCCGGCAGAAAGATTTCAGCTGGAATACAGTCTGGGGCTTCTCATTCTATCACCAGGAGATAACCCGTCTGCTGAACCAACCTACCACTTTCGATATGGTGGCAGGCAACGGGCGGGGGAATATTGAAGGATTTCCCCGGGGAGGATTGTATTCTTTCGACTTCCGGGGGCTGACGGATAGAGGATTGCCCCATTTTTATTTTGGCAATCTGCCATTGTCATCCAACGGCTATTCGCAGATTGCGGGGGCCAACTTCTATGATACGACTTATAACCGGTCTTATCTGCTGTATGAGGGTCCTTCCGAGCCGTTTATCACCACCAGTTTGGAAAACACTTTCCGTTACAAAGGTTGGAGTCTCTCCGTGTTTCTGACTTCCCGGATGGGTAACAAAGTGCGGATCAGTCCGACGTTTGACCCGGAATATAACGACCTGAATGTGTTCACTACCCGTTATCGCGACCGCTGGCTGGTGAAGGGAGATGAACAGATCAAGCACATTCCAGTCATCCCGGGATATGACATTTACAGCTTGATGGGAAAAGAGAATGTGGAGCGGGCGTACAACACCTATAACTATTCGCAGGTGAATGTGGCCGACGGAAGTTTCGTGCGCTTGAAGAGTCTTTCGCTAGGGTACACCTTTCCCCGCTCGGTTTGTGAGAAAATGAAGATGAAAGGCCTCAGTCTGTATGCCCAGGTGACCAATCCTTTTTTGATTTATGCGGATAAGAAACTGCAGGGAAGAGATCCGGAGTTCATCAATTCCGGAGGGGTTTCTTCTCCCACTCCCAGGACGTACAGTATGTCGGTACAGTTAAGTTTTTAATGAATAGAAAAGATGAGAAAAATAAATAGATATGTTTCCTCCCTTTTGGGAGCGGCTTGCCTTGTGCTGTCTGCCTGCAATGATTTTCTGGAACAGTATCCCGATTCGAATACCCATACGGAAGTCGACTCCAAAGAGAAGATTGCCCAGCTGCTGACGGCTGCTTATCCGGAAGCCAGTTATTTCCGTTTCCTGGAGTTGCGGACGGACAATGTAGACGACCGGAGTGTGAAATTGCCGGCTTCACGATTGAACGAGTCCATGTTTTATTGGAACGATTATCACGAGGAAGATTTGGATTCTCCCAAGCTGTATTGGCTGGATTGTTACCGGGGAATCGCTCAGGCCAATCAGGCGCTGGAATTGCTGGCTGCTTATCCGGACAAGGAAGACCCGCAGTTGCAGGCCCTTTATGCCGAGGCGTTTCTGGTTCGTGCTTACCTGCATTTCATGGTGGCCAATATCTGGGCGCCGCCTTTTGCCGATGCGGAAACCAACAGAGACTTGCCCGGCATCCCTTATGTGGAAAAGTCCGAGAAGAATGCGTGGGTGTCTTATCCGCAAGAGAACTTGCAGGACACTTACCGGAAGATTGAAAGAGACCTTTCCTATGGTCTGGCTTGGGTGAGGGATGAGTATTATCAGAAGAAAAAATTTCATTTCCATAAAAAAGCGGCTTATGCGTTGGCCGTCCGCTTTTTTGCTTACACGGGACAGTGGCAGAAAGTCATCGACTATGCCACGTATGTGCTGGGAAACGATGTCAAGAAAGCCATTTTGCCTTATCAGGAATATAAGGAGAAATCCGTGGAGGAGATGGTGGAAGGTTATGCCTCGGAGGATAATCCAAGTAACCTGCTGATTACTACCGTGGAGAGTCTTTGGGAAGAAAATTACAAGACCGACCGCTACGGACTGGGGAGCGTATCGTATGAGGAGGTTTTCCAGCGTTTCTCGTCCAAAAGTATCCGGCAGATAGAGGGCTATTTCAAGGCGGTACGCAGACTCGACCGGACCCGTGCCTACTGGCCGAAGTTTACCCATTTCCAGTCGGCCGACGGATTGCTGAACGAACGTCGCGGACAGTACACACAGAATGTCTTGCTGACCACCGAAGAGGTTTTCCTGCATCGCATCGAGGCATACGCTATGACGGGTCGCGCTGATTTGGCCAAAGACGACTTGATTACGTTCATCAACCAGAAGCATATTGCGGATGGTATCGGGAGTGAGTTGTCGGGTACTGAAATCGAGAATGTGAAACCGGCCGACCGGGAACGGATACAGCCTTTTTATCGTCCGCTTACGCAAGAACAGGCGGGTATTCTGTACTATGTCAGTGAGGTGGCCCGGCAGCAGTTCATTCACGAAGGACTCCGCTGGTTCGACTTGCGCCGTTTCAATCTCAGTGTAGACCGTAACCGGGTGGGAGAGGCAAAGAAGGCACGCTATGTGTTGCAGCCAGAAGATTCCCGTAAAACGCTCTCTTTGCCCGAGGGAGTGACGCTTATTAATCCGTAAACCTATAATGATATGCGAAAACAGATTTATTTATTGCTTTTAGTAGGCTTCGTTTGCCTGGGAGGATGCCGGAAGGAAGAGGGAGACGTGCAGTATCCTTTTCCTTCGGAAGGTGGACCACAGACCGAACTGGACCGGTGGCTGTCGGAAGAATTTATCCGGCCGTATAACATGGAAGTGGTGTATACCCGGGCAACTTACAAGGAAACAGACTGGCCTGACAACCTGCCGCCCCATCAGGAGAAGATTCGTCCGTTGATGGAGGCCTTGAAGGCCTTGTGGATAGTACCTTTTGAACAGGCCGGTGGTACGGCGTTCGTGAAGGAATATGCTCCCCGGCAAATACTTCTGCTGGGAGAGGTCAATTTGAACTCCTTGCAGATAGGTGAGATCAATACCTCTTTGGGAGAAGCGATACTTCCGGTGTTTGGGGTCGATCGTTTTTCGGCGGAAACGGCTGAAAACCTGTTCCCGTATGTGCGGATGGCGACTTTTGCCTTTGCCAAACGGCTGGTGCAGGGACGGTCTTCTTTGCTCGACAAGTTTGCGGCACTCAATCCGTCTCCTCTCTATTATGACTGGTCGAAAAGTGCGGACATACCCAAGGGAGCGTATCAGTTTCAGGGTACGCCTTACAGTTGGAAGAAAGGTTTCTTCAGCAATGGAGCGATGGAATCTTCCCTTTGCGATTTTGCCGAGACATTGAGCATGCTTGTGTGCTTGTCTGTCAGTGAAATCAATGAGTGTCTGAACACGGCACAAGAGTTGGGAGGTGAAGGAGCCAAGGCGACGTTGCAGCGTAAAATGGCTTTTGTCGATGAGTTTTTGTGGGAGAACTTTAAGATTCGCAGGGAAGCGCAGCTGACCCGGGTCATTTCAGCTTCTCTCAAGCATTATAATAAACAATCACACGATGCTCCGGCACCGTGATAAAAAACAGTGTGATGAAAAAATTGATGTTTTGCATAGTAATGGCTTGCGGATTAGGCATGGGGTGCAGCAAGCAGGAATCCATTCCGGTGCGCAATATTGAGGACTTGCCGGCGGCAAAGGATTTCCGGGAACGCTTGTGCCAGGCAGAAAACGGATGGCTGGTGCGTTATTTCCCGCAAGTGGACAATTATTTGAATACGAATATCACCGAAAATATAAAGACGAACTACAATTCGTTGTATCCTGAAATCTTGTCTCGCCGCTTGGGAGTGGGAGGCTACAACCTGTTTGTAAAGTTCCAGCCCGACGGCACCTTGAAGATGCTGACGGATATCGCTTTCCGGCAGTCGGAGGCTGACCGAACGGAGATGGAGCGGAAAACCTATTATGCGCCGGAATTCAATCTGGAGGTGACGGAGGCAAACTACGAGATTAAGGTGGCAGAGGGGTTGAACCTGATTTTGACGACGCCTACCATGCTCGACCAGTTGAAAGGGTTTGATGTCAATGTGGAAAGCCGCTTCTCTCCGGTGCGTGTGGAGGAAGACAAAATCGTGTTGCGTACGGCAAATTATCTGGGCGAAGGTTCTGAATGGATTGAACTGACTCCTCTCGATTTTCCGATGGAGGAATGGAAAGAACGGATGCAACGGCGGATTGACCGGAAAGAACGGTTCCGGAAACGCTCTTTTGCCACTGGCAACCAGAAATCCCGGCGTCCCTGTGTCCTGCAGATTCTGCTGACGGCCACCGGGGAGGTGGTGTATCAGAGTACCATGGATTTTGGTTATACACTGATGGACGACCGTATGACTTATCATTATGGACATACGCGGGAGAATGGAGAACGGGTGGCCCGTTACGACCGTTTGCAGTATGAACTGTTCTACAAGAACGAACAGCCGGAAAAGACGGTGGAAGGCTACGATGGCAGTACGTATTACACGGCATTGGGGTCGGGATATATCGCTACTGAAGAGGGAATCTTTTTCCTGCCCGGGTTGAAGTTCAACGAGGAGGTCGTGTTTCAGGAGTTTGTAGAAAAAGGAAGCCGGGAATGGGAAGGGGTGGCAGGCCCTTATACCGCCCGAATAAAATTAAATTGATAAATAGAGAAACGTATGAAATATTATGTATGGATAGGAATGGCCATGCTGTTGGCCGGTTGCCAGAAAGAGATGGCGGAGATGCCGCCCGAAGATTACAGCAAGTTTATCTCCTTGAAAGAAGCCGACAGGTTGCCGCTGGAGCTGGGAGTACCTTTCAACTGCTTTCCGAAACATCCGGGCGACTGGGGGATTACTCCGTCGGACGAGTTTCAGAGAGAGGATCACAATACTTATTCGATAGAGTTGAATTTCTATACGCGGGCAGACATTCACAACCGGCAGGACCCGACCAATCTGACGGCCATGGTGATTCAGTACCTGGACGCCGATAACCGGCTGGTGGTCGATACGTTGTACGACGGGAAGAACTGCATTACTTCCCGGGAACGTAACGGGGTCTTGTCATTTTCCGGGAAGCAGGTCGACCGGACGTTCACGATTGAGAAGAAAAGTGGCGACCTGTTCTATTTTGCTGTGTTCCTCAGCCCGTATGGCCGGGTGGATGTCTCTTCAGAGTTTACGGTCAACGGAGATGCCGATGATACGTTCTACGGCATGCAGTACGAGTATAGCCGGAACGCGGAATCCTTCCATATCACCGATTATGGGGTGGATTACCTGATTTATTCAAAAGCTATGTATTTACCTTAACTTAAATAATTTATCAAATGAAAAAAATCACTTTATGGATGATGTGTATAGGGAGTGTAGCCTGTCTGTTCTCCGGTTGTGCCAAGAAAGAACTGGATAGAATGACCGATTCAACCGAAGAGAAGAATAATGAGGAGCTCCTGATGGAATATAAGTTTACCCAAAATGGAATTTCTACGGTGGACATTGGGGAGTCGAAAGAAATGATTCTGGCTTTCCGCCATTTCAACAATGCCATCAACAGCAAGACGCAGAGTAATTTCTCCAAACAGCTGGAAAGTTATCGGAATGTCATTGCGGGTGTCTTGTCTCCGACGGATGAAGCGCTCAGAAAGCCGGTGGCCGACCGTATTTCCGGGCTGGCAGACCAGCTGTATGCACTGGTACGCAGTGAGGCGGTCAATCGGAAAGCACAGCCGGGGATGTCGGGTACGGTGGCCGTGTCGAATGAAGAATCCCGGATGCTGGACGAAAAAGGGGTGGAATTAGGACAGGTCATCCAAAAAGCCCTGATGGGGGCTTTGACGCTCGACAAGGTCGATTATTTCCTGGAAAAGGCCCTGAAGGCGGACAATGCATCGCCGGTGGCAGGCAAGAACTATACGGAGATGGCGCATTGCTGGGACACGGCCTATGGCTATTTGGGTACGTTGGACGTGGATCCCAATCGGCTGGCTCCTTTGTTCCTGGCCAACTATATTGAAAAAGAGGCGGTGGGCATGCAGGGACTGAGCGGCATCAATACCTCGGTCTATCAGGCCTTTTACAAGGGACGGAAGGCCATTGGAGACAAAAATCCGGAGGAAGTGCGGAAGCAGGTGGCTTTCATTCGCGGACAGATGGCCAAATTGTTTTCCTTGCGTACGGTCTATTATTTGCGGGAAAGCCAGACCTTCCTGGAACGGACGGTTTCGGTGCCGAGCGAAGGCTATTTTCATTCCATGGGAGAGGCGCTTGGCTTTATCCTGGCTCTTCCGTTTGTGAAGGATGAGGCTGGGAAATCCCGGATTACGTGGGAGCAGGCGGTCGCCCTTTACGACGGACTGACGCAAGGCGAGAACGGCGTGTGGGAGAAAGACCGCCTCACCGGGGTGCAGGAGGGTTCCATCAGCGGGACCATCGAAAAAGTACATCAGTATTTTCACTAAAAACGCATGGACCAGACATGAAGAATTATGTGTTGATTTTCCTTCTCTTGCTGTGTGGCATGGTGGGTTTTACCTCGTGTGTGTACACCCCCATCAAAGGATACAATGGAAATTCCAAGATTGATCCGCAATACCTGGATTTCTGGTATCGGCAACAGATATTACCTGCCTATGCCGGCTATCTGGCCCAGGTGAAGCGTTTGGATGCGATTGCCGGAGAGGTGGATACCCATCCGGAGAAACTGGTGGAGTTGAAACGGCAGTATGAGGCCGCTTTCCTGTCCTTGCAAGACCTGATTATTTTCGACCAGCCTTATTTCGTGGGAGAACTTTATGGCTTGTACACGGTATCGGCCCGCTTTCCGGTCAATAAGGCCCAGTTGGAAGATGTGGCGCGGAATCGGTATTCGGCGGAGGTTTTATCGGAACGGTTGGACCGTGGGGTGTTGTCGCCCAATGCCTTGGGCTATGCGGCACTGGATTATTTGCTGTATTCCGGCCGGGTAGATTTAACGGGAGAAACGGGACGAGAGTATCTGTCCTTTCTTCCGGTATTGACCCGGTTGTTGGTGAAACAGGCTGAGGCGGTGTATGCCTCTTATGAGAAAGGTGGCGACAATTTTGTGCGCAACGATGATTTCTCCGTGGGCGGCAGCCTGAACGTGGTGCTCAACCTACTGATGAGTAACTTCGAAGCCAATATCCGGACGGCCAAGGTCGGTATTCCGGTGGGCATTTATGGCGTTTCAGTCCATCAGCCGGAGCCGATGACGGTAGAGGCTTATTACCATGGAGAGGGACTTTCCACCCGCCTGCTGCTCCGGTCTGTGCAGGCCTTTCAGCGATTCTACGACGGTTATCCGTACGGGGATTCCTCGGTCAAGAACGGGGCGCTTTCTTTTGCGACGATGCTGGGAGAGTACCTTCCTCCCGCCAAAAGAACGGAGATTCTGCAAAAAATGGAGCAGGTGTTCACGGCGCTGCATGCCGAACTGGATAACGAGTCGGCCGACCTGGCCCGGCTGGCTGCAACGCCGGAAGGGACGGAAAAGCTGAAGCGGGTGTATGCGGAACTGCAGAAAGTGGTCGGCATCTTGAAAACGGAAGTGGTGTCGGCGTTGGGACTTACGGTGACGTACAGCGACGGCGAAGAGGGCGATTAAAAGCGGAGGACAGATGAAAAAGATTTTATTGTGCATCATTATTTTATGCGGTGGAAGCATCGGGTGGGCTATGCCGGGATTTTCTCAGTCACAGCTGTATCTTTACGGCGATATCCAATGGGAAGAAAAGCAGGTGAAGGGCCCCGTTTGTCTGGAAATCTTCGGTCTGGCGGGTAATCAGTCGGTACAGGTGCAGACCAATGAAAAAGGAACCGGGTATGCACTTACCGTGAAGCGTCCCGATTATACCTTCCTTTCGTTGATGTTCCGTCGCTGCGGACAGCCCGACAAGGTGGCCTATGTCAACGTGCAGCTGACGGAGAGTGATTCCGTGCGGTGCGACTTGTCGTTTCGCCCGCAGGAATATATGCTGGGTGAGGTGCAGGTGAAGGGCAGTTCTTCCCGCAAGGAACAGGGGCAGCGTTTTATGCGGGATGTGGAGGAAGCCATGATTTTCGTCGGAAAGAAAAGCAATGTGACTTTGACGGAAAATATGCTGTTCAACAAAGCGGCCAACAATACCCGTCAGTTGTTCCGGAACGTGCCCGGCATCACGATTCAGGAAGGAAGTGAGGGCGGTCTGCAACTGAACATCGGTACCCGGGGACTGAACCCCAACCGTTCTTCCAATTTCAACATGCGGCAGAACGGCTACGACATCAGTGCCGACCCGTTGGGCTATCCGGAAAGTTATTACACCCCCAATGCCAATGACATCAAGGAGGTGCAGGTGTTTCGCGGGGCTTCGGCCTTGCAGTACGGCTCACAGTTTGGGGGAATGGTGAACTTCAAGCTATCGGAACCCTCGGCCGAAAAGAAAGTGGAGGTACGGCAGCACGTGTCGTATGGCAGTTATGGTTTCTTGAGTTCCTATACCCGACTGTCGGGTACGTTGGGCAAATTCGCCTACTACCTGTCGGGGACGGTCAAGAAGGGAAACGGGTGCCGCCCCAATGCCGATTTCAAAGGATACAGTGTGCTGGGGCAGTTCTTCTATCGGCCCAGTACCTATGAACTCTACAAGCTGGATGTGCTGAAATACCATTATCTGGAGCACCAGCCCGGCGGACTGACCGACAAGATGTTTGCCGAGAATCCTTACCAGAGCAACCGGGAACGCAACTGGTTCATGGTGGACTGGAACATTCTGGCGTTCAAATACCGGAAGACCTTTGAGGAGAGTGGGGACGAGGTGAATTTCCATGCGGTCGGCTTGTATGCCCGCCGCTTTACGGTGGGATACCACACCAAGCGGGTGGGGGCGCCCGACCCGCTGAATGTGGAGCGGGACCTGCAGCGCGGCATCTTTGTCAACTGGAGCATGGAGGCCCGCTACTTGAAGCGTTTCTATCTTCCTTTTTCAGAAGTGAAATCCTCGTGGGTGGTTGGCATGAAATACTATCAGGGACGGAATACGGGGGAACAGGCTCCGGGCAGCCGGGGAAAAGGCCCCGATTTCACCCCGGTGGAGCGGACCACGGATTTGTCGGACATGAACGGTAGGGTAGGTCTACATTCTTTCTACCGCTATCCCAACCTGAACTTGGCCTGCTTCAGTGAGGCTTCCCTCCGGCTGGGAGAGAAGTGGACCTTGGTGCCGGGCCTGCGTTTCGAGATTATCCGTACCGGGATTTTGGGCGAACTGTCACACTACCGCGTGGCGTACACCGACGGGACACCCCAGTTGCAGAACGATGTGCTGAAAGACCGGGTGCATAAGAACCGGGCCATCCTCCTGGCCGGAATCGCGGCTTCGTGCAAGTTGCCCCGAGCCGAGTTTTATGCCAATGCCACCCGGAATTACCGGGCCATTACGTTTAATGACATGCGTACCGTATCGCCCGGACTGGCCGTCAATCCCGACTTGAAGGATGAGTCGGGCTATTCCAGCGATGTGGGCATCCGTTCCCGCGGAAAGAGTCTGCTCAGCTACGATGTCAGTGCTTTCTTCCTCTACTACGGCAACCGCATCGGAGAATACTATCGGGAGAATCCGGAGATGAAGGGCACCTACCACCGTTACCGCGACAATGTGGGGAACGGCATCAGCTACGGAGTGGAAGGCGCTTGCTCTGTCGACTTGTCTTCCTTTGCCCGGGTGATTCACGAAGATCTGAAGCCGGAAGTCTATGCCAGTGTGGCTGTGACCGGTTCCCGTTATCTGGGACAGTCCCGGAAGCAGATAGAGTTCGTGCCGTTGTATAACCTGAAAGGAGGGCTCAATTTGAGTTTCCGTCGCTTCTCGGCAGCCGTGCAGGTGAGCGGTTCCTCGTTTCAGTACACCGACGCTTCCAATGAACCGATGGACCCCAACGACGGAGTGTACGGTATCTATGGGGCTATCCCCGGTTTCTGTGTGGTGGATGCAAGTGTCAGTTACCAAGCCACACGCTATGCGGGACTGGTACTCTCTTTGCAGAACATCGGGAACGAGATTTATATGACCCGCAGGGCTACAGGCTATCCGGGACCGGGCATCATTCCCTCGGCTCCGTTCAACATGATGCTGACCCTGGAATTACATTTCTAAATCAATGTAGAAAAATGAATTGGATGGAATTATTTAAAGAAGCAGTCTGGCTGCCGGTGGCGTATTTGTTTGACCCGGCACGAAGAGTCTTTATCGGTTATCTTCTGATGTCCGGACTGATAGGGCTTTGCCTTTTTTATTTTGTACATGGAAAATCGTTTGCGGAAAGCTGGCGGGAATTGTTTGCCAAGCGTAACTGGTGGAGCAGTTCTGCCCGTACGGACTACGGTCTGTTCTTCATCGGTTTGTGTTTCAAGGCGGTATGCATCGTACCCTATTTGTCGGTCGGTTCCATGCTGGCCTACGCCTTGTCCATGCAGCTGACCGAATGGCTTGGACCTCGTCCGGACGCTTCTTCCAGTCTGTGGGTGGCTTTCTGCTATCCCGTGGTTTTGTTTCTTGTGAAAGACTTTTTTGTCTTTGTCACTCATTACTACCTGCACCGCAACCGCTATCTGTGGGAGTTTCACAAAGTGCATCATTCGGCCACGGTCATGAACCCGTTCACGCTCTATCGCATGCATCCCGTGGAGATTCTGTTGCAGAACCTGCAAGGAATGGCGGCTTTCGTGCTGGTGACCGGCCTTTTCTTCTACTTCAACAATCACCTGGTGGCCCGCGCCACCATCTGGGGCGTCAACTCGTTCAGTTTTCTGTTTTTCATGGCCGGTGCCAATCTCCGTCATTCCTCTGTGCCGTTGAGCTATCCGCGGTGGCTGGAAGTGGTGTTGATGAGCCCTTATCAGCACCAGATTCATCACAGTGACGAAGCCCGGTTCTGCCACAGTAACTTCGGTTCCCGTCTGGCCATCTGGGATTACTGGTGCCGCACGTGGGTACGTTCCGTCGATTGTCCGGAAAAAGACCTGCACTTCGGTCTGCCGGGTCGGGGACTTCATGCTCCGAATACGATATGCGGAAACCTGCTCTCTCCTTTCAAGGGATGTGTCAGCGTTTTCCGGAACGCAGGCTGCCGGAAACCTCGCAGGTAGTAAGGCAAAAGCCGTCTGGAGGTCCGTCATGGCAAAAGATTGTTTCATGACGGGCTTTTTTTGTGGAAATCCATTTGTCATATCAAAAAAAGTTCTAATTTTACACGGCCAAGGTCGGCGGTTTGTTTGCCGATCAGACGATCACGTTTGAACGTAAAGCGCACAGGTATGATGAAAAGCACATTCCGTATGCTGCAATGCAGTATCCTAAGTTTGATGTCGGTGTTTGCCGGATGCAACAGCGAGGTCTTTATTGATGAATTTTTGACGGATGTTCCGACCGTTTCTCTTTCGGAGACAGAAAACGAGGTTACGGTTCGTTTTGATACCGACAATTGGAGCATTATAGATATAAATCATTTGCGGTCGGATATGTCCGTGTTTGCCACCGACCTGGAAGGGGAAAACGGAAAATCGCTTCCGTTTGAAGAAGGCGAAACCGGTATTGTGCATTGCCGAAATACCTTTCTGGATTTTCAGGTGGAAAAAAGGAACAGTCGCGAGTTGCATCTGATTGCCGGAGAAAATCTTTATGACTGGCCGTTTGAGGCCGCAATCAGGGTAGGCAACCGTTACGAAGAAAAGATGATTCAAGTTTCTTTTGCACCGACCAGGAAATATCAGGTAGACAGTGTAGCATACGACTGGAGTCAGTTCTCTTTTTATGACAATATGTTGGAGCCGGTAGACGAAATGGTAGTGAATACCCTGAACAGTACCCAGCCCGTGACAGTGTGTTTTTATCCCTACCGCAATTCAGCCCGTACAGTAGAATTTTCCATGTTGGGTAGCAGCGGAAATATAGGGAGAGAGGATGTACAGCTATTGTTGGAAGATTCTCTTTCTCAGGTTGAGATTCCGGATGTGGTGAATGGCGTGCCGGGATTATATGGCACGAAGGTGTCTTTCTGTGTTCAGGAGCAAAGGCTGGATGCGGGGCTGGACAAAAACCTGGGGGTGGAAAAGAAACTGGGACCCGGCAAGAAAGTACGCTTGGAAGTCTTTACTGGAATGAAGATGTATAATATACCTTATAAGGTTTATCTCTCCAATTCGTTTACCGGAAAGAGAATGATATTTTCCGGGACGCTTTCCAGTTCAACTCCATTCGATTATTTGATAGTACCTTTTGACATTACCAATGAAGATGAATAGATTCATAGTCAGGATGTACGTAGGTGCAGTCTTGTGCACTTGCGCCCTGTCGTTGTATGCAGGCGGCCGTGACAGCCTTTCCCATAAGATGGTGCATGCGGTAGGCTTTGACCTGAAGCCGGCCTATGTGTTCCCCACCCATGAGTTTTTTGCCGGGAACAATGCGGCTTTTGCGCCCATCCGGAAAAACCTGTCGGTCAACCTGAAATACGGATTCAAGTTTGCCCCCGATACCTATTTCGGCCGGATGTATCCTCATGCCGTGCAAGGTATCGGAGTGGGGTACCACTCGTTTTTCAATTCGGCCGAGCTGGGAAATCCCTGGTCTGTTTATGTGTTCCAGACTTCCCGTATTGCGAGTATCACTCCCCGTTTGTCTTTTGATTATGAATGGAACTTCGGAGCCTCTTTCGGCTGGAAAAAGTTTGATATCGAATCGAATTTCTACAACCGGGTGGTCGGTTCCAAGGTGAACGCTTATCTGCATCTGGGATTTCTGTTGAACTGGCAGCTGGATGCACAGACCAGTCTGCGGGCCGGGGTTGTCGCTTCCCATTTTTCAAACGGGAATACGGGCTATCCCAATGCGGGTGTGAATACGATAGGAGCCACTATCGGCATTACCCGTTATTTTGGAGGGAGTGAAAAAACGGCATCTGCCTGCACCTTCCGGCGACCGGCTTTCAAACCCTATCTCAGTTATGATTTGATTGTGTATGGTTCCACCCGGAAGAAAGGTGTGTTTCTGGAAGACGGCACTCCCATTCTTGTGCCCGGCTCCTTTGGTATTCTCGGATTGAATTTTACGCCGATGTATAATTTCAGCCGCTATTTCCGTGCCGGAATATCGTTGGATGCCCAGTATGATGAGAGTGCGAATATTTCCCAGCATATCGCCAACAGTGCGACACCTCCCGATGCAGAGACCATCAAGTTTTATCGCCCTCCGTTCCGGGAACAGTTTGCCGTCGGACTTTCGTTGCGTGCTGAAATTGTGATGCCCATTTTCTCCATCAATCTGGGAGTCGGACGAAACCTCATCTGTCAGGGAGCCGACACCGACGCCTTTTATCAGGTATTGGCCTTGAAGACGGATATCACCAAGAACCTCTTCCTGCATGTGGGCTACCAGCTGCATGATTTCAAGGACCCCAACAACCTGATGCTGGGAGTGGGGTTCCGTTTCAATGCCAAAGGAAGGGAATAGTGTATCCCTTCACTTTGGAGCGGATTATTGCACGGCTTTCAGTGCGGCTTCATAATCAGGCTCATTGGAGATGTTCTTCACCAGCTGCGTGTAGCATACCTTCCCATTTTCATCCACCACAATGACCGCCCGTGCCATCAGTCCTTCCAGCGGACCATCAGCTAATTGCAGACCGTAGTTCGTGACAAAATCCCGGCTGCGGAACACTGACAACGGCACTACGTTGTCGAGTCCTTCGGTAGAGCAGAAGCGTGATTGCGCGAAAGGCAGGTCCATGGAAAGGCATAGCACCACAGTATTTGCCAATCCTGCGGCCTTGGCATTGAACTGCCGGACAGACAGCGCGCATGTCGGCGTGTCCAGGCTGGGGAAAATATTCAGAATCACTTTCTTTCCTTTGTAGTCCGACAAACTGACCTCTTCCATTTTCGCATTCACTGCCCGGAAGTCGGGGGCTGTTTCTCCCACTTTGACCATCGGTCCGGAAGTGTGTGCTTCTACTCCCCGGCAGATAACGGTTTCTCCATTTTCCTGTGACAGGTGGCTGGCGGATGGGTTGGCTGTCACATTCAGTGACAGGCAGAGTAGGCACGCCGCCGTCATTCCTAAGATTCTACTGATTTTTTTCATATCAAAAAACAATTAAGGGTTAGGGCGCTAAAGATACGGAGATTTTTCGATTCTCCAAATGGAATGGGAAGTCTTTCCGGATTTGGTTATGGACTGGTTCGGGGAGGAATCGATGAAGACTATGAAGGTCCATGAAATGCATATTATGGTAGGGCATTGTGCTGTTTGCATGAACTGTGTTTTTTCTTATTTTTACAGTTTCTCCAATAACTTCATCAAGCGTCCAAGTTCAGAATAAGTATAAGTCCTGCCATTTGCCTGTCTGTCTTCCACGGAGTGAGTAGCATTGGCTATGGCGGTAGAAAGACTTCCCCCATTCCGTTCTAAATAACTATGCAGCCCTTTGCTTTTAATGAAGAAGTCAATAGATTTCTGATATTCCACACACTTGTTCAAGTCCTTAATCAACGATTCTTGTTCCGGGAATGAACGGGATGTGTAGCGGAAATAGTAGAGAAAAAATAATTCTGTGCAGCGGTGGGTCTCGAAAAACTCTACGTGACAGTATATACCTTTTTTAGGCTTGTTGACAGGCTTTGCATACTTGGCTTTCAGTTTTATATATTGGGTATGCTCTGGTTCTTTATCTTTGGTATCCATATCTATGACACAGAAGATATAGCTATATCCCATTGTAATACCTTCTTCAATTTTTGCTTCAAGTTCTTTGATGCTTGTATGTTTTGGGTAGTCTGGTTTTATTGTCAGATTATTATATACATCACACAAAGACTTGAAGTAGAAAAACTCTGTAGGTCCTTCACCTAAAATAAGTGCTGTTTGGCGTAATTTACCCATATCAGTCCTCCAAATTTATGAATATACTACCTAATTCAGGCTTCGCTCCTAATCGCCCAATTCGATAAGAATTGTAAAGAGATAAATTTTTATGTAAGCCGAATGAGTCTCCACGAGAATATTCAGACGAAGCGGTCTCTTTGTTCTTTTCAACAAACCATACCACACCTCTATTGTCATTGATTAAGTCCTGAGAAAGCAGGGTAGTTTCCTGACTGGTGATTATAAGCTGCGATTTCTCTGAGTTGAAAATAAACACATTGAGATAATAGAATAATAAATCATTATGCAAATCTTCGCCTAATTCATCAAGAAAATAGACATGTGGGTTAGTAATCATGTCATATAAAACATTTAAGATACGTATATATTTTAAGGTCCCTTTGGATTGCCATTTAAGGGGGATCTCAAAATTCCCAGCTGTAGAATGGTTTACAAATGCGATAGAATCAGTCGTAGGTTTAAGCAGAATCTCTTTTATGTTTTCAGATAAATTCTCATTTTGAATGTGTTCGCGAAGCTCTGTCGGTATGTGGCGATCTTCTACAATAGGTCTATATTTTAAGATATTCAAATCGGCTTTTTGTAGCATTATATTGTAAAACTTATATTTTTGCGGAGAGCTGTACGCTTCTTCTAGGATTTCAACAATACCTTTTTTTTCATCGCCATCTATTTCATGATAGTTCTCCATAATCCAACTGTGCAGCTCTTTGAAGGGAGCGATATCTTCCTTTAATGCAGTCTTTCTGCATACGGACAATACACTGTGATTATTCAACGTGTTTTCGCGGATACTATCTTGGGTCTTTTGCTGAAGTGCTAGTTTTTGTCCAAACCTGATATTGGCTTGAATATTTTCTCCCATAAAAGTACGTTCATAAAATAAGACTTTCGATTTATTGGGATAATAATTCAGTATTTCATGTAGAATATATTTATTATTGAACTTTACGTCATAATCGTATCTAATACTATTCGCATAGAAAGACACATGCATTTCTATTGGTTCATCTTTTGTAAGAGCAAAAGGAATGCTGCCCTGAATTTCGTCAGTTGCATCCGATTGGGGTTGTACTAATAAGTTGAATACTTTATTTAGGGCAATCAGCAGATTTGATTTGCCTGAAGCGTTTGCTCCATACAGGATTCCCAGTTTATATAGAAATACACCTTCAGAAATCTCTGTCACTAATTCTGAAGCAGGTCCTTTTGCTAAAAAACTTAATTCTTGTTTGTCTCGAATGGAAAGATAATTCTTTACCCAGAAATCTCTTATCATATATTGTGGTGTTTTAACCTAGAAATCGTAATAACTCTACAAAGATAGGTATTCTTTTTGTTTTTAAGGAATAAAAAACTTTCAAACTTGTAATTTTTCTACGTATTTGGCGGTTATTTTGTACCGGAGTCGTGTAGGATTCTCAAATAGAAAACTTCTTTGAGTAAACAACCACCTGTCAAGGTATTTTCTACGTTTTCCTTACGGGAAACGTACGTTTTGCGGCAAGGAAACCTACGTTTCCGCCAGGAAAGACGTACGTTTCTGGGCAGAGAAACGTAAAAAACAATAAGATACTCTTCTAAAAATGTGGGCGCATTGCCCGAAACAAATCGGGGTGTTTGATATGATTGTCTGTGGATAATCTGAATCCGCGCTGCGATTTTGGATGTGTATGGGTGAGATAAGAAAAAATAATCTTTCCTTTTAAATTAATTAACTGTTTGTTTGAATAATAATTACGATAACTTCGTAGTTTTGCGAAAAGTTCGTAGAAAACCTAGTTCGATATGGAAAAGCTAACTTATCAGGAAGAAGAGACCATGCGTTTCATCTGGCATTTGGGCCCGTGTTTCGTGAAAGAAATCGTGGCATGTTATGACGAGCCGAAGCCGCCTTACACCACGGTGGCCTCGATTGTGAATAACCTGAAGCGGAAGGGCTACCTGAAGGCCGAAAAGTTTGGGAACACTTACCGCTATACGCCGCTGGTGGCGCAGGAAGAATATACCCGCAATTCGGTGGGCAACCTTGTGCGCAACTATTTCGCCAACTCTTACAAGGAGATGGTGTCGTTCTTCGCCAAGGAGCAGAAAATCTCCAAGGACGAGCTGAATGAGATTATCGACCTGATTGAGAAGCGGAAAGACAAATAGGGCATTTCAGAATTGTATTTACTCACCTTTTAAAATTCTTTTTATTATGCTATATCTTCTTCAAGTCAATCTCGGACTGGTCCTGTTTTACGCCTTGTACAAGCTGGTGTGTACGCGGGACACATTTTTCCGTTCCAGAAGATTCATTCTGCTGCTGGCATTGGTACTGCCTTTCGTGTTGCCGCTGGTCGATGTGCGGGAATGGCTGGAAAGTCGTGACAGCCTGATTATGCTGACGCATTTTGACTATTCGGTGGTGTTGCCGGAAATCGTGGTGGGAAGTGAAACGGCGGAAGCGGGAAACGGCGTGTGGGTGTTGTCCGATTGGGTGAAATACCTGTACCTCGTCGGTATGCTGGTGTTGTTCGTCCGGTTTCTCGTGCAGGCATGCAGTTTGTGGCATCTGATCTTGCGTACGCAGGAGAAGACGATAAACGGCATCCGTGTGAAATGCCTGAATGGCTCGTCCGGACCCTTCTCTTTCTTTGGGTGGATTTTCCTGAATCCGGCGACGGTGAAGGAAGACGAACTGGACGAAATCCTGACGCACGAGATGGCGCACGTAAAGCAGCGACATTCCGTCGATGTGCTTCTTGCCGAAATGGTCAGCATCTGCTGCTGGATGAACCCTTCTGCCTGGCTGCTGAAACGGGAAGTCCGGCTCAACTTAGAGTTCCTGGCCGATAAGAGAGTCGTGGAAGCGGGATTCGCCACCAAGAGTTATCAATATCACCTGCTTGGGTTGGCTTATGGCCACAAGTATGGATTATCCAATAATTTCAATTTCTCTCATCTTAAAAAACGTATCATTATGATGAACAAGAAAAAATCAAACGGAACAGGGCGTATCAAATATGCACTGTTCATGGTTCCGGCCTTTGCTCTACTCGTTGCCGGAAACATCTCCTGCTCGCAGGGAGCATCCGAAAAACAGGATGCCAAAGAAGAAACCGTCGTACCGGAAGCAGTTCCTACTGACAGTGTGGCAAAAGAAAACGCGTATGACGTAGTGGAACAGATGCCTGAATTTCCGGGAGGAATGAAGGAATTGTTGAAATTCCTTCAAGACAACCTGAAATATCCGGAAAGTGCCAAGAAGAACAATGTGCAGGGACGGGTAATCGTGCAGTTTGTAGTGGAAAAAGACGGAACTCCTACCGAGTTCAATGTGGTTCGTTCTGTGGACCCGGATTTGGATGCAGAAGCGTTGCGCGTGCTGAAGACCATGCCTAAGTGGAAACCGGGCATGCAGAAGGGAGAGGCCGTGAGAGTGAAATACACCGTGCCTGTTACGTTCAGACTTCAGTAAATTATTTTTGAGTCCGCTTTAAAATGGGTTGTAATTACGCTTAAAATGCTTCTGAGAGAAGTTGAAAGGAAGAAACCGCATTTGAAAGCGGACTTCTTTTTATATATTGTTATTGGGGTTGATAATCATTTAAGTAAATACTATGAAGAAGAACTTTAAACTTTGGGGCTGTCTTATGCATTTTGGCCCTGCCGGGTTACAGACAAAACAGATAGCACGGTAATTGCAAAGTTTCAAGGCTATGCGGAAATGACAACGGACGAGGAAATAGAAAATCTGTAGATTTTTTATACATTTGCAGCCGTACATTTATAAACAAAAATAAGACACAATGAAAAATTTAAGAAACATGCTGGCAGCCGGTCTGTTCATGGCCGGAATTTGCTTTACCGCCGGCGCACAGACACAGATTCCGCTGGAAAACTTTTTCAAGAACCCGGAAAAGATAGACTATCAGGTATCGCCCGACGGGACCTACTTCTCATTCATGGCTCCTTATGAGAACCGCATGAACCTTTTTGTACAGAAAATCGGATCGGATACGACCATCCGCATCACCTCTGAAACGGAACGTGACATTGCCGCAAGCATGTGGGCCGGCAATAACCGCATCCTTTTCGTCAAGGATACGGGAGGCGACGAGAATTACCAGCTCTATGGCGTGAACATCGACGGTTCTGACCTGAAATCGTACACCAATTTTCCGAAAGTCAGAACCAATATTATCGACCCGCTGGAAAAAATCGATTCACTGGTCATCATCGGCATGAACAAACGTAACCCTCAGGTATTCGACCCGTATCGCCTGAACCTGAACACAGGAGAACTGACTCTGCTGGCCGAGAACCCGGGCAATATACAGGGATGGATGACCGACCACGACGGCAAGCTGCGTGTAGCCATTGCCATAGTAGATGGGGTCAATAAGCAGATACTATACCGTGAAACGGAAGGCCAGCCGTTCCAACCGGTATTGACCACCAACTTTAAGGAAACCGTCGGTTTCGCTGTCTTTACGCCCGACAACAAGATGGTCTATGCACTGACCAACGTCGGACGCGACAAGACCGCACTGGTTTTGATGGATCCGAAAACCTGCGAAGAAAAGGAGGTCCTGTACATGAACGACAAGTACGACATCTCGGACTTCAGCTACTCCGAAAAGAAGAACCGGCTGACAGTCGTAGGCTGTGAAGGACACAAGGACATGATCCGCCACTATTTCGACAAAGAAGAAGAAGGGATACGTAAGAAACTGGAAGCCCAGCTTCCGGGCTATAACGTCAGTATCACCAGCCAGAGCAGAGACGAGAATATCCGCCTGATCCATGCCGGCAATGACCGCACATACGGAACCTACTACCTCTATAATGTAAAGGAAAACAAGCTCACCAAGGTGGCCGACATAGCGCCTTGGATCAAAGAAGAGGAAATGTGCGCCATGAACCCGATTACCTATACCAGCCGTGACGGACTGACCATAGAAGGTTACCTGACGTTGCCGAAAGGTTATACCATGGAAAATGCAAAGAACCTGCCGGTTGTGGTCAATCCGCATGGAGGACCGTGGGCACGCGACACCTGGGGATACAATCCGGAAGTACAGTTCCTTGCCAGCCGTGGCTATGCCGTACTGCAGATGAACTTCCGTGCCTCAACCGGATACGGACGCAAGTTTACCGAACTGGGCTACAAACAATGGGGACAGACCATGCAGAATGACATTACCGACGGAGTAGAATGGCTGATCAAGAAAGGGATAGCCGACCCGAAGCGGGTGGCCATTTATGGAGCAAGCTATGGAGGTTACGCTACCCTGGCAGGAGTGACCTTTACTCCCGACCTGTATGCCTGCGCTGTCGATTACGTAGGAGTGTCCAACCTGCTCTCGTTCATGAATACGATTCCTCCCTACTGGAAACCGTTGCTCGACATGATGCACGAAATGGTGGGCGACCCTGCAACCGACAAAGAAATGATGGAAAAATACTCGCCTGTATTCCATGTAGACCAGATCAAGGCTCCGCTGTTCATCGCCCAAGGTGCAAACGACCCGCGCGTCAACAAAGCCGAATCTGACCAGATGGTAGAAGCCTTGAAGAAACGAGGGGTGGAAGTGGAATACATGGTAAAAGAAAATGAAGGACACGGATTCTATAATGAAGAGAACAAGTTCGACTTCTACCGTGCCATGGAGAAATTCCTTGACAAGCATCTGAAATAAACACTTCAGCCTGATGGTTATCAAACCGGATTCTCCAAAATCCTTACATTTTCTGTAGATTTTTATATACATTTGCAGCCGTACATTTAAACAAAGAGAAAAACAGATGCATCGTATCGCTTCCTATTCGCGCAAAGTCATGCTTCGGTTCCGTCGTTGGAGCCGGAAGGAATATGCTGCGTTCGTGAGCCTGCATCGCCATGTCACCATCGGACAGGTGGGACGGGGGATTGCGGATGCCTCACTGGGCAAGCAGAAAACGGCAGTGTGCGAGGGAAAGAAAACGGAAGGGATGTCATGGACTGACTTTTCAGAGGAGGATGCACTCTTTGGAAGCGGAGGACCGGGACTCGGAGGAAGTTTATTCGAGATGGACCGGAAAGAATTGTGGTGTCTGCTGGTGCCGCAAAGGGAAGAAGTGTCTGCGCCGTTTGTAGGCAGAATAAATAAGATAATAAATAACCGGAAGGGGTGTACCCGTTTCGAGCTGATTCTGAAAGAGACAGCCGAAACGGATACACCCTTTCTTTTTTAATACAATACGTATGGAAAGATTACAGAAACTGGAAGAGAAAATAAAAGAAGGACAGGTGCTGACTGCCGAAGAGGCTTTGTGGTTGCTGGATGAGGCACCTTTTGAAGAGTTGTGTGAAACGGCCCACCGCATCACGGAGGCATACGCTTCGCGGAAGTTTGACATGTGTTCCATCATCAATGCCAAGTCGGGACGTTGTCCGGAAAACTGCAAATGGTGCGCCCAGTCGGCACATCATCACACGGGCGTGGAGGAATACGGACTGGTGAGTGAAGAAGAATGTCTGCGGCAGGCACAGATGAATGAAAACCAGGGAGTATCGCGCTTTTCGCTGGTGACCAGCGGACGCCGGCCTTCGGCGGGAGAAATAGACAAGTTGTGTGCGCATTTTGAATACCTGCGGGCACACAGTGGCATCAAGTTATGTGCGTCACTGGGACTGGCTACGGAGGAACAGCTTGCGGCGCTGCACCGTGCGGGGGTGAGCCGTTATCATTGTAACCTGGAGACGGCGCCTTCGTTTTTCCCGAACCTGTGCTCCACGCATACCCAATCCCAGAAGATAGACACGTTGCAGGCGGCTCGCCGGGTGGGCATGGACGTGTGCAGCGGGGGTATCATCGGCATGGGAGAAACACCTGCCCAGCGGGTGGAACTGGCGCTGACCTTGCGGGAACTGGAGGTGCAGTCCATCCCGCTGAATCTGTTGCAGCCCATCAAAGGAACGCCGTTGGAACACGCGAAGCCGCTGACAGCGGAAGAGGTGTTGCGCACGGTAGCCATGTTCCGCATGGTGAACCCGACGGCTTTCCTCCGTTTTGCCGGAGGACGTTCGCAGCTGAGTGAGGAGACGGTGGACCGTGCCCTGTATGTGGGTATCAATTCGGCCATTGTGGGCGATTTGCTGACTACCCTCGGTTCCAAAGTATCAAAAGATAAAGAACGTATAAAAGGAGCAGGATATGAATTGTGAGAAACTGTTTGACGAATTTGACCGGGACCACTTGTGGCACCCGTACACCTCCACTTCAAATCCGTTGCCCACTTACAAGGTGGAGCGGGCAGAGGGTTGTACGCTGACTCTGGCCGACGGCACGGAACTGATTGACGGCATGTCATCGTGGTGGTGTGCCGTACATGGATACAATCATCCGGTATTGAACCGGGCGGTGGAGGAACAGCTCCACCGGATGTCGCATGTGATGTTCGGGGGACTGACCCATGAACCGGCCATTGAACTGGGAAAGGAACTGCTGAAAATCGTGCCTCCCAGCATGAAGTATATTTTTTATGCCGACAGTGGGTCGGTGGCGGTGGAGGTGGCCTTGAAGATGGCGGTACAATATCAGTTTGCAGCCGGCCATCCGGAGAAGAACAACTTCGTGACCATCCGTTCGGGGTACCATGGCGATACGTGGAACGCCATGTCAGTGTGCGATCCGGTGACGGGCATGCACAGCCTGTTCGGCTCGGCCCTTCCGATACGCTATTTCGTGCCGGCCCCGCAGTGCCGTTTCGGTGCGGAATGGGACGAGAAAGACATCGAGCCGTTGCGGGAAGTCATCACGCAGCACCATGGCGAGCTGGCGGCCCTGATTCTGGAACCGATCGTGCAGGGAGCCGGAGGGATGCGTTTCTACCATCCGCAGTATTTGCGGGAGGCGGCACGCCTCTGCCGGGAACACGGCATGCTCCTGATCTTTGACGAGATTGCCACGGGCTTCGGGCGTACGGGAAAATTGTTTGCGTGGGAACATGCGCAGGTGGAACCGGACATCATGTGCATCGGCAAGGCACTGACCGGAGGGTACATGACCTTCTCGGCGGTGCTGGCTTCGGCGAAGGTGGCCGACTGCATTTCTTCCAAGGAACCGCGTGCCTTCATGCACGGGCCTACGTTCATGGGCAATCCGCTGGCGTGTGCCGTGGCACTGGCTTCCGTCCGGTTGTTGTTGTCGTCGGGCTGGCAGGAGAAGGTACATCGCATTGAGGCACAGTTGAAAGAGGAACTGGCGCCGGCGGCTGCATTGCCGCAGGTGACCGATGTCCGGGTACTGGGGGCCATCGGGGTGATTGAGACCAAGAAACCGGTCGACATGGGCTGGATGCAACGGCGGTTTGTGGAAGAAGGCATCTGGGTACGTCCGTTCGGACGGCTGGCCTATATCATGCCGCCTTTCATCATCCGTCCGGAACAGCTGACCAAGCTGACGAGCGGTTTGTGTAAGATTGTGGGCGAAATGCCGGAATAAAAACAAAGGAGGAATAGCATGGAAAATGAAATACAACCCGGACCGGACAGGGATTTCCAGTTGGAACTGGACCAGCTGGAGGCGTGCGGCAACCTGCGCGTGTTGCCGGAAACCTGCTGTGACGGGAAATGGATTGAAGCCGACGGACGGCGGATGTTGAACCTGTCGTCGAACGATTACCTGGGACTGGCTTCGGACAAGGCCTTGCGCGAGGAGTTTCTGCGAACGGTGAAGGAGAGGGACTTGTGTTTTTCTTCTTCGTCCTCACGGTTGCTGACGGGCAACTTCCCGGCTTATCGGGAACTGGAAACGCTGCTGGCTTCGCTGTTCGGGGCGGAGAGTGCGCTGGTGTTCAGCAGCGGGTATCACATGAATACGGGGATTCTGCCGGCGGTGACCGATGCGAATACCCTGATTCTGGCCGATAAACTGGTGCATGCGAGCCTGATTGACGGCATCCGTCTGTCGGCGGCCAAGTGCATCCGCTACCGCCATCAGGATTATGCACAGTTGGAGAATCTGCTGGCCAAGTATCACGGTTCGTATCACCGGATTATCATCGTGACGGAAAGTGTGTTCAGCATGGACGGCGACGTGGCTTCGCTAAACCGTCTGGTGGAACTGAAGCGTCGTTATGACCACGTGATGCTGTATGTGGACGAGGCGCACGGCATTGCGGTGCGGGGGGCGCACGGACTGGGGGTGGCCGAGGAACAAGGCTGCCTGAAGGACATTGATTTCCTGTGCGGCACCTTCGGCAAGGCGATGGCTTCCGTCGGGGCGTATGTGGTGTGCCGGAAGGTGATTCGGGATTACCTGGTGAACCGGATGCGGACGTTGATTTTCACCACGGCATTGCCTCCCATCAACGTGGCTTGGACGCGCTTTGTCTTGTCGCGGTTGGACGAGATGCAGGCACGGCGGGAGCACCTGGCACTGATTTCGGGGCGTCTGCGGGCGGCTGTCCGTGAAAGTGGGGCCGATTGCCCGTCGGAAAGTCACATCATTCCCTTGGTGGTAGGAGCCAACGAGAAGGCCATCTGGAAGGCTATGCAGATGCAGGAACACGGCTTTTATGTGCTGCCCGTGCGTCCACCTACGGTACCCGAAGGGACGGCACGGTTGCGCTTTTCGCTGACCGCGTTGATTGAAGAGGACGAAGTGGTGCGTTTGTGTCACGAAATGAAGGAATGAATCGGAAAGAATTGAAGGAATGAAACAACTGTTTATCAAGAAGGAAGGGAATCCCACGCTGTTGCTTTTCTTTGCGGGCTGGGGTTCGGATGAAAACCTGTTTGGCAGTCCGGTGCCGGAAGGGTGCGACTATTTGCTGTGTTTTGATTACAAGAATATGGACTTTGACTACAGCCTGTTGGATGGCTATCGGGAGATACGGGTCCTGGCCTGGTCCATGGGCGTATGGGTGGCTTGCCAGACGTTGACCGGGAAAGATTATCCCTACGGGATGAGGCTGGCCGTGAACGGAACACCTTATCCCATTCACGATACGAAAGGAATTCCGGAAGCCATTTTCCGGGGGACGCTGGAGAATTTCTCGGAACCGGTGCTGGTGCGTTTCCGTCGGCGGATTTGCGGGTCGGCGGTGCAGGTGAAAACTTTTCTGGCGCATCACCCTTACCGGACGTTGGACGACTTGCAGCAGGAGCTGGCAGACGAATGGACGATGGTGAAGGCCCTTCCGGCGTGTGAGTGGAACTGGGACAAGGCGATTGTCGGGACCTCGGACAAGATTTTCCCGCCGCAGAACCAGCGGGAAGCGTGGAAAGGCGTACCGGTAGAAGAGAAAGACGTGGAGCACTATGACGAGGAGCTGTTCCGGCAGTTGCTAAGTGGAGAAAGTAGTTTATGGACAAGACCCTGATCAGTCGGCGTTTTGCGAAGGCCGTGGGCACTTACCTGGACAAGGCCGACGTGCAGCGTTACGTGGCGTCGCGGATGGCGGAACTGACGGGCTGTTATATTCCGGCAGACGTACAGGAACGGGTGCTGGAGATTGGTTGCGGCACGGGTATGTTCACGCGGATGTACCTGAAACAGGCGGCTCCGGAAGAGATGTGGTTGAACGACCTCTGTCCAGAAGTGAAACCCTATCTGGCCGATGTGCTGGGCGAGAAGGTGCATTTCGTGGCGAAGGATGCGGAGACGCTGGCTTTCCCGGGAGGGCAGGACCTGATTGTGTCATGCTCGGCGGTGCAGTGGTTTGACGACCTGCCGCGTTTCTTTTCGGGATGCCGGAGGCTGCTGCACGAAGGGGGCTACCTGGCTTTCAGTACTTTCGGCCCGCATAACACGGAGGAGGTGGCCATGCTGGCTTCGGCAGGGCTGTCGTATCCGTCGCTGGAGGCACTGCGGGAGATGCTGGCCGACCGTTACGAAGTGGTGTATGCCCACGAGGAGCAGTTGCGCTTGTCGTTCGCTTCCCCGCTGGAGGTGTTGCGGCACCTGAAAGAGACGGGAGTGACGGGGACGGCGGCACAGGCCTGGACGCGGGGCAGGCTGCAGGAGTTCTGCCGGGAATACACCCGACAGTTTTCGGATGAGCGGGGCAGGGTGTACCTGACTTTTCATCCCATTTATATGATATGTAGAAAATAGAATAATAACTATACGAGAATGAAAAAAAATGTATATTTTGTGAGTGGAATTGACACGAACATCGGAAAGAGTTATGCCACGGCTTATTTGGCCAAGACATGGAACGAGCGAGGTATCCGCACCATTACGGAGAAACTGATTCAGACGGGCAATACGGACCTGTCGGAAGACATCGAGCTACACCGTCGGATTATGGGTACAGGCTTGTTGCCGGAGGACAAGGAACGGCTGACGATGCCGGAGATTTTTTCTTATCCCTGCTCTCCGCACCTGGCTGCAGAGATTGACAAGCGTCCGATTGACTTCGACAAGATTGAACGGGCGACGGAAACCTTGAGTGAGCGCTACGATGCGGTACTGCTGGAAGGGGCCGGAGGACTGATGGTGCCTTTGACGCGTGACCTGCTGACTATCGACTACGTGGCGCAGAAACAGTATCCGCTGGTGTTCGTGACTTCCGGACGACTGGGAAGCATCAACCATACGTTGCTGAGCCTGGAGGCAATGAGCCGTCGGGGCATCCGTCTGCATACGCTGGCCTACAATCTCTTCCCGGAGGAAGACGATGAAATTATCCGTCGCGATACCGAAGCGTATATGCGTGACTTGCTGAAACGGGACTATCCGGAGGCAGAGTTTGTGGTGGTTCCTTTTCTGGGTGACAAATAACGGGAAATAGTGAAACAGGGATATTATCACCTGCTGGCCATTCTGGTGGTCGCAGTGTGGGGATTGACGTATATCTCCACCAAGGTGTTGATTCAGCATGGACTGCATCCGCACGAGATTTTTTTCTATCGTTTCCTGATTGCGTATGCAGGGGTCTGGGTGATTTCCCCCCGTCGGTTGCTGGCCGACAGTTGGAGGGATGAAGGTCTGCTGCTTTTGGGTGGCTTCTTTGGAGGTGCGCTGTACTTCTATACGGAGAACACGGCATTGGGCATCACGCAGGTGTCGAATGTGGCCTTTCTGTTGTGTACGGCTCCCCTGATGACGGCGTTGCTTTCGTCGGCACTCTATAAAGGGGAACGGCTCACCCGGCGGTTGCTGGGCGGGTCGGCACTGGCTTTGTGCGGCGTGGCCCTGATTGTGTTTGAGGGGCAGCACGGGGTGCAGGTCTCTCCGTGGGGCGACTTGCTGACCTTGTGCGCGGCGTTCTCGTGGGCGTGCTACAGCTTGGTTATTCGTCAGCTTTCGGGGCGTTATCCGGTGTCGTTCATCACCCGGAAAGTGTTTTTCTACGGGATTCTCACCATCCTGCCGTTGTTCGCGGTTTATCATTTTCGATGGAACGTGGAGATTTTGGTACAGCCGCCGGTTTGGATGAATTTGCTGTTCTTGGCCTTGGTGGCTTCACTGGTCTGCTTTGTAGTCTGGAACGTGGCCCTGAAGAAGATCGGAGTGGTGCGGACTTCCAACTACATCTACCTGGGACCGCTGGTCACGCTGGCTGCTTCCATGTGCATATTGGGAGAGAAACTGAGCCTTTGTGCGATTGTGGGATCGGCTTGCATCCTGTGCGGGGTGTACTGGGCAGAAAAGAAACATTGAGCCTTTTGTCCCCTGAATGACAAGTTTAGGGAAATCCCTACCTTGAAATAGGGATTTCCTGCTTGATGGGGAGAAATATCTTCCTATTTTTGTACCAGAATAAAAAGGTAAAACCGTTAAAAGATATGACTATGAGGAAGTTGAAAGTATTTGCTTCGTTGATATGGGCTAGTTTACCGCTTTTTGTGGCGGCCCAGAGTAACGACGACCTTTACTTCGTGCCTAAGAAAAAGGCGGAAACGAAGAAGGAGACCGTAGTAGCCCCGAAGCAGAATCAGGGGACAGCGGTATATTCTGCGTCGTCTACTTCCACTCCGGTGGTGGTGAAGGATGCAGCAGGAAATACACGTGATGTGGACGAGTACAACCGTCGGTACACATCGCGGGAAAACACGTTCTCCATGCAGAACGATACCCTTTACATACAGGAAAAACCGTATGGAGAACGGGGAGAATGGGTGAACGGCTTTGAAGGTTCACAGGATGATTATGAGTATGCCATGCGTATTGTCCGTTTCCGGAGCCCGCGCTATGCCATTCCGGTGAGCAGCCCGTTGTATTGGGACGTGGTGTACGGTGCCTTTCCTTCTTGGGACTGGAACGTGTATGACGACGGCTTGTATGCATACGTGTTCCCGACCTACAGTAACCCGATGTGGTGGGACTGGAGATGGAACTGGAGCATTGCCGGACCAAGCTTTGGGTGGGGATGGTATTCTCCATGGTACTATAGCAGCTGGTACTCTCCATGGTATTCTCCTTATTGGTACGGTGGTTACTGGGGCAGCTATTGGGGAGGCTACTGGGGCGGTTATTGGGGTCCCGGATGGCATCATCATTACCCGTATTATGGATGGGGAGGCGCTTATCAAGGGCACTCTTATACCTACAACAACCGCCGTGCAGAGGGTATGGAACGGAGAGGTACGGTGGGTTCTGCGTTCGATCGTAACGGTAGAACCGGAGGCCGTGTGATGAGTGGATTGGACCGTAACGGCAGAACGGGAGGTCGTGTCGTGACCGGTTCTGATGGAATACGTTCTATCCGTCCGGACGGTGCTTCCAGAGTGCGTAGTACTACGGGTACAAGATACACACGCCCGTCGCAGGGATTGGGTGAATCCACTTATTCTCGTCCCAGCAGCACACGCCCGAATTCCTATCGTAATACGGATGTGTTCAACCGGATGAACCAGAATTCGAACCGGACAAACGGATTCAATAATTCACGGACAAATTCAAATTCTTCTGTCAGAAGTTACAGTAACTTTGGAGGAGGCAGCTATCGTTCCACTACGGGTGGCGGCGGTTCTTCCAGAGGTGTAAGTACCGGTGGCGGCGGTGGCGCTCGCAGAAGATAAATATGTAAATAAAATGAAATTAAAGATGAAAAAGAGATATATGTATGCGGTGGCCTGTTCAGTGCTGTGCGGTGCACAGGCCATGGCGCAGACTGCGTATGATGCGGCCCGCTATGCAGGTGATGAGTTGAACGGTACTGCCCGTTTTGTCGGAATGGGTGGAGCCATGGGTGCCTTGGGTGCGGATATTTCAGTTATGGGTACCAATCCGGCAGGTATCGGCTTGTTCAGAGGACACGATGTGTCTACGTCATTCGGCATGAATATGACAAAGGCGGAGAGTGATTTTAATGGTAGCGTGATGAATGACAAGCGGAATAAGGCTTCGTTTGACCAGATTGGTTTCGTGTATTCCACCAAAATCGGCAACCGTACGACGCTCCGTTATTTGAATTTTGGATTCAATTATCATAAGAGCCGGAACTTCAACCGGCAGTTCGCCGCAGGTGGTATGCTGAATGGCTTATCCCAAACGCAGCAGATGGCCAATATGGTAGGCGGGTCTATCTATTCCATCAGTGAAATGGATGATATTTATAACTATGGGACAGAAGGACACAGCGGACTTTCGAACCCTTACTATAATACCAATTATCCGTATCTGGGCGTTATGGGTATCCGTACGGAACTGGTCGGAGTGGGAACATTGGCCAATGGAAAGCAAGTACCGATGGGCTGGAACGGTAATGCAAACGGTTTCCGCAGCCGGGAAGAAGGAGGTATTAACCAGTACGACTTCAATGTGTCGTTTAATGTGGAGGACCGGATGTATTTCGGTATTACCTTGGGCGTGAATGACGTGAATTATACCCGTAGCACTTATTATTCAGAGGATGTATATGATGGGAATCATTCAGGTTATTATGAATTGCGGAATGCATTCCGTACGGAAGGAACCGGATTGAACCTGAAATTGGGTGCTATTTTCCGTCCGATAGAAGATTCTCCGTTCCGCTTTGGTCTGGCCATTCATACGCCCACCTGGTACAGTTTGACTGACAAATATTCTTCAGAGATTTATTCGGAACTGAATTACAAGTTCGAGAATGAAGCCGACAATATGCAGTTCAAGGCTGATGAACGGACGATAGCTTATGCTGGAGAGTCTCTGCAGGATTATCGGTTGGTGACTCCGTGGAAATTTAATGTCAGTGCAGGAACTACTGTGGGAAGTGTATTGGCATTGGGTGCGGAATATGAATATGCCGGTTATAATGCTTGTCGAATGTATTACAACGACGGGACTCCAATGGAGAACCAGAATCAGTACACCAAGTCTATCCTGAAGGGACAACATACGGTACGTATTGGAGCAGAAGCGCGTATTGCCTCTGCTTTCAGCGTAAGAGCCGGTTATAACTATTCAACTTCAGCCTTTAAGGACGGTGCGTACAAGTCGTTGAATGTAAACGATATGCGTACGGATACGGAATATATGAATGACCTGTCCCGCAATACGGTCACTGTAGGTTTAGGCTATAGAGGAAAATGGTTCTATACGGATTTGGCTTACAAATATGATTTGTATAAGTCTGACTTCTATGCCTTCAGTGATGAGGCTTTGCCTGCCACAAAGGTCACCAACGAACGTCATCAGCTGTTGCTGACGCTAAGCGTTCATTTCTAAGCGTTCATTGTGTTTGTTTTATTTTAATAGGGAGTTGCTTTTATTCACTGAGGCAGCTCCTTTTTTTTATTCCTTTTTGTCACGATATTCTTTCTTTTTCCAGAAATTGAATCCCATGTAGATTCGAAGGCTGCCAAAGGAATTGGTCATGGAGAAGGTGGGCTTCCGGTAGTCATAGGTGTGGAGTACGAGCGAAGCTCCTACATAGTATTTGCTGTTGTTCCAAGTGATGCCGGCACGGGTAATCAAGTCGAAGTTGATGTCTCTGATCCATTGTGCCCAACTGGTGCCGCTCTGGGTGGGCTGGTCGTTGATACGTGATTTCTTGTAGGCTACGGCCGGGAGCAGGGACACATTCAGCAGGCAGTTCTTGGCAAAGACCCAGTTGTAACCATACCCCACACTGAGGTTGTAGTCTGTGTAACGCAGGCTGTGGAACTGGAGGGAAGGACTGAGCTGTTGCTGCATCTCATCGGGAAGCTGGGTATAGTCGAAAGAAATGTTATGTTGCGAGTAGGAGAATCCGGCCAGGAGTGAGCCGCAGCTTTTACGCTGGTTGGTCGACTGGCTGTAGGCTGCCGGATAAGAAAAATGTTTGTGATTGAAAATCCAGTAGGCGTTCAGTCCTTTGATGTTACTCTGAAACCCGTTGAATGAGTTGTCTGTATAGTCATGGCTCAGGCTGAACTTCTCGTAGGAAGATATCTTGAAGTCGCTGCCTGTTTTCCGGTAGTAAAGATCTACCCCGAATTTGGCGCTATACAGGTTGAATACAAATTCCTTCCGGGGGGCTTTGTTCTTTCCTTTCCCCAAAAGGTCTCTGATGTCGAAAGAGATTCCCAGAAAAATCCATCTCCATCCGAAATAGACACCTAATTTGGTGTTGATATGAGGGGCAAAGCTCAAACTTTGTCCGTCATTGCTTCCCAGACGGTAATGTTCGTACCAGGAACTTTGTTCCAGCATGAAGGCCAGATTGTATTTGTTGGGAGAGATGTAGGTGGTATCCACCGTATTCAGTTTGATACCGGCTTTCTTGATTTCTTGTCCGGTTAGCTTGATGGTGCGTACAATGCCTTCGGTCAAACTGCTCAATGAAAGGCGGGGGGCAGATACCGGGCCAGGTTCGGTTAAGCCCACACTGTCTTGCTTCTCTACTTGGCCCGAGACATGGGATGGGTAGAGAAGAAAAACAAGTAGTATGGTCAACAAGGAGAGTTGTTTCACTCTATAAGTTTGTTTTTATAGTTTGTTCAGGATGCGGTCCATAACCCAGTTGGTAGGTGTGGCACTGATTCCATCGCAGGTGCAGACGGCTTTGCCTTGCAGGTGTTCCACTACAGCTTTAATCAGTGGAAGCTGTACATGAGGAGGATTGGGAGGAAGAATCTCTTCGCGTCCTCGTTCGGTGTGTAAGGCTATCGGATCGTAGGTGAAGACAGAGAAACAAATCATGCCTTTATCGCCGATGATTTCGATACGGTCTTCTTTGGCCGATTCGTGTGCCACGAAGCACCAGGAACCGGAACCTGGCAGGCCGGAGTCGAACTTGAAGCAGGCACTGATGGTATCTTCTGCTTCATACAGTCCGCCGCGGTTGCTCTTGTAGCCTTCCGCTTCGAGGATGCAGCCGAACATGTCTTGCAGCAAATCCAGTTGGTGGGGAGCCAAATCGTAAAAATAGCCTCCGCCGGCAATATCGGGCTGCACACGCCACGGCAGGTTCTTGCTGTTGTAGTCCAGTGCCCGGGGAGGCTGGGCAAAACGAATCTGTACGTTGATGACGTTGCCGATTTCACCTTCATCGACCAGTTGACGTACTTTCTGGAAATAGGGCAGGTAGCGGCGATAGTAGGCCACAAAACAAGGCACGCCTGTTTCCTTGGAAATACGGTTGATGCGGGCACAGTCCTCGTAACTGGCCGCCATCGGCTTTTCGATGTAGACCGGTTTTCCGGCTTTCATGGCCATGATGGCAAAAGTGGCATGCGAAGAAGGAGGCGTGGCGATATAGATGGCATTCACGTCTTCATCTCCAATCAGTTCTTGTGCGTCGGTGTACCACCGGGGAATCTGGTGGCGTATGGCGTAGGATTTCACTTTCTCTTCTTCACGGCTCATGACTGCTACCACTTTGGAACCTTCAATCATGTTGAAGGCCGGGCCGCTTTTCTTTTCGGTGACTTCACCGCATCCGATGAATCCCCAGTTTACTTTATCCAGTTTGATCATAGATGAGTGTTTTAATGAAAATACTTTTTATATAGTTTCCGGTAGTCTTCACTTTTCATGTACTGGTCGAGCCATACGTTCAGACTGTCGAGCAGAACAGGGGCGTGTTTGGGCACTCCCCAGGCATAGAACTGAGTGAAGCTGATATCGGTGTCAATGTCCAGGTTGGGATACAGTTCGATATTGGCTTTGGCAATGTTCTCATCACACACGGCATAATCGATGTCTCCTCCCGAAACCATCGCCATGAGCTGTTCAGGACCATATTGGTCGACCTCCTGTATATAGATGGTGTCGGCTATTTCATTGATGAGGTTGTGTAAACGCAGCAGGACTGGAGAACCTTTGACTACGTGCAGGGTCTTTCCTCCCAGTTCCAGCTGGTTGTGGATGTAGAGGCTGTCCTTTCCTTTCTCCTGCTTGCGCTGTACCAGAACTTGTTTGCTCAGCAGCAGGGGGTGAGTGAAGAGCAGGGTATCTTTCGAACGGGTGGTGACGACGGTGCCGGTTGCTATCAGATCGTATTTCCCTTCGGTGAGGCCTTTCAGACGCTCTTCAAAACTCATTTCGGGAGTGACCTCCAGCTGGAGGTGCTTGGCTTGTGCAAAAGCGTTCAAGAGTTCGTAGTCGAAGCCGGAAATACTGTCCTTATCGGCATGGTAGCTGATGGAATTATACTCCGTTACCGCACGAAGAATACCCGAGCGGACAATGTCCGGATAGTCACGAGGGGTGAATTCCGGTTGAGGCTCGTGGTGCGAACAGAGACGGATCAGGACCAGCAAGATGACGACTCCGACAAACAGGTAAACAGGTTTGCTTCTTTTCATGGGCATTAATCAAAGAAGTTCCATGAAATACCTACCTTCAAGATACGTGGGTTGAGCGGATAATGAGGGGCGAGGAAGTAACTCTTTTCGCCGGTGCGCTGCAGGATGTTGTACATCTGCACGAAGATACGCGTACGTTTCAGGTGCAGGTTGATGTATCCGTTGATGAGCGGATAGCCTCCCACCTTGTAGCGAGTATCCGGATTCTGCAGGTAGAACTGTCCGATGGCCGGTGCATAGTCGGGAGCGTAGTATTGTGTGAAGTAGCGCATGTCAGCTCCCATTTCAATCTGAAGCACGTTCTTGGCCAGCCCGAACTGGAGGTACAGGTCGTGGTAAAGCACAAGTTCCGGCAAGGGCAGTACGGTGGCGTTACTGGTTTTCTGGTAGGTAATTTCATTGTCCAGATGAAGGATACCCAGTTTGAAATCCTGCCGCAGCGTGGCACTGAACACCTGTATGCTTCCGGAATACTGGCTTACAGCCATGTTGTTCTTGTAGCTGGTCACCTCATTGGAGTTGGTGTATTTCACCGACGTGTTGTCCAGGTAAGTGTAATTGGTGATGTTTTCCACTCCGGCCTTCAGTTGAGTCCGCCAGCGGTCGATGCTCAGTTTTCCTTCAATGCGGGTACGCATGATTTTGCTCAGGTCATTATCCCACCAGTAGTGCTTGGAATGGAAATGACGATAGTAGAAAGTCGGGTTCAGGTTCTTGATGTAGGCATTGGCCTCCAGACGTACCGTATCATTGAACAGGCGGAAATTCAAGTCGCCCTGTCCTTCCACGCTGAATTGTCCGGCATCCTCGCCAATCATGGCGATTTCACCCAGTACGTTATAGTGGAGCGTCTTTCCCTGTGACTTGATGAGTTGGCCTCCGATGGAGAGCACGTTTTCCTTGTGGCTGGTAGGAATACGCCGGCCTGCTGTCCCCGTAATGGTATCTGTCAGGGTGAAGTTACGGTGCTCGAAGCTGGCAAACACTGTCAGTCCGGCCTTGGCCCATTTGTTGAACCCTTCCCGCAGGGCGATACCTACGGTGTTCTTGATGGAGAAGTTCTTGGTGACATCCAGCGAATCCTTTCCCAAGTAGTTGTGCTCGAAATATTCCTCGTTCTGATTTGTATTGTAAGAAATATATTTTCTCCGGTTGATGTCCACATTGACGGTATGGATGAAACTGGTGACCGGCACGAACACCTCTTTGGTGATGGTGTCGTTTTCTGCCGTTTCATCGCGATAGAATCCTAGGTTGTAGCGATGGGTCAGAAAAGCGTGGTATCCTGTGTTATGGTTCCAGATGTCCGATAGGTTGGTAGGGATGGAGTAAGTTTCATACGTACGGTTTCCTTCGGCCATTTCCAGCGGATTGGTGATGTAACGGTCGTCCGTGATACCTCCATTTTCGGCCACTTTCAGGTTGTCATTGATGAAACTGAAATGCATGTCGTACTTGTCGCCGTGATAATAGGCGAAGAGGTTACCGTTGAACAGGGCAGTCGACTGGCTCTCATATTTACCACGTCCGTAGGTATAGTCGATGTCGAAGCCGAATCCCAGCCGTTTGTTGACATTGACGGCAAAATATGCCTTGAAACGTTCTTCTCCATAGCGACCGTCGCCTTGTTTGAAATAAGTCAGGTTGGTGAAAGGTGATTTGGTATTGGTATAAATCACGTCGTTGGGTTTCCTTACGGTGAAATCGTAAGGGTCAGTGAAGAAAAACTGGCTGCTTTCTTTCCGTTCAAAAAATACGTGTGAGATACGCGGAGCACCCAGGTTACCCAAATAAGTATAGTGTCCGGTAGGCCCTCCCGTGTCGTTGGAGTTCTGGAATCCGTGTTGCAGTGTATCTACTGGAACTGGAGTCATTTCACCGAAGCGTGTGTCAATTTTCCAGGCATTTAATCCTACCGGTACCGTGTTGGCGTCGATGACGGCGGTTGTATCTATCGGGTTTCCATTCCGGTCATACCTGTTGTTGTCCATTCCCGTGGCAGACATTCCTTGTCCGTATTGTGAAATGGTGTTCTGAGCGAACAATGTGCCGCACAGAAACAGGAGTATGGCTGTAAAAAGTATTTTCTTCATAATGGGGCAAAGATACAATAAAAAAGCGAAAACGGACGGTTGTACCTTTCAAAAAGTAGGGGGAGCCGGGTGGATTATGAAGGTGTGGGATAAACAAAAGGCTGCGAGGAAATTTACCTGTAGGATTTCCTTGCAGCCTTTGGGTTTTAAAGATACATCGGTTCCCGAGGGGAATCAGACTTCCTTGATGATTTCCATTCCGATTTTGATGGCTTCTTCATTCATTGGAATCAAGTGGTGGTGACGTTCGGGCAAAGTTTTGCGCAGTGCCTTTACCACACTGTCAATGGATACGATAGGGCGTATCTTGAGCAGACCACCCAACACAATCATGTTGAAGGTCTTGGCCATTTTCCGTTCGTTGGCTTCGTCCATGGCATCGATGCGGTACACATGGATGTCCTTGCGGGTCGGGGGATTGATGATGCCGTAGCCGTCATAAATCAGTACGCCGCCCGGTTTTACCTTGTTCTCAAATTTGGCAAGTGAAGGCTGGTTCAGGATGATGGCTGTATCGTATTTGCTGAGAATCGGGGAAGAGATACGTTCGTCGCTGACGATGACGGTGACGTTGGCCGTACCTCCGCGCTGTTCGGGACCGTAGGCAGGCATCCAGGTCACTTCCTTGTTTTCCATCAACCCGGAGTATGCCAGGATTTTTCCCATGGAAAGTACCCCTTGTCCTCCAAATCCTGCGATGATAATTTCTTCTTTCATAGGTATGCGAATGATTATTTAATATCTGTAGTATCTTTCAGGTCGCCCAGCGGGTAGAACGGGAACATGTTCTCTTCCATCCATTTGTTGGCGGCTTCCGGTGACATTTTCCATCCGGAGTTGCAGGTAGACACAATTTCTACCAGACTGGAGCCTTTTTTCTGCATGGAACATTCAAAGGCTTTGCGGATGGCTTTCTTTGCCTTGCGGATGGCAGCCACTGACTGTACGGACTGGCGGGTGACGTAGGCCGTACCTTGCAGAGTGGCGGCGATTTCTGTCATCTTCAGCGGGTAGCCGTGGATTTCCGGCACACGTCCGTAAGGGCAGGTGGAGGTCTTCATTCCCACCAGTGTGGTCGGGGCCATCTGTCCACCGGTCATACCGTAGATGGCGTTGTTGATGAAAATAATCGTAATGTGTTCGCCGCGGTTCAGGGCGTGGATGGTTTCTGCCGTACCAATGCAGGCCAAGTCACCGTCGCCTTGGTAAGTGAATACCAGACGGTCGGGCCAGAGGCGTTTGATGGCGGTGGCCAAGGCAGGTGCACGTCCGTGTGCAGCTTCCTGGCAGTCGATGTCCAGGTAGTTATACATGAATACGGCGCATCCCACCGGACTTACTCCGACGGCTTTCTCGGCCATACCCATTTCGTCGATGACTTCGGCAATCAGTTTGTGGACTACTCCGTGGCTGCATCCCGGACAGTAGTGCATCGGGTTATCGTTCAGCAATCGAGGCTTCTGATAAACCAGATTTTCAGGTTTGATTATATCTTCTTTTGTCATAATTGGTTCTCCTGTAGTTTATCATAGAAAGAAACGGAACACGAACTCCATCATCTTCAGGAAAAGAGAGGCACCGCACACGTAGAAGAATACGGTCTTGTCGTCGCCCAAAGTGAAGTAGAGAATTACGGAAATCAGTGCACCGATCATAAACAACACGTTTAAGACGGCTCTTATTCTGTCGGTATCCATAACTTATTTGATCAGTTTTTCTTTAATGGCTTCGATTACTTCATCCGGATCGGGAACGATACCGCCCAAGCGTCCGAAGTGCTCTACCGGTACTTTACATTCTACGGCCAGACGGACGTCTTCAATCATCTGTCCGCTGTTCAGTTCCACGGTCAGGATACCTTTCACCTGTTTGGCTCTTTCTTTCAAAGCCTTGCTGGGGAACGGCCACAGGGTAATCGGACGGAACAGACCTACCTTGATTCCCTCTTCGCGGGCATGCTCCATGGCTTTCTGTGCGATACGGGCGCATGAACCGAAGGCTACAATCAGGTATTCCGCATCTTCTGCGTCCAGTTCTTCATAGCGCGTTTCTTTTTCTTCGATTTCCGCATATTTGGCCTGCAGGTGTAGGTTGCGCTGTTCCATTACCGCCGGATCAAGTTCCAGCGAGGTGATGATGTTCGGTTTGCGGCCTTTGCAGCCGGTGGTAGCCCATGGGCATTGCGCCAGGATTTCCTCTTCTGTACGTCTGGGGCGGAACGCCGGCAGAGTTACTTTTTCCATCATCTGACCGATGACGCCGTCGGCCAGAATCATGGCCGGGTTACGGTATTTGAATGCCAGATCGAAAGCCAGACCTACGAAGTCGGCCATTTCCTGTACGGAAGCCGGAGCCAGTGCGATGAGGTGATAGTCACCGTGTCCGCCACCTTTGGTGGTCTGGAAATAATCGGCCTGACTCGGCTGGATGGTACCCAAACCCGGGCCGCCTCGCATGACGTTCACTACCAAACAAGGAAGTTCGGCCCCTGCAATATAGGAGATACCTTCCTGTTTCAGACTGACACCAGGGCTGGAGGAGGATGTCATGACCATTTTTCCGCTTCCGGCGCCTCCATACACCATATTAATTGCTGCTACCTCACTTTCAGCCTGGAGCACTACCATTCCGGTAGTTTCCCACGGTTTCTGTTCGGCAAGCGTTTCCAATACTTCAGATTGGGGAGTGATAGGGTAACCGAAGTAACCGTCCACACCGATACGGATGGCGGCATGGGCTATGGCTTCGTTACCTTTCATTAGAACAACTTCTTCTGCCATAATTTCTAGATTTTGCTTGTTGGGCATTTATTATTCTTCACATTTTGCTCTATATACGGTGAGACATCCGTCCGGGCACACAATGGCGCACGAAGAGCATCCGTTGCAGGTGTCTTCCACTACCTGCTGTACAAAATTATATCCTTTCTGATTTACTTTTGGGGTGAGTGACAGCACGTGCAACGGACAAGCTACCACGCACAGGTTGCATCCTTTGCATCGTTCTGTATTTACTACAACCACACCTTTCATTTTAGCCATAGTTTTATATCTTATTGATTAAACATATCTTTGTTATAAAAGTTAAGTATATCCATCATCATTGCTCTGGCTTCGGATGCCGGACTCTCCGGGTCCAAAGAGATTGCTTCCTGATAATTGTTCAACGCACCTTGCCAGTCGCCTTTTTTCCGAAAGGCGTTCCCCAGAAGGTAATAAGCTTCCGGCAGGGGTGAAGAAGCCGTGAGGAGTAAATCATTCAGGCAGGATATAGCGGTGTCTACATTTCCTTCATTTATCAGTTGTCTGATGTGATTCAGTCGTTCATTCATGAGCTTTTATATCATATTGTAACCTTACAAAGATAGTCTTTAATTTGGTATAAGCGTCATTTTTACGGAATAAATAGCATTTTTTTCTGAAAAAAAATTTTTTTGACCAAGCATATTCTGTTGATAATTAATATGTTAAGCGTCTTCTATTTTCGTTCTATTTGAAAAAGATGCATAATCAACTATTTGCGGGGAGGAAGCCGATAAAGCTTTCCTTTTGACTTCTTGTCGGAATCTTCCTGAAAGGTTGAAAAATCTTTGAAAGTGTCGTTATTTCTTTTAACTTTGTGGCAATTTATTCATAAAAGAAACAACTAATAATTAACTTTATCAGATAAAACCATGAACAGAATTCTTCAGAAGGAACATTTTTCCGAAAAAGTTTTTAAGCTGGTCATCGAGGCTCCCTTGATTGCGAAATCGCGCAAGGCCGGGCATTTTGTGATTGTCCGTGTAGGGGAAAAGGGAGAGCGTATGCCGCTGACCATTGCTGCGGCCGACCCGGTGAAAGGAACCATCACCCTGGTGGTGCAGGAGGTAGGGCTTTCGTCCACCCGTTTATGTGAATTGAATGTAGGCGACTATATTACGGATGTGGTGGGTCCGTTGGGAAAAGCTACTCATATTGAGAATTTCGGTACGGTGGTCTGTGCCGGAGGAGGAGTGGGAGTGGCTCCGATGCTTCCCATCGTGCAGGCATTGAAAGCTGCCGGCAACCGGGTGATTACCGTACTGGCCGGACGTACCAAGGAATTGATTATCCTGGAAAAGGAAATGCGGGAAAGTTCCGACGAAGTAATCATCATGACCGACGACGGTTCTTATGGGCAGAAAGGACTGGTGACGGAAGGGGTGGAAGCGGTCATCAAGCGCGAGAAGGTGGACAAGTGCTTTGCCATCGGTCCGGCTATCATGATGAAGTTTGTCTGCCTGCTGACAAAGAAATACGATATCCCGACCGATGTATCCCTGAATACCATCATGGTGGATGGAACGGGTATGTGTGGTGCCTGCCGCATCACCGTGGGAGGAAAGACGAAGTTCGTGTGTGTGGATGGTCCGGAATTCGATGGCCATCAGGTGGACTTTGACGAGATGCTCAAGCGTATGGGCGCCTTCAAGGACATCGAACGGGAGGAAATCCATAAGCTGGACGAGCATCCTGCAGCATGTGAAGCGGAACAGGCTGCTTCCGGACGTAATGCGGAGTGGCGTGAAGCGTTGCGCAAGCGGATGAAACCGAAAGAACGTACCTTGATTCCTCGGGTAAAGATGAACGAACTGGATCCGGAATACCGTTCACACAGCCGCAAGGAGGAAGTGAACCTGGGATTGAACGAAGAACAGGCTCTGACAGAGGCCAAGCGATGCCTGGACTGTGCCAATCCTTCCTGCATGGAAGGCTGTCCGGTGGGTATTGATATTCCGGGCTTCATCAAGAACATTGAGCGTGGGGAATTTTTGGAAGCAGCACGTACGTTGAAGAAAACCAGTGCGCTTCCGGCCGTATGCGGACGTGTCTGCCCGCAGGAAAAGCAGTGTGAGTCGAAGTGTATCCACTTGAAGATGGGACACGAAGCGGTGGCTATCGGTTATCTGGAACGTTTCGCAGCCGATTACGAGCGGGAAAGCGGACAGATTTCAGTCCCGGAGATTGCAGCCAAGAACGGCATCAAGGTGGCAGTGGTCGGTTCGGGACCTGCAGGATTGTCGTTTGCGGGCGACATGGCCAAGATGGGGTACGACGTGACTGTGTTCGAGGCTTTGCACGAAATTGGTGGCGTGCTGAAATATGGTATTCCGGAGTTCCGTCTGCCCAACAAGATTGTGGATGTGGAAATCGAGAACCTGTCGAAGATGGGCGTGACTTTTGTCAAGGACTGCATTATCGGGAAGACCCTCAGCGTGGACGATTTGGAGAACGAAGGTTACAAGGGAATCTTTGTAGCTTCGGGTGCTGGATTGCCTAATTTCATGAATATCCCGGGCGAGAACTCCATCAACATCATGTCGTCCAACGAATACTTGACCCGTGTGAACCTGATGGATGCGGCCAGTGAAGATTCCGATACTCCGGTGACCTTCGGTAAGCGGGTAGCTGTGATTGGAGGTGGAAATACGGCCATGGACTCCGTACGTACGGCTCGTCGGCTGGGAGCGGAAAAGGCGATGATTATCTACCGTCGTTCGGAAGCGGAAATGCCGGCCCGTCTGGAGGAAGTGAAACATGCCAAGGAGGAAGGTGTGGAATTCCTGACCCTGCACAATCCGATTGAATACATTGCCGACGAGAAAGGTCGGGTGAAACAAGTGGTGTTGCAGAAAATGGAGTTGGGTGAACCCGATGCATCCGGTCGTCGCAGTCCGGTGCCCATTCCGGGGGCTACGGTGACATTGGACATTGATATGGCCATTGTCAGTGTGGGCGTTTCGCCGAATCCGATTGTACCTCATTCTATTCCTGGTTTGGAACTGGGACGTAAAGGGACTATTGCTGTGAATGAGGATATGCAGTCGTCCATTCCGACCATTTATGCCGGAGGTGATATCGTGCGAGGTGGAGCCACCGTGATTCTGGCCATGGGCGACGGACGCCGTGCGGCAGCCTCCATGGACCGCCAGCTTCAGAAAGCATGAATTCGTGTGAAAAATAGCTTATAAAAAAACGCTTAGACGTTTGGAAAAGAAGTACAACCGTCCGCGATAGCGTATTGTAGTCTGCCTGTAGTATTTCTAACTTTGCCATAAAATCTTAGATATGGTAAAAGTAGAATATTACAGGCAGATTTTTTCTGCTTTTAAAGAATTATGTTCATCTGGCAAACAATCATGCTCCTTTCGTGGATATTGCCGCGAGCATGGTGTCAATTATTACAGGATGTATCTGATATTGAAGGAAGAACACACAAGCTTGAATGATGTTCCCGGATATACAAGAGGAAGTTGTCTGAAGTTTCGTTGTTCTCAGGCTTACGAAGAATTTAAGTTCCTCTGTGCCGATGGCAGACAACCGGGACGCTTTATTGATTATTATAAAGGTTTTGGAATAACAAGGAAACAGATGAAGGACTTTCTGTGGCGCAACAGACTCCGTGTTTCGGATTTGCCCGGAT